>JAFZIY010000003.1 GCA_017554105.1 Prevotella sp. | reverse complement strand
CTCTATCGACTGAGCTATTTCCGCAAAACTTCTACTGAAGAGTGGGTGGTGATGGATTCGAACCACCGAAGTCGAAAGACAACAGATTTACAGTCTGCCCCATTTGGCCGCTCTGGAAACCACCCCTTCTATGTTTTTCACATGCCCCTGCTAACCTTGCCTTGTGGAGAGCCTCTTGTCGGATTCGAACCAACGACCCCGAGATTACAAATCACGTGCTCTGGCCAACTGAGCTAAAGAGGCAAATCCTTGCAGCCGTTAGGCCAAAACAAAGGACCTGTTCTAAAACGGCTGCAAAGATACGACGTTTTTTTTAATCACCAAAATTTTTTCTGCATTTTTTTATCTGTTGCGGAGTTTTTCTTTGAATTTGGTCAGTTGCACCTTCATTGAATCAATACACAGGTCGACACTCTCCTCAAAGGTGTCACAGGTCTTCTCTACAAACAGCTTCTGTCCTGGCACAGACGCTGTGATACTTGCCTGTTTGTTCATTGCGGTAGCCGGTTTCACCACTTTCAGTTGCACCTCAACGGTTTTCACGTCTTCGAACGACTTTTCCAACTTTGCCACTTTCTTCTGAATGAACGCCTGCAGTTGTTCGGTGGCGTCGAAATGGATTGACTGAATCTTAATTTCCATAGTTACCTCCAGTTTTTAAAAGGTTTAAGAATTATGCCCTTGGATGGGCGTTAGTATAAACTTTCTTCAGTTGCTCAAACGTGGTATGAGTGTATATCTCCGTGGTGGCGATACTCTCATGACCGAGCAACTTCTGAACACTCTCTAATCCTGCCTCGTTGTTAAGCATTGCCGTGGCGAACGAGTGACGCAGCACGTGAGGCGAACGCTTCTTCATCGTAGTGACAAGCCCCAGCCCGTCACGCACCACCTTTCTCACCTGTCCGTAGTTCATGCGCCTGCCTTTGTTGTCAACGAAAAGTGCGTCGCACTGCCTCGTCAGTTCCTCATCGCGCTTGGCTATGTATGCCTTCAACGTCTCGCGCAACTCTGTCCCGAAGGGCACGATGCGCTGCTTGTTCCTCTTTCCCGTCACCTTTATCTGATTGTTCACAAAGTCCACCTGCTGGTCGTCGAGCCCTATCAGTTCGGCTGCTCTCAGTCCGGTCTCATAGAACAATATTATAATAGTACGCGCGCGAACATCCTCAATGCCATCGCCCCACTCTATCTCGTCGAGCAGACGGTTCATGTCCTTCTCCTTTACGAAATACGGCAGCGGCTTGTCCTTCTTCGGCCCCTCAACGCTATGCGCAGGGTCGCTCTCCACGAGGCCACGCTTCAGTCCAAACCTATAGAAAGCCTTTACCGCAGTAAGATAGCCACAAACCGTGCGGGCCGTACAACCCGACTCCATCTCATGCTCTATCCAGTCGTTGATGACGTCACGGTCAACCGACTCCCACGCCATTTCTTCACAATGACTGTCGAGATATTGGCGGAACAGCCCCAATGCACACGAATACTTCACCACCGTACGCTCTGAGGCGTTTCGCTCATAGCGCAGGTAATCGAAAAAACTCTCGGTATTCATGTTCATCATTGTCAGATTTGTTTTCGTCAGCGAATATACATATTTTTTCCTTAACCACAAAATTTTCGGCTATCTTTTTTCAAAAGACGAAACCTGTGGTACCACAACCAGATAGGGCAACACATTACAATATAACAAAAAAGGAGCGAGCATTATCTGCCCGCTCCGACTTCTTTTTCGTCGGCTATAAGCCCCTTATGGATTAATCCTCTGCTGCGCGGAGCTTCTGTACATAGATAGCATGCTCCATCTTGAGGCGCTTCAGCACAGAGGGTTTGTTGTATTGCTGACGTGAGCGAAGTTCCTTAACTACGCCTGTCTTCTCAAACTTTCTCTTGAACTTCTTGAGTGCTCTCTCGATGTTCTCACCATCTTTAACTGGTACGATGATCATGTTTTGATTTAAAAATTTATTTGTTAAACTTATTTATTTTTTATCTGAGTCTTACGTGTTGTCACGAATTGCGGGTGCAAAGGTACAGCATTTTTTCGGAACACGCAAGTTTTTAAAAATATTTTTTCTTTTACACATTAAAAAAAGCACAGTTTGAAGTCCAGGAGAGGTGAATCACTTCACTTTCAGCGAGGCGAGGACCTCATCGACATACTTGTCATGCTTGTCGCGCACACTGACAGGATAGGTGTAATCCACCCTGTATAGTCTGCCGTTCTTGAATATCACATGCTGATTATACACCATCTCGCTATTTGCCGACTTCACGGTAAACTCGGTGTCACTTTTCTCGTTCTTCGCGAGCTTTGCGCCATCGGATGTGGCAGCCGCAAATTCATACTGCATGTCAAAGTAGTCTTTCGAGTAGGCAGTACCATCGTCTTTCACAAGGCACTGGCCTGTGAGCATGGCACTCTCACCTATGAAAAGTTTGCCTCGGAAACTCTTCTCCATTTCTGCATCGTTGTTCTGCGGATGGCAGATTGGTGGATATGCGATGCTGAAACCATACTCCTTGTTCTCATAGGTGGTGAAACCTGATGCCGACTCTGCATTTACTTCTGCCTTTTCATCATTCCCCTGGTCTTGTTTCTTCTCCGAACTGGAAGAACATGCCGCCACGACGAGTGTAAATGCGGCAAGCATGATTACAAAAAATGTCTTACGCATAATGATTATGTTATTTGGTTATTAATGGTCTGGTCACTTCACGTAGCCATTCCCTATGGGCATCGTCGAGATGGGGCGAGAGCATGTCGAAGACGTGCCGATGGTAATCATCGAGCCATTGCAGTTCGTCACTCGTCAGCATATCGATGTCAATGGGAACGGTATCGATTGGACAAAGAGTAAGAGTCTCAAACTTCAGGAAATCACCGAACTCCGTTGTCTGATATGGGACAGTAAGCAACATGTTCTCGATGCGCACGCCAAAACGTCCTTCGAGATAGATGCCCGGCTCGTCGGTGATTGTCATTCCAGCATGGAACTTCGCAGGACGATACTCCATCCTTATCTGCTGCGGTCCCTCATGAACACAGAGATAAGAGCCCACACCATGACCGGTACCATGCAGGAAGTTCATGCCTTCTTTCCACATGTCCTTGCGTGCCAGTGCATCGA
The DNA here is from genome assembly GCA_017554105.1 of Prevotella sp. GTDB lineage: Bacteria > Bacteroidota > Bacteroidia > Bacteroidales > Bacteroidaceae > Prevotella. The sequence continues at coordinate 46,180 of JAFZIY010000003.1, read as the reverse complement.
GTTGCGTGCCGCTTGCCCCGTCAGGGAAACATAACATTGCGAGTTGTATGTGTCCTTTTAGCACGAGTGTATAGACGCGTCGTTGCTCCTCAGTGACTTTTCCGAGCGCTATTGTCCGTGTGATGTCTGTCGTTCCGTCCATATATTGCGCACCGCTGTCAAGCAACAACAGTCCCTCAGGCCTCAACGTCACATCAGTCTCTGGAGTCGCCTCGTAATGAACAATGGCGCCATGTTCCTGATAGCCGGCAATCGTGTCGAACGAAAGTCCATTGTACAAAGGCTGCTCTCCTCTAAACTCCTCCAACTTGTCCGACACTGATATCTCCGTCAGTGTCGTTTCAGACTTAATCTGTTCGTCCAGCCATCTCAAAAACTTCACCATAGCGATGCCGTCACGCAGCATCGCATTCCTAAAACCCACCTGTTCCCTTTCATTCTTTATTGCTTTCAGTGCAGGGATTGGCGAAGTCTCCTCAACTACCCTGACCGGCGACTTCACCTTCGGGTTCTCCGTAACAGTTTTATACAAAGCATAGCAGACCTCATCGGGGTCCATCAGGATGTTATACTCGAAGTAACTCTTCAGTCCACTCTTTATGTTCTCGTAATCATCCACCAATACGCCCTCGCCTTTCAGGTAGGCAATGACCTCAGGGGTAAGTTTCTCCTTATTAATATATAATATCGCTCGTTGTGACGATATCAGCAGATACGACACGAAGACGGGGTTGCAATGTACGTCACTTCCACGCAGGTTCAGCGTCCATGCAATATCGTCGAGGGCGGCCACCAGCATGCCATCGGCATGTTTTTCGCGCAACGCCTGGCGTATGCGACCGAGTTTCTCATGGCATGTCTCACCAGCCATCCCCAGCGGATACACCTCTACAGGACGAGTTGGTATGGCAGGACGATCTTTCCAGATATGCTTCAATGCATCGAAGTTAGTACGCAACGTGATGCCTCCCTCCTCTCGCAACTCATCAATCAGTGTCCTTACCTCACATATAGAACAGCACATGCCATCGATGGCAACCTCCGACCAGTCAGTATAGGGATGTTTCTCCTCGCGCACCATCTTTCCTATCCACTCAGCGATTGTAGGTGTGCCTGCGATTTTCAGCCTCATCAACTGAAACTCCGTTCCTTTCAGTTGTTCCTCTGCCGCAATGAAATAGCGGGAGTCGGTCCAAAGGGCCGCGGCAGTCATGGTAATCACCGCCGTACCTGCCGACCCCGTGAAGCCACTGATCCATTCACGGCTTTTCCAATGGTCGGCGACATACTCACTGTTGTGAGGGTCTGTACTCGGGAATATTACTGCGGCGAGTCGCTCACGCTGCATCACCTCACGCAACGCGGCTATTCTCTCATTGATTGTCTGTGCCATAGTGTCGTTCTTATGTGTGCCTAATACGCAAGTCTTACCCAATTGGCATTGGGCTTTATCTCCTCGCCCAGGGAATCAATAATCCTCGTTCCCTCTGCCTCCGAAAGCTCACTGCCATCGTTCGTTCTGAAAGTTCCGACAGGATAGGCACCTTCTATCATGTCATACTCCTGTTCGTTGATGATACTCGTCTTGAAACAACTGTTCTCAACGAACCTGTATCTTGATGAAATGCATCCCGTTCCACAGTTACCCGAATCGCACACAGCACCTTTATAGAAAGTCAGCATGCGACGGTCGTCCTGTCCTCCAAGATATTCCATGGTGAGTTTGGTGGAAAATACCGCCTGATAGGAACTGTCTGCAGACCTCAACCACAACTCGGGGAATCCGTCCTCGTCAATATCGACAAGGGCGTAGTGTGTGAGCGGATGTTCCTCAGCGAAGAACACATTCTCGGCAAACACTGCCCTGTAGGAGTCAATGCGTTCTATAGACACCTGCGGGTTAACTGGCTTCATTCCGTCCCATGAATAATGATGTTCTATGGTGAGGACTCCGAAAAACTCCATCACCTTCAGGTCCTTGTCATTCCGTGGCAGGAGCACCCGATAGCGATAGCCCGGGAAAGACGGAGTGAAGATGTTGGCAAGGCTCTTCTCCGGCGTCAGCGTCTTGGTCTGAGGGTTATAGTCGTAGAAGCAGAGCACTTCGGCTTCGGAACTGAAGCGGTGCAGACTGACGGCAAGCAGGCTGTGTCCGTTGCTACGACGCCACACACATGCCTGAAGCTGCTCGTCATTCTCCGAGTCAGGGTCGTCTTCCGAATACTCTACATAACCGTTCTTTATGTCAACTATCTTATCGTTGTTGCCATAAGGGACTTTAGATTTGGCGAACTTAAGCAGTTCACCGCCAGTATATGTCGGCCATGCTTTCTGGAAGACCTCAAAGAGCTGCAAGATGTTAGTACCATTGCCTCCCGCAACTTTCAAGGACTTGGTAGTCCACTGAGACTTAATTTGGTCGAGCGTCATGTTCTTCTGAGCACCTATCGTAAGACAGAAAAATGCAAAGACGACGATTAATAATCTTTTCATGATGGTTGGAGTTTTAGTTTATCGACTGCAAATATAAACAAAAAAAACATCACACCATAATCTAATGTCTTTTTTCTATATGTAAAATCATGGAAAACAGCGTTTAACCTCTTTTTTTGCTAAACGGAGTTGGCAATGCTCCACTCTTTTAGAAAATATAACATTTTTATTCCATGGAAAAGGAAGAGTTCTACATTTTTTTTGTAACTTTGCAAACAGAAAAACATATAACAACAATAAATAAAAAACAAGTTATGGCATTTTTAACAAACGAAAAACTGACAATCGTCGGCGCAGCCGGTATGATTGGTTCCAACATGGTACAGACCGCTCTCATGATGGGTCTGACAAGTGACATTTGTCTTTATGACGTATTCTCTCCAGAAGGAGTGGCTGAGGAAATGCGCCAGAGTGGTTTCGGCAACGTGAAAATCACTGCCACCACAGACGCAGAAGAGGCTTTCAAGGATGCCAAGTACATCATTTCTTCAGGTGGTGCACCACGCAAGGCTGGAATGACACGCGAGGACTTGCTCGCTGGCAACTGCAAGATTGCTGAGGAACTGGGACAGAACATCAAGAAATATTGCCCTGACGTGAAGCACGTGGTTATCATCTTCAACCCTGCCGACCTTACAGGACTCGTTACTCTGCTCTACTCAGGACTGAAACCAGGTCAGGTTACCACACTTGCCGGTCTCGACACCACTCGTCTGCAGAGTGCTCTCGCAAAGAAGTTCAACGTTATGCAGGACGACATCACTGGTTGCGCTACCTATGGTGGACACGGTGAGCAGATGGCAGTGTTCGGCAGTCATGTTGAGATTGCAGGCCGCAAGCTGACCGACATCATCGGTACTGAGGAATTCCCAGAGGCTGAGTGGGAGCAGATGAAGATTGACGTTACAAAGGGCGGTGCCAAGATTATCGAGCTCCGCGGACGTTCTTCTTTCCAGAGCCCTGCCTATCTCTCTGTTGAGATGATTCGTGCTGCTATGGGTGGCGAGCCATTCCGCTTCCCAGTGGGAACATATGTTAAGACAGACAAGTACGACCACATCATGATGGCCATGAAGACCACCATGACAGCTGAGGGTGCTAAGTTTGAGGTTCCACAGGGAACAGCAGAGGAGAATGCCAAGCTCGACGCCAGCTACGAGCACCTCTGCAAGATGCGTGACGAGCTTGTAACGCTCAACATCGTTCCTCCAGTAGAGGAGTGGAACAAGATTAACCCGAACCTTTAAGGTATGGCTTTGATAAAAGAAGTAAATGGTCTGGCCCCCAAGTGGGGCCAGAACTGTTATTTTAGCGAGAATGCCACGATAGTGGGCGAAGTGACGATGGGCGACGAATGCTCTATATGGTTCAATGCCGTGGTACGTGGCGACGTGGCACCGATTACCATCGGCAACCGCACCAACGTACAGGATGGAGCATGCCTTCACACTACACGCTTCACTGGTCCGTTGCATATCGGCAGCGATGTCACCATAGGACACAATGCCACCGTCCATGCATGTGTCATTCACGACCATGCGCTCATCGGCATGGGCAGCACACTACTCGACCACTGCGAGGTTGGCGAGGGTGCCGTTGTCGCTGCGGGTGCCTTGGTTGTAGGAGGAACAAAAATTGGTGCCGGAGAGATATGGGGCGGAGTGCCGGCAAAGTTTATCAAGATGGCGAAGCCAGGACAAACCGATAATGCCGCCCACTACGTTGAATATATGAAATGGTACCTCTGATTTAATGGAGAATGTAAAGTGGAGAATGGAGAATTATGTCTCCATTCTCCACTTTACATTTTAAGATACTATCCATTGATAGTCTCATAGAAGCTTCTCTGTGCCGCAAGAAGTATTTCAAGGGAACGTGGAATGATGTCTCCATAGACAGGAGTGGTGTCGAGCATAGACTCATAAACCACCCACACACTCTTGTTATCGCCCGTAACAATAGCCTTTGCCACCTTTATTGAACGACTGACGCTGTTGCAGGCAGCCAACACCTCAACAAGGTTTTCTTCGTTGACATCATAGATTCCAGGCAAAGCAATCTGTAGATACTGTTCGTCATCTGTAGTATCGAAGATTATGAAATTCTTCATCTGATACTTGAAGAGGATGTCACCGTCTTCATCTTTTCTTGGCATCAAGCCTTCACCCTGAAGGTAGTTGATGATTTCGTCGAGTTTTGCCATAGGTTAATAGTATTATATTTATTGAATTATTTAAATCCGATATGCGGTCTTTGGTTGCTTGGACCTGACTCTCCGAACTTCGCCTGCATCCTCTCGTAGCTCTTCAGTGTTTCAGCACTCACCGACGGACGGTTGCAGCGAATACAGTTCTCCATTATCTCCTGTGTTATGGGCTTGTCTGAAAGGGCGGCGGTAATGGCCGAGTCATTGACAATGAACGAGATGTCGCTTGAGATATAGTTCTCCGTTAGTTTCGCCAGTCGGTCGAAATCGATTTTCTCACAGGGGCGGTCTTTAAGATGCAGTTTGAACATCTCGCGACGTGCATCCTCGTCAGGCATCGGCACATAGACAAGTTTGTCGATACGACCAGTACGTAACACGGCAGGGTCTATCTTGTCGGGGCGGTTGCTGGTGCATATCACGAATATTCCACGCTGTGAGCAGTTGTTCAACTGAGACAGGAACTCATTCACCTCACTCGACAGACTCTGATTGTCCACACCACTGCGGTTAGGCACCAAAGCGTCGAACTCATCGAAGCAGATCACCGTTGGCGGGTTCTGTTCCGCTTTCTTGAACAGTTCGGCTATCTTCCCTTGTGTACCATGTATATATGTACTGCCAAGGTCACTCGACTTCACGCTGATGAAATTGAAGCCCGACTCCTCGGCAAACTTCTCCGCAAAGAATGTCTTACCACATCCCGGAGGACCATAGAGAAGCATTCCGTTAGGCGGCGTGAGTTTGTATTTCGTGGCAAGGTCCTTGTTCTTCAGCACGAAGATAATCTTCTCCCGAACCATCTTCTTCAGTTCGCTCATGCCTGCCACATCATTGAAGCCATTGCCTTTTCGCTGCTCTACCTCAACGTTGACATGCATCTCCGACTCACCTTTCTCCTGAGGTACGTCATCATCATGTCTCGCTTCGGTCTTTACCTCAGCCTCTTTCGGCATTTCCTTTCCCTGAATGGCATCTACGAACTGCTGCAATGTCATTCGCTTGTCTTCCGATGCCTTCAGCGTTTGTACTATCGCCTTGCGGAAATGTTCTGGAATACTGTCTGGATTGGGGAAAGTCAGAGGTGTCATGGTGTGTTTTGCCCGCAATGTCTTCTGTATCCTGTCCGTGTCCTTAAGGTTACTTATTTCATATTGCCACGGGGCCTTTCCAGTCAGCATGGTATAGGCGACAGCAGCAAGCGAGAACACATCACCGGCATATTTAAAGACGTTGTTGAATGTCTCCGGCGCACGATAAAAAGGCTCCAGGTCTTCGGTGGTGAAGATTGGCGTATCACTTGTAGGCTCACACGCATGTCCGAGGTCTATAATCATGGCCTTAGCGTCAGCCGAAACCTCAGAGAACATTATGTTCCTCGGCGTAATGTCATTATGCACTAATCCTGCCGCGTGCATCTCCTTCAGTCCTTCGGCGATGGCAAGGGTATATCTTAGTGCATCGTCAGCACCCAGTGTCTGCCTCCTCGCGATAACCTCGGAGAGAAGTTCGCCGCCGAAATAGTCGGTAAGCATATAATGGAACGTCTGACCATCCAGTTCCAGCGTTCCCTCGTCGCGCAGTTTAGAGATACTCTCACCCTGCAACCTATGATAGACGGCAATCTCCTTCACGCCATATGCGGCATTGTGAAGTGACACCGGAAGAAGTTGCATGTCGTATAATTTCATGAAAAAGGAATTGCCGTCAGTGTCGAGCACACGGTAATTCTCGTTGTACATCCCTTCTTTCAGAAACATCGCAACGGTGTACTTCCCATCAATGCTATATCCGTTATTTAAGTGTTGCATCTTTTATTCTATATTATTATTCTTCGTTTTTCCTTTGCATAGAGACGTCACAATGCGGAGGCTCTACTGTCGGTTGCAAATATACAAAAAAAAAATATTGCCTGCAAGACATAGTACCCAAATCATTTTAACCATATTCCTTTTTCCTTCTTTCCATGGTACGATGCGACAGAATCAGCAGCCTTTTCCCCATTTTGTCGCAAATAGTGTCGTTTGTCGCAACAAAGAAGCAAGAGAAAGGCATTATTTGTTGCATCCACACGAATTGCGCCATAACTTTGCACTCGAAATAAACAAACAGATAACTGTATGATAGTTTACATAACCAGAAAAACAAACATATTATTTATGGCAAGAACTTATATGGAGATGAAAAGAGAAAAACATTTTCAAGAGTGGATGAAAAAAGACCTCACGTTTGTAAGTTTGGTCTGTGCAGCAACAACAATCCTGTTTTCACTGTCACTATATCTGCTACTGTCTCTATAAAGAATAAGGATTCAAAAAATGAACCAACCAAAACAACATATATATAAAAAACTCTAAAACGACACAATCACTAATAAGACAATTCCTTTTCAGCACTGCTGATAATAGGAAAAAACAAAACCAACACAATCAATAAACAATCCCTTTCATGGCGGGATGGATACGGTTAAAGGTTTTACCGCCCTCCCCACTTTTTACCTTGCTCACAGTGGTTAGCCCCTGTGAGCAAACTTTTTATAGACAACACAACAAAACTGATAATAATTTTTTCTTATTTATCCCTTTTACTTGCTCATGTCATAACTTTCGACTATTTTTGCAACATGAATCGGGAAAACAATCTGCTATATCATCTCGTGGCATTCGTCACCGTGGCTATATGGGGAACAACATTCGTATGGACGAAACTGCTTATCCAGAACGGGTTGTCGCCAGCACAGATATTTACCATACGATTCATCATAGCGTATGTCATGCTGCTGGCATTCTCGCTGATAAGGGTTAGGGACCATAAGTTCATGTGGTTCTGCAGAAACTGGAAGGACGAGTTGATAATGGTAGCACTCGGCATCACTGGCGGCTCTCTGTATTTCCTTACCGAGAATGCGGCGATGCTTTATACCACCGCCACAAACACATCACTCATCGTCTGCTCGTGTCCTTTGTTCGCAATGCTTTTGCTTGCAGTAGTATATAAGAGCGAGCGTTTCAGTAAGATACAGATTGTGGGATCGTTGTTGGCATTCCTCGGTATGGTGATTGTGGTGCTTAATGGTCATTTCGTGCTTCACCTGCAGCCTGCAGGCGACTCCCTTGCCTTTGCCGCCTGCCTTTGCTGGGCGGTCTATTCGCTGCTCATGAAACCCGTCACCGGTCGCTACCCCACTCTGTTCATCACGCGCAAAGTGTTTTTCTATGGTCTCCTGACCATTATACCTTATTTTATTATTGAGCCCGCATTCCCTCCTATGGAGATACTTATGCGCCCTCAGGTGATACTGAACCTCCTTTTCTTAGGTTGTATCGCCTCTATGGTATGCTTCATAACGTGGAACTGGTGTCTTGCCCGACTCGGTCCGATGGTTGCCACCAACTGGGTGTATTTCAATCCCATTGCCACCATTATCTTTGCATGGTTGATTCTCAATGAGCAAATAACCCCTTATTTCATCATCGGTTCCATCCTGATTCTAATAGGAATGTATCTCTCAGACAAGAAAACTGTAGGTTGAGCTTTCTTGAATGGCACAAAGAATAAGAAAAACAGCTTACTCAACCTTCAACCATAATGCAAACCTGGCAGGATTGGTCAGCAAACCTGGCAGGATTGGTGTGCAATTTCGGCAGATTTGCTGAGCAATTTCGGCGAAATTACTTTGCGATTAGACACAAAATGAATTGTAAAACGTCACAATCCGACGCTTCTGAGAATCTTTTCGGTTGCTCCGGCCTGCGACGACACATAACTGCCTGCAACCTCACCGAGACGAGACATCTCCTCGGGATTGGCGATGAAGTGGTCCATCTTCTTGGCGAAATCATCATAGGAACTGATTTCTATACCTCCACCACAAGCCTTCAATGCCTGTGCCTCCTGGAAATTCTGGTTGTTGGGGCCGAAGAATACGGGAACATTCCACACTGCAGCCTCAGGAAGATTGTGTATCCCGACACCGAAACCGCCACCGACGTATGCCACATCACCATATCGATAGATGCTTGAAAGCAATCCGAAACAGTCGATAATCAAGACGCGAGCGTCTTGAAGTTGAGAGTTGAGAGTTGAGAGTTCGCTATCGCACTATAGCGAACCACCTTACGTCCTTCCAACTTAGACTCTATCTGTTTCAAGTGGTCCTCGCCGATGACATGTGGGGCTATGATGAGTTTCCAGTCTTTCCTGGTCTCAAAGTATTTCAAGAATATCTCCTCGTCGGGCTGCCATGACGAGCCGGCAATGAAACAACGGCATGACGGCTGTACTCCGTCTCCCTGCACACTGGAACCGACGAAAGCGTCAATAATGGGGAAACTGTTCTCCTCTGCCTGCGACTTTATCTCAAGAACGCGGTCGAAACGGGTATCACCCGTGATGCTCACATTATTGATGTTTATGGTCTTGAGAAGATCCTTGCTCACTTGATTCTGCACGAAGAAATGGGTGAAGCACTTCAGTACGCGCCCATACTCCCTGCCATACCAGCGGAAGAAAATCTGTTTCGGTCGGAAAATTGAACTTACGCTATACACCGGAACATTACGATGTTTCAGTATGTGTAGGTAATTGTACCAGAACTCGTACTTTATGAAGAAAGCAATCTCAGGACGTATCGTACGGAGGAAACGCCGTGCATTGGTAATAGTATCGAGCGGCAGATAGCATATGATGTCTGCTCCCTCATAGTTCTTTCGCACCTCATAGCCTGAAGGAGAAAAGAACGTGAGCAGAATCTTATACTCAGGATGTTCCTTGCGCAAGCGTTCCATTATAGGGCGTCCCTGTTCAAACTCTCCGAGTGAGGCAGCATGAAACCACGCATATCGGGCATTCGGGTCCACCTTTTGCTTCAGTATCTTCACAGCCTCACGCTCACCACGCCACATCTTACGCACTTTCTCATTGAAGATGCTGACAATGGCAACGCCACAAAGATACAGATATATTACTATGTTATACATCCTAATGTTCTGATTGTCAAGATAATGCCTTTATGGCACGACGCAAGCGCCTGAGTGTCTCTTCCTTTCCGAGGAAAGCAGTGATGTCGAACATTCCCGGGCCCTTGCCGATGCCGACAAGAGTAAGACGGAAGGCATTCATCACGTCACCGAGTTTATATCCCTTGCTCTCCACCCATGCCATGACCACCTTCTCCTGATTCTCCACAGAGAAGTCATCGATGCCCTCAAGCACCTCTGCCAGTTCGGTCATAACCTGTGGTGAGTCCTCCTTCCAGCGCTTGCGCACCGTCTTCTCATCATATTCCATTGGAGGGATGAAGAAGAACGAGCAGAGAGGCCACAACTCCTTGACGAAGCTCACGCGGTCCTTCATCATGTGAACCACCTGTTGCACACGCTCCATCGATTCCTCAACACCGTTGCCGGCAACGATAGGAGCAAAGAGCTCTGTTATCTCCTCGTCACTTTTCTTCAGTATATACTCATGATTGAACCAGATGCCTTTCTGATAGTCGAAGCGGGCACCTGCCTTGGAGCATTTTGCGATGTCAAACTGCTCAACCAGTTCGTCAAGAGTAAACAACTCCTGCTCTGTGCCAGGATTCCATCCTAACAATGCAAGGAAATTAAGCACTGCCTCAGGGAAATAGCCCTGCTCGCGGAAACCGTTGCTCACCTCGCCAGTCTTCGGGTCATGCCACTCGAGAGGGAATACCGGGAAACCGAGACGGTCGCCGTCGCGCTTCGACAACTTACCCTTACCATCTGGCTTCAGCAACAGTGGCAGATGGGCAAACTGAGGCATGGTATCTTCCCAGCCGAAGGCACGGTAGAGCAATACATGAAGCGGGGCGGACGGCAACCACTCCTCACCACGAATGACATGCGTGATTTCCATCAGATGGTCGTCAACGATGTTGGCAAGATGATAGGTGGGCAGTTCGTCAGCACTCTTATAAAGCACCTTGTCATCAAGGATGTCGCTCTTTATCTTCACGTCACCGCGAATGAGGTCGTTGACATGAATCTCCTCGCCTGGCTCTATCTTGAAACGCACCACATACTGATGGCCGTCGTCAATCAACTCGTCCACTTCCTTCTTTGGCATGGTGAGCGAGTTGCGCATCACGCCACGAGTCTTTGCATCATACTGGAAATTCTTTATCTCCTGACGCTTCTGCTCCAGTTCCTCTGGAGTGTCGAAGGCAATATAAGCCTTGCCTGCCTCCAACAACTGATCAACATATTTCTTGTATATCTTCCTGCGCTCGCTCTGTCGATAAGGACCATGTTCTCCACCGAAACTGACGCCCTCGTCAAACTTCAGGCCGAGCCAACGGAACGACTCGATGATATATTCCTCGGCACCAGGCACGAACCTGCTGCTGTCGGTGTCCTCGATACGGAAAACGAAATCGCCATTATGCTGGCGCGCAAAAAGGTAATTATATAGTGCCGTACGCACGCCGCCAATATGCAACGCACCCGTAGGGCTTGGTGCAAAGCGCACCCTCACTCTTCTTTCTGACATTCTCTTGTTAGTTTCTCTTATTAGAGGAAAGCTATTCTTTATGGAGTTAAAGAGTAATGGAGTTAACTGCTTTAAATCCAAGAAGTAATTCACTCAGAATCTCCTCTTTGTTAAATTTCTGTGCAAAATTACTCTTTTTTTTTTAATTATACGATATTTTTTTGTATTTTCGCAGAGTAATTACCACAAAGAGAGAAAAATGGACCTTTTTAATAATAGAGAAGCTCACTTTTGGCGCTACACGTTCATGCGTCTGGCACTGATTGCCGTCGTTGTGACAATAATAGTATGGTTCTTGCCCAAAGAAAGCGGACCGCAATACCAATACGATGTCGGCAAGCCATGGATGTATAACTCATTCATAGCCAAATTCGACTTCCCTATATACAAGACTGAAGAGGCAATAAAGGCAGAAAAGGACAGTATCCTGAACCGCTTTGAGCCCTATTACAACTACAACGACAGCATCGGACAGGCAGAGATAAAGAGTTTCGAACGCGACTTTGCCGACGGAATACCCGGAGTGCCCCAGAACACGGTGTGGGTAATCACTCAGAACCTTACGCAGATATATAAGACTGGAGTGATGAACACCCACGAATATTCCGAGAACTTCAAGGACACCACGAAGATGGTGCGTATTGTTAACGGCAAGACGGCACAGAGCGTAGGGGCAAAGGATATATACAGCGGAATGGCTGCATACGAGCATTTGTTCATTGATCCCCGCATAATACCCTACAAGCAACTGCTGCAGAAATGCAACCTTAACAAATATATCGTACCTAACCTCACATACGATAACGTCCGCAGCGACACGGAACGTAATGACCTGCTCAGTTCTGTCACAGTGGCAAGCGGAATGGTTATCAGTGGACAGAAAATCATTGAACGCGGAGACATCGTAAGTGAGGAAGATGCTCTGGTGCTGAACTCCTTTGAGAGAGAGATGCAGCGGAGGCAGGCAGGAAAACAGGAGATGACATCAACACTCGTCGGACAGATAATATATGTCACGATGCTTGTGTTCCTCTTCACCCTTTACCTCGGACTGTTCCGAAAGGACTATTTCCAGAGTCCGCGGAGCATCACCATGGTGTATTCGCTGATAACCATCTTCCCTATAATAGTGTCGCTGATGATGCGCCACACCGTGCTGAACGTCTATGTGCTGCCACTGGCCATAACGCCTATTTTCGTGAGAGTGTTCATGGACTCACGTACGGCATTCATTGCACACGTCACGATGGTGCTCATCTGTGCCGCTGCAGTAAAATACCAGTATGAGTTCATCATCATACAACTCGTTGCAGGCCTTGCGGCGATATTCTCCATGCGCGAACTGACACAACGCGCACAGATAATACGCGTGGCAGTATTCGTGTCAATCGCGATGTGCATCATATACCTCGCACTGCAACTGATGCAGCAAAAGACCGTTGAGGACATCGACATGAGCATGATACGCTATTTCGCCATGAACGGCGTGATGATTCTCTTCACCTATCCTCTGATGTATATCATTGAGAAGATGTTCGGATACACCAGTGCCGTGACTCTCGTGGAACTCTCGAACACCTCGAAAGAAATGCTGAGACGCCTCAGCGAGGTGGCACCCGGAACATTCCAGCACTCTATCACCGTGAGCAACCTGGCAGCACAGATTGCCGACCGCATCGGAGCAAAGGCACAACTCGTAAGGACTGGTGCACTTTATCACGACATCGGAAAGATGGCCAACCCTGCGTTCTTCACCGAGAACCAGGCTGGTGGTGTGAACCCGTTGGACAATATGTCACGCACCGAGGCAGCACAAATAATCATCAGTCATGTCACCGAAGGACTGAAACTGGCTGAGCAGGACAACCTGCCCACCGAGATAAAGGATTTCATCAGCACACACCACGGGGCTGGAAAGACGAAGTTCTTCTACATATCTTATAAGAACGAACATCCTGACGAACCGATAGACGAGATGCTCTTCACCTATCCAGGACCTAACCCTTTCACTCGTGAGCAGGCAATTCTGATGATGGCCGACAGTGTGGAGGCTGCGTCACACTCACTGCAGGAATATACTGAGGAAAGCATCGCAAATCTCGTGAACAAGATTATCGACTCACAGGTTGCTGACGGTTTCTTCCACGACTGCCCTATCACGTTCCATGACATCACGCTTTCCAAGCAGGTGCTCATAGAACGACTCAAAGCCATCTATCACACCCGCATCGTTTATCCCGAACTGAAAAACGAAGAGAGTTGAGGGTTTTAAATGTAGGATGTAGAATGTAGAATTATGATTACCGCTCGGCCACGCCAAAGCGAAAACTCTTGAAAGGTAATCATAATTCTACATTCTACTTTTTACATTCTACATTAAAATCTACATACTTTTTATTGCACAAATTGCGCATTTTGTGCAGAAATGTGCAAAAATATAGTTAAATTATGTTACAACAAGACTATATTTTTTAAAATCCTTGAACATTTAGTGTAACTTTGCACCCGTTTTTTAGAAAGATTGTTTAAAATGACTAAGTTTAAATTTGTTATCTTATCAATGTTGCTTGCCGTTGCAAGCAGCTCTTATGCTGGTGGCATTCTTACAAACACGAACCAGAGTGTGGCTTTCTTGAAGAATCCTGCGCGCGATGCAGCGATAGGACTCGATGGTGTGTATAGTAACCCTGCGGGTGTGATCTTCATGCCAGAAGGACTCCACCTCGCCATCAACTGGCAGTATGCGCACCAGACGCGTACCATTACATCTACTAATCCGCTGTTCCTCTTGGGAAAGAAGAACGACAGCGCGACCAAGACTTTCGAGGGAATTGCTGACGCACCTGTAATCCCTTCCATACAGGCAGCATGGAACAAAGGCAACTGGAGTCTTCAATTCAACTTCTCATTGCCTGGCGGCGGTGGTGTGTGTGAATTTGAGAAAGGTCTCGGTTCATTCGAGAGTGCAGTGGCAATGATTAGCAAGCAACTCGAGCCATTAGGCGCACAGGGATACGACTGCAACGCATATATGCGTGGACGACAGTATTACTTCGGCATTCAACTGGGTGCAGCATACAAGATTACACCTAACCTCTCGGTATATGGAGGTCTGCGTGCACTCTACGGGAACGCTTCATATAAGGCTCGCATGAGCAATATTCAGGTAAAGTTGGCTCAGGACACATACGTTGACTTCAGCAGTTTCCTTGAAAGCGCAACGACAAACATCAACAAACAGATGTGGCAGGCTGAGATGGCTGCAAACAACGGACTGATTACTCCAGAGCAGGCAGCCGAGGCTCAGGCAAAGGGACAGGCAACGCTGGAACAACTTGAGACTCTGCAGAAATACTCACAGGGAGTGAACCTGATGAGCAACCAGGAGGGTTTCGGCATAGCACCGATCCTCGGTATCGACTGGAAAGTGGGCAATTTCAACTTCGCTGCCAAGTATGAATTCAACACACAGATGAAGATGAAGAACAACTCTACGCTTGAGAAGGCCATGGAGATTGAGGCAGTAAATAAGTTCCAGGACGGAACGAAGGTTGACGAGGACGCTCCTGCCCTGCTCGCAGCAGGTGTGCAGTGGACAGTGACACCGGGGGTAAACCTCATGGTAGGATATCATCACTACTTCGACACCAATGCCCACTGGTATAACCACAACGAGAAACTGCTGGGCGGTGATACCAACGAGTATCTTGGCGGTGCCGAATGGGACATCACCGACAAGATAAATATCTCTGCGGGAATACAATTCACCGACTACCAGCTCACCGACAAGTACATGAATGATATGTCATTCGTAGTTGACTCATACAGCTATGGTTTCGGTCTCACATATAAGTTCAACAAGACAGTGAAGGCATCGCTCGCCTATTTCCAGACCAACTACTCAGACTACGACCGCGTGACACAGGCTGACCCCACAACAGGTGCTACCATCGTGGGTGACTCATTCACCCGTACCAACCGCGTGCTTGGTCTCGGAGTGGAGATTACACTGTAAAGCATGTGACTCCCGCCCTCTGGGTGGGAGTCACATGCTTTTGTTACATTCCTCCCCCCAGGGGGAGGATAGGAGGGGGCCGGGCCGTTTATTTTTTCTTATACACCCCGAACTCCACTACATACTTGCCAACAACATCGGCACGGTGGATATTGTTACCGACCACTTCCTTAATCATCTTTGGCGGCGCAACATAAACCCACTTGAATATGGACACGGGGCGCTTGCGGTTGGACACACCGCCGTAGACCTTGTCTTTTGTAAGAGGAATGCCGGCACTCGTCACATCGCTGGCCAGTTTTGTGTAGAACTGCTGTGCCTCTGCCTTTGAATCAAAGTAAAAGTCATACCATTCCCTGTTGTCAAACCAGTCAATGTGACATAGTCCGATAGGAATTCCCCTGTAAGTGTAATTGTAAGAAGAATTGTTGTGCAGACCGAGATAAACGTTGTTCACCTTTTCGCTTGTTCCGAAGGTACTTTCAAGCATTGCCTTTGCCTCATCAGCATTACTGATGGTGCTTGACAGACATCCGTACGGGAAGTAAAGCAAGTCCTTGATAGTACGCTCCTGCAGGTCGATAGGTGACGGTGATGATGGTTGCTGCAACTTCTTGCTAACAGCCTTTTTCTGAGCATTGGCAGAAACAGGAATTGACAGAAGGAGAACTCCTGTCAGCAACATTGTGATGGTGCGAGTAATAGATGTTTTCATTGTCTTTTGTATTTTAGTTTCCATATCGGTTGCAAATTTACGAAAAAAATATATCATCAAACGTTTTTTGATACAAAAATAAACAGATACGCTACAAATGTTGCATAGGATATGAAAAGTATTTGTTAACTTTGCAAACACAAAAGAACTACAACCAAAAGTTATAAGAGATGAGAAGAATCAGCATTTTTCTATTAATCGCTGCCGTGTCGATGACAATGTCCGCACAGCAGAAGGCAAAAAAGGGAGAACTTGCCGCATCGAACAACACATGGGAGGCCACATGGGCCACGGCAATAGAGTTTACTGGACAGGGCGACATGCCGGCATCGTCACTGTCGAACCGCTCGATAAGGCAGATAATACATGTATCCAAAGGCGGTTCACAATTGCAGTTGAAACTGTCTAACGTACACAGCAAGGAGCCTGTGGATATCAAGTCGGTATTCATCGCCGACGCGAAGGATTCTTCCGACATCGATGCGAAGTCAGCAAAATATCTCACTTTTAAGGGAAAGCGCAACGTAACCATTGAACCGGGAAAGGACCTCACGTCTGATGTTATCAGCTTCAAGCTGAAACCGCTGCAACTCCTCTCGATAACCATCAGCTATGGAGAGAGAACTCCGGTGAACGCTTCCTCACATCGAGGATCACGCACCACCTCTTATATTATAAAAGGTGTGGCAACTCCAAAGACTAAGTTCATAAACGCCGAAAAGGTTGACCACTGGTACAACATCGCTTCTCTCGACGTATTGAGAAGCAGTGCTGAGGAGGCGAACGCAATAGTAGTACTCGGCAACAGTATCACCGACGGACGAGGAAGCACCACAAACAAGCAGAACAGATGGACCGATGCTCTCGCCGAGGCCTTGGGAGGTGAGACGGCAGTACTTAACCTTGGCATCGGAGGAAACTCCGTATTGTGGGGAGGACTGAGCGAACCAGCCGTGAAACGTTTCGACCGTGACATCCTCGGACAGAATGGTGTGAAGACACTCATCATATTCCAAGGCGTTAACGATATCGGCGGAAGCAGAGGCAATTCTGAGGAAGTGGCAAAGAAACTCACCGAGGCATATAAGAGTTTCATTGAGCAAGGACATGCCAAAGGATGGAAGGTCATCGGAGCAACTATAACCCCATTCAAGGGAAATTCATACTACAGCATCTTCCACGAGGCAGCACGACAGGTAGTGAACGAATGGATAAGGACCTCAGGAGCCTTTGATGCCGTAATAGACTTTGACGAACTGGCACGCGACCCTCAGGATCCCACGAAACTGAAAGCTGAATACAGCGACGACTGGCTCCACCTCAATCCCGCAGGCTATGCAGCAATGGGAAAACTCGCAGCAGAAGTTTATAAACGTTGAGCGATGAGCGTTGAGTGTTGAGCGAAAATACATCTTAGACAAACAAAAAGCACGGAATTAATTCCGTGCTTTTTGTTATAAATATTTGATATAAGATATTACTTCATTACCTCGAAGATGTTCACTGCCTCAGCCTCTCTGTCGCCTTCCTTAACCCATACGCGACCGATCTTAGAGTCAATCTTCGTAACCTTGGCATCCTTAGAGAATGTGCCTACGAACACAGCCTTCACGTTGTCACCAACGTTAACTGCTGGTTTGATAGGAAGCAACTTAACGTCGCTCTTGTTAGCCTCGATGAGCTTACCTGCGAAACCAAGATAGAGAACCTTGTCGCCAACAGCGTTAACGAGGATACCCTTATTCTCCTTGCCGTCAACCTTAACTGCGAGAGGTGCGCCTGGCTGCCACTCACCGTCGTTAAGAACGATGAATGAGTTTGGCTTCAACTGCTCGTTGTCGTGCTTCTCAGCAAAGCCAGAACCATCGCCTTTGTAGCTGAGGTCGAGGTAGTGTACCTTTGGTGTTGCGGGGTCGCTGTCGTCGGTAACGATAGCACGCTCCATACCAGAGCCACTCTGCCACCATGTCAATACGATGTCGCCCTTCTTTGCCTTAGCATCCTTATAGAGAGGGATGAGAAGGTTGTTAGGATAACGTACGTCATTTCCTGAAAGCTTACTGTTGGTCTCACCAGCCTCAGCAAGTTCTCTGTTGTAGTAAATAGCGGTCTTTCCGTTGATGTCCTCGCCCTTCTCCATTGCACTTGCATAGCTGCTTGGGAAGAGAACGTAAGAAATGTTTTCAGCATCTTTGAGTGCAGAACCCTCAGGAATAGTAAATGTTCCCATAGGACCAATCTTGTCACCCTCAGTCACCTGCTCTGTAGCAGCGCTGTCAGAACCATTGTTTTCACCATTGTTTTTGCCGTCGGTGCAGCTTGAGAAAGCGAATACGCCCAGTGCCAAAGCTGCGAAATAGAAAATCTTTTTCATTTAATTTTTTAGAATTAAGTTGTTAATTTTAGTTTTCAATAAACTGTTAAGTTTCATTCGGTGCAAAGGTATGAAAAAAACTAAATTCCATTATGTTTTTGCAAACAAAATGCATTCTAATTAAGTTTTTTTAAACGTAAAGACGGGAAAAGACAGAAAGACGTATTATAGACAAAAAGACAAATTCTTGACATAAAGACAAAAAAGAGGTAGGAATTAGGAGGTAAGAGGTATGAGGTAAGAAGAATAATTAAGGCTTATAGTCCCCCCCAGGGGGGATTAAGGGGGCCTCTATAATGGATCAACATCGAAGTATATCTGCAGGGAGGAGTATTGCTTGTTCTGCATCATCTGCTGCTGTGCTTGCCTAAGGTATTTGCGCACCAGGGCGAGGTCGATGCCCAGTTCCAGTTTCAGCATTATCTTGCGAATGTTCATTGTCTTGACTTTTGACACCGCAGGCTTGTCGGGTCCCAGCACACGGCTACTGAACCATTGGCGCAGGCGCGCACCCATCTCCATCGCGGCACTGTCAAGAAGACGGTTGTCCTTGTGCCTCATGTATATATAAATGAGGTGTGTGAAAGGAGGATAGCGGAAGTTACGACGCTCCGCCTCAAGGTCATGGAAGAATGCCTGGAAGTCATTGTTCACCACTTGCCGCACCATAGGCAAGTCCTTGTTCTTGGTCTGCAGCAGCACCAGTCCCTGCTTTCCCTTGCGCCCGGCACGTCCGCTCACCTGCGACATCATAGTGAACGCATGCTCATAGGCACGGAAGTCGGGATAGTTGAGCATGGAGTCGGCATTGAGTATTCCCACTACAGAGACGCGGTCGAAGTCGAGTCCCTTGGTCACCATCTGCGTTCCGATGAGTATGTTCGTCCGTCCTGCCGAGAAGTCACCGATGATGCGTTCGTAGGCACTGCGCGTACGAGTAGTGTCGAGGTCCATACGTGCCACACGCGCCTCGGGGAACATCTCCAGTATCTGGTCCTCCACCTTCTCCGTTCCAAAGCCACGGCTCTTCAGTTCCTTGCTTTCACAGCAGGGACACTTTTCCGGCATGCGAAAGGAGGAACCGCAATAGTGGCACGTAAGCAGTGAGGTGTTCTTGTGAAAGGTCAGCGACACATCGCAATAGTGGCAACGCGGAACCCAGCCACATTGCTTGCACTCCACCATAGGGGCGAATCCCCGTCGGTTCTGGAACAGTATTATCTGCTCTTCATTGTCGAGAGCGGCATGCATGGCAGCAATAAGTTGTGGTGAGAATGCCCCGTGCATCATCTTGCGCCGTTGCAGGTCCTTGGTGTCAACGATGCGTATCTCGGGCAGCGCAATGTCCTTATACCGTGTGGTGAGTGTGGCAAGGGCATACTTGCCCGTAAGCACGTTGTGGTAACTCTCTGCCGAAGGCGTTGCCGTTCCGAGCAGTGTGTTGGCACCATACATGGCAGCGAGCATGATGGCTGCCGACCGTGCATGGTAGCGGGGCGCGGGGTCTTGTTGTTTGAACGATATCTCATGCTCCTCGTCTATTATCACCAGACCGAGTCGCTGGAAAGGCAGGAACACCGCAGAGCGCGCTCCCAGTATTACGTCGTACGGCACTTCCGACAGTTGTTTCTTCCATATCTCAACCCGCTCGGCATCGCTGTACTTCGAGTGGTATATGCCCAGACGGTTGCCGAAGACACGTTGCAGGCGCTGTTGCATCTGTATCGTGAGTGCTATCTCTGGCATCAGGTAGAGCACCTGCTCATGACGGTCGATGGCACGCTTTATCAAATGGATATACAGTTCGGTCTTGCCACTCGACGTCACGCCATGCAACAGCACCACGTTCTTCTTCATGAAACCCATTAGTATGTCGTTATAGGCATCCTGCTGCGCCTTACTCAGAGGTTGTATCTTCGTGTAGTCGGGCTCTCCTCCGTGATTCAGCCTTCCCACCTCACGCTCGTATGTGGTCAGGAATCCCTTGTCGATGAGCGACCGGAGCACCGCCGCAGTGCAGTGGGTGGCGTTCATCAGTTCGTCGCGCGACAGTTCTTCTATCTTCCCTTGCGGCACATTGCCGTCGAGACTGTCCCATCCCGTCATCGTGAGGAACGTCTCAAACACCTTACGTTGTTTGTCGGCACGGTGCATCATGTCGAGAGCCACATGCAGGCTCTGCTCGGAACGCCATTTCACGCCAAGGTCGAGACATGTCTCGGTACGTGGGCGATACCCTTCCTCGGTCTTCATGCCACTGGGCATTGCCGCCTTGAAGACATCGCCGATAGGTGACATGTAATAGTCGCTGATCCACTGCCACAGGCGCATCTGCTCCTCTCTGAGTACCGGCATGTCGTCGAGCACCTGTTCAATAGACTTCCACGCCACATCGGGTTCCGTCTGATGCACACGTACTGCCATGGCGATGTAGTGCTTGCTTTTGCCCAACGGCACCATCACACGCACGCCCATAGTCACCCGTTCCGCCCATTCGTCGGGCAGACCATAGGTGAACAGTCCCTCAAGGGGCACAGGCAGTATGACATCAACGAAATACATCTCTGTAAGTAACAATTAGATTTAGCACACAAAAATACAAGATTCCGCACACACAACCAAATTATTCATCATTTTTTTCTTGGTCAATTTTTTGCTACGAATTATGCGTATTAAAAGAATTACGCTTTCGCCGCAGTACCATGTTATTAAGAAATAATTCGTGTAATTCATGTAATTCGTAGTGAAAAAAAGACGGGTGGCACTCCGAAGAGTTATCACCCGTCTCGCGATTATTATCAAGATGATAAAGCTTTCTTAGAAGAAGTAGGCTGCGCTGATCTGCCATGCGTTGGCGCGGGCCTTGTCCTTCACGCCATCCAATACAGAGATTTCGGCTGTCTTACCACAAACGATGTTGTAGTTTGCAGCCAACTGTATATGGTTAATAAGCATCACGCCGACACCCAAATTGACACTGAATGTAGAACCACTGAGATGCCATGTCTCATGTTCAGTGATTTTATGATCCTTATCGCCTACATTGAAGCCGAACTGCGGACCTGCGAAGAAGAAAAGACTTGCTGTCTCACCAAGACCTACGCCATAACGGAGGTTGATGGGGATGTTGATAGACTGCTGCTTGATCTTCTCTTCTGTACCTTTTACCTCAGCCTCACGCTGGTCGTAAAGGGCACTGGCATCAACGCCGAGTCCCACGATAGGGAGAGTGAACTTAGCGGTAGGACCGATGAAGAATCCTGCACGATTCTCTGTTTTCAGGATATCATCATTTAACGACATGTTTGTGACGTTAAGACCACCCTTGAGACCGAACTGTACCTGAGCACTGGCAGGTATTGCCACCATCATTGCAACAGCAACGAGGATTAGAGTTAATGTTTTTTTCATAAGTAATTGTATTTAGAATTATTAATAATAGTCTTTTTTTACTTTGAACTTTGAGGATTGAACTTTGAACTTTTTAAGGCTGATACAAAACCTAAAGTTTAATGTTCAAAGTTCAATGTTCAAAGTTCATTAATTAATGTCTCTGACGACGTACTGACACACGTGGCTGTGAGCCAGAGCCTGACGATGACGATGATGACGAGCGACGGGACTTAACCTTTGTCTGCTCTACCTCTACCCCACTGTCACCGCGACGCGAATTCTTCTTACGCACCTTCTTAACGGATGAATTAGCGATACTATCGAGCGAGTCCTTACGCTGCTGATCGCCCCAGATGTTCTTCTCGAACTCCTCCAGTTCCTTCTCTATGCGTTTCTGCTCCTTTGTCATGGCAGAGTCGTCGGTACAATACTGTGCGAGAGTCCTCCCAAGCATGTTGGTGGTCTTGTATATCTTACCCTTATACATGTTCTTGGTGAAATAGTCATCGACGCTCATTGTCGCTGCATTGTTGAGATTACTCGTCATGATTGTCTGCTTGCTGAGGAACGGAGCGATGTCCTCATACTTCACCCAGAAGAGAGGGTACTTGGCAGCACCGTCGCCAAAGTCGTCCTCACGGCTCATGATTGGGCACAGCGCCAGCACATTGGTATGGAACGTTGCCGTTGCCTGGTCGTAGTAGGCACTCTCCTTGACGTAGTAGCCTCGCACCTCACGCGAGGGGATGTCGCTGTTGTCGATGTGCGTGCGTCCGTTCTGGTCTTTCTCATAATAGATATGATAGTTGTCGAGGAACGCCTTCTGCGCCACGCGCGCATCATCAGAGAACACCTCATTGCCATCGAGACGGTACTCATAGACCTTAATGTTGCCAGTCATCATCAGCTTGAAGATGTAGGTGAAAAGATTCATCTGCGAACCGATGGGCTCCACGGGATAGTAGAGTCCGGCATTGGCATCCTCGTTGAGGTCGAGTTCACGATAGATGTCACGTCTCCAAACCACGTCTTCCGACATTGTCTGTGCCGTAGGGAACGAGATTTGTGCCCTTGTGGAAAGCTGCTGCTGTGTCTTGCGCTGCTGCTGTTGCTGCTCTGCACGGCGTTTCTGCGGCTGTGCACTCACCGAGAGCACTGCCACTGCCGCAAGCAATATCATCAATATCTTTTTCATGTTCTTGGTTTTATCTATTCTTTATTTCTAAAGCCCAATTGCGACCTGTATCCTAATTGACTATCACCTCCATAGAAGTGTTCAACTGTCTTGCTATACCGTCGGGACCCACTGCCGTCACACGCGAGATGTAGAAGCGGCGGTTGCGCGAGAGTTTGCGGAAGGCGTCTTTCTGACGCTCGCTGAACTGTGAGCCGTTGCCCACCATAGGCACGGCATTACCCATATTGTCGAAGAACACTGCCTCGAAGCCCGTCACACGGAACTCGATGTCGAGCAGTCCGTCGTCGATGGCAGCCTTGATGCCCGAAGCACCCATCAGCGAAGCCTTTGCCAGTCTACCACCACGGAAACGGTTGTCGCCGACAATCATATAAGGTGTCGGGTCAGGCAACTTACGCACATGGAAAGTAAACGGAGCCAGGGAACGAGTCTTGCCATGGTCGTTCACTGAGATGTTGAACGTCACATCCTTGCCCACTGCCGAAGGAACGGCGATGAAATGACCGTTGCCCGTTGACGAGAGACTTCCGCCACTCATACTTACAGATACCTGATTGGCAGGTATTCCCGGCACGCTGACGCTTATCGGGTTCTTGAAACCTGCGTAGAGCACGTTCATTAGGTCGGCAGCGACGGTGGCACCGTCAGGCGTCGGTATGACGCTATACTTCTGCGTGAACTCGCGGCGCAACTCCTCTCCTGCAGCATTGCGGGTAATGAGATAACCACTGAACTGGTGCTCTCCCACTCCACCTGCGGTGAATGAGTAACGGCCATTGGTAGTGTTAACGCGTGTACCATTAATATAAATCTCAGGCTGCATGGTGGTGTCAACGGCAGCCATCACTATCTGCGACATGAACTGCTCGCCAGGATAAAGCGTTGTCTTCTCTGGAATGACGAAGGCATCGAGCTTGTTGACGCGGATATCCTTTACATCAACGTTGGAAACGAGCGTATGCAGCACCTCACCCTCGGCATAGCGTATGTCGCTCTGTAACTTAGAGAGCAGCGTCACGGCAGCAGCCACCGGCATGTCCTCGAACATATACTCCTGCCAGTTCTTGCCCATCGTCATGGCGTTCTTTGGCAGTTCCGTTGACAGATTGCTGCTGATAATCTTCTTCTGCTGCTCATCGGTAACCATTGAGAGAATCTTCTCGCGATAGGCATTGATGGCATCATAGAGTTGTTTGCCCTTGCCGGTGCCAGGAGCGAGCATTATCTGGTTTGCCGCCTCGAGGTTTTCCTTGTTTTCTATGTTCTTGACATCTCCGTTCTTGCCGTCAGCCTCACGCACGATAGCCTCCTTGAGTTGCTGCGCGAAGTTATACAGCGAGTCGCTCATCTGCTTCACGGTAGTAGCCTTCTGGAACCATTCGCGCACCTTCTCGGGATTTTTCTTCATCTGTTCCTCGAAGTCACCGTAGATGGTTGCGTTCTGCTGGCTGGAGTTTGCAGTGGTGCGGTTGAGACTTTCCTCAACGAGCGAGAACCCCTGCAACACTTCCGTGGAGACGTTGAGCGCAAGCATTGCCATGAGGACGACGTACATCAGGTTGATCATCTTCTGGCGCGGAGATACTGGTCTTTTCTTTATTGCCATTTTCTACTTGGTCAAATCCTTATGTAGATTTATACGTTCTCGGCATTGCCTACTCCTGTCATTCTCGCCTGCGGTGAGAGAAGAGGAGCCTTCATTGCCTCAATCATGTTAGCATAGATATTGTTGAGTTGTTCTATCTGACTTGCCATCTTACGCGTCTGTGCGTTGATTTCGTCGATGGTACCAATCTGAGAACTTGCACTCTTAAGCTGCATCTCGTATATCTTGCAGATACCGGTGAGCGTGCGGTTGAGGTTTTCCATCTCCTCCGAATCGGTGGTGAGTCGCTGACTCTGGATTGAAACCTTCTCGAGCACCTCGGTGAGTTTCTTGAGTTCCTCGACATAGGCACTGGTAGCCTCTGCCATGTCGGGAGCAACAGGCTGCGGAGTGCCGCCCACCTGACCGACAATAGCCGCTGCGGGAATGTTCACGCTACCACCCTCGCCGGCAACGATACCCTCGGCACCTTCGCCAGACACCGCTGCTGCAGCGGGCTGACTGCCTCCGACAGAACCGCCGCCACCTATAATAATAGTAGATGGACCACCCTGCTGAGTGGCAACGGCTGCTGCTGTCGCACCTTCCACGACATCCTCTATCTCTTCCTCGCCATCCTCTCTAACGTGAGTAGGCAGGTCCATGCCAATGGCTGTCTTGTCGAACGGACGGTCGAACGCCGAGATGAAGAACACAATCACCTCAGTACCCATACCCAGATAAAGCATTAGGTTGGCACCTGGGAGGTGAGTGAGCTTGAAGAGGGTACCCAAAATCACAATACTGGCACCCCAACTATAAGCATAGTTCAGGAACGTCTGTCCTGGAACGCTATCCATCCACTTTTGCAGACGGTAAACGAAATTTAGTTTGCTATATCTTGTCATAATTATTCTGGCTGCTATAAACAATCCATTCTACATTATTCTCTGTTACTTCTTTTTCCCCCTTTTCTGCTTGGCACTCTGGGTATTGGCCAATGAGCGCACACAACGGAATCCGATGTATGAGCGTGGCTGGTTCTGATATTCCCAGCTGCGCCATGCCGAGCGAATATAACTCTCAGGGTCTTTCCATGAGCCGCCCCTGACACTCTTCTTCTTCAGTTTGTAGGGGTCTTCCTTCGCAGCCTTGTATTCCAACTGCGGGTTAAGGTCGTTCATGGCATCGACGCCTGCCTCGGTGTATATCGTACTGGTCCACTCGGCAACGTTGCCTGCCATGTCATAAAGTCCGTTGGTATTAGCGGTGTATATTCCCGCACGGCTTGTTATTAGGTTACCGTCCTTGGTATAATTGCCTCGGTCGGGTTTGAAGTTAGCATTGAAACAGCCACGGCTGTTTGATGGGTCGTCACTCTCCCATGGGAACTCATTACCACTCTTTCCACGAGCCGCATACTCCCACTCTGCCTCTGTCGGCAGGCGATAGCGCTGAATGAAGCGTGCCTCACCGCCCAAGCCTTTCAGCAGGTACTCGGTGCGCCAAGCACAGAAAGCGTTTGCCTGCTCCCATGTCACACCTACAACGGGATAATTGTTATAGGAAGGACTGCAGAAATAGGTGCGCATATACACCTCGTTGTCACTGTTCTGGAAGTCGTTCACCCAACATGTGGTGTCTGGATAGACGTTCACAATATAGGTATTGAGGAAGTCCCATGGTCCAGAGAGCGGACGGTCGATGGTTTCCCTTATGATTCTTCCCTCGTCGTCAATATAGGCAGTGTCCTTTGAAATCATTACCACCTCGTCGGGGTTCACCGTGATATCGGTGTTCAGGTTACGCTCTTCAGGATTGAGGCGGTTACGACGCAGTGCCGCAGTGGTATAGTCGTAGATTTCATAGCGATAGTTCAACTGTGAGGCATCGAGCAACTTCTCGCCAGTGACAGGATTGGTCACATAGAGACTCTCGAAAGCACGCTGTTCGTCCTCGTTCGGCTTTCTTGGCAGAGACTTCTTCCAGTTGAGGTGTGGAGGCACAGGGTCGCCGTTCTTGTCCTCAGTGATGAGATATGACTCGTCGCCACCGTATGCAGGATCGGCAAGACGGGTACGGAGAATAGAATCGCGCACCCAGTAAACGAACTGTTTGTATTCGGAATTGGTCACCTCGGTCTCATCCATCCAGAAACCATCAACAGAGATGTCCTTCACTGGCGTCTGCTTACCCCAGAGACTGTCTTGTTTCTCGATTCCCATATGCAGGAAACCGCGAGGTATCTGAGTCATTCCGTAAGGTGTAGGTTCAGTGAATCCCTTGCCACCGCCAATGCCTGTCACTTCGCCGCCTCTGCCTGAAATAGAACTGCTCTTGCTACTCATGCACGAAGCAAAAGCAACAAGTGCCATAATGGCAAAAACGATAAGAATATTCTTCCTTTTCATCTATATCAATTCTTAATAATAACTTCTATTTAAAACTACTAACTCCCAACTCGTAACTCCTACAGGTATCTTACGCTCTTATGCAGATTCCTGCCCTTTTTCTGGAAGTTCAGGTCTATCTGATAACCCACAAACAACTCGTGGCTGCCATGTCCGAGTCCTATGCCGTTGGTGTACATCTCGTAACTATAGCCGAGTTTTATACCGTGAAGACTTCCGCCGACATATGCTGTTACCGAGTTTGTCGGACTATATCCCACTCCGCCGTAAAGTATCTTTTTGTCGTTCTGATAGACTAGGCGGGCGGTGATGTCAGCACGATAAGCAGTACCGTCATAACGCACTATGGCATTAGTCGGTATAGTTAGAAACGGATTTCTTAACCGAATATTGTATCCACCTGTCAAATAATATGTTCTGTCTATCTGCAACTGGTTGTATTCACCCAGTTCTATGGCAGGTGCTGTGACGTGCTGGACCGATGCTCCGATATACCATCTGCCATGACTGTAATAGATACCCACACCAAGGTCGAAGGCATTGCCATCCATCTCTGTGCTGGAGAATGCATCATCACTGGAAGCCTCGGAATCCCCTAACTCAACCTCTGAACCGTCGAAACCCTCGAGAAGCAGTCCGCCCTGCACACCGACACTCAAAGTACCTCCGAAAAGAGGACGTTTCAGGGCATACTGCACTGCTATGCGCTGATGAGTGAACAGACCTATCTTGTCATTCAGCAACTGAGCACCAGCACCATGGAAACTGTTCAGGAAGACGAACGGAGCATCAGCACTGATGAACATTGTCTTAGGGTTATGCTCAAAACCAGCAAACTGCATGGCATAGGCACCCGCGATGTTCAGTTTCTCCTGTTTTCCGACAGATGCGGGGTTGAAATAGGGTTCCATGTCGAAGTAATGACCGAACTCCACATCATACTGTGCCATGGCCGACTCAGCAGCCATGACAAGCAGGAAAAGCAATATGTTTAACCGTTTCAACACGGAATTATAACGCAACAATCCCGATTTTATTGTAAAACAACCATGAGTTTCGCATTTTAATAGCAATGACTAAGGCATTTCCACATTATTTCATGCACCCTGCGGTGTGGGGAATGATACCTTGTCGATATGACAAAAAATGCGACTCTCAATAATAATTATGTGACGTGGAGAGATGGTAGTGTCAGATTTTTATTTTACTTTTGCAAACAGAATCAAGAATACATAATTAATTATAATATGAAGAAAGCATTATTATTCATTTGGATGATGTGCATTGCTACCATGACAATGGCACAGACCAACGACTACGAGACCTTGAAAACGGAGAAAATCAAGAATCCCATGCTGTGGGCCGATGTACCCGACCCTGATGTGATACGTGTTGGCGACACGTTCTATCTGGTTTCCACAACGATGCACCTGATGCCGGGAGCGCCGGTGATGGCATCTAAAGACCTGAAGAATTGGGAAACAATAGGATATATCTTCGACCGACTGACTGACTCACCGAAATACGACCTGCAGGAAGGCACCGCATACGGACGCGGACAGTGGGCTACCTCACTGAAATATCACAATGGTAAGTTCTATGCCCTACTGGCTCCCAACGAACAAGGAGCGATGGGCGACACATATATTTTCTCGGCAGAGAAGGCGGAAGGTCCTTGGACGATTGTATCAAGGATGCGTCACTTCCACGACTGCTCGCTCTTCTTCGATGACGACGGACGGGTGTATGTCGTTTATGGCACTGGTGAACTGATGGAACTGAAGCCCGACCTCTCTGATGTCATCGAGGGCACCCACCAGAAAATATTCGAACGCGAGGAAGACGAGAAGGGACTGCTGGAAGGCTCGCGAATGATAAAGCATAACGGAAAGTACTACCTGATGATGATATCACATGTATATGCACCGGGCAAGCATCGCCGCGAGGTATGCTATCGCGCCGACGACATCCATGGACCATACGAGAAACAGGTGATACTCGAAAGTGAGTTCGGTGGTTTCTCCTACGAGGCACAAGGCACCATCGTGGACACGCAGGATGGCGACTGGTATGGCATAATATTCCAGGACCGCGGTGGCGTGGGTCGTGTACTGACGGTGATGCCGTGTCGCTGGATCAACGGATGGCCCATGCTTGGCGACGAGAATGGAAAGGTGCCCGATACCGTGCGCCCACTGGTGAGCGGACAGCCCGAGACGGGTATCGTTAAGAGTGACGACTTCTCCGACCCGAAACTGGGACTGCACTGGCAATGGAATCATAACCCGATAGACGATGCTTGGTCGCTCACTGAGCGTCCTGGATTCCTGCGTCTGAAGACCAACCGCGTTGTGAACACTCTCTATCTGGCACCCAACACGCTGACACAGCGTATGGAGGGACCCACATGCAGCGGAATAGTATCGATGGACTGCTCAAAGATGAAAGACGGCGACTGCGCCGGATTTGCTGCATTCAACAGTGATACGGGAGCGCTGACGATAAAGAAGAAGGGCAACAAACTCGTGCTTGAGATGGACGAGATGACCGTAGCGCTCTCCGACCGCGACAAGGAAGTGACGAAGGCCGAGGAAAAATGTATTGAAGAAGTAGCTCTGAAGCAATCGAAGATATGGCTGCGCATCGATGCCGATTTCCGTCCTGCCGGACGTGGAGGTCGCGATGCCGCGAACTTCTACTATAGTCTTGACGGCAGCCAATGGACAAAGATTGGAACCACAGACTATCACATGGGCTTCGACTGGCGACGTTTCTTCATGGGGTCTAAATTCGGCATCTTCTGCTATGCCACGAAGAAGAAAGGCGGCTACGTTGACGTCGATTCATTCAACGTAAGCAAAGGAGAGAAATAATCTCACAAATTAAGCGATGCAAGGTTTTCCTTGCATCGCTTAATTTATTATTTGAAATAGATATCTACGTAATCGGTACACGGGTCACACGGATTTTCCATTTGCTGCAAGCGCCAGAACTTACGGTTCTGCGTTGCCTCGAAATCAAACGTTCCCTCGCGCAGACATTCCTTGCCACCGTTGATGTGATAGATTTTCGAGGCGATGGTACCATTGAATATCAAGTGCTTGGCATCGACAATGGTTATCTCTCCGTCAATACGCAGATAGTCGTCGTTCTCACGCGACAGTTGCTCGCCCTTGCAACGCAACTTGCCGTCTGCCTCTTTGGTGATGTTGCACGATCCAAAATAGTCCCACGAAATCCATTGCAGACTCAACATGTGCCTGCCTATCACCATTTGCTCCGGAGTACGGGCCTTTTGCGTTACCTTAGCCTTTTGCCTGGTAACCTTTTTCTTTGTTTGTGCACTGGCACCTAATGCGATGCATGACAACAATAATAAAATAAGATACTTTTTCATAATTGGGTAATGTTTAAGTGTTTAGGGTTTGTGTTTATGTTACATTTAATCTATTATTAACGTCTTGGTCATAGGCGAACAATACTAATCCTCCCCTTCATTGGCTTGCTGCTGGTATCTCTTTATAAGGTTCTCCAACATTTCCCGCTCACGGCGCGGACTAATCATGCGACGGAAGAAGATATTGGGAATGGCTACTCCGAGGGCAATACACAGGATAATAAGCGATGACTGGATGGCATTGTTCACTGCTACCGTCACCTCACCTACCACACCATGCATATTAATGAAAGCGAAAAGGGCACGATACATCAGCACACCAGGAATCATAGGGATGACACTGGGGATGGAGAGGCACTGGTGAGGAGTGTGGGTACGTCGCACTATGCTACATACAATGACACTCACGAGAACAGAACCGACAAATGTACCAACGATGGGACCGAAGTCGAGACCTATGTTACCACTGCTCGGACCCAGGCTGACGAAGTTTCGTGTGCATATGGCAATTATACCACCGATAGCGACTACCCATAGCAAATGACGCGGGACATTGAAGATGAAGGAGAAGCCCACTGCCGAGATAGCGGCAGCCACCATATATGTGACATAGGCATGATGAGGCACCATCGTCAGGTCGCGCACGAAATTGTCGATACCACACACTTGAATGGCGAAACCGATGCCGAAAGCCATGGCAATTAGTATTGCAAGGGTGTTCACGGCACGCGTAATGCCCACCTGCGTGAAATCGGAAAGCATGTCACTGATGAAATTGATGAGCGGTACACCAGGAACAATAAACAAGGCACATGCCATGAGGGCATGCCAAGGGGTGTCGGAATAGAGAGCCGACAACTGCGGAACAGCAGAGGCAATGCTCTCGGAAATCATTCCGAAAATCCACGCCAACAACGTGGAAACAAATGCCACAATACCTATGTTGACATATTTGTTATTTCCCTTACGGCCCAACCACTCACGGAGTCGCAAGCCAAGCATGGCCGCCAGAGATGCATAGAAGAAAGCCTGCCAGTCGCCACCAAACTGAACACAGAAACCGCCACAGGCCAGTCCACCGCCAATGGCAACCTGCCAAGGACTGTACTGGCGCTTCATGTTGTCAATTCTGTCCAGGTGCTGCTCAAAGACATCTGGAGGACAGTCTTGTCGTACGGTCTCCATTGTGAGGATACTCAACTCGCGAATCACGTTGAGGTTTATCTCATGTTTCTCAATTCTCTGGAATTTCGTGTACGAATGGTCAGGATAGGAAAGATTAGCCATCAGTATGTTATAGTTGACATAGATGTGAAGATGCTTTTCCGGAATGCCGTAGAGCAAGGCCACGCGCTTCATAAGTCGCAGTGTGCGACTCGTGTCGGCACCATTCTCCATCAATAGGCAACCGGTACGAAGCATCAGGTCGAGTCGTCTAAGTTGGGGCGTACTTTCCATTATGTTTTATCTACTATTTTTGTGTACAGCGAACAGTTTTTACCATTCCAAGACGCATCATTATCATGCTTATTGGAATTTCGAGTGCAAAATTATAAAAAAAAAGCATAACAAAATGGAGTATCGAAAAGAAAATATCACGTTTTTAATAAGATTGTGTAATTTTGCATACACCTACGGAATAGGTGTTTTGTTTTTTTAACATAATAACCTGTCATATTTTAGAATAACCCTTGTCTATTAAGTAGAATGAGCGAGATCATCGGCATAGATGGACGGACACAAGGTGAAAGGACGGAACAGCGAGAGCCATCATGCTTGCATGACGGGTCAAGCCGTGATGTACAGACGCAAAGTGAACGGCAACGCATCGGCCGAATACTCGACGGCAAGCGTGAGGAATATGCCTGGTTCGTAAACACCTATTCACAACAAGTGCTCGACTTTACCTCGCGGATAGTGTCTGATAGCGAGGATGCCAAGGAAGTGGCGCAAGATGCCTTTGTGAAAGCATTCCGCTCGCTGTCATCGTTCGGATTCCAATCGTCATTCTACACATGGCTATGCCGCATAGCATACCATGAGTCGCTGAATCGCCTGAGTCGCCAACAGATACACTATGTCGATATCTCCGACATTCCCATAACAGATGAAGAGGAACTGTCAACAGGCCGTGAAGAGCGTATCGCACTGATGGAAGAGGCCATGGACGACCTTCAGCCTAACGAGCGCCTGCTGCTACACCTCTATTATTACGAGGACCGTCCGTTGCGAGAAATCGCCTACATTATGGATGCTGAAGCAAACACATTGTCCGCACGCCTCCATCGAATAAGAAAGAAACTCTTACAGATGATCAAACAGAAAGAAAATGAATGAACTGAAAGATACAGACATAAGAGAAGCCCTGAAAAGAAGGGAAGCCAGAAGGACGAAAACCGAACTGCATGCTGACTTCTGCGACAACATCATGAAGGAGATTGCCACCAAGAAAGGCACTGGCATGCGCCGGCGCTGGATGGCTGTAGCTGCCATTATATTATTAATAATAGGTATAGGCACCACGGTGATGATGAATCAAGGAAGCGGCACAAAGGACAATAATCTTCTTACTGGAACAGAAAAACATGAGGTACAGCCTCGTGAACCACAACCCACGAGACTCGATACCATCGAAATATGTACTCCAAAGCAGAACTTATATAATGCGCCATCGGCACACATAGCACAAGACATCAAGCCCTCGACGAAAGAACCGGAGAAAGTAGTGGAACCGGAGACGCAGCCCCAAACGACTACTACCCCTGTAACGAGAACAGAACCCAATCTCCATTACGCCGCCTATAGCGTTGCACAAGACACCATATATCAGGATCCTGCTCGCATGGATGAGTTCATTTCGAAGTTTGCCAGCCATTATGACATTAAGCAGACCAAACTAGAGTGTTCCGATCCAAAAGACGGCAATGCTACCACAGTGGCCTATGTATTCCCAGACAACAAAGAGATTGACGTATTCGGACGACTGCTGCAAATAGCCTGCTGGTACGACAGCAAGACACCAGGCTACCTGCTGAACTTCTCCCACCAGCAACTCTTCTTCACCCTGAAAGATCAACGCAAAGGACAGAAATACCTATGGATAGCCGAGCGCGTCAATGATGACCGCATCCTGCTATACTGTACTCACTCTCCGACAGAAGCAAATGTTTCATCTTCCTGTTATCAGAAATATCGCGAACAACTGACAAATAACAACTCTCATTCAACACGTTTTTAAAGACGAAATCCTATGAAAAGAATCATTTTAATAAGCCTCTTGGCAATGACAGGTATCACCTTGCAGGCACAACCGAAAACACTTAATGTGACGGTCAACTACACTTCCCAAGAGAAAACAACTGGACTGAAGGAGTATGCAAAAGGCATGATGCTCGTATCTAGTCCTGCAGTTAAGACTGGCCAGGGGAATAAGACCACTGCCACATGGCACATGACGAATATGGAGTGGATCAAGGACTATTGCGAAGTAGAGAATGTCGCCATAGAGAAGGATATCCTGAAGGTCTTCCCAGAGATGACAAACTTACCGCATGATGTGTCCTATATACCTATGAGTTGGCGACTGACTGAAGAAAACAATGAGACAGTGCTGCACTGTTACTTCCGCATGCCTGCCGACGAGGTGACCAATATGTGGCTGACATCCGAGGAGACATGTCTCGTGGATCAGGAGACTGGTGCGCAATACCGTATCCGCCGTACGGAGCCTGACACCTACCGCAAGCATTTTACCATCAGGGCAAAGAAGGGCGATGTGGTCGACCTGAAGGTTTTCTTTGCACCTCTGGCCGAAACAACTAAGGTAGTAAGAATCTATGGTCTTCCCAACTGGGGGATGATGGGCACCCCTGTCACCATTCAACATGAGTTTTCCGGCTCGCTCGAGTATACCTACGACACCATACCGCAGTTACACAAACCTCGTATGCTGAAAGAGCACATGAGCGAGGACAAGCCCTACGACATGCAGAACTGGAACACATGGAAGGTGATGACAGATGCCCACCTCATCAAGCCTCTGAAGGATGGTACGATGGCACTGTGGCGCACGCCCGAAGCCACCTATCTCGCCATCGGCTACGAACAGAACTGGACCACTGAGTATTGGAGTTTCGAGCACGACATCAAACTGCTTGACAATGCAGGCCATCAGTACAAAATCCGCGAAGTACAGGGACTTCCCCTTGACGAACTGTTCTTTATGGAAGGAAATGCCGGTGACTATGTGGCATATATGATGGTTTTCGATCCGTTGCCTTCCAATGTATATACCATCACCTACGTCGTGCCAGATGGAGAGCCCTTCAACGCATGGGGTGCCAATTGGTCTGGAACTGTGATTCCCGACATCAGCATCCAGCAACTCCGCGAAAACCAGAAACTGTTCAAGTATCATCCGAGGATAGTCGTAAAATAGTATTCAGAGATAATTCCTCAGAGGTCATCGAATATGCCGAGGCTAGAAGAAAGTCAGATAATAACAACTATAAAATGAAGAAAACTATTATCATCGCATTGCTTGGCATCATTGCCACCACTGCGAATGCCCAGTTCCTATTCAAGATTAAAGGCGGAGGCCTTGAGAAACCATCGTATATACTGGGCTCCATCCACACATTAGACGGAAGTATACTTGACAGTATTCCCGAGTATCTAAAGGCTGAGGCTGAATGTGAACAGATCTATTTTGAGTATGACATTAGCGACCAGCAGAAGATAAACGAAATGAAAAACGCGGGAAAGCAGGCGACAACGCTTCCTGAGGGCAAAACCATCTTCGACGTACTGAGCAAGGAACAGACAGATATCCTGAACACTCGGTTTAACGAGACTTTCCACGTCAATCTAACGGATTCGCTGATGAAAACGACATGGAACTACCAACCATTTGTTTTCCTCACCACATTCTCATTAATCTTTGCTACAGAGGAGATGAGTAAACATCCAGAGTTAGGCATGGTGGGCACGCCCATGGATTTAGTCTGTATCGAGAGAGCCAAGGAACGTGGTATGACACTTGGACAACTCGACCAAATACAGAGTCAAGACAGTCTTACAAAGATGCGCGACAAATGGATGGAAAGCATGGACACGCAGGTGGACTCTCTGATGTCGTTCCTGAATAATTTCGAGCAGCGCAGGCAACAAGTTATCGATGAGATTACTAACACTATGCAAGTGGCAGAGTACTGGAAAAAAGGCGACTACAATAGTTTTAAGACTGACAGCAAATGGCTTTCTGAAATAGACAAGGCCCCTACTCTATTCCAAAACCGCAATGAGAAATGGCTGCCTATGATAACCAGCGCCATGCACGAGGCTCCCACACTTGTCGTCTTCGGCTCCGGTCATCTGATAGGCGAGTTTGGCATTATAAACCTGCTACGCAAGGCGGGCTACGAAATAGAGCAGATAGACATGAATCATGGCATCAGCGATGATAGGTAACACATCATTTAGTTCTCGTTCGAGGGCGAGTTTGTGGTTTACCAACCCACATTTTTAACAAAAACTCTCAACCTAAGTTGAGACTTTCACCCTCGACAGCATTTTTTTTTGTAATGCCAAAGGTTTTATGTGTAACCTTTTGTAACTTCGCCACATTGATAATACAAAATAATAGTAAAGAAATAAACAAAGGACGTATGAAGAGATTCATTTTTATACTTATCGCTACTCTTTTATCACTGCTCAGCGCTTCAGCACAGACAAAGGCCGACTCACTGCGTGCCGATAGTATTTACAAGTCAATGGAACTACAAGGTGTAGAGATTGTCAAACAGAAGTCACTCGTGAAGTCTGATATCGACAAAATCACCTATGACATCGAGAACGACCCTGATTCGAAGTCGAACACAGTGATTGAGATGCTGCGTAAGATACCGATGGTAACGGTGGATGGCGAAGACAACATACAGGTTAACGGCTCCAGTTCGTTTAAGATCTATGTAAACAACAAGCCCAACCAGATGATGTCAAACAATCCGAAGGAAGTGCTGAAGAGCATGCCTGCCACCAGCATCAAGAAGATTGAGGTCATCACCAACCCTGGCCCGAAATATGATGCTGAGGGTGTAGGGGGTATCCTGAACATCATCACCCACGGACAACGTATTGAAGGCTATACCGCCACCTTTAGCGGGAACGTCAGCAATCGAAGTGCCGGCGGCAGCACATACGCCACTGTCAAAAGCGGTAAACTGATGATGAGTGGGCGTTATAGTTATAACTACTACAACTCTCCCCGCAGTTATTCTGGCAGTAGTCGGAAGACCATCGGCAACATCACCGATTCATCGTCTGACCTTGAAAGCGGAAGCACATCCAAGGGACACGGACACTCACAGTTCGGCTCCTTCGAGGCGAGCTATGAGATTGACACCCTCCGATTGCTCACCGCCTCGTTTGACCTTTATAACGGCGGTAACAAGAGCATCGGTGACGGTACTACCCTTGCCACCTCACCCCTTAAACAGACACCGCTTTACAGATATGCAACCAACAATCATTCCAAGAATAACTATGGTTACATTGACGGCGGCATCGACTATCAGCGCAGTTTCTCTGTGCCTGAACGCCTGCTGACATTTTCGTATAAGATTGAGCATGAGCCAGACAAGAGCGAGTCCCACATCGATTACCTCGATATGCAGGCCGCCGACGGTTGGGAAAACTTCCTTCTGCGCTTGAAGAATCAGTATAACGACGGCAACGAGCGTACGATGGAACATACCTTCCAGATAGACTATACCACGCCCTTCGCCAAGATCCACACCTTGGAGACTGGTTTGAAATACATCCTGCGTAACAACTCCTCGGAGAATGACCGATATGAGCGAACAGCCTATGACAGCGGTGATTATGAATTCGACCGAGACCACTCCTCACACTATAAGCATCGTAATGATATCTTTGCGGCCTATTTCGGCTACGGACTGAAACTGAATAAACTGTCTGGACGCTTAGGTCTGCGCTACGAGCATACCTTGCAGGATGTGGAGTACAAACTGGGACGTGGCGACGACTTCAAAAAGCATTTCAACGATTATGTGCCCTCTGCCAGCATCGGCTACAAACTGACGCAAACCTCCAATCTGCGATTGGGCTATGATATGCGCATCTACCGTCCAGGCATATGGTATCTCAATCCATATCTCGACGACTCCACGCCCACCAATATCCATCAGGGTAATTCCCACCTTGACAGCGAGAAGAGTCATTCGTTTAACCTCAGTTACAGCAATTTCACGCCGAAGTTCAATATCAACCTCGCCCTGCGCTACGGATTCACCAACAACAGCATTGAGAACGTCGTGAGGATGATGCCAGATACGCAGATTCCAGGTCTGAAGAACCCGACGGGAAAGGACGTGCTCTACACCACCTACGAGAATATTGGGCGCAGTCAGGCTATCAACCTGAATACTTACGTCAACTGGAATGCCACCAAAAACACCCGTATCTATGTCAACGGACGGCTCTCCTATACAGATATGGATGATGGCGGCACCCTCTCCAATCACGGCTGGAGCCTCTTCGCCTATGGCGGTGCACAGCAGACGCTTCCAAAGGACTGGCGACTGACCTTTAACTTCTATGGCATAACGCCAAACATCAACTTACAAGGACGTGGCAGCAGTTATAGCAGTTACAGCATGAGCGTCCAGAAGTCGTGGTTGAAAAACCGTCTTAACCTGACAATCTCTGCCTCGAATTTCCTAAAGAAATACAAGCGATACAATTACACGACGGAGGATACCTCCTTCCATGCAGACAGTTGGTCGAAGAATGTTAACCAATCCTTCTCCCTCAACGTCAGTTACCGCATCGGTGAACTGAAGGCCAGCGTAAGGAAAGCCGAGCGCTCCATCAGCAATGATGACGTGAAAGGCGGTGAGAGCAGTGGAGGTGGCGGCGACAGCGAATAGACGTTCGAAATAAGGGATTAACTTAAAATGTTTATATATTTATATATGATAAAGACAAAGACGTTTCTTAAGAGGTTTGTCATGCCCAATATCATATGGATTGTGGTTCTCGTGTGTTGTCTCCTGTCTATGTTAGGAGTTGAAGGCATGCCTGATCTCCTGCATTCATTTTTGATTGGGTTGATTCTCGAATTGGTAGTGCTTGCCTTGTGGGGCGCCTATTGTCTTATCCCCCATTATCAGAAAAAGAATAAAAATATAACTATATGAAGAAGACCTTTATCGCCTCATTGTTCGCACTCGTCACAATGGGGGCTACAGCCCAGCCGCTACTGAAAACGCATGTGGAAACAGGTGATGTGGAGGGTGTTCTCGACGGAACAGACCTCGCAGTGTATAAAGCCATTCCATACGCAGCTCCCCCTGTGGGCGACCTACGTTGGAAAGCGCCACAACCCGCCAAGCCATGGAAGGGCGTGCTGAAGGCGGAGGATGTTGCCAAGTGGCCTCCTCAGCCAGAGAAGAGCTACGTGACATACGACATGATGAGCGAGGACTGCTTGTATCTCAGTGTTACCACACCTGCCAAGGGTGTTGATGAAGCCCTGCCCGTGATGGTGTTTATCCATGGTGGCGGCTTCCGTACTGAGCATTATGGGGGAGACCTGTGGCAGAGTCTGGCCCGCAGGGGTGTAGTCGCCGTATCCATCGAGTATCGTGCCGGTGCCCTGGGATTCATGGCTCATGACGAACTTGCCAAGGAATCACCCGAGGGACACACCGGCAACTATGGTATTCTTGACCAGATATTCGCCCTTAAATGGGTACAGCGCAACATCAGGAGCTTTGGTGGCGACCCCACGAAGGTGACCATCTTCGGAGAGTCGGCAGGAGCCATGAGTTGCCATATCCTATGTGCCTCACCTCT
This sequence comes from Prevotella sp., assembly GCA_017554105.1. Taxonomy (GTDB): domain Bacteria; phylum Bacteroidota; class Bacteroidia; order Bacteroidales; family Bacteroidaceae; genus Prevotella. Next base: position 7,003 of record JAFZIY010000003.1, on the reverse strand, counting down.
GGCTAAGGGATTGTTCCGTGCCTGTATCAGTCAGAGTGGAGCCATGATGTCAGACATGAATATGATTAACGAGCAACAGGCTAAAATGCTCGGTGGGATGTTTATGAACCAATTACAGAAAAAAAGCATCGCGGAGATGCGCCAGATGGATGCCAAGGAACTTACTGGCAATGGCGTTTACTTCCCTGCATGCACTCCCATCGTTGACGGCTATGTTATTCCAGAGTCCATTTATGGTCTATACGAGAAGGGCGAGTATAATGACGTTCCTGTGCTGATAATGCACAACAGCGACGAGGGTGCAGTAGATTTCGAGTCGGTGAGTACCGAGGAGTATGACAGACAAGTAGGCTCGTTGCCTGGACAGTGGGCTGACAGCGCGAGGATTTACTACCCTGGCGATACTGAAGAGGGACGTCTTTACAGCATGCGCGACCTAGTGCGCGACATAGGCTTCGGATGGCCTGCATACGCATGGACCACCTTGCAGAAGAAGACGGGCAAGAGTCCTGTTTATTCGGCATATCTCGCCCAGAAGTCCGATACCACCGTATATGCCAAGGGCAACCGTCGCGGTGCTGCCCATGCCGATGATATGATGTATCTGAAAGGTGCCTTTGATGACAAAGCGGAGAAGTATCCTCAGGAGAAGAAGGTCTCAGACCTGATGCAACAGTATTGGGTAAACTTCGCCAAGACGATGAACCCTAATGGGGAGGGTTTGACCAACTGGCCTGTGTTTGAGGAAGGCAAGCCTACCGTGATGCAGTTTAACAATGGTGCATCGCTCATCGAGACACCCAATATTGAGCACATCAAACTCATCGACAATTTTATGAAATTCGTCCGCTCCCTCGGAGACTAAAAGGAAATATATGAAGAACGCAAGAACTATAATCACGGCTGTGCTTGCCCTCGTCTGTATGATGGGACAGGCACAGGAGCCGTTCTTCAGCACCGACTCGGCTGTAGTTCGCGGACGCATCGTACAATACTCGCCATCAATGGGCTTTCAGTCCCTATCGGCAATGGTGCCGGATGTATTCACAGACAAAAGAACTACGGTAACAGCGGAGATACATGAGGATGGTACGTTTGAGAAACACCTGCTACTGCATCATCCCATCCTCAACTGGTTTTATACTGACCAAGAACACATAGGCGCTCAGCAGATTCCGTTCTATATCTGTCCTGGTGACACATTGGACATCACCGTCCGTTTCAACGACAGTGCGATTCCTGACTGCGAATACCATGGCGGACATACTGCGGATGTGGCTCGACTGCTGAAGGTCAGATACGATGAACTGCCCTTGCTGAACACCTGTATCACTTTCGGAGGCGACATTGAATCGTTCAACCGTTTTGCCGACTCTCTCTATACAGTTCAGGTGCGTGGGGTGAACGAGCAGGCAGACAGGCTTCACTTCACTCCTTTTGAGCGGCGACTGGCATTGTGCGATTTGGCTGGTAACTGGGGAAGCGCCTACCTGTCTTATTTTAGGCAAATCAGGGACAAGGTAACAGAGAAAGACCCCACCGCATTCATCACTGCCGGAAATGCCGTGATGGAGCGTCTCAGTCAGACAGAAAACTATCCCTTGCTGAAGCGCTTGCCCAATGAGGACTCGCTGATGCTTGCCACGAGATTCTTTAACCGCTACCTTAACCGCCTTCAGTGGTCATCGCCCATGCGCTATCCTCTGAATGCGAAAAGGGGAGGAAGTTGGGAAGACAGCCGGGAGAACGTCATAGAGGAACTGTCATTATATCGTGATGCTGGGCGAAGGCTTTTTGCCTCAACGAAAGAACTTTTGCCCATACAACTGTTGCAACTGCATTGCATAAACGAGGCATTAGGCGACTGGTTTGATAATGGAACTGCAGAGGAGGATTTCCATGCGGTACAGCCCTTCTTTACACATCATGCAGTCGGCAAGATGGCGCAACGGTTCTATGATGAAATGGCTGAGGAAGTCCCCACAATTCCCCTACCTGAAGGAGAGGCGGCAGACTTCATAAGAAGCATTTTGAGACAATATCCCAACCGTTATATCATCTTAGACTTCTGGGCGATGTGGTGTGCACCATGTAAGATGGAGATACAAGGCACCAAGGATTTCCGTCAGCGTATGCGTGCACGGTCGGACCTCATGTTCATCTTCTTAGCCAACGAAAATAATCCCAAGGATAAGACATATCTCGACTTCGTGAACGAAAACCTAAAGGATGAGGTGAATATCGTCATTGACGACAACCGTTTCCGTCAACTCCAAGACCTCTTCGGCTTCGCCGGTATTCCCTTCGGAGTAACACTCACACCTGACGGCCGCATCGTCCGAGATGGTCTGCGACTGCATGACGCCGAGGCTGGCTATGATCTTTTCATAGAGATATTTGAGGAGATGAAAAAAAGAACTACTGACCAAACCGATTAATAAACAAACAACAATATGAAGAAAACCATCATTACTACCCTACTCGCCCTCATCGCTATCATTGGGCAGGCACAAGGTCAGATTGGCACACTCGCAGAGACGATGTGGCGTAACGAACAGACAGGCGACTGGGACATCGGATTCACAGAGAAGTACGCCATCTATGACTGCAAACTCTGGGACTATGACTATATCAGACCAAAAGGTAATAAGGTCGTGATGGCACTGACTAACAACGGAGAGAAGGTGCATGTCACTATTAGCCAAGAGAAAAATGGCAAGCGTCAGATGTTCATCAATGGCAAGAAGCATACCTATTCGCAGATTACCACCAGCGAGTTGCCCAACTATCCTGCGAAGGACCTGACGCCTTTTAAGGACAATGGTTACCAGGCAGGCGACACCGTGACATTCGTCGGCTGGCTGAAGGACCTACCCAGGCAGATACTCGACAGAAACCGCAAGTACGAGGTAAAGATATTCAGCATCATCACAAAGGAAGAACAAACATATAGCGGTGACATCGACGACGAGGGCCACTTCGTCGTAAAGGTGCCCGTAGAGAACAGCCAACAGGTTTATGCCGACTGGGGCAGGACGAATCTTGTCACCGTTTTGGAACCTGGCGAGACCTATTTCTTCTTGGTGAACGGCAAGAATCGTCAGCGACTGATGATGGGACATAACGCCCGACTACAGAATGAACTGCTGGCTCACTACTATCGAAAGGTGTATGAGCAAACAGGCCAGCACCACATGACAGAAGAGCAGTTGTTAGCCTATAAGGACCAGTGGGCAGGCATGTATCAGCATAACCAGGCCATGCTAGACTCTATCATAAAGCAGAACCCCACCCTCTCGCGCAGGTTCGAGGATTACCAGCGAATGAGCGATGTAAGTATCACATCCGAGGAACTGATGCAGAGCAGTTTGTTTGCAAAAGGCGGAAAACTACCCCAGGCCGTCAAGGACTATGTTGACTCATTGCTATGGTCGAATATCGTGAAGCCCTACACCATTGCCAGAGAGATGTGTTGGCTGCTCTATTATTATTCATCGAACGCTGAGCATAGCAGCGACAAGTACAAGGGAAACGTAATCATCAATGCCAACAGCCTGCTGCAGATGGGAAAGGACGGTCTCATCAAATACACAGACGAAGACAGGGAGGTGCTCAGGAAGTGGCAAGTTCTGCTGAATGAATATCAGCAGGCCAAAGAGGCCGACTACCCAGCCATCAGCGAGAGAAACAAGGAACTTGAGGCGCAGATCAGTGCACTTTTCAATAGGTCTGACGTGCAGACAGCTATCAATGATCGTCTTGATGCAATACAAACTGAAGTGGAGGTCACTGACTCCATATATGCCGACCCAGCCCTGCGCGACTTCTCCAAGGCTCAGAAGCTGCACGAACGTCTGGATCGTAGGCGTCAGCCACTCAACAAGACCTGCATGGAAATCCTTAATACCATACAGATGCCGGCAGTCCGCAACGCCATTATGGCTGAGAACGACAAGTTCGTCAATATGCAGAAGGCCGAAGTGGCCAACCCAGAATGTCTTCGTCCCTCATCGGACGTAGAGGGACTGACCGATGGTGAGGCTATCCTGCGTAAGATCCTGGAGCCATATAAAGGTCGTATCGTCTATATGGACATCTGGGGCACCTGGTGCGGACCCTGCAAGGACAAGCTGAAGGAGTCGCACTTCGTGAAAGACCAGTTGAAAGACTTCGACATCGTCTATCTCTATCTGGCCAACACCAGTCCTGAGGATTCGTGGAAGAACGTCATCAAGGAGTACAACCTCACGGGTCCCAACTGCGTGCACTACAACCTGCCTGAAGACCAGCAGATGGCCGTCGAACAATTCCTGAATGTGAATTCCTTCCCCACCTACAAACTGATTGACAAGCAAGGTATTTTCCACGACCTGCACTGGCTCCACACCGACGACATGAAGTCCTTCAAGGAAACCATCGAGCAACTAAGCAAATAGTATATGACTACGATGCACCATCCTCATAAAACATCATGGGACGCAGCAATGCGGCTTATGATAGTGTTTATGATGTTGTGCTCGGTCAATACGTTTGCACAGCGACGGCTCTCGGTAATCGACGTAGAGACACTCGCTCCTATCATCGGGGCGAATGTCGTAAGTTCGGAAGGGAAAACCACGACAGATTCCCTCGGTATGTTTTCCATAACCGACAGTTGCAAGACAGTTGTCTTCTCTCATGTCAACTACGAGTCTCGTATCGTCAACCTCGATGAGGTACAAGACACAGTCTACATGATTTCCAAACTCCTCTATCTGAACGAGGTGGTAGTTTTCGGACATGGCAAGAAGCGTGACTATAGTGAGTTGATGAGACTCCTGAAGACAAAGGATACTGAGGCCGAACTCGCCGCCGCCAACCTGGAGGTAGGTATCAAACTCGACCTATGGAAAGTATTGAATTTCTTTATCCCAAAGAAATGGAGAAAGAGTTACCGCAAGGAACAGCGCAAGAAGCGTATCAGGGAAATCCTTGATAATTACTGATAAATACAGAAATAAAAACCTAAACTAATATGAAACATACCATCCTCACCGCACTGCTCGCCCTTGTCGCAATGACAGGGTGGACACAGACAAACAAGTACACCATTCATGGTAACTTCTCAAAAGTTGCGGAGGCAATGTCAAAGCAAGGCCTCAGTTTTGATTCCGTTACCCTTGTGAATCCTGCTACAGTTGAAGTGGTAGCAAGACAATCCATACAGAATGGTGTGTTCACTATCCAAGGAACGGTTGATAAGCCATATTATGCCATGCTTAACATTGGCATATCCTCTGAGGTCAATGGAGAAACAAAGCGGAAGAATTCCAGAATGCCCATCATCATCGAGCCTGGTGACATACAATTCGATGGTAATAGTCAAGTACCCATAATTAAGGGAACACCTCTTAACAACGTATTGTCTGATGTCATTTCAAAACGCAATGCGCCTGATTACATCGAGACAGTCAAAGGGCTTGTTATTCAACACAAGGACGATGCAGTAGCAATCCCACTGCTACTTATGCTGGACGACAGCATGTTGGAGCCTGACACATTGCTGGAACTTATCAGCCAGTTAAGCGAGGACACACAACATCATCCTCATGTCGCCAAAGTGAAGGGAAAGGCAGAAACACTTTTAGCCCGACCAAAAGAGGGGGACATGTTCAAAGATTTCGCTGTGGAGTATGACGGCAAGACCACCCGCCTTAGCGATTACGTGGGAAGAGGCAGATACGTACTTGTAGATTTCTGGGCCTCATGGTGTAAGCCTTGCCGACAAGAGATTCCTAACCTCATTGCTCTTTATGAGAAATATAAGGATGAGAAGTTTCAGGTGCTTGGCATTGCAGCACAAGATATTCCCGAAGCCTCATTGAGAGCCATCAATGAAATGCAAATACCCTATCCTCAAATACTTAACTCAGAGAAAATAGCGACCGATCTCTATGGTATTGATGCTCTTCCTGAAACTATCCTCTTTTCCCCCGACGGTACCATCCTCGCCCGAGGTCTGCGAGGCGTGGAATTAGAAAAGGAACTCGAAGAAATTTTAAGAAAATAATATATGAATAAGCGAGCTATCCTCACCGCACTGCTCGCCCTCGTAGCCTTTTCACCGTTGCAAGGAACTGAAAGCGAAACTTGAAACAATCTTCAAGTAAGCGAGAGTTAAATCTCAAAAGATTTCATACCTTTACACTCGCAAAACTATAGGACGATGGAACAGAGATTCAGCGTATATCAGATACTCCTCAAATTTCACGAGGAATAACGCATTTGGACAGTGTAATGACATTTCTACATCAAAACACTGAAACAATTTCATACCTTCACCCTAAGCGATAAGTTTTCTAGCTTTCGCCGGAATTTATGCAGATGCCAAGAAATAAGAAGGCTCTTTATGCAGTTTTATGCTTATTTCTGCATTTTTGAGAAAATAAGACTATAAATTCATGCTTATTTCTGTTAAATTTGCAGAAATAAGCATGAATTCTTCTATTTTTATTTTTATTTCCTGATTTTTTTTGTACATTTGTAGCCAATAAACATAAATGCGTATGAATAATAGGGCACCGTATTTGAATGAACAGATTATAAAAAGGATGAGGAATGACAATCCGTGGTGGGAAACAAATGCCATTCCTCAAGATTTCCATGAGATGCGACATAGACTCTATCTGGATAGTTTTTACCAAGAAGTAACCAATAGAGACGTTCGTCGTGGAGTCATATTGATGGGACCGAGACGTATAGGAAAAACGGTCATGATATATCATGTCATAGAAAGACTAATTAATGAGGGCGTTTCTGCACAACGTATTATTTATCTGTCTATTGATACTCCGATTTACAATAATATTTCATTAGAAGAACTCTTTTCATTGGCAAAAGAAGCATTGAATAGTGCCAATGCCCAAGACGACTATTATGTGTTCTATGATGAAATACAATATCTGAAAGACTGGGAAGTCCATTTAAAATCAATGATAGACACTTTCCGAAGCGCCAAGTTTAT
>JAFZIY010000002.1 GCA_017554105.1 Prevotella sp. | reverse complement strand
TGAAGAGCGTGCACCTGCTGGTGCGCAACACCAAGACATGGAGCAACGCGGAACTGCGCAAGAAGTGCAGCATCAGCGAACTCGAGAAGAATGCGGTGGCAGAAGAGGACGTGAGTCCAAATCCATAAAAAACCCACCTCCATCTCCTCCCCAAGGGAGGAGGGTTTAATCACCACTCTTTCTCTAAACTCTTAACAACTACGCGCTCGGCTATGCCGCTTTCATAGCGAAGCGGAGAAAGAATTACACAAATTTCACGAATTAACTATGCCCATTCCTGTCCCCCTCGCCACTAAGGTAATCCAACTCTCCTCCCTTCGGGAGGGGAAGGGGGTGGGTCTTAACTTTAAACCTTTATGTCAAAAGATTCTTGGAAACTCATTTTGCAGATAGTAATCTCTATACTTACTGCCATTGCCACCACGCTTGGCGTGACTTCGTGCCTCTCCTAAAGAAAGAGCGGGAACCCCGCAAAGAGATTCCCGCTTTATCATTTACTTGTCAGTTAGTCTTTTCAATTAGTCCTCAGAGAGTGGAACGGCTACATAGTCAATCTTGCCTGATGGCTGGATGCCCTTGATGTAGAGCACCTGGTCCTTGCTCTGCGAAGCCTCCTTAACCACTGCCTGCAGGTCACTGACCGACTTCATCGGCTTGTTGTTGACATTGAGGATTACGAATCCCTTGTTGATGCGTCCCTTCATCGCACCGCCCGTCACATTAGTAACCTTGAGTCCGTAGTTGATTTCAAGTTGGCGCTTCTCCTGATCGTTCACCTCACGGAAGTTTGCTCCCAGGACATCCATGTCGCCCTCCTTCATTATCTTGGTATTGCCCTGAGTGTTCTTGAGCGTAACGGTGGCGTTCTTCTTGTTCTTCTTATGGAGATAGGTAATCTGCACCTTGTCGCCCGGACGCTTGTTGGCGAGATACTCCTGAAGCTCAGCCATCTTAGTTACCTTCTTGCCATCGATGTTGGTGATGACGTCACCCTTCTCGAGACCGGCTGCAGCACCTGCGCCATCCTCATCAATCTCTGCCACATAAATACCCTCGTTGGTTCCGAGGTCAACCTCACTACCCTTGGCCTTCTGTGCATCAATGTAGTTGTGTGCATCCTGTCCGCGGATACCTATAACGGCACGCTGTACTGTTCCGTACTTCTTCAGGTCGTCAACCACCTTGTTCATGATGGTGGTAGGAATAGCAAAACCATAACCGCTGTAGCTACCTGTCTGAGAATAGAGCATGGCGTTGATACCCACAAGCTCGCCACTGGTGTTCACAAGGGCACCACCGGAGTTACCTGCGTTGATGGCAGCATCGGTCTGAATGAAACTCTCAACACCGTTTGCACCGAGTGAACGTGCCTTAGCACTTACGATACCAGCGGTAACGGTTGAGTTAAGATTGAATGGATTGCCCACGGCGAGCACCCACTCACCCACTTTCAGCTTGTCAGAGTCGCCGATGGGGAGAGTCGGAAGGTTCTTACCGTCAACCTTGATGAGAGCCAGGTCGGTAGTCTCGTCAGTACCAATAATACGTGCAGAGTACTCGCGGTTGTCGTTGAGTGTGACTGTCAGTTCGTCGGCCCCATTGACAACGTGGTTGTTCGTTACGATATATCCATCGGCTGATATGATGACGCCAGAGCCGCTTGCCTCTCGCTTAGGTGTCTGAACCTGACGGCGCTGTCTGCCTCCCTGTCCGCCTGGATTTCCGAAGAATCCAAATGGGTCGAAGAAATCTCCGAATGGGTCGGATTCCACTTCCACCTCACGCACCTTGCTGTTCTGTACGTATTTAATATGTACTACAGCAGGAAGTGCCTTCTCGGCTGCATAGGTGAGATCTACCGGCTGACCTGGTGCGGCAGCCTGTGTAGAGTTTGAGGCAGCATTGGCCTTGATAAATGCTCCAGCAGAGAACGCCAGAGCTACAACTACAGATGAGTAGAGAAAAATGTTCTTAAACGTTTTCATTGTCATTTTCATTTTATATTAATTTAGAAATTACCATTTACGTTGTTGCAAATATATAGCAAAAATCGTGTCACGTGCCATTTTGTCGCAACTTTTGTCCTCTTTTAACAATAAAAACTCGTGTTTAACGGCATTTTGCTAACAAAACGTCAAAGTTGAAAAAATGAAAAAGCAAAAAAGAGTTCAGAATGTTAAAGGCGAGGGGCAAAAATGTTAAAGCCCCCTCCGTGAGGAAAGGGGCTGAAATGGGGGGAATACAAGGGTGTGGAACCATATCCCTGAGTGTCTATACCTGCCTTAGGGAAGCATTGGGGATGGTTCAATTCTCTCACCAAGATACTTCAGGAACAACTGCAGGGCATGGTTGGTGGCATTTGCAAGGTTGAGGTCCCTACCCTCGTCGCTGAATATCTTCTCAGTTACAACATCGCCCTTGGTACCACAGGCAATCCAAATGGTGCCCACGGGAATCTCGGGTGTGCCGCCGCCAGGACCTGCAAAGCCGGTTGCTGCAATGGCATAGGTTACATTAAGTGCGTCGCATGCACCCTCGACCATAGCGATGGCTACCTCCTCGCTTACGGCATTCTTCTCCTCGATGAGTTTCGCATCCACGTGAAGCAGTTTCTCCTTTATCTCGTCAACGTATGAGACGATGCTTCCCTTGAAATAGTGCGATGAACCTGGAGCCGCTATTATGGCCTCTGCAATGCGGCCTCCTGTACAACTCTCTGCTGTACCTAATGTTTTCTCGGTCTCATAAAGAAGATAATGTATCTCCTTGCTTAATATTTTGTTCTCTAATTCCATTTTATATTATTATTTAAATGTCACTTTAGAAAAGGCGGGTTTCTCGATTGTGCAGAAATCCCTATCAAGAAACTTGTAATAGCCCGTGATGCCTATCATGGCGGCGTTGTCGGTGGTATAACTGAACTTGGGAATATATATGGTCCAGCCGTAGCGTTCAGCATGGTCGCGGAAAGCATTGCGCAGACCATTGTTGGCACTGACACCACCGGCAAGAGCCACATGCTTGATTTTCGTTTGCTTGACGGCAAGGCGCAACTTCTTCATCAGTATGTTCACGATGGTGTGCTCAAGCGATGCAGCGAGGTCTTCCTTGTGATGCTCGATGAAATCAGGGTCTTCCTTAATCCAGTCCCTGAGATTATAGAGGAACGACGTTTTCAAACCGCTGAAACTATAGTCGAGTCCTGGTATGTGCGGCTCGCTGAACTTATACGCCTCGGGGTTGCCCTGACGCGCCAGACGGTCGATGATAGGTCCTCCTGGATAGCCAAGTCCCATCACCTTCGAACACTTGTCTATCGCCTCGCCGGCAGCATCGTCGATGGTCTGGCCCAACACCTGCATGTCGTTGTAGGCATTGACCTTGACAATCTGTGAGTTGCCGCCACTTACCAAGAGGCAGAGGAATGGCAACGGAGGAGCTGATTGGTCGTCGTCCGACTCCTTGATGAAATGCGCCATCACATGACCTTGAAGGTGGTTCACGTCGATGAGAGGTATCTCAAGCGAGCGTGCCAGGCCTTTCGCAAAACTCACTCCCACAAGCAAAGAGCCCATCAGTCCGGGACCACGGGTGAAGGCGATGGCAGACAGTTGTTCCTTGGTGACATTGGCACGCTTCAGGGCTTGGTCAACAACAGGAACCACATTCTGCTGGTGGGCGCGTGAAGCCAGCTCAGGCACTACCCCACCATAAGCCTTGTGTACATCCTGCGAGGCGGTGACGTTGCTCAGCAACACCCCATTGCGAAGGACTGCTGCCGATGTGTCGTCGCAACTGCTTTCTATACCTAATATATATACGTCTTGCATTTCTTCAATATGTAAGGATTTCCACACCGTCCTCTGTCATCAGCAGAGTGTGTTCCCATTGTGCGCTCGGTTTCTCGTCCCATGAGATAACCTCCCATCCGTATGGGTCGTCCTCATCGGTGAATACCTTCCATGTGCCCATGTTGACCATCGGCTCGATGGTGAACACCATGCCTGGAACAAGCAACATACCCGTGCCCTTTCGACCGAAATGAGTCACATCAGGCTCCTCGTGGAACGCATTGCCCACACCGTGTCCGCACAGGTCACGCACGATGCCGTAATGATATTTATCAGCATGTTTTTGAATGGCATTGCCAATGTCGCCCACAAAGCAGAAAGGCTTGGCGGCATTGATGCCTATCTCCAGACATTCCTTTGCGACACGGACCAACTGCTCCTTCTCGGGCGTTGTCTTCCCGATGATGAACATACGTGAGGCATCGGCATAATAACCATTGAGTATTGTGGTACAATCGACGTTTATGATGTCGCCCTCAATGAGGACATCCTCAGCCTTTGGTATTCCGTGACACACCACCTCGTTGATGCTGGTGCATACGCTCTTGGGGAAACCCTCGTAGTTGAGCGGGGCCGGTGTGCCGCCATGCTGGGTGGTGTAGTTATAGACTATCTCATCTATCTCAAGCGTCGACATACCCTCACGGATGTTCCGGGCAACCTCGTCAAGCACGGCGGTATTCAGTTTGCCGGCCTCACGGATTCCCTCTATCTGCTCGGGAGTCTTTATCAAGTCTCTTGTAGGCACCTCCCTACCCTTGTTCTCCCAGTACATCACCCGCTTGTCGAGTTCGGTAGGAGGCTGACCGGGCAAGAGATGCCATCTCTTTCTTTTCATATACTAAGGTCAGGTGAGTTAAATCTCAACAGGCTTCTCGGAAATATAATATGTCCAGTTGTAGATATCATTAGTTGAGAAGAACACAATCTGATACTCTATAGCAGCATCAACGCCCTTCATGTGCTTGAAGCTGACGATATAGGTACGGCCGGCAAGGTCTGTAGCATCATACTGTTCTGCATGATACAGTTCGTTGTCGGTAACAACCTTGTTAGACAGGTTGTAGGCCTTACCGTCGATAACCATTCGCTCGTCACCGTCGCGAACGATTGAAATATTCACCTCATGTAGTTTGTTTATATATACCTTTGTTTGAACATTCTGCTCGGCACTATACAAAATCTTGTAGTGTGTTTTAGCAAATCCGGAGGCAACAACGAAGAGCGCCATCAGGGATGCAAGTAATAATCTTTTCATAATAAAACGTTTTAAAATGATTTATACTAAGTATTTATATATTTCTTTTGTCCAGTCGCCTCCGTTGGTGGTCAGGAACGTCCTGATGCCAAGTTCTGAGGCTGATATCACATTGGCTTCTCCGTCATCGAGGAAAAGGGTTTCCTCGGGGTTAATCCCTGCGGTGTCTATGACGTGCTGGAAGAATCGCCTTGAGGGTTTCATCATACCACACTCATAACTCCTGAAGGACATGTCGAAATAGGTGTCTATCGAGTTGCCCATCCCGTCGAATTCATTACTCATCGCCCATTCCATCATGTATGGGTTGGTATTCGAGAGCAGAATGAGGTTATAGCCCTCGTCATGCAATTTCCTCAATGCCTCGAGATTCCTTCGCGGCACTTCCTTGCAATAGCCTCGCCACGCATAGAGGCACTCTTCGTGAGTCAGTTCCCTGCCTATAATCTTCCCGAGTTCCACCCTGAACTCCAAGGCACCTATCTTCCCCTCTTCAAGATCGCCGAATATTCCCTTCTGAGTGTATGGGTCGAGTCGGCTTTCCGCATCAACGAGTCCTATCTCTTTGAAACGCCTTACAGCCTGGGGCTGGTCAATGGTCATCACTACTCCGCCCAAATCAAAGAGGATGTTCTTAATCATATTATATATACGGGCTTTGCCGCAAATTATTATCTTACTATTTAACTTGTTTGACTATTCTTTTTCGAAAAGGTTTAGTCTTTCCTCACGCGCCTTGCGCAAGTCGACTAACTGGTCCTGATGCTCGGAATCATACTCCTCCCGCATCGCCTTGTATTCTTCGTTGAGAGAGTCAACGAAATCCTCCTCCTCGCTGCTCATCAGGTTGGAGGCCACAAGCACGTTCTGGGAAGCATCCTTGAGCCACACCACAGGACCTTTATAGACAGGCGCTATCTTCAAGGCCACATGTAGTTTGCTCGTCGTGGCGCCGCCTATCATTATAGGAATGCTGACACCTGCCTTTCTTAACGATACGGCAACGTTGACCATCTCCTCGAGACTTGGCGTTATCAGACCGCTAAGTCCTATCAGATCCACCTTCTCTTCTATGGCTTTCTTTACTATCTGCTCTGCTGGAACCATAACGCCCATGTCAACGACCTCGTAGTTGTTGCAAGCCATTATGACAGCAACTATATTCTTCCCGATGTCATGAACGTCGCCCTTAACAGTAGCAAGAAGCACCTTGCCAGCCTTGGCTGAGCCTTCTGCTTTCTCTGCCTCGATATGCGGCTGTAGGATGGCAACGGCCTCTTTCATCGTTCGTGCTGTCTTAACCACCTGTGGCAAGAACATCTTGCCTTCGCCGAACAATGTACCTACGGTATTCATACCCGACATCAGAGGACCTTCGATGATATCTACAGCATGCGGATAAATGGCAAGTGCCTCGTTCAGGTCTTCCTCAAGGAAACTACCGATACCTTTAACGAGGGAATACTCCAGCCTCTCCTCAAGACTCTTGCTTCGCCACTCGTTTGCCGTATCTTTAGGCGAATTGGCCTTCGACGGGTTCTGGTTCTTAAGACTTTCATTCTCCTCACGTATCTTCTCGGCGAGTTCAATCAAACGGTCGGAAGCGTCTGGTGTCTTGTTCAGTATAACGTTCTCAATAATTTCGAGTTGGTCGCTCGGAATGTCTGCATAAAGGACACTTGTAGCGGGATTAACGATACCGAAGTTCATACCGTTCCTTATCGCATGATAAAGGAATACAGCATGCATAGCCTCGCGAATGTAGTTGTTTCCCCTGAATGAGAAACTGAGATTGCTCACTCCTCCACTCACATTGGCATGTGGAAGATTCTCGCGAATCCATTTCGTGGCTCGTATGAAGTCAAGACTATATGAGTCATGCTCAGGTATTCCGGTTGAGACGGTAAGTATGTTTGGGTCGAAAATGATGTCTGAGGGCTTCATTCCAACCACATCAACAAGTATTCTATATGCACGTTCTGCTATCTCAATCTTTCTATCATAGGTAGTGGCCTGCCCTTTCTCGTCAAAGCACATAACGACAACGGCAGCACCAAAACGCATCACATCACGAGCGTGGCTTATGAACACTTCCTCGCCTTCCTTTAACGAGATGGAGTTTACGATGCACTTGCCCTGAACACACTTCAAACCCTCAAGAATGACATCCCACTTGCTCGAGTCAATCATTATGGGAACCTTTGAGATGTCTGGCTCGGAAGCGACAAGATTAAGGAAATGGGACATCTCATGGGGAGCGTCAAGCAGACCGTCGTCCATGTTAACGTCTATGACAAGAGCGCCATCGTCGACCTGTTTTCTCGCTATCTGCAATGCCTCCTCGTAGTTCTTCTCCTTGATTAGGCGCAGGAACTTACGACTTCCAGCCACATTACAACGCTCGCCGACATTTATGAACGGAACCTCGGGCGACAACTCAAGTTTCTCCAGACCACTCAGTTCGATGCTTTCGTGAGGCTTTGCGACTACATGTGGCGCCTTGTTGTCGGCAAGACTCACATATTTCGCGATAAACTCATCGGTAGTTCCACAACAACCACCGATGATATTCACCAGTCCTTCGTCGATGAAATGGGCGATATCTGCCGACATGCTCTCCGGAGTCTCATCGTAAAGTCCCAATGAGTTGGGCAGTCCGGCATTAGGATATGCGCTTATGTAATATGGCGCCTTGCGTGATATCTCCTCGATATACTGGAACATCTGCTTAGCGCCGAAGGAACAGTTGAGTCCCACGGAGAATATAGGATATGAACTGACGCTTGCAAGGAAGGCATCGAGAGACTGACCGCTAAGGGTTCTGCCCGCCAGGTCGCTTACGGTCACGGAAAGCATTATAGGCAGGTTTATGCCTCGCTTGTTCATAATAGCGACAGAAGCGTCTATAGCACATTTCGCATTAAGGGTGTCGAATATCGTCTCTATAAGTATGGCGTCGATGCCTCCGTCAATCATTCCCTCTATTTGCTCGGTATAGGCATCGTAAAGAGCATCATACGTAAGGTCGCGAAAGGCGGGATTGCTGATGTCATTGCTCATCGAGCATGTCTTGGTGGTAGGTCCGATGCTGCCTGCCACATATCGGGGCTTCTCATCAGTAGAATACCTGTCTGCTATCTTGCGTGCAATACGTGCGCCATTAAACGCCATCTCCCTACAAATGCCCTGGAGGGCATAGTCCATCTGGCTTATACGCTGGCTGCTAAAGGTGTTTGTGGTGATGATGTCAGCACCTGCTTTCAGATACTTCTCGTGAATCTCCTCAACGATATCAGGACGGGTTATATTGAGAATGTCATTATTGCCTTTCAAGAGGCACTTGCTATCAGCAAACCTCTCGCCACGGAAATCCTTTTCAACAAGATTATATTGCTGAATCATCGTTCCCATAGCACCGTCAAGTATGAGAATCCTTTCCTTTATAACATCCCGAATACTCTTCATATATTACCGTTTCAACAAACCTTTTGAGAATAGCATCAGTATCTCTTAACTGCCCTATCCATCTCCCGGCGGTCTTCCTTTTCTTTCATTGTCTGTCTTTTGTCATACACTTTCTTTCCCCTTGCCAAAGCAATATCAAGCTTCGCACGACCTTTATCGTCAATGAAAAGAAGTATCGGGACAATTGTATAACCAGGAAGTTTCGATGCTTCGTCAAGCTTATGTATCTCACGCCTGGTCAAGAGAAGCTTGCGCTCGCGCTTGCTCTCATGATTGCTATATGAACCATAGAAATAAGGAGATATGTTCATTCCTTTCACCCAAATCTCATTATTATGGATATGGCAATAGGAATCGACCAGAGACGCCTTGCCCATACGGATGGACTTGATTTCTGTTCCCGTAAGTACAATGCCAGCCGTAAGAACATCAACAAAGAAATACTCAAACGAAGCTTTCTTGTTTTTTATATTGATAGGACTCTTTTTCCTAAGAAGTTCTTCTTCCTTATTCATTCTCGAAATAAATTATACAATCTTTGCGAAGTTGTCGATGTGAGAATCTATATAATGTGCGATTTCATCGGTCCATTGCTCCTCGTTTTCTACGAAGTCATCGTCATATTCGTCGAATTCGGGGAAGCGCTCGAACATAGCCATAAACTCGTCATCATCGCAATCCTTCTCAATCTCAGCATGATATTTCACGTAGAGCGTATGGACATTGTAAATCAACCTGCTCAAATCCTTAAGTCCCCAGTTCTTCAATGCCTTCGCGAAAGGATTCTTAAAGATGAAAAGACCGTATCCGTTATGGATAAGCTGAACGAAGCCACCATCCATCACCTCGTCTCGCAAGATGATATATGCCAGCAACGTGACCTGATCAGAATTGAGCTCAACTATCGATTCTTGCGTAAGCTCTCCACCAATGGCACTATAAATGCCATCGACAAAGACTTGTATGAACTCGTCCATGCCTTTACTCGCCGCATTCTGAAGGTCGATGTCTTTAACTTCTGCGTGAATCATAACTACTTTTTCTAATTCATGTGCAAAGTTACAATAAAAATCGGTATAACTACGTTATAAAAGAAAAAAACTTATGAATAAAGTCTTTTACCTGCTACTGATTACCATATTGTTACCACTTGGGGCAATAGCACAAAGAAACATAATATACAATGACAGGATTGCCTCCCTACAGGTGGTTGCAGGTGAGAACTGGCTGTTACCGCCAGTAATAAAACTGAATAGTTTAAGTGACGCCAACTATATTCATATATCCTTTGACGACCTGACGCACACATACCAGAGGTACACTTACACCATAGAGCATTGTGAGGCCGACTGGACTACTTCCGAAGAGTTGTTCTCAAGTGATTACGTTGAAGGTTTTGCTGAGGGGAACACCATCGATGATGTCCAGGAGTCATTAAACACCAACATTTTATACAACCATTACTCGCTGGTCATTCCTAATGAGTATTGCAAGTTGAAGTTAAGCGGGAACTACAAGGTTACTGTCTATGACGAGAATGCCGATAGCGAACCTATGTTTACCGCCTGCTTCATGGTTGTTGAGCCGCAGATGGGCGTGTCGCTCAATATCTCGGCAAACACTGATATCGACATAAACAACAGCCACCAGCAGGTATCAATGAACCTGAACTATGGTGGCACCATTATAAACAATCATCAGGACCAGATAAAGACGGTTGTCACGCAAAACCAGCGATGGGATAATGCAAAGATAAACGCCAAACCACAATATATCATGCCTGATGGTTTGAGATGGGAGCATAACAGGGACTTGATATTTGATGCTGGAAACGAGTATCACAAGTATGAGATACTTGACATACATCATACCACTATGGGAATAGATTATCTCGAATGGGATGGAGAGAACTATAATGTATATCCTTTCTCGTCAAAGGAAAGACTCAACTATTTATACGATGAGGACGCGAATGGTGCCTTCTATATTCGAAATAGCGACAACATCGAGAACGACAGGACATCTGAATATGTGCTCGTTCACTATAGGCTATATTGTCCGCAGAGAGTAAACGGAGATGTGTATATAAACGGTGTATGGACGAACAACCAGTTCATTCCCAAATATAAGATGGAGTATAATGACGAGAAGATGTGCTATGAAGCCGTTCTGATGCAGAAACAAGGTTATTATAGCTATCAATACATAATGCTGGATGAAAACGGTGTTTCACGCATTATGCCTACCGAGGGAAGCTTTTATCAAACGGAAAACACATATCAGGCATACGTTTATTATAAAGCGCCCGGGGGACGGTATGATAGGTTGGTCGGATATCAGAACGCACAATATAAATAGCGGTTCATGAATTCTTAAGTATCCTGTCTATCTCCTCAAACTCCTTGCCCATATTAAGTTTGAGATAAACATTGTATAGTGCTGCCGCCCACTTGTCTTTGTCGTCAGGTCGCATTGCCCTGTACTTCTCGATATAGGTCAAAGACTTGGAATAAAGACCCTTTATCTGTTGGCGTTTCTTGTTGTTCACCCTGCTTTTTTCCATTGTAAACGCCTTGTTGATATAAGCTACACCAGCATTATAATATGCTTCTGAAACGGAATCGTTAATTGATATGATTTTATCGCACAAATCAATGCAATCATCGTACTTTCCGATATTAAGCAAAATATTACTCTTGGCATAAAGATACAACGTCTCCAAACTGTCCAACGAAATCGCTTTATCGGCAATTCTTAGTGCTTCCTCGAAATGGTTTGTGTTACTATAATAGTCGATTAAATGGGTGAAAAAATAATTTGAACGTGGAAAATTGCCGATTCCATCGATAAGGGTGTTGACATACTTGGAAGTGTCATTCGTCAAGGTGTATGTCTCTGCCAGATATTGCAAGGTGCGCTCAAGCATCGCCGTATCCTTAAGTGCCAACTCCTTATTCTTGAAGACAATGCTTGTGTTTTGCATCCTATACCCACAATAGAGAGCACGGGAAGCCGCCAACGGCGCGATATCATCGTTTTCGTTAAGTGTGTAATCGGAGAAAAGAGGCTGACGGTGGCAATCCAGATATGCATCAAACATAGTTATTGCTTTCTTAAAGTCGTTTTTGCGCAACCAATACAGGCCTCCGTTATAAAGATTGACGCGGTATATGTTCAGATATTCACTATTTCTTGCCCTTATCTTGGTATTGGCATCTGGTTTCTTGCCATAGATAACAAGGGCACTATCCAGCTTTTCATGAACGTCAAAAACCTTCTTGGCGATATTAAAGAATGCGGCAGAGTCATAAGATTGTTTCAGATATACCTTCTCATTCACTTGCTCATACTGTTTCCTGACGGCTTCAGCAAGTGTCGTGTATATCCTTATATTATCTATATTGGCACTGTCGCGGAGCAACTTATTCATTGCCTGTTCCGCCTTATCAAGGTTTTTGCCGCTCTTAATATAAGTCCGTGCCTGAGCAATCTCTTTCTTTTGAGCGTTCACGCACGGACTTTGGGTTATTAAGAGAAGCATTGATAATATCAACTGCTTCTTAAGTATCATTCTTAATGTTTGTTTTTCTTAAAGATATTACGGCAGAGCTATGGTTTCCTCATACTTAGCGGTGTTGCCAAGGATGTAATAGCATTGAGCCAGAGGATACTTCCATTGTACAACCTCATGGTCTGGATCTTCCTCGCGAATCTGAGTGAAGTTTGCAATAGCCTCGTCAACAAGAGCCTTAGCCTCTGGAGTCACATTGCCACCAGCAGCATCGATAATAGTCATAGCCTTGTCTTTCTGGCCAGTTGCAAGGTTGAATCTAACCTGAGTGAACTTAGGATTGAGTTCAATTGCCTTCTTGTTAGCCATTATAGCGGCGTCATAATCCATCTTATTGAGTGCTGTCTGACCCTTCAATGCCCATGCCATATCGGATTTAGGATTAGAGGCTACAGTCTCATCAAGCAACTTGTCTATCTCAGCTGCATATTGTGGAGCAGAATAGAATGAAACAATCTTGCCAAGGATGGCATCGTCTGCCTTGCCTACAGGATACTTGCCAATCATTCCCTTCATCTTCTGAACGAACTCTACAGAGTCCTGCTTAGAAGCGACTTTCTTCTCCATAGCGTTAAGCATAAGGCTCATTGCAGGAGCACCATATGCAGAATCGTTAAGTGCATATGTAGAATACTTCATCACATTGGCATCATCCTTAAGCTCAGAAGCGCCCCATGTAGAGAAGTATGCAATCTGTGGAACGTTAGGATCGAGTGCCAGATTACCATCGGTAACCACATCAGCGGCATCAACATAAAGTCCGAGATTTGCAAGAACCTTATTGTAGTCCTTGGTATCGAGACCTTCCTGACCTGCATTGAGCATCATCTCACGAGCCTTATTCAACTGAGCAATATATTTAAGAGGTGCTTTTGCGTCAACAGCACGAAGCAAGATGCTTGACTTGAGGAGACTCTGAGCAGCCGTATAGGCGTTGTTCACGTCATATCCAGGAGTAAGGTCCTTCTTGATGTAGTTTTCCTGCTCTGCGGAGAACTCCTTAGCTGCAAGCTCACACAACTTTGTGTAAACCTTACCCTTGTCTTCGTTGCTCAAGGCACTTACACCTTGATTAACCAGTTCCATGGCATCGCTATAGGTCTTGGCTTTCTTGACCAGCTTAACGATGTCTGTCTGTGCATTGGCCGAAGCGGCAAAGAGAGCAGCAACAGCCATCATCATTAATTTCTTCATAATTCTTAAGTTTTAAAAGGTTTGATATTATTTTCTTATTGATTGTCCTCTGTAGGCTCGTCAAAGTCAACGAGAGGAGTGTTGTCATAGTCGTCGCCCTCAACATCTTCGCCTTCGTTGTCAGAAGAAGAGGTGCCTGACATGCCCTGACCAGTCTCGCTCTTGAAAGCCTCACTATTCTGGGCGAATGCCTCACGACTCTTCTGCTCTGCGATGGCCTCCAATTCAGAGCTCATAACTTTGCATACACTTGCTATGACGTCATTTTTCTTAGAAAGATTAATCAGACGTACGCCCTGGGTGTTTCGTCCCATGACTCTGCACTCGCTAACGGCGAGCCTGATGACTATGCCACTCTTGTTGATTATCATAAGGTCATTCTGGTCAGTAACGTTCTTAATTGCTACCAGACGTCCCGTCTTTTCCGTGATGTTAAGTGTCTTCACACCCTTCGTTCCACGGTTGGTTATACGATAATCCTCAACCTGTGAACGCTTGCCATAACCGTTTTCGCTTACCACCATGATGGTTTCCTCTTCCGGCTTGTTCACGACAACCATTCCTACAACGGCATCATCGCCACCATCGAGACGCATACCTATAACACCTGTTGCCACACGCCCCATAGCACGAATGGCGTTCTCGTTGAATCTAACGGCACGACCATTGCGGTTGGCAATGATGAGTTCGTTATGTCCATTAGTCAAACGAACGTCAACAACCTCATCACCCTCAAGTATATTGATGGCTATCACACCATTAGCACGTGGTCTTGAATATGCTTCGAGTGATGTTTTCTTAACGATACCGTTCTTCGTTGCAAATACAACATAATGAGAATTGATGAACTCCTGGTCGTCAAGACCCTTGTTGCGCAGGCGCATGAATGCATTAACCTGATCGTCCGAATCAATGTTAAGCATGTTTTGAATGGCCCTACCCTTTGAATTCTTGTCACCTTCAGGTATCTCATAGCATTTCAACCAGTAGCAACGGCCCTTGCGAGTGAAGAACATCATAGTCTGATGCATCGTTGCCGGATAGATGTATTCGGTAAAATCCTGGTCGCGGCTACGGGCTCCCTTGCTTCCAACGCCACCTCGTGACTGCTCGCGGAACTCTGACAGAGGTGTGCGCTTAATGTATCCAAGATGACTAACAGTAATAACCACTGGGTCGTTTGGATAGAAGTCCTCAGCATTGAACTCATGCTCGTCTGGCACTATCTGTGTGCGACGCGGGTCGCCATATTTCTCCTTTACCTCCTGAAGCTCATCTTTCATGACCTTCTTGCAAAGCTCTGGGTCGTCAAGAATGCTCTGCAAGTAATCAATCTGCTTCATCAAGTCGTCATACTCAGCATGCAACTGATCCATACGGAGTCCAGTCAACTGAGAAAGACGCATGTCTACAATTGCCTTCGACTGGAGTTCGTCAAGTTCGAAGCGCTGTTCCAAATTGCGCTGGGCATCTGCTGGAGTCTTCGAACCACGTATAATGTGAACAACCTCATCGATATTGTCGCATGCGATAATGAGTCCTTCAAGTATATGAGCACGTTCCTGGGCTTTCTTAAGGTCAAACTTGGTTCGACGAATTGTAACCTCACGACGATGCTCTACAAAGTAACTTATGCACTCACGTAGCGTGAGGAGTCTTGGATAAAGCTTAGAGTGGTCATTCTTGCTTGGAACCAATGCGATGTTATTAACTGAGAATGAGCTCTGTAGAGCGGTCATCTTAAATAACTTATTTAATATCACATTGGCATTGGCATCCTTCTTTACATCGATAACGATGCGCATACCCTGACGACCGGTTTCATCGTTAGCATTAGAGATGCCATCCAGTTTTCCGTCTTTTACGAGATCGGCAATATACTCGATAAGTTGTGCCTTGTTAACTCCATAAGGAATCTCGGTAATAACGATCTTGTCGTGACTCTCATCACTCTCTATCTCAGCTTTGGCACGCATCAAAATACGTCCGCGACCTGTCTCATATGCTTCCTTAACGCCTTGTAAGCCGTAGATGTAGGCACCTGTAGGGAAGTCAGGAGCGGGGATATACTTCATCAATCCTTCCGTATCGATGTCGGGATTGTCAATGAACGCACAACAACCATCGATTACTTCACCAAGGTTATGTGTCGGCATGTTTGTCGCCATACCAACGGCAATACCATTACCTCCATTTACCAGGAGGTTAGGAACCTTTGTCGGCATCACACTTGGTTCAGTGAGAGAGTCGTCGAAGTTGTTCACCATATCAACGGTGTCCTTCTCTATGTCGTCCATGATATGCTCTCCCATCTTCGAGAGACGGCACTCAGTATAACGCATAGCAGCCGGTGAGTCACCGTCAACGGAACCGAAGTTTCCTTGTCCGTCAACAAGCGTATAGCGCATGTTCCACTCTTGTCCCATGCGAACCAATGCACCATAGACTGAACCATCGCCATGTGGATGGTACTTACCAAGCACCTCACCCACAACGCGTGCACATTTCTTATATGGTTGGGTACTAAGGTTGTTGATACCCTTCATTCCATAGAGTATGCGTCGGTGCACCGGCTTGAATCCGTCGCGCACATCTGGAAGCGCACGAGCAACGATTACCGACATAGAATAGTCGATATAGGAGGTTTTCATTTCCTCCTCGATGTTAATTTTAATAATCCTGTCCTGGTCAAATGTCTGATTTTCGTCCATCTTATTTTATATTGTTAATTTCCTTTAAAATGCCATTAGAGGCCCTTTAAACGCCCTCTACGCGTTTTTAACGCCTCAAAAATCATTGCAAAGTTACTATTTTTTTTCGACATAAAGAAACATTTATGACGAAATTTTAGGTTTATATGAAAAATGCGTTCATGCTATAGTTACAACAAGTTTTTTGACCTTAAAACGACACGTGTATGGTATGCTTTCGCAACTGATATCCTTTCGTCATGCCAAAGGTGGCTTTTGAGCATGTCAGAGGTGCCCTTTTGCATCATAAAAGGTGGCCTCTGACAATGTCACTTGTATATCTTTCGCGTCTATCGTATGCGCAAACGGTCGCCCTCTTTCAGGCTATAGTCGTAAGAGAGATGGTTCACCTTGTATAGAGTCTCCACCCTCATAGCATAGTCTTGTGCTATAGAGTGGAAGCTCTCGCCAGCCTTAACCACATGATACTTGCCCTTATACTCCTTCGATGCCTTCTTAGGCTTCTTCTCAAGATAGATAGGAGAACCCTGTTTCAAGGTTGCGTTCTTAGGCAACTCATTGTATTTAGCAAGTCGTCTAACCGATATGCCAGTCATTTCGCTTATTGTAGCAAGTGTCTCACCTCTCCTTACCACGATGTAAGGAGTATTGTTGCGCTCGAAGATACCGAATCTCTCTTCCTCAACAGGCTCTACATGTTGCTTTACCTGTTTGCCATCGTCATACTTGTAGAGTTCATACAACTCGATAATCCTAATAAGAGCGTCGGCATATGTAGGATTCGTGGCGTATCCTGCGGCCTTCAATCCACGCGCCCAGCCCTTATAGTCCTTTGTAGATAGTGAGAAGAGACTTCTATATCTGCGCCCATTCACAAGGAATTGGCTATGGTCCTCATAGCTCTCTCGTGCATTGGAATATGCCCGGAAGCATTCACCTTCAAGGTCATCGTCATGATATACCTTCCGTCCTTGCCACCCGTGACACTTTATTCCGAAATGATTGTTGCCTTTACGCGCCAGTTCACTCTGCCCTGCTCCACTCTCAATGAGTCCTTGTGCAAGGGTTATGCTTGCAGGTATTCCATGAAGTTTCATTTGCTCAACGGCTATTTCTGCATATTGGGCGATATATCTCTCGTATGCAGCATTCTTCCTCATTGTCTGAGAATGACATTGAAGGGAGATTGCCAGCAGGAATATAATTCTAATGAAATGGCGCATATAACGAATAATTTATAGCATTCTACAATATTAATCCAGTTTCCACAATTCTCCAGAAGCATCGGAAGGCATACGCCAGTCACCTCTTGGACTCAGGCTTACGCTACCCACCTTGGGACCGTCGGGCAGACATGAGCGCTTGAACTGTTGCGAGAAGAACCTGCGCATGAATACTCCGAGCCAGCGTTTGATTGTCTCCTCGTCATATTTCTCCTCCGAAGTACCTGTCTTGAACGCATGCTTAGCCAGGAAAAGAATCTTCTCTGGTGAGAAGCCGTGACGCAACATGTAATAAAGGAAGAAATCATGCAACTCGTAAGGTCCTACCAAGTCCTCGGTCTTCTGCTTTATGTTGCCCTTCTCATCGGCTGGAGTGAGTTCAGGACTTATCGGTGTGTCGATAATATCAAGCAAGGTGTCGTGCGATTTCTTGTCGATACCGTCACTCTCTGCCACGCTCCTTACGAGATAACGTATTAGCGTCTTGGGGATGCTTGCGTTAACTCCATACATTGACATGTGGTCGCCATTGTATGTGGCCCATCCTAATGCCAATTCCGAAAGGTCACCTGTACCTACCACCATCGCACCTTCCTTGTTGCTAAGGTCCATGAGTATCTGGGTGCGCTCGCGTGCCTGTGAGTTCTCGTAAGTGACATCATGATTGTCAATATCATGCCCGATGTCCTTGAAATGCTGTCTTACGGCATCAGCAATGCTAATCTCCCTCATCTCAATACCCAGTGACTCCATCAGCGAGAGGGCATTCTTATATGTCCTATCGGTAGTGCCAAATCCTGGCATCGTGACTCCAAGAATGTCCTTGCGAGGCATTCCAAGCTTGTCGAAAGTCTTTACGCATACCAGCAAAGCAAGTGTACTGTCGAGTCCACCGCTAATACCTATCACCACACGCTTGCATCTTGTATGCACCAAACGCTTGGCCAATCCCAGCACTTGGATGTTGAATATCTCGTCACACCTGTCTTGCATTATCTCAGATGACGGAACGAAAGGTGTGGGATTGATATCTCTAATTAGCGTGAATGCCTTCTTTTCGTATGCGGGTGCAACACATTCTATCATGCTAGGCTCGTCCTTAGCAAGTGCTTCAGCCGTAGCAAATGTACTATTGAGCCTACGCTCTGAACGCAAACGCTCGATATCTATCTGAGCAACAACAAGTTGTGGCTCAAGTGAGAAACGCTTGTTCTCCGCAACCATCTTACCATTCTCAAACACCAAGGCATTACCCGCATAGACCACATCTTGTGTACTCTCGCCAAAACCACACGAACTATACACATATCCACTCATGTTTCTGGCACTCTGTTGTGAGATAAGGTTTAGCAGATATTTATGCTTGTCTATCAGTTCGTCTGAAGCGGAAAGGTTGAAGATTATGTCAGCACCCTGAACAGTCAACGTGTTGCTCGGTGGAACAGGTGCCCAGAGGTCCTCACAAATCTCTATTCCAAACTTTGCTCCTTCGCTCGTCTGGAACAATGTAGGCCTTTTTGAAATCAGGATGCTCTGCTTGGCATATTCAATAGTGATATCATACGGGATGTCTCGTGCTGAAGAGAACCATCTCTTCTCGTAAAACTCAGAATAATTGGGAAGGAAAGTCTTTGGTATGAGTCCTAGGAGAACACCTCGTTGAATAACCGCCGCACAATTCAGCAACAAGGAACCGACAACAACAGGCACTCCGACAATAGCTATAATATCTAATGTCTGGCTATGGCTGATTATCTTCTCTACCCCATTTTCTGCCTCCTTCAGAAGGACTTGCTGATGAAACAGATCCTGACAGGTATAGGAGGTAATGCTCAGCTCTGGGAAAACAACTATCTCGGCGCCCTTTTGATCGGCGTCGTCGATAAGTCTTATTATCTCGTCTGTGTTATATCTGCAATCGGCAACCTTAACAGAAGGTATGGCAGAGGCGATGTTTATAAATCCGTATCTCATAGGTCTATATTTTTAATGTTTCGTCTGAAGGTGGTATGAGGAGACTGCTGTCACCATAGCTCAGGAATCTGAAATCGTGAGAGATAGCATAATCATATACTTCGCGCCAACGACCTTTAAGGAAAGCACTAACTAGCAGGAGCAAGGTGCTTTGAGGTTGGTGGAAGTTGGTTATGAGTCGCTTAACGAACTTGTATTCATATCCTGGGACAATAATTATCTGCGTACTCGAGTGCAATGATGTCAGACCGTTTTTGTCTAGATAGTCGATAATACTCGTTATGGCCTCCTGAGGTGATAGGGAATACGTTCTCTCGTATGGCTCCCATTGGTTTACGTGCAATTGCTCTTCCGTAACATCTGGATTTTCCGCAATTTTGCAACCTATGTAATAAAGGCTCTCCAGCGTTCTGACACTTGTGGTTCCTACGGCAATTACCTGTGAGTCATGAGCAACAATGCTCTCGAGCACTTCGCGCTTTACACATATGTACTCGGTATGCATGTCGTGGTCGCCAATCTCGGCAGATTTGACTGGCTTGAAGGTGCCAGCACCGACATGAAGTGTCACTTCCTGACGTTCCACGCCTTTTTCATCTAATGCCTTAAGCACATCATCACTAAAATGAAGACCTGCAGTCGGGGCGGCTACACTGCCCTTTATCTTGCTATAAACCGTCTGATAAGTCGTCTTGTCGCTTTCTTCCGTTTCTCTGTTCAGGTAAGGAGGAATCGGAAGTTCTCCAAAAGCCTCCAGCAGTTCACTAAAAGAAAGATTCTCGTCATTCCATGTAAAGTATACATTTTCGTATTGAGACGACTGAGGATGCTCCCTTTTCTCGGCTTTAAGAGTTACTATTGAGTCTCCGATGGTTATCTCTCGCTCAAGAGTCTCACTCTTCCATTTCTTCAAATTACCAATCATGCATAACCATGAGCACGACTTTGTCTGTTGGAAGATGCGCTCATAGTCAGCAGGTATATATGGTTCCAGCAAGAATACTTCAATCAATGCTCCTGTACTCTTTCGGAAATGGAGCCTCGCCTGAATTACCCTTGTGTTATTAAAAATCATCAGCGAACCACTCGGTATATGGTTTGGCAGATTAAAGAACAGGTCTTCCCCTATTTCGCCCTTATCATCGATAAGCAACTTACTATGATCCCTTTGCACCAAAGGGAACTGTGCTATTCGATTGTCAGGCAAATCGTAGTTGTAGTCCTCTATTCTTATTCCTTTCGCTTCCATCATTCAAACTTTATATCACAAAGACCGCCATAATAGATGCGACGACCAATGTGTACATAACTATATTGAAAACAAGATGTATGTCGTTATAACTATATCCCGTTGAGGTGTATTGTGTCGATATATAATTGAGACTTGGTGAGATCTTGTTATAGATTCTGTAATAAATAAAATACACAAGGATTCCAACCAATGCGCCACAAAGCAATCCCACCAGAATATCACCAGGATAATGAACGCCAAGATATAAGCGGGTGTAGCAGTTTAACAAAGACCAGAGTATCATAAACCAAGTCATTATCTTGCTTCTAACAAGCAGGGAGACAAAAACTGCTATTCCCATAGTATTGGCTGCATGGGCAGAGAAAAAGCCGTATTTGGTTTCCCTCATGCCATTCACCACGTCAATTGTATATTTAATGAATGGGTCTTGGGTAGGTCTCCAGCGCTCAACATATGGTTTGACGATTATGTCTGCTATCAAATCAGTCAGCAATACACATAGGATACCACAGCCAATGGCAAGCAGTATCTGTGGCATTGTCTCGTTATTCTTAATAATAACAAATATCAGCATCAGGTATAACGGCACCCATGTGAAAGCATTGGTGAGCACCGTCATTAACGTGTCAACATAAAGCGAACTGCTTCCGTTGAACAACGATAATACAAACTGATCGATATTTATTAATTCTTCCATCCGTCTTAGATTCTTTCAAGCATCTTAGTGGAAATCCAACCCTCCTTGCCATTAGCAAGATGTATGCACTTCCAGTCGTTCATTGAATCGTCAATTATCTCCACCTTGGTACCCTCATGGAGAAGGAATGCATCCTTGGCGTTCGATTCCGGTGTGGTCTTGACGTTTGCAGAAGGTGTTATCACAACTGCACCCGTGCGGTTGTCAAGCATCCTACGCTGATGATAGGCAAACACATTTGAAACAATAAACAAGATAATCATCACGATACCTCCGAAGAAGCCAATCTTCCTAAGCCATACCTTTGATGAGAACAGATAAAGAAGAGCCAAGCACAAGGCTATTAAAAGACTAACAAGTGCTATGTAAGCCCAACCGTCTACGCTCGTCAAATTTACCAGCGAACGATACCATGTGACAAAAAACATTTCGCTTTCCGGGGTTATCTTGTCTATCGTCTTTGAACGCGCCAGTTGCAGATTGAAACGAATGTCCTTGTCACCAGGTGACAAAAGCAAAGCTCGTTCGTAATTGATTATTGCCTTAGTGATATTCTCTGAACGATAGTATGCATTTCCAAGATTATAGTACACCTCAGCACTCACACCTTTCTTAAGCAGTTGTTCGTATATGCTTATTGCCTGCTGGTAGTTTCCTTTGCTATAAGCCTCGTCACCACTTACCTTCAATGATTGTTGAGCATACATGGAAGCGGGCATTAGCAAGAGTATCAACAAGACTACAGGAGTTGCTGTCTTCTTCGTCTTCTTTACTGTTTCCTCGATATTCATGATGGCTGTCATAGCAGACTCAAATGTCTTAGTCATATTACCTTTAGTATCACCTGGTGCATATCTCTCATACTCACATTCGTCAATAGCACCCACAAACTGCTTGATAGTCGATTCCTGGACACCCTTCTCCGTGAGGAGTTCATTGATATTCTCACGCGAAAGATGCTCAACAGGAATATTGAACTTGTCGCCAACATATCCCCATAATGCCTTCAAGACTTCATCGTAGAACTCTGAAGAACGGTTATTGAGCATCAAAGACTTGGCAACCTGCAGTCTCTTTGTTGCGACCTTATTGGCTTTCTTGCCTTTCATCATAACGACATTTGCATTATCTATTGCTCTTTTCCTGAACATGAGGAACAGTATCAGGAATAAAAGAAGAATAAAGCCTATAATGAGCAGGTATTTAAGAGAACCGAAGAAGAATGCATCAGGGGCAACAACCTTTGTGTCACCTGTCTTGATTTGATGTATGTCCTGATTCTTTATGTCCATGAAATCCTCTGATTCAACATTACCGTCACCTTTCTCCACAGTTATGTCGAACGGTTTTGTCTTTATTGTCTTGTACGATTTCGATGCAGTATCAAAATATGTGAACTCTACGGCCGGTATCGTATATTTTCCCTGATTACGAGGAACAGCGAGGAAATCATAAATCATATTGCCCTCAAGACCATTGCTTGTGAGGGATGTTTTGTCAGTCACCTTAGGATCATACTTGTCAAAATCCTTGGGGAAATCAACGGTCGGTTGCTTTATAAGCTTCAAATTACCATTACCGCCAACAATTACACGCAATGCCAAAGGTGTTCCTGCCTTAATCTCATTATTGTCCAACTGGGCAGTAATATTGAAGTTACCCACTCCTCCAGAGAAGTTCTCAGGTTTTGATGGCAATGGTGCAACATTAATTGTAAGTCCAGGGGCATTGATACTTCGCTTAACCTCAACATAGCCAGAGCCGCCATTCAGAAATGCCTCAAAAGGATCGACATTACGGTTTTGCTGAACTACGGTACCATTGAAGGTGATACTTGGAATCTCAAGTTTACCCGTCATTTGAGGATACATTACATACTGACTCCAAGTAACACAACGATAGTTCCTTCCATTAACGTTCTCTATATGGAAAGACTTTTGTTGAGGCAGTTTTACCTCTTGTGTATGGAAGCCCGTAAGGTCTGGCATCTTTCCCTCAAGTTGGGTAAGTTCCACTAAAGTGTATACCTTGTATGTGAGCAAAACCGGTTCCTGTTCATAGACATTGGTCTTGTTTGCGCTTACCTTGATGAACAAGTCGCTACCAGTAATTGGCGTTCCAGCACTCCTTACACCTCTTGATGGTTCGCTGTCCTCATGCATGCGAGGAGCTCCACCGGTATTAGCAGCAGTTCCAGATACTACCAGTTTTGCCGCAGAAGAACTAACGGTCTTTCCTCCTGTTTCCAGATGAGCAGCAGGAATAGTATAACTACCGGCTTTATTTGCACTCACAATATATGTGAATGTGACAGAACTGCTACTGCTCGTGTGACCGTTTATCATTTGGAAACTTGACTGTGAAGACCTATATGGTCCTGCTATAAGCTCTAATCCTTCTGGAAGATTGCCTATACTTAAGTCGCCAACATTTTGAGTATTTGTTGTATATGTCAAACGGAAGTTTTCGCCTGTTGTCACATGTGACGGTGCATTAACGGTAAGTGTTTGTGACTTTGCCGCCACAAACAAAACAAGACATAATAAAAGAGTATAACATCGTCTCATATTACTAATCTTTTAGTTTACCAATTCTTCTGACTACGATTCTTCTTTGGCTGTTGCATCGCTTTCTGGAGCCTCTGCTGAGTTTCCTTTTCATTCTGCATAGCCGCATTGAGAAGTTGTTCAGCATTATCTTTGCTCATCTGTTCTTTAGGAGGTTGATTCTGCTGATCTTTCTTATCATCATTCTTGTCCTTATCTTGATTCTTGTCTTTATTATCTTTGTTATCCTTATCCTTGTTCTTGTCCTTGTCCTGATTGTCCTTGTTGTTGTCATTATTCTTCGGCTGGTTCTTCAACAGTTTCTGACAAAGGGCGAGATTATAACGTGTTTCGTCATCATTGGGATTGTCACGAAGAGCCTTCTTGTATGCATCGATAGCCTTGTCATACATCTTGTGGTTCTGCAATATCACACCAATATTATGATTGGACTTCGCTCTACGCAACTTGTTCGTCTCCAATTGCGAAGCTCGCTCGAACTGGTTAATTGCCAGAGAGTCTTTTTGCTGCATCATCATAGAGCATCCGAGGTTATATACAGCCTGCGGATTTTCTGCATTTACAGATATTGCCTTACGATATTCCACCTCCGCCTTATCGAATTTCTTGGCACGATAGAGCCTGTTTCCACTTCTGACATAGTCGCGGTCGTTTTGTGCGAATGCCAGAGATGCAACCATAAGGAATACAAACAGAACAATATTTCTCATCATCAATCTTCTTTCGTTTTGTTTTTACTCTTAAAGAGTTTTATGTTCTTTAATAGCGGATTGCGGCTCTCCATTATACAAATCTCAACTATAAGGAGTATCAGTACGATGATTGCAACAGCCCTGAACTGCTCATCAAACTCGCTATATATGACGCTATCTATCTCTCCCTTCTGAAGTTTTGTCAGAGCGGCATTAAGCTTTTCCTGTGCTACATTTGTGTTGTCAACATGTATATAGCCGCCACCGCCTGCTTCAGCTATCTGCTTACACATACTCTCATTGAGAGAGGATACAACCTCGGTACCTGTGTTATCCTTAATGAATCCACCCTGTCCGTCAGGTATCAGTGCTCCCTTTGTGGAGCCAACACCAAGTACAAAGACATTAATACCCTTCTTTTTAGCGGCTGCAGCAGCCTCTTCAGCACCACCCTCATGGTCTTCTCCATCAGTGATTATAATGATGGCACGACCGATATTCTCTGCTTTTGTGAAACTGACAGACGCAATTCTGATTGCCTCAGAGATGTTCGTACCCTGTGATGCTATCAAGGAAGGTGTTGTGTTCTGCATGAACATCTTTGCGGAAACATAGTCGCTTGTTATCGGGAGCTGTATGAACGCATCGCCGGCAAATACAACGAGTCCGACCTTGTCATTGGTGAAATTATCCACCATGTTCTCTATGAGCATCTTACTCTTGTCCAGACGAGAAGGAACTACATCCTCTGCTCTCATGGAGTTACTAATGTCAAGGGCAATTATAGCCTCTATTCCGTTGCGTGTTTCATTACTTATCTTTGAACCCATCTGTGGTCTTGCAAGCATTATTATAACAAGAGCCAATGCCGCCATAAGCAACCAGAACTTTATCAAACGCCGATTCTTGGATACAGAAGGCATCATTTCTTCAAGAAGGTTTGTGTCACCAAACTTCTGAAGTCTTTTCTTCCTATTCTTCAGCATAGCCCATCTTATCATGACTAGCATCGGAATAAGAATCAAGAGGTATAAATATATAGGATTCTCGAATCTAAACATTTGCTTTCTATTTATGGAATTCGACGGAATACTGTGAGTCTTAGAAGTATCTCAAGCAATAATGTCACCAGAGCAGCCAAGGCAAATGGCTGATAAGCGTCATAATGTCGTGAGAACTTTTTGACGTCAAGTCTTGTCTTTTCCAATTTATCTATGTCTTTATATATCTGCTTCAATTCTGTATTGTTTGTGGCACGATAGAAATGACCATCAGCTGTAGCGGCAATATCACTAAGAGTCTTAGTATCGATATCTGCACGAGCATTAACATACTGGGTAGTACCACCTATCTGAACAGGATAAGGTGCCACTGTCTTTGAACCCACAGCAACGGTATAGACACGTATTCCAAGACTCTTGGCGATGTTGGCTGCGGTTAATGGTGATATGTCGCCCATGTTGTTACTGCCGTCTGTAAGTAATATAACGACCTTGCTTTTGGTCTTGCTTTCTTTTAAACGACTAACTGCATTTGCCAATCCCATACCTATGGCAGTACCATCTTCTATCAGTCCTCTTGCCGCAATGTCGGTTCTTACGTTCTGAAGAAGATTCAGAAGTGACGTATGGTCGGTAGTCATAGGACATTGAGTGAATGCCTCACCCGCAAAAACAGTAAGTCCAATGTTGTCGTCAGGACGGTCGGAAATAAACTCCGTTGCCACTTCCTTAGCTGCTTCTATGCGGTTTGGCTTAAGGTCTTCCGCAAGCATACTTGTGGAAACATCCATCGCAAGCATTATGTCAATGCCTTCAACAGTGCGGTTTCCCCATGATGTATGTGTCTGTGGACGAGCCAGGATTATAACAAGCAGAATGAATGTAATTACACGCAACAAGTCAGGGAGCCACATCAGTCGCATCTTTAAGCTCTTGGGAGCATATCGATAGGCATTTGTGTCGCTCATCTTCATTGTCGGCTCACTCTTCTTACGATAGAGCACATACCATAGGAAATATGGTATGAGAAGCAACAACAGCAGGAAACACTCTTTATTTACAAAGTCCATGTCTCAAGTTCATACGACAGAAGAACTGCCGAATTATAGATTATATATATCAAGATAGCCAAACATACAACACCAAGAATTGCGATAACCCATTTCAGGACACTTCTGTAACGCATGTCCTGCTTTTCCTGTGTTGTCAGCACGGGTTCTATCCTCTCCACTTGTGGCTGGTCTTCCATCTTCGTGGTGTTGATATATTGAATGGCATTTACTAGATTATTATCGTTCTCGTTGATAAGAGTAGAATACTTGGCAAACTTAACAAGGTCGGCCGTTTCAAACAGCTCGTTCAGCTCTTTTATCATTTCATTGTCGCCATTTGCCTTAAGACTGGAAATAATTTCAGAACTTGTCATCTCCATAGCGCTGAAACCGAAACGCTCTTCGATATATTTCCTTAGCGTATCAGTAAGTTTTGTATAGTACTCTTTCTGATTCTCGGACGACACGAGATTGTCTGCCTTAATACGTTCTATCTCGTTCATCGCCTTCTGATGTGGCAACAAACGCTTCACGAACTTAACTTTGGCGATGACTGGTTTGTTCTCCTTGTATCTTGTGTACAAATAATAGACGAGCAAGGCAAGAACAGTTAGCAATAATCCCATCCAGAACAGCGCACTCCAGTCTTCCCATTTAAAGGGATTATTCTGAACATCCTTAGGAGGATAAAACTTCTCTGGATGAAGTGTATCAACCTCGACGGTAAGTACCTTTAGTGCAAGTTCCTTGCTCTTATAGTCCTTTCCGTCAACTTTCACGTTCATTGCCGGGATGTAGTATATATTTTCATCAAAGGATGTTAGAGTATATACACGTGAGATTTTCAATCTTTCGTCACTCAAGGAAGAAGTATCCGGAATACTTTGCTCCAACACCTCAACACCAGGAGTTATGTTTTGCTGAGGTTTATATTCAGGAAACGCAATCTTCATTCCCGACTTTATTGTAACGTCAAGAGTAATATGCGCCTGCTGTCCAATAAGAATCTCAGTGGAGTCGATTTGGGTCTTCACCTCCACTTGAGCCTTTATTGGCAACACACTCAATATCAGCAATATTACAATTGATATCTTCTTTATTTCGACAAGCATCTTGCTATTAATATTCACGTCTTAATTCATTACTTTACTAGCCTCTCATAGCAAACAACTGCATAAGAGATTTCACATAATCATCCGTAGTCGTGATAGAGACATTGTCAACCCTGCACCTCACAAAAGTGTCATTTAATATACGCTGACGCTTTACCCAATAGTTGTGATGGGCAGCACGGAGTTTCTTGCTGCTGGTGTCGATATACATCTCATGTCCGGTCTCAGCATCCAGCACCTTCATTATGCCAACGTCAGGAAGGTCTTTTGCTCTTGGATCATACACCTGAATAGCAACAACATCATGTTTCCTGTTACATATAGTCAAGGCTTTCTCAAAGTCACTCTGGTCATAGAAGTCACTCATTATGAATGCTGTGCAACGCCTCTTAGTGACACTTGTAAGAAACTCTACGGCATTCTTAAGGTTGGTTTTCTTGCTTGAAGCCTGGAAATCGAGCATCTCACGTATGATATAGAGGATGTGTTTTCTACCTTTCTTGGGCGGTATATACTTCTCTATCTTATCAGAAAAAAACACGACGCCAATCTTATCGTTATTCTGAATGGCGCTGAATGCAAGTGTAGCCGCTATCTCCGTCACCATATCACGCTTCATCTGCTTCTTTGTTCCGAAGTCAAGCGAGCCGCTGACGTCTATAAGTAGCATCACCGTCAATTCGCGTTCTTCCTCATAGACCTTTACATAGGGACGATGGAAACGGGCCGTAACATTCCAGTCAATGTCACGAATGTCATCGCCAAACTGATACTCGCGCACTTCGCTAAACGCCATTCCTCGACCCTTAAAAGCCGAATGATACTGGCCGGCAAAGATATCACGACTCAAGCCTCGTGTCTTTATTTCTATCTTACGAACCTTCTTCAGTATGTCCGATGTTTCCATTAATCTATATTTTGCTCCAACAATTATACCGTTCTATAAAAAACACTCGGTTTATGGAACCTCAACCTTGTTGATGATGTTACTCACGATTTCCTCACTTGTAACGTTGCTTGCCTCTGCCTCATAGCTTAAGCCGATGCGATGACGCAAAACATCATGTGCAACAGCACGAACATCTTCCGGCACCACATAGCCTCTACGCTTGATAAAGGCGAACGCACGAGCAGCCTTTGCCAAATTGATTGAAGCACGGGGAGAACCGCCAAATGTAATCATATTCTTCAGCGAGGCCAAGCCATACTTGTCAGGATAACGGGTAGCAAACACTATGTCCGCGATATATTGCTCTATCTTCTCGTCAATATATACCTGCCTTACCACATCACGCGCATTGAGAATCTCCTCGGATGTAATAACAGGAGTAACCGTTGGCAGAGAACTCTGAAGATTCTCTCTGATAATCAGTTTTTCCTCTTCAATAGAAGGATAGTCTATCACAACCTTCAGCATGAAACGGTCAACCTGAGCCTCGGGAAGCGGATATGTTCCCTCCTGCTCGATAGGGTTCTGGGTTGCCATCACGAGGAAAGGATTAGGAAGATTAAACGTATCGCTTCCAATAGTAACCATATGCTCCTGCATAGCCTCAAGCAGAGCACTCTGCACTTTGGCAGGTGCGCGGTTTATTTCGTCGGCTAATACGAAATTCGCAAATACCGGACCTTTCTTCACTTGGAAGTTCTCGTCCTTCTGAGAGTATATCAATGTGCCTATTACATCTGCCGGCAACAGGTCGGGAGTGAACTGTATGCGACTGTAATCGGCGTCAATAAGCTGCGCCAGTGTTTTAATTGCAAGTGTCTTAGCCAGACCTGGAACACCCTCAAGAAGTATGTGTCCATCGCTAAGAAGTCCGATAAGGAGAGAATCAACGAGATGCTTCTGTCCTACGATTACACGATCCATACCCATGATAAGGGTATCAATAAACGAACTCTGCTGCTCTATACGGTTGTTCAACTCACGTATATCAAAAGCTTCTGCCATAGTTTTATCTTTATTAATTATTATATTCTTTATTCAAATGCAAAAGTAATACTTTCGCTTTTTATTTCCGAAGAATAGCGACTAAAAAAGTATAAAAAAAGTTTCTTAAAACTCACTTTTAAGAAACTTTATGTTTAATACCCTTAAAGTTATTATTTCCAAGCCTTCCAAAGCATATCTTTTAGCATGTAAAAGGACGTCTTTGAGGACGTAAAAAGCCATCTTTGAGACTGCCAAAAGCCATCTTTGGGACACGTATAGGACTGCTTTATCTCTTCGACTTCTTTTTGGTTTCCAGTTTCGGTATTTTCAACTTCTGTCCCTCAATTAAAGTCGTGGTTCCATTATGCACTTCGATATAGCATGCCATATCCTTTCCGAGATAAGCCTTGGCCACAGAAGTCATTGTCTGACCTTTCTTTATGGTAATCACCTGGTCGGTTCCGACAATGTTATACGCACCATATTTCACGAGCCTTTTAGCATATTCAAGTTCTTTGTTGTTTGACTGAGTTTGAACTTGTTGTTTCTCTGGCTCTTGCTTCTCTGCCTGAGTATTTTGTTGAGCAATCTTTGGGGGCTCTGTTTTCTCTTGCTTTTCTTTCAAAGTCAAGGCTGCAATAGAGTCCTCAATCTCTTTTTCACGAATAGCCCTATTCAAAGAGTCAGCGATTGCAACAGAATCAGCAACAACATTAGCCGCAGGTGTGTTATCATCCACGACCGTATTGTTACCATTTATTTCCTCTTGCGCCAAACCTTCCTTGTTATAGAAGTAATTAATGCAGTAATATGACAACAGTCCCACTACTCCAATAAGTGCAATAGCAATAAGCCAACGTTTCCATGGACTCGAATGCTCCTCTTCTTCATATGCGTCATTCTCCAGTTCCTCCGTCGGTTGTTCCTCTTCGACTATCTCTTCAGTAGTATCTTCCTCAACACTCTGCTCTTCGTTACTTGGAACGTCATCCGTCATC
Source organism: Prevotella sp. (assembly GCA_017554105.1). Classification (GTDB taxonomy): domain Bacteria; phylum Bacteroidota; class Bacteroidia; order Bacteroidales; family Bacteroidaceae; genus Prevotella. Next base: position 19,663 of record JAFZIY010000002.1, on the reverse strand, counting down.
TCGTCATTGCTTGGTTCCATAAGTGTCTGAACAGGTGCCTCTTGAGTCTCTGCAGACTCTTCTTCAACAGGCTCCACAGTTGTTTCAGTCGTAATTGGAACATCTATGTTGTCGTCGTCAAGAGTATTCAGGACAAAAAGCGCATCTGCTATTGCCTCGTCGGTAGCATCAAGGGCTGGCTCCTCTTTTTCTTCTTGAGGTTCTTCCTTCGGTAATTCCTTTCCATTAATATAATCCAACACAAGAAGTGCCTCACTAAAGGATTCGCCTGACACAATGTCTGGTTCTTCTTCCACGTGCTTCTCGACTTCTTCTTGCGGTTTTTCCTCCACTTCTTGAGGTAATAATTCTTCCTCCTGTGGTATAATCTTTTCCTCTTGAGGAATGATTTCTTGAGGTTCTTCCTTTTCTACTGTCTCATTTAGCTCTGCTGATTCCTCATCTTCAACACTCGGAGCATCCATTTCAGAGAAATCAACACCTTCGTTAAGTAGGACAGTCTCAAATTGTGAGAATGGCTTGTTTACCAAATCTCTCATTATTGTGTCAGGAGTGAATGTTATTTTCCCCCTTCCCTCAATGATGATTTCCTCACCAGTATTTACATCAACGCTCTTGCGTTGCTTGACATCAATGACCTTAAAAGTTCCTAAGCCTTTAATCTTAACGACTTTATCATTACTAAGTCCTTCATTGATAGTGTCAAGCATTGCTGTCATGAAGCGCTGGGCATCAGCAACACTTATGTTCTTCCTCTCAGCAAGACGAATGGCGAAATCCTGTATTGTTATCTTACTCATTGCGATTTCCTCCATTCTTTAGTTTCTCCTTAATAGAAGCAACGGGCTTGAAACCCAAAACCAGTTTCGGTGGAACAAGCATACGCTGTTTGGTACCAGGATTTACGACGACTCGCTCCATTCTTTTCTTTACTTCAAACGTTCCGAAGTTAGTCATCTGTATCGAGTCGCCTTCCTGGAATATATCACCCATGATGTCTATTGTCTTATTCATGATAGACTGGACGTCCTCTTGTGAGATGTCCAACCTTAACGACAATTGGTGTATGAAGTCCTTATTATTCATCTTCTATATAATGTTTTCTTCTTTTCAATAAATGGTAGTGGCATAAAGGTCGAACTCTTCAGAGCCTATAATCTTCACCTCATAGAACTCTCCTATGTTCAGTTCTTTCTCATCGGCACGGATAAGCACCTCAGGATCCACCTCTGGCGAACTATATTCTGTCCTTCCCACATAGTAGTCGCCTTCCTCCCTGTCAATAATTACCTTCATGACCGAGCCAACGCGTGTTTCCTCAAGTTCGGAACTAATGTTCTGCTGTAGCATCATAAGGTCAGAAAGCCGTTTCTCCTTAACACTCTCAGGCACATCGTCCTCGTAATGCTTCTCGCTATATGTTCCTTCTTCCTCCGAATAGGCAAACGCGCCCATTCTCTCAAACCTCGCCCATCGAGTAAACTCCATTAGTTCCTTGAAGTCCTCGTCTGTTTCCCCTGGGAATCCGACCATTAATGTAGTTCTCAATGATATCCCGGGGACCTTCTCTCTTATCTTTTCAATAAGCCTATATGTCTCTTCCTTGGTGACGTGCCTATGCATAGCTGTAAGCATGTGGTCGGAAATATGCTGCAAGGCAATGTCGAGATACTTGCAAACATTACTCTTTTCACGTATCACATCAAGTAGTTCATATGGAAATTGTGCGGGATAGGCATAATGAAGCCTTATCCACTCAACACCTTCCACCTCGGATATCTCGGCAACTAACTCCGCTATATGCGATTTCCCGTCAATATCCCGCCCATAGAAAGTGAGTTCCTGGGCAATGATCTGAAACTCCTTGACACCCTGCTTTACAAGGTGTTTTATTTCATTGATAATCTCGTCTTTAGGACGACTAACATGTTTGCCGGTAATAATAGGTATTGCACAATAGGCACAATGACGGTCACATCCCTCACTTATCTTGATATAGGCGTAATGTGAAGGTGTTGTCACGATGCGTTCGGTACTATCCTGTACTTGTTCGGCAATGCCAAGGTCTACTATTAGTTGCTTATAGTCAAACTTCCCGTAGTATTTGTCCACTTCAGGAAGATTTATCTCAAGATCCTCTTTATATCTCTGAGAAAGACATCCCATAACAAAAAGCTTCTTCAGCATTCCCTTTTTCTTTCGTTCTGCAAACTCCAGAATGGTGTTTATGCTCTCTTCCTTTGCATCACCGATAAAACCACAGGTATTAATGACCGCTATCTCACCTTGAGGATTCTCACTATCATGTTCACATGAGTACCCATGAGAGACAAACTGCTTCATCAGAATCTCACTATCAACGAGATTCTTGGAGCAGCCAAGAGTGATTATGTCAACGTGATTACGTTTCAAGACAATACCTACCGTTATATTCTATAACACTAATCGTTGCTGAACAACGAATCAACAAACTGTCGTCTATTAAAGAGTTGAAGGTCTTCCATTCCCTCACCAAGACCGATGTATTTCACAGGAACCTTCAACTGGTCGCTGATGCCTATCACAACTCCACCCTTTGCTGTACCGTCGAGTTTCGTGATAGCAAGACTTGTTATCTGGGTAACGGCAGCGAACTGCTTTGCTTGCTCGAAAGCATTCTGGCCTGTACTGCCATCAAGAACAAGCAAGACCTCATCGGGAGCAGTCGGAGCCACTTTTTTCATGACATCCTTAATCTTCTTAAGCTCGTTCATCAAGCCCACTTTATTATGTAAGCGTCCTGCTGTGTCAATAAGAACAACGTCTGCCCCGTTTGCCTTTGCCGAACATAGAGTGTCGTATGCAACAGAAGCAGGGTCACTTCCCATCTTTTGCTTTATCACAGGACAACCGACGCGCTCTCCCCAGATGCATAACTGTTCTACGGCAGCAGCCCTGAAGGTGTCGGCAGCACCAAGATATACGGTCTTGCCTGCATTCTTGAACTGATATGCAAGTTTTCCAATAGTCGTCGTCTTGCCTACTCCATTCACGCCAACAACAAGAATCACGTATGGAACATGATCTGATGGCAGGTCCCAGTTGTCATTATCCTCAGTATTATTTTCTGCAAGAAGGTCGGCGATTTCCTCTCTTAAGATACCATTCAGTTCTGATGTGGAAACATACTTGTCACGTGCGACTCTATTCTCAATCTTTTCTATAATCTTCAAAGTAGTGTCTACACCCACGTCACTGGTAATAAGCACTTCTTCAAGGTTGTCGAGAACGTCATCATCCACTTTTGACTTGCCGGCAACGGCACGTGCCAGTTTCGAGAAAACACTCTCTTTCGTTTTTTCAAGACCTTTATCGAGTGTCTCTTTTTTTTTCTTATTAAATAATCCAAAAATAGCCATAATATCTAATTTGCCTACAAAATTACATCAAATCTTTTATAATAGCAAATCTAACTGGTCTTTTTATTGACGGTTATAAATAAAATTAGCCGCAAACATCATAAATGTTGCGGCTTAATTCTATAGTAATTATAAGAAAATCAATTCTTGAAGAAATCCTTAACGGCTTCGTTAGGAACCATCTGCTCATTGAAGATGTAAGCACCAGTCTTTGGGCTCTTTTCCATCTTGATCACCTTTGTGTATGCACGCCCGTCCTTAGAACCTTCGTGGAGGGTTGCGACAGTTTTCTTTGCCATCTCGTTTCTGTTTTAATTATTTAATTTCCTTATGAACAGTCATACGCTTCAGAATGGGGTTGTACTTCTTCAACTCCATACGCTCTGGGGTATTCTTGCGGTTCTTTGTTGTGATATAGCGACTTGTTCCTGGAAGACCGCTATTCTTCATCTCTGTGCATTCAAGAATAACCTGTACCCTATTACCTTTTGCTTTCTTTGCCATGATGATTATTCTCCTATAACTTTAATGTCTTTCCAGTCACAGTATCCTTTGGCAACTGCCTGCTTTAAAGCAGCGTCGAGACCAATTTTATTAATTAGGCGCAAGCCTGCTGCGCTTATCTTAAGGCTTATCCAGCAACTTTCCTCTACATAGTAGAACTTCTTGCTGAACAGGTTTACATCAAAGCTGCGCTTTGTGCGATGCTTCGAATGGGAAACGTTGTTGCCTATCTGTGCTTTCTTTCCCGTAATCTGACAAATCTTCGACATTTCTATCTACTTTTTTCTGATTTTTTGATACTTATTCCAAACAGGGTGCAAAATTACAAACTTTTCCCGAATTAACAAAATATTTCTTTTATTAATATTGTCAATTAAGTTTTTTTTTGAGTTTTGGCACCATTTACAAGCATCAATTGCACTCAAATCATGTCAAATTGAAGATTATACTCGGAGTTTTACGTTTTAGCACTTCAAGATTGAAATCCTTGCCGGCAATTATCCCATAGTTACGAAGTATCATCTGAACGGTTTTTCTTGCAAGTTCCGGATGATTGTTCTCCTCGCTAAGATGACAAAGCCATACATGCCTAAGATTACCAGTAGCATTCTCTGCCAATGCTACGGCACATGACTTGTTTGAAAGATGTCCCTCATCGCTCGCCACTCTTTCCTTCAGATGCTCCGGATATGGTCCAGACATAAGCATCTCGTCATCATGATTGGCCTCAATGACAAGATAGTTGGCCCGCATAATATAAGACTTCATTTCATCTGTCACATGACCAGCATCCGTCATTAGACAAAATCCAACTCCGTCATGCTCTATAAAATATCCCACATTGTCGGTACTATCATGAGGAATTCCAAAAGGTGTGATCCTGAAATCACTGATTTCGAAAGTTGTTTGTTTCTCAATATACTTGATATTTGCGCCGTTAACCTTTTGCCTTACACAATAGTTATTCTCTATTCCGGAATGAACAAGGCGCGTGGCATAGACAGGCAACTTCAGGTCATTGCTTAAACTTCCGACACATTTAACATGGTCGGCATGATCGTGGGTGATTAATATGCTATGGATCGTTGACATTGGGAGACCATTATCGGCAAACCATTTCTTCAGAGACCTCACACCCACGCCGGCATCTATGAGAAGCCCGTCGGTCTCAGTGAAAAGGTAATAGCAATTGCCACTGCTCCCACTGCCAAAAGAGATGAATTTAAACATTAATGCGTGTATTTTGATACAAAAGTAATCAAAAATAGATTAACTACAAAAGAATTTCACTATCTTTGCACTGATTTAATCTTATTAATATTATTTCTAAGCATTCAAAGACGAAAATACTTATGGCTATAAAGAACAATCTGATTAATATATCAACGGTATTATTTGCGACGTTGCTCTTTTCATGCAACATGCCTTCTTCAGTCAATCCCTCTAATGCAGAAGACGTTGCAGAAGCATTTGCCGAAAACTATTTCAACCTTAGATACAAGAACTCCGCAAAGTACTGCACCCAGGAAAGTGAAAAGTGGATTAGCTTTGCGGCAAGCCAGATAACAAAAGAGGATATCGAACTCCTGCATGGACTCGAGGAAGAAGCAAGTATCGAGGTCAGTGATGTCAGCGGAGACGATACGGAATGTCATGCTACCATCAAAGTGACCAACTATTTTGAAGCAGACACTATAGGAAAGAAAGGACACGTCGTCGACGAAGGACTGTTCGATATTATGCTTGTGAAGGAAGGCAAGTCATGGAAGGTCAGAATGGAAGGCCTACCGCGAAGTGAAAAGCGAAGTCACGACTAAGCTTCGGGTGAATGATGGCATAGTGTTCTTCTTTTGTTTCGTAGGCAGGATTAATTGCTTTCATACCCATATCGAAGCGCAACAGGAAATATCCAAAGTTCAGACGGAATCCCACTCCATAGGCTACGGCAATCTCTTTGTAGAAATCCTTGAATGAGAACTGACCACCTGGCTGTTCCTCATATTCACGCAACGTCCAAATATTACCCGCATCGACGAATACTGCACCGTCTATCTTCCAGAACAAATATGTGCGATACTCAGCACTAAGGTCAAGTTTCATGTCACCCGTCTGGTTAATGAAGTCAATGGCACCATTTGTTCCCTTAAACTTTCCTGGTCCCAGTCCTCTAACATTCCATCCACGTACAGAGTTTGCACCACCACCGAAATAGCGTTTCTCAAAAGGAAGCACCTTACTGTTGCCGTAAGGATAAGCAATTCCTAAGGCACCGTGCACTCCAAAGGAGTTATGCTTATCGATACGCCACACACGGGAATAGTCGATATCAAACTTGACATATTGCGCATACGCTATATTAAATAAGGTATATTGTCCATCTTCGTTCTTTTTACCTTTCGACATGTGGGAAATAGCACTAAGAAGATTACCAGAGGTCTCAATGTTTGCCCTGAAAGCACGTATGCCGTTATTATAATTCACGCCAAAACCTATCTTTGTTATAAACAGGTCTTCATAATTGTACCTTAATATGGCATTCCTACTGCTCGCATTGTCAAGATATTCGGTCTTGAATGTAGGCGAGATCCACGGCATGTAGATATAGTTGAGGTCAAGTAAATCGAAGCGATAAGTAGTGAAATGACGCGCATCACTCCACTTATACCTCCACGCCGCAGAGAACACGCGACGATGGAACTCAGGACGGTTCTGCATGTCATAACTTATAGACAACTCACTTGTCGCTCTTGAGTTACGTCGGAATGAGCGGGAAAGGAACGGAGCCACAAATCGCGGGAACTCCAGTCGTGTCTCAACACCAAATTCCGTGTAGTTCTCATTCTGGTATCCTTCAAGTCCTGTAATAGCCTCGAAAGCACCTCTCAACTCAATGCTCAACTGCTCCGAACCACGAAAGAGATTTCTGTTTGTCCATGTCACGGATGCTGCGGCACCTAGGTTACCTGCGGTATTGGTACCTTCAGGTTGGAAACTTATGGTATTGGGCTTCTTCCGACTCAAGTGTATTATACAATCAAGCAGCGTCGTGTCCTTGCGTTCAGTGAAACCAATGTTGGTATATCCCAAGGCGGCAAGATTGCCGAGATTGTTATATGTACGTTGTAAGGCTCTGGCACTATATGGATGTCCAGTTTCTATCATGTTGTTGTCATCGAGCACCTTCTGACGAAGATGAACCTCATCCTCGCCAATTGCCACATACTCCACTGAGCCGATGAAATACCTCGGATGCAGAGTCACCTCGGCATTATTATTTGGCTTATACCTCAACAAATGAAGCACCACATCCACCTCTCTAAGATTAGCCGTAGAGTCGGCAGAGAACCTTATGAAGTCTTTGTTAAACCTGTAATAGCCTTCATTCTGTAAAAGGTTGGTTATTCTTTTGCGCTCATTGTCGAGATTGGCCACAGTAAACTTCATACCCCTATGCAGTCCCCACTTGGAAGAATCCCTGAGTCCGAGCAGTTGCTCAATGACAGGATCATCAATGACATAATCCACGTTCCTTATATAAAAAGGTTCACCAGGATGAACGTCGTACTTAAGAGCAATCTTCTTACCGCTGATTTTCTTGCTAAGCGACACGGAAGCATTCATGTAACCCATGTTATGCATTGCCGTTAACAGGTCCTGACATGAAAGCCGTGCCTGGGCGCTATCATATATTACAGGCTTTTCACCGATGCTCTTCAGCGTCCTGTTTATCCATTTCGTAGTGTCCTTTCCAGCAAGCGAATAGGTGCCCAGAGGAACATTAAAGAGAGAGAACCACTTGGAGTTAGCCTTTTGCCTGACATACTGATGCAGCATAGCGGCATCAACATCGTCAACATCACTCTTCACCTCCACCTTAGAGAGCAGGTACTCCTTGTCCGGCACAAACTTCTGTGTCGAGCAACCAACAATCATTACTGCCACAATGAAAAGCAGCAAGGAGATGGAATGTGCGTGAAGCCTACATTCTCTCATATCATGTGCAAAGTTACAAAGAATAATTCAATTGTGCAAAAGATTTTGTTTCGCGAATTATGAACTACTACATATAGCAGATGACACGTCAACATAAAAATACCCCTCAGTAGGAGTAAAAGTACTGAAGGGCATTGTGTTAACGATAAGAGACGGTCTTTCTCTTATTTGAAATAGCGCTTGTAAAGGCCTTGGAAGCCAGCACAGTGACGTGCCTCGTCCTTCGCCATCTCATGAACAGTGTCGTGTGTGGCATCCATGTTGGCAGCCTTTGCATTGCGTGCTATGCGGAACTTGTCCTCACATGCACCACGCTCTGCTGCAATACGTGCCTCAAGATTGCTCTTGGTGTCCTTCAGGACATCGCCCAGAAGTTCAGCAAACTTACTTGCATGCTCAGCCTCTTCGAAGGCATAGCGCTTAAATGCCTCTGCAATCTCAGGATAGCCCTCGCGGTCAGCCTGACGGCTCATAGCGAGATACATTCCCACTTCACCACACTCTCCATCGAAATGATTCTTCAGGTCCTTTATCATTTCCTCGTCAGCACCTTCCTTACGTGCTGCTCCGAGTTCGTGAACAGTAGCAAATGCTTCATCTTCGTCCTCTACGAGTTCCTTGAACTTGCTTGCTGGCACTTTGCATACAGGACACTTCTCTGGTGGCTCTGGTCCTTCATGGACATATCCACAAACGGTACATATAAACTTTTTCTTCATAATGTGATTGTATTTAGATTAACAATATGTTTTGCAAATATAATAAGAAAAGCCATATTTACCAAATATTTAACAAAATATTTTGATAGACATGACTTTTTTTATTTCTCATGAAGTCTGTTTATTCCCAATGTGCATCCTTGCGCATAACGAATTTTATCTTCTTTTCTTTAGGAACAACAGGCTTTTTCCACGTTCCTTTGTTTATGAGTATCCTTGTCTTCTTGTGAGAAGGAGCGTTGTCAACGGCATCCTGAGGATTAAAGTACAAGCCTTTCCCGTCTGATGCGACGCTACTGTCATAATGCCGTACATATTTCCTCAGTGAAGGAACCTGCCGCGCTATCTCATCAACGAGCAATGATGCCACAATATTTGCACCATATATATTATAATGAGTATTATCCTGTCTTCCCTCCGGAACACTTGGTTCCTCGCCGGGCCTGAACCACATGTGAAGACGCCTCGACTCTATTGCACCCATACTCTGTTCGAGGTCGTGTGTCACCTTGTTGGCATCCACAAAGGGTACGTTTAGTTCTCTTGCGACATTAAGTGGTGAAAGAAGATATGCACCATGTGTGTCAATAAGCGTGTCGCTGTTGATTTTCTCATCAGCATATTTCGTGTCCCTGAGCAACTCGTCATCAACACTGTCATCGCCTTCGCGGTAGAATTTTCGCCTCACAACGGCATTAAACAAGACTGGGATGCCACCTTTCGCACGTGTCTCCAAAACATATTTCCGCAATGCTGCATCAAAGGTAGTACCTGGTTCGGTATGACGTGCAGGAGCATCTTTCTCATCGTTATGTCCGAACTGGATGAAAACATAGTCACCTGGGGTGATCTTGTCCAGCACATTATCCCATAGTCCCTCATCAATAAAACTCTTGCTCGACCTACCATTCTTGGCATGATTGTCCACAACCACATCATCCGAGAAGTAGTTGCAGAGCATCATACCCCACCCTCTTTCAACTTTTCCGCCACTGATATCCTTGTTGGCCATTGTACTGTCGCCCACCATAAAGATGGTTATCCTCTTGTCTTTGCAGAAAGAGGCAAGCACGACTATTGCCACAATGAAAAGAGCGGCACCTTTCAGGTATTTCATGAACAGTAAGATAGTATTTCAAGTAGTTTGTTTCAGCCTTCTTATGAAAGTGCTGCTATGAGTTCCTCTGCCGTAACAAGACGCTGCTCGCCCTTCACCATATCCTTGAGCATCACCTTTCCCTCAGCCATCTCGTTCTCTCCAACGATAGCAACGAAAGGAATGTTCTTGGCATTGGCATAACTCATCTGCTTCTTCATCTTGACAGCATCCGGATATGTTTCCGTAGCAATGCCCGCCTTGCGTGCCTGGGCAGCAATCGGGAGACAATACTCCATCTCTTTTTCACCGAAGTTTATGAAGAGCAGCCTTGTCGCATCCACCGCCTCCTTAGGATAGAGGTCGAGTTGGTTCAGCACGTCGAATATACGGTCGGCACCGAAGGAGATACCCACACCGCTCAGTCCCGGCATACCGAATATTCCAGTAAGGTTGTCGTAGCGTCCTCCACCCGTGATGCTTCCTATCTGCACGTCGAGAGCCTTCACTTCGAAGATAGCACCTGTGTAGTAGTTCAGTCCGCGGGCAAGTGTTAGGTCGAGTTGTATCTCGTTGTTAAGGCCGCACTTCTTAAGAGTGTCAAGAATGAAACGTGTCTCTTCCAGGCCTTTCTTGCCTATTTCAGAACCCTCAAGGACTTCGCTGATAACGCTGAGTTTCTCGTCGTTCGAGCCACTAAGCGATATTATCGGCTGCAGTTTCTCTATTGCCTCGCTGCTTATGCCGTCCTTTGCAAGTTCCTCGTTTACAGCCTCAAGTCCTATCTTGTCAAGTTTGTCGATGGCAACGGTGATGTCAACAATCTTCTCCGGTTCTCCGATTACCTCCGCGATGCCGGAAAGTATCTTGCGGTTGTTGATTTTTATCTGCACACGAACACCGAAGCGCGTAAACACCGTGTCGACTATCTGCATCAGTTCCACCTCATTGAGCAGAGAGTCGGAACCAACTATGTCGGCATCACACTGGTAGAACTCACGATAGCGACCTTTCTGTGGACGGTCGGCACGCCATACAGGTTGTATCTGATAACGCTTGAACGGCATCTGCAACTCCTCGCGGTGCATTACCACATAACGTGCAAAAGGCACCGTAAGGTCGTAGCGCAGTCCCTTCTCACAAAGACGTGACGCAAGATGCAGCACATTCTTCTCCTGCAGTTCCTCATCAGACACCTTACTGAGGAAATCGCCGCTATTGAGCACCTTGAACAGCAGTTTGTCGCCTTCCTCTCCATACTTTCCCATCAGCGTCTGCAGAGTCTCCATCGCAGGCGTCTCTATCTGCTGGAAGCCATAGAGGGAATAAACTTCTTTTATGGTGTTGAAGATATAGTTGCGCTTCGACATCTCCATCGGCGAGAAGTCGCGAGTGCCCTTTGGTATGCTTGGTTTGTTTGCCATTACTTTCTTACTATTGTCTGGTCGCGGTCAGGACCGATTGAGATAATCTTAATAGGTGTCTCGAGTTCTGCCTCGAGGAAGTCGATATAGTTCTTGAACTCAACGGGGAACTCCTCCTCGGAGGTGAACTTCGTCATGTCGGTCTTCCATCCTGGCAGTTCCTTGTATATAGGCTCGATGCCCTCCTCGATATTATACGGGAAATGGTCTATCTCCACGCCATTCTGCTTGTATGCCACACATGCCTTGATGGTGTCGAAGCCGTCGAGAACGTCACTCTTCATCATTATAAGCTGCGTGACTCCGTTAATGGCGATAGCATAGCGCAATGCTACGAGGTCTATCCATCCACAACGACGCTCACGACCAGTAACTGCACCATACTCATGACCGAGGTCGCGAATCCTCGCACCCGTCTCGTCAAAGAGTTCCGTCGGGAAAGGACCAGCACCCACGCGAGTACAATAAGCCTTCATTATTCCGAACACCTCGCCAATCTTGTTTGGTCCGATGCCCAGTCCCGTGCATGCACCAGCACATATCGTGTTTGAAGAGGTCACGAAAGGATAACTTCCGAAGTCCACGTCGAGCATCGTTCCCTGTGCTCCCTCGCAAAGTATGCTCTTGCCACTCTTGAGGATGTTGTTTATCTCGTATTCAGAGTCAACGATATTGAACTGCTTCATATACTCGATGCCCTCCATCCAGGTCTTCTCAACCTCGGTAATATCATAGTCGGTGAAGTTGAGCGACTTGAGGATTTCCTCATGACGAGCCTTGTGTGCAGCATACTTCTCATCGAAATTGTCGAAGATATCGCCCACTCGGAGTCCGTTACGGCTAATCTTGTCGGTATATGTAGGACCTATGCCCTTTCCTGTCGTTCCCACCTTGCTCTTGCCTTTCTGTGCCTCGTATGCTGCATCCAGCAGACGGTGTGTGGGCATGATGAGATGTGCCTTCTTTGAGATATGCAGGCGGTTTCTCAGGTCGTGACCACTCTTCTCGAGGTCCTTTGCCTCCTGCATGAAAAGGTCGGGTGCGAGCACCACTCCATTACCTATGATATTCACCTTTCCACCCTGGAAGATGCCTGAAGGAATGCTTCTGAGCACGTATTTCTCACCCTCGAACTCCAGCGTGTGACCTGCATTAGGACCTCCCTGGAAACGTGCTACGACGTCATAATTAGGTGTGAGAACGTCAACGACCTTACCTTTTCCCTCATCGCCCCACTGGAGACCCAGCAGAACATCTACTTTTCCTGATTTCATTTCTTATTTTGTTTTATGTTTACTCGTTTGCTTACCGATTTGTCTTTCGTCTTCCTGTTGCGCTCCCTTGTCATCTTTGCCTGACACGAACTGCATGTGCCATATACATACAGCGAGAAACTCTCTATGCGGAAACGCTTGAACCTTGTGTTGTCCACCGCCTCTGATATCTTACGGGAGTCGACCTCGGTCACCTTTCCGCACATGGTGCATATCTGATGGCAGTTGCTGTGATGTATGAATGTAGCCTCATACTTCGTCCCGTCATAGAGTCTGTGGCACACCACCAACTGAAGCGTTTGGAAAAGCTTCAGCGAGTTGTATAATGTGGCACGGCTAACGGGAAAACTCTTCCTCATGAGAAGGTCGTCAAGTTCCTCTATAGTGAAAAAAGAGCCGAAGCTGTACGCCGCATCCAGCACGGCAAATCGCTCGACAGTCTTGCGCATGTTATTCTGTTCCAGATATTGGGTAAGGATGTTCTTTACCTCAATTTTAACATTCTTCATTTACACAGAGAAACTTATTACGTGCAAAATTACAACAATTATCACGAACAACAAAACATTTAATAATATTTTGTATTTACGCTATATCTCATAGCCTACTTCCCTCAATGCCGCACGTGCCCTGTTCTCTTGCTCCGTTCCGAGACCGGCATAGCGCTGAATGCATGTCATCGCAGCATGACGCACGGCAAGACTCTTTTCCTGCAGCGCCACTTGAACCTGGTCAAGTAACTCGTTAGTTGAGCGCTCGTTAGGCTCTCCACCTTTTGACATCAATCGTGCAAGGATATGATAGCCGCACACCTGATAGAACTCCTTGTCGGAAGATATCCACTCGAATGCTTTCTGCGATGCGAAAGGAGCATGCTGATAGAGGTTGAAGGCAGCCTGTTCCGCTATCTCCTGCGACGGTGTCTGCTCCATCCAGATGTCCGCCACCTCCGGCAGCATTACCTCCGCCGGCATTATCATCGTGGCAAGAATCTTACATTCGCGTATGTCCTCCTTCCACAGGGCGATAGCGAGGTCGTAGTCCTTGCCGTATTCCTTGGCCATCTGTTTCAGGTCGGGGAGCGAGACGCCCCAATTAATGTGATAGTTCACGCCCTTCTCCCTCATCGAGCGAGATGTGTCACCATTCATCCTCAGCCTGAAGGACTGTTTTATCTGCTTCAGTTTGTCTGCCGTATCCATGTGCTATGAAGTTACTATGAAAGAAAAAAGACACTATATGAGTGTGCCGTATTGTCTGCTATAGCGAAGCATCTGCTCTGAATAGCCCTCGGTATAGTCGATGCTGATATCGGTTATCTCGCCATCATCGCCAGTAACGGGAGTCATCACGGGGTTAAGGAATCCCTTGTAAGGAGCGAGATTGAGTCGTCTGTAACGCTCGAGAACCTCTGCGTGGAGTTCGCTGTCCACCTTTACGGCATACTTCTCCACAAGAGCCTTGGCTGCCTCATGGTCGCCCTCGCTCTTTATGCGCTGAATCTCTGCCAGCAACTGTGCGAAGAGGGCGCGCAATGCCTCGTAGTCGTTGATTGCCACGAATGTCTTACCGTCTCTCCTGACCATCTCTATTGCCGTTCCGTTATCGTAGCACCATCGTGCTATCAGCGCCCTGTTGCGCATGTGTGCCTCCTCGATATCGTGTCCGGGCTTTATCCTTGTCAGTTGTGTCATTAGGCCATTCATGACGTAGGTGTAGTATTGGCTCTTATATGCCTCCGCGTCGGGAGTGAGACCAAGTTCCACCAGTTTCTCGTCAGCAATGTAATAGAGTCCGAAGAGGTCTGCACGCGCCTCCTCGATGGTATTGCCGTATGACTTCAGCACATCGGGATCGACACCGGGCAACAGTTGTCCGCTACCATGTCCCAGACACTCGTGAAGGTCGGTGTGAAGGTCGTCGCAGACGTCACCATACTTCTCTATCATCGCTATCGTCTCGGCATCGATAACGAACTCCTCCTTGAAGCCGTTGCCGTGTGCCGCCTTGTTATAGGCCTCGGTGAGGTTGCCTATGGTGACGCTCTTGCTGCCGTGCTCCGCCCTTATCCAGTCGGCATTGGGCAGATTGATGCCTATGGCTGTCGAGGGATACTCGTCGCCTCCGAGCATTGCAGCACATATCACATTGGCCGTGACACCCTTCACCTCCTTCTTCTTGAAGCGAGGGTCAACAGGACTGTGGTCCTCGAACCACTGTGCGTTGCTGCTTATCGTCTGTGTCCGCTTCGTGGCCACAAGGTCCTTGTACTCCACGATGCCCTCCCACGAGCCTTTCAGGCCAAGCGGGTCGCCATACACCTCAATGAATCCGTTGACGAAATCCACCTGCGCCTCGTGCTCGCCTACCCACTGTATGCAATAGTCGTTGAAGTCGCGCAGGTCGCCGCTCCTGTAATAGCGTATGAGAGTCTCAATGTACTGTCTCTGCCGTTCGTTCTCAGCCACTTCGACCGCTTTCCCGAGCCAGTGGGTGATGTGCCGTATGGCGTCGGCATACATGCCTTTCTCGCTCCATACCATCTCCCTGACCTTCCCGTCTTGCTTCACCACCTTGGAGTTCAGTCCGTAGGACACAGGCTCCTTGTCGTCGGCATTGGCGGCCTTCATGTCATTGTAGAAGTCCTCCACCTCCTGCTGTGTCACGCCCTCGTAGAAGTTGCATGCCGACGTTGTGACCACATCGGCGCCCTCTGCCTTGCTCACCCTCTTGGGGAGTATGGCGGCATCGAACATCACGGGACATATCATCGAGCACAGCGCCTCTACCGTGCCCACCTTCTCAAGCGGTAGCAACGCAAGGTCGGCTGCACTTAATGCGTCGATGAAGAAACGTTGTGAGAACTCGGGCATGATTTTCTCGCATCCGTAGTGATGGTAGATGCCGTTAGAGAACCACACCCTTTTGAGGTATACCACAAGACGCTTGAACTCCTCATCTTCCCTGTCACCACTATATGAAAGGAAGATGGCCTCAAGCGTCTTTCTGATTATAAGATTGTATTTCCCGAACTGGTCGAAGGTGATGTCACGACCATAAAGCGTCGCTTCTGAAAGGTAATAAACTAATTTCTTTTGTCTCAGCGAAAGGTTTTCGAAACCGTTCAGCCTGTAACGGAGCAATTGTAGGTCCGCGAATCGTTCATCAGCGTAACAGAAGTTGTCGTTTGTCATTTATGGTTTATGTTATTTTTTCTTTGCGCTCACCTTCGCCGCCTCCTTGCAGGACGTTGTCTCGCCAGCGTTCAGTTTCGAGAGTTTGTACTCGCGGGGCGTTATTCCAGTGATTCTGTAGAAAGAGGCATAGAACGACTGTCTGTTTGAGAAACCCACCATCGAACTGATGTCCTCCATGTTAGTCTTGCGATACGCAGGGTCTGCGAGAACTGCCATCGCCTCGTCAATCCTGTACTTGTTGATGAGCGACGTATAGTTCATTCCGAACCTGACGTTAACCACCGCAGAGATGTATCTTGTATTTGTCTGTAGTTCTTCTGCGAGTTGTTTAGCGGAATAGTTAGGGTCACGGTACTTCTTTTGAACATAGACTACATCTGTTATTCTACGTTCGAGTTCATCCATGAGTTTGGGTTTTATTAACGCTCTGTAAGCTGCTGTTTTGTCTTTTTTAGGTGTGATGTTGTACTTTGCCATACTAATTTGTCCAGACTTTAAATTGTATGCAAAAATAAATAAATTTTCAATAGATGTCAAGAATACTGCATAAAATTTAATAAAATTTATACATAGCCTTGCAATTATTCACTTACGACACCTACCTTGAGCCATTGTTGTGCTAGTTGTTCCGAGTCTCTGAGTGCCGTTTCCCTGTCCACCTCATACTCCTCGGTGAGGAGCCGGGCGAGGTCGTCAACGGTGAACGACTCCATCTCCTCCACGTTCTTCCAGAGATAGGCCGACGACTCGTTAAGGCTTATGATGTTGCTGAAGTCGATATTCTCGAGTCCTTCCGCAACGATGATGTATTCTCCGCAGATGTCGCGAAGCGTGAAACCTGGTTTTACTTTCATATCTATATTAATTGAGATTAAATCGTGTCATGCTCACCTGAACAGTCTGAGCCATATCCTGCGGTAGAAGGCCAGCAGGTAGCGCCTCACGGGTGAGAGATGCATCCAGAAGAACGAGTAGATGCGCCACTTCCTGCCGTCGGTGCGGTCGAGAGTGTTACGTCCCTTGCGGTAGAACCCTATCACGGCTGCCTTCACATCCTCCACACGGCAGTACTCGTTTGAGAGGTTGCCGTCGCCGCGCAGCACCACGTTGTCGCCGTCAATCTTTATTATACGGTGCAGCACATAGTGCGAGGGATAGGTCTCGGCAAGCACGGGGTCGCCCACCTTCAGCGTAGTGACCTTTGTCAGCAGTGCCTTGTCGCGCCCGTCCTCGAGGAACGGTCTCATGCTGAAGCCTTTCAGCGGCAGCGTCACGGTGTGTCCCTCGTTGACAATCCTTATTGCCTCGGGCAGTATCACGGCATTGTCGAATTTCTTCTCTACGACTTTCACGTCTATTGCTTTGCTATCTCCCTGTGGCATATTACGGCTGATTCTTTGTCGGGCAGGCAATGCAGGATGTATATCCCCGTTGTCTCCACTATCTTTGTGACGTTGTTACAAACGTTGTTGAATATCTCCTTGTCCCATTTCATCGACGAGCATGAGGGCAGCACCGAGGCGAATGCCTCCACGGGCTTCAGTTTCTCCACGCTGTTCTGCTCTGCCCTGTCTATGCGTGTTATTGCTCCCAGGGGTGCCTTCACGTTACGGTAGCATGGAGTCTTTCCGCTCCACGGTCCTCCGTAGATGTAGGGCTTGCCGTCGTCGAGTATTCTGATGATTGGGTTGTCGTCGTTCATCAGGTCGCTTCCGGGTATGTACCTGAGCCAGTTGCTCACCTGCGTGCTTTTTCCCGTTCCGCTCTTTGCTATGAACGCATATCCCCATCCGTTGTTTCTCACCAGCGAGGCATGTATGAGTAGTGTCTTGCGCTTGCTTCCCGCGAAGGCGAAGATGAGCATCAGGGCATTGTTCAGTCCGAAGCACCGCATGTTGTAATTGCCGTTGAGTGCACAGCGACAGTCGGTGAAGTCCTTGTTTGTCTGCAGCAGGCAGCAGTCGGCGTCGTTGATGTTCTTGACGATGTACTGGTATCCCCCGTCCTGCAGCCTGTCGACTATGGTGTGGCCGTTGCCGGTGTCGAAGTTGTCAATCCTCGTCTTTCCCTCCCTCACTGGCGGCAGTTCGTCGTCGATGGTAAGGTGGAAAAACAAATCTTTGCCTTCCTCAGTCGTCTTGAACGGTGCGAAGGAAGGCAATAGTCGCATGCTGTTGAACTTTGATTTCCTGAATGTAATCTTGACGTCCAACTCTGCAATGTTGAAGAAATATGACTTATATTCTTCTGCGGGCATCATGGTCTTTTCTCGGGTTTTCCAGGCTTGGGTCCCTTGCCTGGCTTTGGTCCTTTCTCAGGCTTCGGCGCTTTTTGCTTCTTGGGCTTTTCCTTTTTCCCCACCGTCTCCTGCTGTGCCGACGATATTGACGTTATCGGCTTGAACATGAACTCGGTATTGTCTATGAGCAGCAGGTCGCAGCCTCCTTTCTTCACGAAGCGCTGTTTCATCTTGTTGTATTTCTTCTCCACCTTCTTCCGGCTGTCGTCACACACGAAGACGCATGTGCGCTTCGGGTATCCCTTGTCGGAGAGATGGTCGCGCAACTGACCGGCATATTCTGAGCGACTCACCACGAAGTTGCTCTTCGACTCTACCCACACGCCGTCCATCTCCTGTATCTCGGTGAAGAACACAGTGCTGTCGTTGAAAGAGGTTGACACACCGAAGGCATACACCTTGGCCTGCTTTATGTCGCCGTCCTTGGCACTGATGGCCACAGTTGTCGCCATGCTGAGGATGGCAATCATCAAATATAGTATTCTCTTCATAATCCTTAATACAACTTTCTCCTCCTAACTGCCCAGATACGACCTTAGCAACTTGTTCTTGGTGTTGTTGCGCAGTCGTCTTATGGCCTTCTCCTTTATCTGTCTTACGCGCTCGCGTGTGAGGCCGTACTTGTCGCCTATCTCCTCGAGTGTCATCTCAGGCTGGTCGATGCCGAAGAATGCCTCCACAATCTTGCGCTCACGGTCGTTCAGTGTCTGCAGGGCTCGCTTTATCTCGTTGCGCAGCGACTCCATGACGAGCGTGTTGTCAGCCATCGGTGCATCGTCGTTTGGGAGTATGTCGAGCAGACTGTTGTCGTCGCCGTCCACAAACGGGGCGTCCACCGAGACATGCCTACTCTGCACCTTCATGGCATCCTCTATCTTGTCTGCCGGCAGGTCCACGCTCTCGGCTATCTCGGCAAGGCTTGGCTTGCGCTCGTTCACCTGTTCGAACTTGCTCTGCATCCTGTTCACCTTGTTCATGGCTCCCACCTGGTTCAGGGGCAGCCTTACGATACGGCTCTGCTCGGCAATGGCCTGCAGTATGCTCTGCCTGATCCACCACACGGCATAGGAGATGAACTTGAATCCACGAGTCTCGTCGAATTTCTCCGCCGCCTTTATCAGCCCGAGGTTGCCCTCATTGATAAGGTCGGGAAGCGACAGCCCCTGGTTCTGATATTGCTTTGCCACCGACACCACGAACCTCAGGTTCGCCTTGGTGAGTTTCTCGAGGGCTTTGCGGTCGCCTTTCCTTATACGCTGTGCGAGTTCCACTTCCTCCTCTACAGATATCAGTTCCTCATGACCTATTTCCTGCAGGTATTTGTCTAACGCTGCACTTTCCCGATTGGTAATAGACTTAGAGATTTTCAGTTGTCTCATTGGCATCAAATTTTTAAAGCAGTTGCAAAAATACACACTTTCCTACAAAAAACAAAAGAATAATCATGTTTTTTTGTGTTTTTCTTCATTTTGCGGCCACGGAATGCCGTTCGCAGAAGTGCCTGGCAGCACCTGTGCGCACTTACACACCACGAATGACACATATTAATAACCACTATGCAAAGATACAAAATTTTTGGGCGAAATGCAAGAAAAACTGCACTTTTTTTCAGGAAAAATGCACTCCGACCAGACTAACCTAAATCAGGAAAAGATACACCTGTTAGACACAGAAAGTCAACAAGTCAACAAGTCAACATTTGCCCTTTTCGGAACTCACGATTTTAGGTGTCTTATTTCTTATATTATATATATATTAT
>JAFZIY010000032.1 GCA_017554105.1 Prevotella sp. | reverse complement strand
AACAGCCTGGTTCTTCTATTGTGTAACTAAAAAACTGGCTAACCAACATATTGCTATCATCGCCCTAGTCCTCTATATCATTTATCCTGCCAATTACGGAGAAAGTACTTCATTATTAAGTGAACTGCCATTTATGTTTTTCATCATGATGGGCCTTTATTTCTCTCTTGTTCGCAATTGGTTCTTCTTTGGAGGCATGATGCTGGCTATAGCCAACTGGTATCGTCCGATGGCTATTGTTTTCCTCTTGGCTCTGATTATCTATTACCTGCTAAAATGGCAGAAAAGCGTCAAGCTATTAGTTGGCTATCTCACGGTAATTATCATATTGGGAAGTATCAGTTATTATCGCACAGGTTTGTTTCTTTATCAGGCCAAATCAGGATGGATGGCCTTAGCTGATTATTCCACTTGTCATTCTCCAGAATCGGTGCAAATCAGAGAAAGGACTGATTGGAATGTGGCTCAGAAAGATTCAGCTTGGCGGTCATTATTCTTCGACTGGTTGAAGGATCATCCTAAGGAATACATTTCACAGATGCCTCGAAAACTGGTGAATACCTATGCCTCAGACAATGTCAATATGTGTACCTTTATTCCTGACAAAGCGGAAAAAGAATATATGTATGAAGAAGTAAGCTTAGGTACATTGATGCGGTGTTTTCCACATTTTTCATCAGTACAATGGCTGACGCTTCTGAATCTGTTTATATATTATGTGTTCCTGGCTATGGCCTTTGCCTCTCTCTTCTACTTCAAAAAAGATTATTGTCTGTTTGCCGTTAGCGTCATTGTTTTAGGAACACTTCTGTTATTGTTTGTGGGTCACGGCGAAGCTCGATTCCATATTCCCTTTATGCCGTTTATCATCATTTTATCAGCAGTTTTCTGTAATCAAAAAATATGGAGAGGATAGGATGGATTGACTTCTTAAGAGGTATTTCGATGATACTTATCCTTGTATTCCATACGGAAGTATATTATAAGGAATACGATGTGACACCCTATTATATTTACACCACTAATGCTATCGTTCTGTTCTATTTTATTTCAGGCTATCTGTTCTATCGCCAGGAAGAGTTCAGTTTAAAGAAAAAAGCAAAAGGCATTATCCGCTCATTACTGATACCGTATTTCATTTTCACAACCATCATTGCGGTTCTTAAAGTACTTGTCCGACAACAAACGATAGACTGGCAGGAGATAGTCATCAATATACTCAGCGGAAGGGCCTCATGGTTCATCGCTGCGCTCATAGCGGGAGAATTGCTGTTCTCCATCATATTGAGAATAAGTCGTGGAAAACATCTGTGGTTGTCAACAGTGGCCTTTGTATGTTTTGCCATCTATTACATAATACCCTTTAATCAACATAATTACTGGCAATGGCAAGATGCACTGATGGCTTTTGTTTTCCTTTATTTAGGATATATCTTCCATCAGTACCGACATGCTTTCCACATTATCAACAAACCATTATATTCATTAATATTTCTATTGATTCTTATCTTAATAAAAATATATGAATATCATGTTGATTTACCTATGCGAAATATAGCTGTTGAGAATGTTCCGTTATTCCTAACAGATGTCATTGTTTGGCTTCTGTTGGTGATTTCTGTCATCAATTATATACCACGATTTAAGATGATAGAATGGACTGGCCGGCATTGTATTGTCTATTATTTCCTTGCAGGTGGTTGTCCATTAATCATTTCCATACTATTAAACAAGCTGAAATTCCATTACGATGGGTATTTTTATCGTTATCTGACAGCTTTTGTTTTAGTATATGGACTGGCCACTTTCCTAACCTGGCTAATTTACAGATATATCCCATTCGTAACAGGAAAAAATAACAGAAAATGAAGTATATCAAACTCCTCATATTGATATGTATCAGTACGGTAGTGAATGCACAAAACTCACTACCCATCATTAAGCTGACGGGTGAATTCGGTTATGAGTATCAGGATGGCACAGTCAGTATCATCTATCCGGACGGGAGTTCACAAGACAGTCTCACTGCTTATATCAAGTGGCGTGGAGCTACTACTAATATGGAAGAAAAGCACAAACGTAATTATAAAATCAAATTCACTGAAGACCATAGCTTCTTTGGACTGCGAAATGACGACAACTGGATATTGGATGCAGGCCAGGCCGATGTCTTCCGACTTCGCAATCGGATAGCCACTGAACTGTGGAACGACTTTGCCACCAGACCATACTACATCGATAAAGAACCTGATGCTTTGTCAGGTGTGAGGGGTCAGGTAGTAGAGGTTTACCTGAACGATGAATATCGAGGCATTTACAGTTTCACGGAGAATATGGACCGTAAGCAGATGAAACTGAAGAAGTTCGACAAGGACGGCCGGATACGAGGCGTTTTATGGAAGTCAAAGGATTATGGCAGCTCAATCATGAACGTTGTTCCTGATACATTGAATAATAAGGAGCCCATGATGGATGTGTTTGAAGCCAAATATCCCGATTTGCAAGATCTCGACTCTACGGATTATAGCACCCTTTGGAACGCCATCGATTTCGTGGTCAACAGTCGTAATGCAGACTTTAAAAACCATGTCCATGAGTATTTTGATATACCTGTCATTATAGACTACTATCTTTTTGTCACCGTGCTGAATGCGCTTGACAATAGAGGAAAGAATATGTTTTGGGCTGTTTACGATCAGACAAAAAATAAAATGATAACGCCAGCTGTCTGGGATCTGGATATCAGTATGGGTGCCAGGTCAGCTGAACAATATGATAAAGATTTCAGTTCGCCAAGATATGATGGAGGAGACGTCCTGTATCTTATCACAAGACTTAAAAACCTGGATGTTGATAATTTCAATAATAAAGTCCGCAGCCGCTATGCTGAATTAAGAAAGACTGTATTCTCTATCTATAGTCTACAGAAAAGATATGAGCACTATTATGACTTACTCGTCACAAGTGGTGCTGCAGAAAGAGAAGCGGAGAAATGGTCGATGGACAGTGATATTCTTGGTGATATTATAGACTTTGATTCAGAGATAGAATATATAAGGAACTGGATTACGCAACGGATCATTTATCTGGATAAGAAGTTCTTATACTATATGAACTCATCCGTAAAGGATGTAACTGCTGAACAAAAGAGTAATGAAATAAACATCTATACTCTTCAGGGACAAAAAATAAAGACACCTCAGAAAGGTATCTTTATCATGAATGGTAAGAAAGTTATCTTTTAACTTAACTCCAGCATCTTATTGATAGGTTTTACGGCTTTCTTTGCTATCTTCGGATCTACCTCTACTGACGGCCAGCCATATTTTAAGGCATTATAGATTTTCAGCAGAGAATTCATCTTCATATACTGACATTCATTGCATGAACATTCAAGCCCGCTCTCGCTAATTTCTGGAGGTACAGGAATAAACTCCTTATCTGGACAGGTTCGCTGCATCTCGTGCAGAATACCGGCCTCTGTAGCCACAATAAACTGCCTTTGATCACTTTGCTGAGCATAGTTAAGCATCGTAGCTGTACTGCCTTTCACATCAGCTATAGCCAATACAGGACCTTTACACTCCAAATGTGCCATCACAATAGCATCTGGATACTGTTTCTTTAATTCTATAATCTTTGAAACAGAGAAACGCTCATGCACATGACAACCACCATTCCAAAGCAACATGTTACGACCTGTCACCTCATTGATATAATTGCCTAGATTATAGTCAGGACCAAAAATCAGTTTGGCATCTTTAGGCAACTGATCAACTACTTTCTTTGCATTACCGCTCGTAACGACAACATCTGTCAAAGCCTTAACAGCAGCAGTCGTATTGACATAAGAGATAACCTGATAGCCAGGATGTTCCTTTTTAAATTTTTTTAGGTCTTCTGCCTTGCAGGAATCAGCCAAAGAACAACCAGCATTCAGATCAGGACAAAGTACAGTCTTTTCTGGTGATAGCAATTTACAGGTTTCTGCCATAAAATGTACACCACACATCACCATCACTTTTGCATTTGTCTCTGCAGCCTTTCGAGCCAAAGCCAAGGAATCACCTACAAAGTCGGCTATCTCTTGGATATCACCTATTGTATAATAGTGTGCCAGGATAATAGCATCCTTTTCCTTACACATTTTTCTAATTTCTGCCTTTAGGTCGATACCTTCTGCTACAGGCTCATCAATGAAACCTTGTTCAATCCACTCCTTTTTCAACATCGATTTATTATTCTTTAATTTTTTCTTTTCTTTTAAAAATAGAATGAATAAGATGATATAAAGTGAATAAGTTGGAAACTTTTTGGTAATTTACTTGCCTGTTTGTTTATCCACCTTATAAAAATCGTTATTCACGCCTCTTGTGGATTGTTTCTCTCTGATAATGAATATCTAAGCTTACTTATCCACATATTCCTATTTTGGTGCAAAATTAATAAGTTTATATCTTTTTTCAGCAAAAATTAGTGGAAAATGTGAGAATGAAGCAAGAATAAACCCAAAAATATACCCGCTGCCAGAACAGCGGGTAGAAAAATAGAGGTTTTTACACAAGTTATTCACATAATTATCCACACCTTATTTGATGCCAGACACTACTTGAATATCTTTTGTATTTGTATCCTTACCTAACAGGAACTTATCAATGAAAGCCTGTACCTCTGGGAATTGTCTTTCAGGTAACTGACAATGTCCGTGACCTTCCATGATAGAATAACCGAAACGGTCATCGATACCAAAGAAATTCCAAACTTCCTTGGCAGCTTTGGCTGAGACAACCATTGATCCATCAGCTAACCACTCATAGTCAGGATTGCCTAACAACAATAATGCACGCGGACAAACCAATGCACAAAGTTCATGTTGATCGTAAGGCAGACGATAGACAGAGTCACCATGGAAATTCTCCTTCTGGCTTTCCATAAACCAATGATAATCCGTCTTATCGAGGTCTTCTACATTCTTTCCACTTTTGGTCAGCTCGCGGGAAGCACGCCAGGCAGCTGCACCACCGCCACCAGGCTCCTGAGCAATGGTCAAGGCTACACGCTCATCAAAAGCACCACAATAGAGTGCCATCTTACCAGCGTAGGAGCAGCCAGATACTCCAATATGTTTGGTATCAATCTTTGTAACCTCAGGCCCAAGTTGCTGCAGACCATCAATCAGACGACTCAGACCCCAAGCCCATTCGCTGTATGCACCATTGTCCTTCAGTTCTGGATAGAGACGATCGAAATTATGTTCACCTCTTTCATGATGCCTTCCCATCTGTCCGTAGTCATTAACCTGCTTCTCGCGATAGTTCATAATGGCTATAGGACGATCTGCAAAGAGTTGTCTTGGCAGTGCCAGCATACTGGTGCCGATCATCAGGGCATAAGGCGGATTTCCAACTTTAGGATAGCTAATCGTAGAAGTAAGTGTCAATGTCTGTCCATTCACAGTAACGTCTACAATCAGTGTATCGCCAGACATCTTCGCTTTCACTGCTCCATCAGAAACCGTTGGCTTAGTGCCTATACCATAATGCTGAATCTGATTAGAGATCTCGTTACGACGCTTAGACCAGTCTTTAAAGCTTTTAACCTTACCTTTGCCATTACTCCATTTCAGTGGATCAGGCAATTCACGGATTTCGGGCAGCGCATCGATTGTGGGCATCTTTGGCGCAGCAAACTGACTGCCTGTGTTCTCTACATCATAAACGAGTGGTACGTTTCCTTTTTGCTTCTGGGCATAACCAACACTAACGCCACAAAGCAGAACCAATGACATAAAAAGTTGCTTTTTCATCTTCATAAGTAATTAATAATAATGTATAGTTGACTCAATCTGGCGTCAAAGATACGAAAAAAATCGATTCGAACAAAGCGAAAAAGAGAAAATGCTTCCCCTTTTTTTGTAGTTTATACGATTTTATATAATTTTGCAACCAAAATGAAAAAGTTAAGGACGATAGAAATGCAGCGTCTGTCTGTGGATGAATTCAAACAGGCAGAGAAATTGCCATTGATCGTGGTGCTCGATGATGTACGTTCGATGCACAATGTAGGCAGCGTGTTTCGTACAGGCGATGCTTTCCGTATTGAGGCCGTCTATCTTTGTGGCATCACGTCGACACCTCCGAGTGCGGAGATCCATAAGACAGCCTTAGGAGCGGAAGATAGCGTGGAATGGAAGGCTTTTAATTCTGCTCAGGAGGCACTTATTGTGCTTAAAGAGGCTGGTTATGAAATATACGCGATAGAGCAGGCACACGGTTCCACTAAGCTGCAAGATTTTGCGCCCTTACCAGGAAAAAAATATGCTGTTGTTTTGGGCAATGAGGTGAAAGGTGTGCATCAGGAGGTCATAGATGCTTCTGATGGTTGCTTGGAGATTCCCCAGTTTGGCACCAAGCATTCCATGAACGTTTCCGTCACAGCAGGTATCATCATCTGGCACTTCGCCCAGACGATGTTAAAATAATAATCCCTGCCAATCAGCAGGGATTATTTTTTCTTTACTCCTCAACAACAGAGAAATCACTCTTTCCTACACCACAGACTGGGCAGACCCAATCCTCAGGGATGTCTTCAAAGGCTGTGCCTGCAGCAATGCCGCCATCAGCGTCACCTTCTGCTGGGTCATAAACATAACCACATACATCGCAAACATACTTTTTCATAATCGTACTTGTTTTTTAGTTATTAATGATAGATTCTATTCTCTCAACAATCCGCTCTGGCGGAATGTTCTTCATACATGCATAGTCACCACGCTGACAAGGTTTCTGACCATAGATGCTACAAGGTCTGCAGTCAAGGTCAAGCTGGATGATATTATCCTTTGGCTGACCGAAGCCCAAGAAACCAGCATAGGGATGCGTAGCTCCCCAGACGCTTACTACAGGCACAGCTGTCAATGAGGCCAGATGCATATTGGCTGAGTCCATCGACAACATCACATCCAGGTGACTCATAATGATGAGCTCCTGATACATGTTCTCGCAATAGTGGGTGGCATTGATACACTGACGATACTGAGCACACCACAAACTCAGATACTTGTCTTCATCATGACCCTTGCCAAAGAAGAAAATGCGACACTTGGGATATTTGTCCAAAAGCTGGTGAATCACCTGCTCCATCAGTCGTGGCGGATATACCTTGCCCTGATGGGCGGCAAAGGGTGCAATACCAATCCATTGTTCAAAATTCTTCTTCGGACCGATTTCCTTGGGAAGAAGATTCAGGTTACCACCCTCTTCAGGGAAGATGGAATGGAATTTCTGGATGTCGACAGGATAGCCCAACTGTCTGAATACTTCCAGATAGTTCTCAAACGATGTGGGTAGCTGCTTCTTAACTTTTTTCCTAAACGAAACCAGATGCCGACGGTCTTTGCGATGCTTGTTGATATGTTCCACGCGATAGCGGCCCAAATTGAAACGCATACGCAGATATTCTGATCGAAGCACATTATGCAGGTCGGCCACCTTGGTGAATTGTTTGGCAACCAAACGGCGATAGAGGGCATTCAGACCCTTGATGCCGTGATACTCTATCTTGAGGTCTGCCTCCATGAAATTCACGTTGGGGGCCAGATCATCGAATAAAGTACGGGCATATCCGCGACTCAGCACTGTGATGCGTACGTCAGGATACTGATGAGCCAATGACCATATCACAGGTACAATCATGGCAATATCGCCCAACGATGAGAAGCGGATAACAAGGATATGCTCTTTCTTCACTTTTTATAAAGTATGGGATTCGTAGCGGGGTCGTTATACATCTTCATCTGACGGTATACCTTCATATACTTCCGTCCTGCTTCAATATCTTCCAACAACTGATCAATGGCTAGCGAGAGATCTTTCTGCTGCTCTAAAAGAACCTGCAGTTTGGCCTGACACTTGGCGATATGGTCAGCTGAGGCATCCTGACGCTCTACCTGCTCCTGCATGTGGTAAATCTTCAGGGCCAGAATACTCAGACGATCAACGGCCCAGGCAGGACTCTCTGTATTCAGTCGTGCATCATCCAAAGGCGTCACATGACTATAATACTGACGGAAATAGGAGTCGATTTCCTCAACGAGATCAGTACGATCCTGATTGCTTCTGTCGATTCTCCGCTTCAAAGCCAGTGCCTCAACGGGATCGATATGGGGATCACGGATGATATCCTCATAGTGCCATTGAACGGTATCAATCCAGCATTTCAGATAAAGGTTATAGTCGATACTTTCCCTCTCATAAGGATTGTGGATAGGGGTGTCGACATTATCGGTCAGATGATAATCCTTGATCACCTGATTAAAGATTTGATTCGCGTGCTCTGTAAATGACATTGTAAAAAAATGAATTGTTTAAAATGCAAAGCTACAGAAAGTTTTTGAAATAACCAACTAATTAGTGATATTTTCATCCATTTTTTACATTTTTAGTGTTGGTAACGCACACAAAAGGGCGAAATTATGCACAAATATACCCTAAGTGTGCAAAAGAGAGTGAGTTTTCCTTAAAAAAATTTGCGTAACTCAAAGAAAATGTGTTACTTTGCACCCCGAAAGCGGAAAATACCGCATTTTTTCAAGATAGCAAATACATTATTAACATTTTAAAGAAACAAAATTATGTCAGAAATTGAAAGCAAAGTAAAGGCTATTATCGTAGACAAACTGGGTGTTGATGAGGCTGAGGTGAAGCCCGAGGCAAGTTTCACAAATGATCTGGGTGCAGATTCTCTGGATACCGTTGAGCTCATCATGGAGTTTGAGAAGGAGTTCGGTATCTCTATCCCCGACGATAAGGCTGAGAAGATCGGTACTGTAGGTGATGCTATCACTTATATCGAGGAGAACGCAAAATAAATCAAATTGACAACATAATGGTTGCTTCGTACCCGAAGCAACCATTATGCTTTATTTTTAGCTTATGGAATTAAAAAGAGTAGTTGTAACAGGTCTTGGCGCAGTGACGCCAGTGGGCAACACTCCTGAGGAGATGTGGAATAACCTGCTCAACGGCGTTAGCGGTGCAGCACCTATTACACTTTTTGATGCAAGTAAATTTAAAACACAGTTCGCTTGTGAGGTAAAGAACCTCAATATCAATGATTATATTGACCGCAAGGAGGCTCGTAAGATGGACCGCTATACCCAGCTGGCCATGATTGCCGCCAAGCAGGCTGTCGAGGACAGTAAGATGGATCTCGATACTGAAGACAAGAACCGCATTGGTGTGGTCTTTGGCGTAGGTATTGGTGGAATTAAGACCTTCGAGGACGAAGTGAAGTACTATGGTGTACATGAAGCCGATGGTCCTAAGTTCAATCCTTTCTTCATTCCGAAGATGATTGCTGACATCGCAGCAGGTCAGATTTCGATTATGTATGGCTTCCACGGCCCCAACTATATCACCGCTTCTGCTTGTGCTTCTTCTTCAAATGCACTCGCTGATGCCTTCAATCTCATCCGTTTAGGTAAGGCCAACGCTATCGTAGCAGGTGGTGCTGAGGCTGCTATCTGCGCTACAGGCGTAGGTGGTTTCAATGCCATGCATGCTCTCTCTACTCGTAATGATGAGCCTGAGAAGGCCAGTCGTCCGTTCAGCGCCAGTCGCGACGGATTCATCATGGCTGAGGGTTCTGGCTGTCTGATTCTTGAGGAATTGGAGCACGCTAAGGCTCGTGGTGCGAAGATCTATGCAGAGATGGTTGGTGCAGGTATGAGTGCTGATGCACATCATATCACCGCTTCTCATCCGGAGGGTCTGGGTGCCAAGCTCGTTATGCAGAATGCGCTTGAGGACGCTGCGTTGAAGCCTGAGGATATCGACTATATCAATGTTCATGGCACCTCTACCCACGTTGGTGACATCTCTGAGGCCAAGGCCATCAAGGAGGTGTTTGGCGATGCTGCCTTCAAACTGAATATTTCGTCTACGAAGTCAATGACTGGTCACCTGCTGGGTGCTGCCGGCGCTGTTGAGGCAATGGTTACAGTACTGGCGGTGAAGAACGATATTATTCCTCCCACCATCAACCACGAGGAGGGCGATGAGGATCCAGAGATTGACTATAATCTGAACTTCACATTCAACAAGGCTCAGAAGCGTGAGGTACGTGCTGGTCTCAGCAACACCTTCGGCTTTGGTGGTCACAATGCTTGTGTGGTCTTTAGCAAGTATGTGGATTAATAATATCATTGACAGGATAAAGCTCCCTTTCCGCAAGGATAAGGAGCTTTTTTCTTCCCTTTACGAGATACTCGGATTCTATCCGCGCAACATTGAGTATTACCGTCAGGCACTCATGCACAAGAGCATCGGCAGGCGCAACGATAAGGGCAAGCCGCTGAATAATGAGCGTCTGGAGTTTTTGGGTGATGCCATACTCGATGCCATCGTGGGGCATATTGTCTATTCTCAGTATGAGGGTAAGCGCGAGGGTTTTCTCACCAACACCAGAAGCAAGCTCGTCAGTCGTGAGACTTTAGGCAAACTTGCCAACGAGATGGGACTTTCGCAGCTGATCCTTTCAGCAGGTCGGAACAATTCTCATAACAGTTATGTAGGCGGCAATGCCTTCGAGGCACTGGTGGGAGCCATCTATCTGGATCGCGGCTATGATGCCTGCATGTGGTTCTGGCAGAATCGTGTGCTGGGCAAATACATCAATATCGACAAGGTGGCCTTCAAGGAGGTCAATTTCAAGTCGAAGCTGTTGGAGTGGAGCCAGAAGAACAAAGTGCGCATGGAGTATCGCATGCTGAAGCAGAAGCTGGATGACAATGGTAGTCCGATTTTCAGTTTTCAGGTTGTCATCGAGGGTATAGAGGGTGAGCGTGGTTCAGGCTATTCCAAAAAAGAGGCTCAACAATTAGCCTCTAAGGAGACTTTGCAGAAGCTGAAGCGCGAACCTCAGTTTGTGGAAGAAATCTTCAAGGCGAAGTCTGACCGTACAAAGATGGAGGAAGAACCCACAATGCTCGTGCCTGATCCAGAAAAGGAACAACAAGACTTTATCATCGAGCAGAAGCAGGAAGTATCTGATTCCTCAGATAAGTCAGAATATTCAGAGTCTTCCGAAAACTCGGAGTACTCCGATAACTCTGAAAACTCAGAATCCTCCAAATCTTCTGATTTTTCTGATGACTTCGACCTCTCTGATATCACGCACAAGGAGAAATCCCGTGAGGATATCATCGCTGAGGCTGAAGCCGCTGCCTTTGCTGAGGGATAATATCAAAAGGTAGTATAGAAGGATTAAAAATCGGTTATGACCGACCGCTCTCATATATCAGGGCGGGTGCTCGAAGATATAAGGGCGCCCGCCCCTATCAATCAGGGCGGGCGCCCGAATCTGGTTACTCCCTGTCTCTCTCCCTGTTAGAACGTACCTTTTTCCTTGTTACCCTGTGTCTTTTCCCCTGTTTCGCTTAGTACTGTTTTATACGCCAGTGAATTTGCCAACGAAGAGGATGACGCCAGAAGAGGCTTCGCGGATGACATAGACGAAGGGACGATTGGCGTGGAAGGTGGCCTTGGGATATTCAATGGGTTTGTCGAGAGCAGACTCAAAACCCATACCTGCTACTGAGACGGCAGCGGCTTCAGAGCCTTCCTCATTCACTTCGATAGCAGCCTTTTGGCGCATCATGGCGATATATAGAGGTTCATCGCACATATTTGGAATCTCAGCTATGCCATCGATGAAAGCCCGATTGATACCCATCTTCTGCATTAATCCAATGAGACCTTTCTTCTTGTCAGGTTCACCAGTATCGAGTTCATCTGTATCCGATGCTGTCTCAAAGCGAGGAAGCTTCAGGTCAACCTCATAAGGACGAGCTCCGCTCATGGGTAGAAAGACATCGAACCATTGTTCGTCCATTGGATAACATTGTGCCATACCTATATCAGCCATATAATTTATGATGTCATCTGTGGTTTTTCCTTCTTCTGGTAGTATTATCGACATATCCCAATAGCCGTTGCCATAGGGCATCTTAACAGCAGCATACATATCATTCTTCAAGTATCTGATAAGTACATTCTGGTGCATCATGGGCAACTTGGTTTTGCCTTTCTCTGTGGTAAAGGTCTCTTCCTTGGTATTCTTCTGGTCGAACTTCGAGGCCCAGTCTGCTTTGAAGTAGATGGCATTCAGTAGATACGACACCATACTTGGATCCACTTTGTCGAGGATGGTGGGAATCATGCTGTTGGTTTTTTCCTTACACCAGCCGTTGATATGGCTAAGCGTCTCAGGCGCCTTGAAGTCGAGCATCTCAGCCTTGGCATTGTAGTAAGTCTGCATGTCTTGTTGGAACTGCTGCTTAAGGGTATAGCCCTTATTTACGAAAATGGCGTTGGCGATGTTCAGCGTCACCTTTTCATCCACCTTTGGCAGACCATCTATCAGTTTCTTGCAGTAGTCGTTCACAGCCTGAATGCCTCCTTCGTGGAAGCCTAAGGTCTGCTCCAATTCCTTCTCTGTCTCTCCCTCAGCTGCATCGTTTACCATTCCCAAGACGTAGGTGATGCTCAGTGGGGAATAGATGAAACTCTTGCCACTTTGATCTACATCGTTGACTGTTTTCAGGAAGTTCAGCGTAAACTGATTGTTGTCGTTGGCAAAGACTCTCTGCGCCTCTGTCAACTGTATCGGTTGCGCCTCCGATAGCATATTCACCACTGTCTTGGTTTCACCCAAGTCAACACTTTCTTCCTCCGATGAGGAACACGACAGCATCGCACCACTCAGCACAACGGCTGCCAACCCAAATAGATTCTTCTTCATACTTTGTTATGTTTGCAAGGTTGTTTATTCAATAATCTCTGGATTTGAGTCCATACGCTGGTATTCAATGACTCCTACATTACTATCCATCATCCACCAATCTTCAATGGTCAGCCTGTCGCGGGTTAGTTTTGTAACGGTACGTCCGCCTTCAAACATCCAAATACCGATGCGCCCGTCATATCCTTTATACCAATAGGTGGTTTCGTAGCGATGCAAGTTGTCTGTAGGATCTTTGCGCCACCAATATTTGGCAAGTTTTTTCTCTCCATCGTCGAAAGCTGGCTCATTGGAAAACCAGACACCGTTGTTCTGCTGAACACCATCTTTTACGACGACCCAACAACCAGGAAGCAGACTCTCATCAAAGGCTGACGATTCAACTATTCTGAACTTAAAGTATTCATCTTTAGAATAATAGAGTCTTAATTCCCTGTCGTTTATCTCATAGGTAGAGACATCACAAAGATGTGTCAGATAAAAATCATCTGGGTCAGAACCTTCATCATAGACCTTTGTTATGTCCGGATGACTAAAACTGATATTATGACCTGTACAATTGTACTTACCTTCCATATGATTTCCGTATGCCCAGCCTGTATAGGTTCCGTCAGGAAGAAATACAATGATGTACTCAAAACCGTTGGCTTCCTTTAATACAGCATTGGTTTCATTTCCATAACTAACCAACTTCCATGTCTTTTTATATAATGTTGATTCGTTATTTGTATCATTGTCATCACTACTGCTGCATCCTGCCAGCATCAGCAGAAATGCGCTTATCCATAACAGACTTTTCTTTTTCATCTTGAATACTTTTTGGATTCTTTCTGCAAATATAATACGGAATAGTCTCAAATCTTGCATGGGAAAGCGTTAAAGAATCTAAAAAGACTGCAAAGTCATACAAGATTTGCGTAATTTTGGATTATTAAAGTAGAACATAAGGAAAAAGATGGTCGGACAACTCGTTGAGCGCATACGGAAAAAGGACCAGAGGGCGATGAGCCAGCTCTATCAGATGTACGTCGAGGAGCTTTCATCGGTCTGCTACCGCTATGTGCCTGACGATAACGATGCGAAGGACGTGCTGCAAAACAGTTTCGTGAAGATATTCACCTCGCTGTCGGCCTTTGAGTATCGTGATGAATCGTCGTTCCGAGGTTGGATGATCAAAATAGTGGTGAACGAGGCCCTCCATTTCCTCAGAGAACGGAAGAAGCTGCTGTTTACAGAACTTCATGAGGCAGATGTTCAGCAAAGTGCAGACGAAGAGCCTATTTCTGATGGCCTCTCTGCAGATGAGCTGCACCAACTGATCAGCGAACTGCCTGACGGCTATCGAACGGTGATCAACCTCTATTCCTTCGAGGGCTGTTCGCATCAGAAAATCGCAGAGCTGTTGGGTATCACGGTATCAACATCAGGCTCGCAACTCTATTACGCCAAACGGCTGCTATCAAGAAAGATTAAGGAATTCATAAATACAAGACAATGAGAGAAGACTGGGCAGAAAAACTGAGACGGAAGCTTGAGGGGCATCGTAAGACGCCTCCCCCAGGACTTTGGGAAGGCATCAGCAAAGAGATGGATAAATCCTTTGGGCTTAAGCCGCTTTCCCGTTTGACGGGAACCGCTCAAAGGTATTGGGTTGCGGCTGCAGCCGTTTTAGCCCTCGTAGGATACTTTGTCTTCTACAATAGTCATGATATCGAGCAACCTCAACTGGCCGATGCCGTCTCTCAGCAGCCAATCTCAGAGAAACTGATAGCTGAAGAGCCAACGGTAGAGACTCAGATATCTGAGGAACCAACTACTGAACAACCTGTCTCAAAGCAACTCGCAGCTAAATCAAAGAGACTGGTCCGTAATTCAGGCATTGCCATGAATCAGGCAACCTGTCCCCCTGATGTCGCTGACGAGCCAGAACAAGGCCCATCAACCGAAGAGGAAGAGAAGCCAACAGAGAACGTACAAACTGAGCACACAGAATTAGAATTAAAAGCCGAGAATCCTGATCATCATCGCTCTGCTTTGCCGCTTGGCTCGTCCAAGAACTATCCACCATCCACCATCCACCCTCATTCCAACAAGTGGTCCTTGGGTGTGAACGCCTCTGGCGGACTTCTTGCTGCTAACACCTCCCAGCGAATGGATCGTCTCTATTATAAGAATGGAGAAATGGCTTATAATGGTGATAAAAGTAATAATCTCTATCAGGATCAGCCGGAATACGGTTCTTATTCGTCTCTTATTCCATCCTATACGCTGACGGAATACAGATCTGAGCATCACCTTCCGATACGCATTGGCTTGAACTTGAATTATCAGCTGACACCTCGTATTGCCTTGCACGGCGGTATCAGCTATACCTATCTTTATTCTGAATTCAGCATTCCACTTTATGAGCAGGCCAACTACGACCAGAAGCTGCATTATCTCGGAATTCCTCTTAGTGTTTCTTGGCAGTTCTGGAAGACCGATCACTTCCTGTTCTACATTTCTGGTGGCGCAATGCTGGAGAAATGTGTGAGTGCTGAGGTGAACAGCCATTCAGTAAACAAAAAACCCTGGCAGTGGTCTGTTGATGCAAAGGCAGGAGCCGAGTATGGCTTTAACCGCCATCTCGGCTTCTATCTCGAACCCTCTCTTGGTTATTACTTCGACGACGGCACCTCTTTGGAGCATTATTACAAGAAACATCCTCTGACGCCAACCATCGAATTCGGCTTCCGCCTGCATTTAAACGAATAGCCCTCAGTCCAAAAGAATCAGAAGTTTATACCAATCGTAGCAAAGAGGCTCCCCGTATGGGCATCGTCAAAATAGTCGCGACTGATATTTGACAGACCAATGTCATAACCCAGCTCTGCATAGAGATAGTTGAACTGCACGCCACAGCCTAACTTAATACCCCCATCGAAGCGCTGGAAAGCATCGTCATCGAAAGAGCTGTAAGCCTGACGATGACCAAAGTCCTTGATCTTACCTCCTACGCCAGCTGACACATAACCGCCTAAGAATGGTTGGATGCTCAGATCGCGATCCACCCTGCAGTCGTATTTCAGCAACAGCGGCACTTCCAGATAGTCGAGGTTATACGTAAACTTCCTGCCATCGTAGCTGCCTTTTCCACCTTTTTCTATATAGGAAAGACCCGTTTCGAAATAGATGGGTGCATGAGGTGCCACTTGGAATCCAGCCACAACACCCACATTCAGGCCGCTGCGCATGGTTCCACCATCGAGGTACTTGTCGTCAGAGCTGACCGTTGAGAATGCACCGCCTATACGGAATCCGACATAGGTATCAACTGGGTTGTGACGATAACTTGTGCGAGTATAGCTGCTGCGTCCGTAGTTGGACCCATAATGACGGGGTCGGCCGTATTGTGCCATCATCGGCAAGGTGAGCATCAGGCTCAGCATAGCAATCATTATCCTTTTCATAAGCCAAACATTTTAAAGATTTCACGCTGCAAAATTAGCCAGAAACCAACAGCACCAGAAAGGATTTCCCCTAAAAGAAAATGGGAAATCCCTAAAATCGTAATCCCTAATTATACCTTATTATATAAAAAAATCGTAATTTTTTCCCCCGTTACAATGGAATTGCGTAAATTTGCACGCAAATTGCGCAATTTGAAATGAGCATCACTGGTATAGTAAGAAAGGTTTTCGAATCTCGCCAGCTGGAGTTGGAAAAGCATCTGAACGAGGGAAAGGCATTGCAGGAAGCAGTGCTGGGCCGTTTGATTGCTGAGGCTAAAGATACGGAATATGGCCGTAATCACGCCTTCGCTACGATGAAAGGCTATGAGGATTTTGCAAGGCATATTCCTATCAACACCTACGAGGAGCTGAAGGATAGCATCGACCGTATGCGGCATGGTGAGGCAGATATCCTCTGGCCTGGCCGTGTGAAGTGGTATGCCAAGTCATCAGGCACTACCAACGATAAGTCGAAGTTCATTCCTGTGAGCCGGGAGGGTCTTAAACGGATGCATTACAAGGGCGGTTTCGATGCTGTGGCCATGTATCTGCAGAACAATCCCCAATCGCGTATCTTCGATGGACGGGCACTGATCTTAGGTGGTAGCCACGCATCCAACTATAATCTGAAGGGTTCTCTGGTGGGCGACCTCAGTGCCATCCTGATAGAGAACATCAATCCGTTGGCCAATCTGGTGCGTGTTCCCAAGAAGAAGACAGCCCTGATTTCCGATTTCGAAATCAAGCGCGACAAGATTGCCCGTGAGGCA
This sequence comes from Prevotella sp., assembly GCA_017554105.1. Lineage (GTDB taxonomy): Bacteria > Bacteroidota > Bacteroidia > Bacteroidales > Bacteroidaceae > Prevotella. The sequence continues at coordinate 3,032 of JAFZIY010000032.1, read as the reverse complement.
ATGAACAAGAATGTGACAAACATCTCGGGCGTGCCCTCATGGATGCTTTCCGTACTCACCAGGATGATGGAGATTTCAGGCAAGACGCATCTGGAGGAGGTATGGCCCAATATCGAGATGTTTTTCCACGGTGGTGTGGCCTTCACGCCTTATCGAAAGCAGTATGAGCAGCTCATTACCTCGCCGAAGATGCACTATATGGAGACCTATAATGCCAGCGAAGGGTTCTTCGGCCTGCAGAATGATCCCAACGACAAGTCGATGCTGCTGATGCTCGACTACGATGTGTTCTATGAGTTCATTCCATTGGAATCCGGAAATTCCGGAAGCCCCATTCCCATCTGGGATGTGGAGACGGGCAAGAACTATGCGATGGTCATCTCTACCTGCTGCGGCCTCTGGCGATACGAAATAGGTGATACCATCCAGTTTACTTCGACCAATCCTTATAAGTTTATTATTACAGGGCGTACAAAACATTTTATCAACGCCTTTGGCGAAGAGCTGATTGTTGACAATGCTGAGAAGGGACTGGCATATGCTTGTGAGCAGACTGGTGCAGAAGTCTCTGAATATACTGCAGCGCCCGTGTTTATGGATGCGAATGCGAAGTGCCGTCACCAGTGGCTCATCGAGTTTGCCAAACGTCCAAAGGATTTGCAGCAATTCTCTGACCTGCTCGACCAGCGCCTGCAGGAAATCAATTCCGACTATGAGGCCAAGCGCTATAAGAACATTACCTTGCAACACCTCGAGATTATTGAGGCACGCCCGAATCTCTTTAACGACTGGTTGAAACTACGTGGAAAGCTGGGTGGGCAGCATAAGGTGCCTCGCCTGAGCAATAGTCGTGAGACCATAGAGCAGCTGATAAAGCTTAATGAGAGGTGAGAGGTAAGAAGTGAGAGAAATGACAAGTGCAACGAGAAAATGCTGAAAGAGAAATTACATAAAATACGCATGCATATATTGGTAGTGGTAGGAGTATTCTCTTACCTCTTACCTCTCACCTCTTACTTCTTTACTTCCTGTGCCCGAATGGGACAGCCCGATGGCGGTTGGTATGATGATGATCCTCCTCAGGTGATAGGCAGCACGCCAGAAGACAGGGCCACCAATATCAAGACGAACAAAATCACCATCTATTTCAATGAGTTTATTAAAATCGACAATCCTTCAGAAAAGGTCATCGTCTCGCCACCACAACTGGAAACACCAGAAATCAAAGGAGCTGGCAAGAAGATTATTGTAGAGTTGAAGGATACGCTGAAAGAGAATACCACCTATACCATCGACTTTAGTGATGCCATTGCCGATAATAATGAGGGCAATCCCATGGGCAACTATACCTTCACCTTCTCTACAGGCGAAAAGATTGACACTTTCGAGATTGCCGGTTATGTGTTGGATGCCAGTAATCTGGAGCCTATCAAGGGTATTGCGGTGGGACTCTATGATGATTTGTCAGATACCGCATTTACCACAAAGCCATTGATGCGTATATCACGTACGGACAGCCGAGGCCATTTTGTGGTGAAGGGCGTGGCGCCTGGTACCTATCGTGCATATGCCCTTCAGGATATGGATGGTGACTTCTGCTTCAAGCAGATGGGCGAGATGATTGCTTTCAGTCACGAGACTTTCAGCCCGTCGTCGAAACCTGATACCCGTACGGATACCATCTGGCGTGATTCACTGCATATCGATGCGTTTCGACAGGTGCCTTATACGCATTTCCTGCCCGACGATGTCACCCTCTTGGCGTTCACACATCCTCAGACAGACCGCTTCCTGCTCAAAACGGAGCGGGAGGAGCCTAATAAGCTATCGTTGTATTTCACCTATGGCGACTCCATCCTGCCCGAAATCAAAGGCCTGAACTTCAACGCTGACAGTGCTTTTGTGATTGAGGCCAACGAGAAACGTGACACTATTCACTACTGGCTTCGTGACACGACGCTCATCAACCAGGATACCCTGCGGATGGATATCACCTATCATATGACCGATACCCTTGGCAATCTTGTGCTTAACACCGATTCTGCTTTGGATATTGTGCCTAAGGTGTCGTATGAGAAGCGTTTAAAGGAGCTGAACAGGGAAATAGAGAAGTGGCAGAAGCAACAGGAAAAGAAAAAGAAGAACGGCCAGCCTTATGACTCCATCTATCCTATCAAGCCCTTGGAAGTGAAATATAATGTGCCTTCTTCTGCTACACCTTACTCACGGTTGACCATCGAGATGCCAACACCATTGGAAGTCTGTGATACATCGATGATACATCTTTATTCCAAGATCGACACCCTGTGGTATCAGACACCTTATGAGTTCCGGCAAATAGAGAACTCCATACGAAAGTATGAGTTGTTGGTCGATTGGCGTCTGGAGACGGAATACAGTTTCGAGATCGACTCCGCTGCCTTTATCGATATCTATGGCAAGGCCTCGAAATCCTTTAAACAAGGTATCAAGGTGAAGGGGCCGGATGAGTTCAGCCTGCTGATAGTGAATGTCAGTGGCTTGAATGACATCGATTCTACGATGATTGTCCAACTGCTCAATTCCGATGATCCAGTGAGAGAAGTACATGTGAAGAACGGCACAGCACGGTTTGATTATCTCACACCAGGCAAGTACTATATGCGCGCCTTTGTGGATGCCAACGGCAATGGTGTCTGGGATACGGGTGATTATGCGGCTGACCGGCAGGCAGAGTCGGTATATTATTATTCTCAGCAGATAGAATGTAAGGAGAAATGGGATGTTACCAAGTCCTGGAATTTGACTGAGGTGGAACGATTCCGCCAGAAGCCTGGTGCCATCACCAAGCAGAAGCCCGATAAGGAAAAGAAGTTGAAGAACCGTAATTTTGAGCGAGCTAAGCAGCTGGGAATTGAATATCTCAAAACCAAGGGAGTGAGACTATAAAAAAGAAAAATTATTAAAATGATGAAGAATATGATGTTTTTTAGGACAAGGCAAAATGGTTGGGTAAAGAGTATTTTTCTTTTTTACCTTTTTACCTTTTTACC
>JAFZIY010000031.1 GCA_017554105.1 Prevotella sp. | reverse complement strand
CTTTTTCATAATTCTTCTATTCAAACGTCATTTAATTATTTAATATAAACTTTCTTCCCATCTTTGATGTAAATGCCTCTTGCAGATGGTTTACCGTTGAGTTTCTGGCCATTCAGGTTATACCATTGTGCCTTGCTTTCACCATTAACATCGTCAGTGGATATTGTTTCAATCTCCTCGATAGCAGTAGAAGTGCCAGCGTTCTCCTCATCATATTCTGCGAAGAGGAAGGTATACTTGGCGCCAACTGCACCCTTAGGTTTCACGTCAGCTGTCGGCATCTGCAGATATGCGGAGTTTGTATGCAACTTGATACCTGTATTAGCAGCACGGTAGAACATCTCATCGCCTGAAATCGGATCACCTACAGGATAGCCATTATCGTCCAGTTGATAATACTTATACGCAAGAACATAGTTTGTCAGGTCGCCTTCTGAATCGGGGATAACCTTTCCCTCTACAGAATTTACCTTCATCATGTTTCCAGTAGTTGAAGCCACCTTCTCACCGTCGTGCATGTCTGGAACGAAGAGGTGGAAACCTCCATCAAGGATTTCTGCCTTGCCTTCTGCTGTATTGAACATCACACAGCCAGTGTTTGCTGGCAGCACATAGTTGGCTTCACTTCCGCTGATATCGGTGAGTACCAATGTGCGCTTGGTGTGGTCGGGACTTCCTACAAGATAAGTCTTTATGTCCTTACCTGTCATATAGGCGGTCAGTGATGCATCAATATCACGGGTGCGGCTTTCGGATGTCCAACCCTTGCTGTTTACGGCCTTTGGATCTTCAGAGATAGAAATCTTCTTGATGATTACGTTGTTGAAGAAGAGGCTCATGTCTGCGCCAGTACCCTTCACGGCATAAATCATATCACCTGAGCCGTCGGTAGCTTCCTCTGCGTAAGTGAATGCAGTATTTGCAGCACCGACACCAGCAACGTTACTACTGCCTATTGGCGTGGCTCTGACATATACAGCGTTTAAAGCGCCTACCTCAGGAATTGTAATCTTCCAGTTTCCTCCTGTCAGGCAGAGACCTTCCTTGCCCTCTTCATCGCTGATACGAAGACCACCATTGTAATTCTCATGAACTCCAGGTGCTGAAATGCTGAGACCGAGAGCCTCACCAAATTGTTCTTCACCGGCATAGAGTTGTCCGCTCTCCCACATCACACCTCCGCTATAAGGCTCGTTCCTGACATGCAGACCATATCCTGCAGGAATGTCTCCGTCTGCAGCATACTGCTTCCACTGTTCAACGGACTTCACGTTCTCTCCAACAGAGTTGTTCATAAACTCAATCTCGTAGGTTTCGTTTGCATCTACGGTTCTTGGGTCGTAATTACCCACATTTGTACGCTCCTTCTGAATACGGGTATCAGTATCAGCATAACCCTTCAGGTCTGTGAAGTCCCATGTATAGGGATAGCCTTTTTTCTCAAGATAGCCCACAGCGATGTTCTGCAGACCATAGTCGGCCACGTATTTATAATTCAACTCATAGTCTTCAACACGCATTCTGAACATACCATACTGTTCCTTCTCTGACTTAAAGATGATGACGGGCGCATTATTATCTCCTGTCTCGGTGTAAATCAGATGGTCAGCGTCCGTGTTGATGTTTCCGCTCTTATAAAGGACAACTGGAGTCTTAAGTCTCTCACCCTTACCACGGTAGTGCACGGTGTAGACGCTGCGAGCTGGTGTTTCTGTACGATAATCATTATACATATACCATGCATTATTCGAAGCTATGTATTCATCACCGTTATAACTCATATCATAATTATATTTCGTAGCATCATTGGTGGCAGACTTTACACCTGTGTAAATCGTGATGGAGTAGAGTTTAGTCATCGATCCACCGTTCATTGTGAACGTCATATCGCCGCCTGTGGAAATGAACTGGTAAGCACCGCGATATCGGCTTTCATTTCCCATGTTATACTGCCAATGCGAACCGCCGGCATTGTAGATGTCAGTAGAAGAAATTGTCTGTCCGATGGCATCGAGGGCGCCAGTAATGTTGAATCTGCAGGCATCGGCACCGCTACCATCACCACTGCCCATAAAGATGCATACGCGGTCGCCAGCCTTTAATGCAGGAATGGTAAACGAACCGCCAGGCAGGATACCCACATAACGGTCGGGATCGTTGCGAGTACCTGTTTTACTATGGTCAACGACACTACCAAACTCGTTGTTGATACAGCTCTGGTTAGAAGAAGTGTTGATGATAATTCCTTCGGTGTCCCACATCATGTCGGCGTTGTCGCCCTCCATGTCGTACTTGTTCAGGAACATCAGGTCGTGGGTGCCAATGCCTGAACCGTTGATTACGCGCCAGGTCTTCATCCAGTCAGAGTGAACAGTTCCGTCGGGGTTCGATTCGTGCATCTCATCGTAAAGCAAACCAGGACCTGCTTCCGTTCCGAAATCTACATCGTCGGCCTGACCGCTTGTGTCGGTCCAATCCAAACCTCTAAGCGGATTTGTTGAGAAGTCCCAAGTATGTCCTTCGCTGCGGCTGTTGTCTGTCCAATTGCTTGATTGCCAGCTTGCATCATAAGCAATCGTATAGGCGAAAACTGGGTTAGCATCGTTGCCTGGATCGCCAAGCTTAATCAAGATGGTACCGCCAGGATTTGCTCCATCGGCAAAAGTGATATTTCTAATCTTCAGCTTGCCGCCTTCAATATATGGTTCGCAACCTGTGATATTATCCGACAACTTCTTGATATGAAGATCGTTAGTTGTGAATCCTGTAACGTCAGCCAAATCTTCATCAGATGCTGTGCTGCTGGCTACCCACTTAGCCAGCGGAGTAACCATGTTGTCGGGAATGAAGGTAACGTCAATGAGATGAGCAACACCACAACTGACATTCTCATTACCAAGATCTGAAGAAGCATTCCACCAACCATACATATAGTAGGTCTTACCAGCTTCTACTCGAATATTATTAAAGCTTCCACTTGCACCATTATTAAGAGTACGTCCATTCTCTGTATTACCATTTGGATGAACATACTTTCCAAAAGTATTTCCATTTAATTGCATCAGATAATATGGACAAGACTGGTTCTTTATTTGTTCATTCCCATCAGATTGACCATTTCCATTCCAATAATTAGCATATCTTATGCTAACCGCCTTGAAATTCATGGACATGTATCCATCAACTTCTGGGATAAACTTATAGAACGTACCCGTTGCAGGAATAGCATCGTCTACATTCATACTGTTGCCTGACTGTCTGGCCATCTTGTAATGTCCTTGGTCGTAAACAAAGGAAACAGGACCTCGGTCAGACATAACGACCTCTGCATGCTGGGTGTCATCACTATTACCAACATACACATTCAGACCGCCGGGAACAATGTGTTCCTTGGCCAACAACTGACCAGTCTCCGAGAAATAAGCCGTGTAGCCTGTTGCGGCAGAACCGTTGTAACGGTCGAGCATTACGGCCTGGTGGTCGCTGTAAATCTCTATCTTGGTGATTTTCACTCCTGGGAAGACAATAAGATCAAGATGGCCGTCCTCTGTCATGGTGTAGTAGACACCACTCTCAACAGCTTCATCTCTTGTAATCATGTGTTCGTCTTCGTCCAGTTCACCGTCTTTATCGGTATCCTTAAATGCAGCACTATTCAACACGGAAGAACCATTTTGGGTATCACTGCCGAAATTCAACTGGTTTCCTCCATAGTTTCCGTTACCATTCTGGTAAATAATTCTAACGCGGTCTTCTGCCAGCAAATTAGATATAGACAAATTGAGAACAGTCCAGTCTGTATTGTTCTTCAAGCCACCGTCAAAAATCCAGTCATTGGTTCCTGTAACAGTAATTCTATTGTTGGCAGCCATGCCATTCAGATTGGTGAGATACTGAGCAGTTCCATCACCTAACTGATAATCTGCCGCTGCAAGATTATTGCTTGCAAGCCCTCCCGAAGCTACTTGTGTAAGATCGTAAACCTCTTTGGCTGGGTCGTAACTGTAAGAACCTGCATCATCGTGTTGGATAGTGATGGTCTTTATACTATAATATCTTGGAATACCAACCACCAGAACACCACTTTGTGTCATGGAAAATTTATTACCTACTGCGGTTGCGTTGTTAGATACAAGACTTATTGTTTGAGGATTATCACTTGTATCAACAACATCAAAAGTAACAATACTTCCTTTGGAAAGTTGACTAACTAAAAATTGTCTTGTACCACCGGTAAGGGCATATAAACCCAATTTGTGGCTTTCCGTCAATATCCATTTGCCATCCCAAACACCTCTATCATCTCCACAGGCGAGTCTTCCTGGGTTATTAACGTTTCCAATCTTTGAAAAGTATTGGCATCCTGTGTAAGTTTCATCAAAATTACCTGACAAAGTGACTTGGGTGTCTCCAGCATCAATAGAACCTTTGAAATCATAATATGCATCAGTTACAAGAGCTGCTTTCACCCCTTGTGGCATCAGCAAGCAGAGCAACAACGCCAATACAAGGGATGCTTGCATTGGGGCGACCCTTTTACGCGAAACGCTTCCCTCAAATAGTTTTGAGGTAATAGTCTTAGTAATTGATTTTTTCATAATGAATATTTTGTTATTTGAATTTGAGCTATTTTGTTTCAGCAGTATATGAAATAGAGCATTTGCAATATCTCAATAAAACAATACAATCAGTATTTACAGAGTTTGGACTGCAAAGGTAACACTATTATACCTATTATATATAAGTATTTTGGTTTATTTAACATCTTTTAAAGTTCATCCGTCTTGTTACCAGCCGCTGGTAAGGCGATTACCAATGGCTGGTAATGCCGTTACCAGTATCTGGTAAGACGGTTACCAATGGCTGGTAAGGAGATTACAAGCGGCGTGTAAGACAGACCCACCCTAAACCCCTCCCGAAGGGATGGGCTTTTAAAAGCAAAATAAACTAGACACTTTTTCTCTTCATAAACTGAAACAATAGACACTTCGTGCAATGTAGGATACATAGAAATTGATGAAAGAACGTGTTATGCGAAAAACTTCGTTGCGAAAATTTTCGCATGAATGAAAAAAACAAAAAACCTAAAAAACTCCCATGTCTGTATGTAAGTGCTTACAGCCCTTATAAGATGCAAGCCAGTTATTTTTCCTTGGAAACTAATTTCCAGATAAAAACATCTGCCTTGTATCTTCGCCTCTTCCCGAGTCTTTACATACTGACATGGGCAAAAACAGTAAAAACAACCTCACCCCATCCCCTCTCCCGCAGAGAGGGGCTTTTTCTTTGTTTTTGCTTTTACTGATTTCACAGCATGGAATGCGACGGTTGGTGTTGATGGTGAATGGTTTAAACTCGTTTACAGACAGACAACATCAATACCAGACGATAATCTGAAAGATAGAAATCGGTAAAAGAGTTTTTCTGGTTTTTGTAAACCAAAACACAGAGTCAAGTTTACTTTAGAACATATACATGTTCCCTGTTTCCTTATCTAAGTAATAACGTTCACACTGGTCGTGTACTGGAGCAAAGTTGTATAATATTCCTATACACACATTTGTCAGCCTCATATAGTTCCACAGTTGCTGACGCTGCTCTGTTCCAAGGCATTCAACAGCTTTGCACTCTATCAGAACATCTTTGTTGACAAGGAAATCGACATAGTGTTTGTGCCTTATTTGTCTCCCATGATAGGTTACGGAGAAATAATATTCCTTCACCCTCTCTATGTTGTTCTCTTCAAGAGATATATCCAAGGCTTCCTGATACATGTATTCGTTCAGGAAAGGTCCCATTTCACGATGAACCTGCTGACATAAGCCGACAATTGTATAGCAGTAGTTCTTGAGTTCTGTCGCAAGGGCAGGATTGAAGTCTGCAAGCTTTGCAATGTTGTAGGTCATAATCGCAATATTGATTGTATTCAGTATTTAAACGTTATACTATGTGCTTTTATTGCGTCTTATAGAAGAGAAACAAAAACACAAAGAACTCCCACGTCAGTATGTAAGTGCTTGCAGCCCTTATAAGATGCAAGCCAGTTATTTTTCCTAGGAAACTAATTTCCAGAAAAACACCTGCCTTGTATCTTCGCCTCTTCCGAGGCTTTACATACTGATATGGGCGAAAACACCGGTTTTTCAAACCTAAAAAACAATAGTATGCTTATGCGCAGCCGGTTTTTAGCGTAAGCGTTGTTTTTGCTTTTGCTGATTTCACAGCATGGAATGCGACGGTTGGTGTTGGTGGTGAATGGCGTAAACTCGTTTGCAGACAGGCAACATCAATGCCAAACGATAATCTGAAAGATGGAAATCGGTAAAAGAGTTTTTTCTGTTTTTGTAAAAGGAAACATAGTTTTTTCACTCACTTAATCGTACTTTATGTCACATTGTGCCATGAAGTTACTCTATCTCGGCATAAAAAACAAACGTTTGTTTTGTTCTGCACTCGTTTTTTCGTAACTCTATGTCACTGCGTTCCATGAAGATAGGCTGCACCTCAACAATAAAAATAAAACTGCTTTTATTTTGCATTGTCTTCGGTTTGCACTATCTTTGCAACCAGATAAATAGGAATACGATATGGAAACAATCAACCTTTCAGAACAAAACTCTGTGCTTAACCAGTATCTGGCAGAGATACGAGACATTGACTATCAGAAGAACCGCGCACTGTTCCGTAATAACGTACAGCGTATCGGTGAGATGATGGCATACGAGATTTCCAAAGTACTGACTTACGAACCTTCGTTTGTGGAGACTCCATTGGGAACGGCAAATCTACAACTGCCGAAAGACAAAATCGTGGTGGCAACGGTGCTGCGTGCAGGACTGCCTTTCCACGAGGGTTTTCTCAATGTCTTCGACCATGCCGAGAACGGATTTGTAAGTGCATTCCGTATGTACACCAACCGTGAGCATACCGAGGTGGGCATACACACTGAGTACATCGCATGTCCTTCGGTGGAGGGAAAGACTCTGATTATCGCCGACCCGATGCTTGCCACCGGCGGTTCAATGGCTGCGGCCTACGAGGCCATCATCAAGCATGGCAAACCAAAGAGCGTGCATGTGGCATGTGTCATCGCCACTCCCGAGGGAATAGAAGTGGTGAAGCAGGCTCTTCCGTCGGAACGCGCCACTATATGGGCTGCCGCCATCGACCCCGGAATGAACGAGCATAAGTATATCGTTCCCGGCTTTGGCGATGCCGGTGACCTTTGCTATGGAGAAAAGCTTTAGAGTTAGGAGTTAGGAATTACGAGTTTTGAGTTATTCTCGCTTCGCTGCGATGAAGAATTAATAATTTATAATTGATAATCGCCGCAGGCGACAACTCCTAACTTCTAACTCCTAACTCCTAACTCCTAATTCCTAACTCTAATGATTGTCAGTCCGTCGCGCAGTGGGAGGATTACCCTTTCCACGCGGTTATCGCGGGCTATGTAGTCGTTGAAGTCTTCGATGCCTTGTGTCTGGCGGTCGGCAGGTTTTGGCTGTTCAAGCACATGACCGTCCCATAAAGTATTGTCGGCGAGGATGAAGCCGCCAGGTCGTATCAGTCGCATCACCGTCTCGTACGTTTCTATATAGGTGCGCTTGTCACCATCGATGAAAGCCATGTCGAACGTGATTCCCATTTTCGGTGCCTCCACGTTGGCGTCGCCGATGATAAACTCTATCTTGTCGCTCACTGCCGAGCCTTCTATCCATGGACGTGTAAAGTCCTCCATCTCGTCGTTTATCTCGAAGGTGTAAAGACGACCACCTTCCTCAAGTCCCTCCGCCATGCAGATGGCGCTGTAACCGCTGAACGTTCCCACCTCAAGGATATTCTTCGGACGAATCATCTCCACAATCATCTTCAGCAACCGTCCCTGCAAATGCCCGCTTGCCATGCGTCCGCGTAGCAGATGCACGTTTGTGGCTCGCCAGAGACGATAGAGATAATCACCTTCGGGGTCGATGTGGTTAAGGATGTAGTTTTCGATGGACATAGCCCCCTCCTAACCTCCCCCTGAGGGGAGGAATTATTTCTTGTCATTTTGCGAAAGCAAAATGAGATACTGCCAGTCTATAGCTATCCATGCCAAAGCCGCAGATGACGCCCTTGCAGGCAGATGAGATCATTGACTTGTGTCGGAAATCTTCGCGTGCGTGCACATTGGAGAGATGCACCTCAATGACTGGGGTCTTGATGGCACGGATGCAGTCGTGCAGTGCCACGCTGGTATGGGTGTATGCACCGGCATTGAGTATTATGCCGTCGTATGAGAACCCCACTTCCTGCATCTTGTCAATCATCTCTCCTTCGACGTTACTTTGGAAGTATTCTATTTCCACGTCAGGGAATTGTTTGCGCAGAGTCTCAAGACAACTGTCCATGCTGTCATTGCCGTAGATGCCTGGCTCACGAATACCGAGCAGGTTAAGGTTTGGTCCGTTAAGAATCAGAAGTTTCATATTGAGTTACGAGTTTTGAATTACGAATTACTTTGAGTCCCCACCCCCACCCCTTGAAGGGGAGGGGTAGGGGTGGGGTATCCTTATCAATTGTCAATTATCAACTGTCAATTACCTTGATTACCGTGTCACAATATTGTGTTACGATGTCGAGCATGTCCTTGGGAAGGAAACTCAGTGCTTTGTCAATGATTTCGTCGGGAACTTCATAATATGACTCGGCAATGGAACCGGCTATTGCTGCCTTGGTATCGGTGTCACCATCTGCAAGTACCGCCTTGCGCACGGCATCCTCGAAACTGTCACTCTCAAGGAAGCAACTTATTGCAGCAGGCACCGTCTCCTGACAGGTACCATCGAAATGTCCTAACGAACCGATGCGCATCACGTCTTTCAGTGGTGGGATGTCATAGCCGAACTTTCTTTTTATAGAGTGCTCCACCTCGTCTTTTGTTATTCTCACTGTGCGCAGCCAGTAGATAAGTGTAGCGATGCATGTGGCGCCGCGGATACCTTCCTCGTGGTTATGGGTCACCTCGGCAGAGCGTTTTGCCTCTTCCATCACCGTGTCGATGTCGTTGAACAGCCATCCCACGGGACTCACGCGCATTGCCGAGCCGTTGCCGTATGAGCCGTAGGGCTTATGCTCGTCGGCAAACACCCATTTGGCAAACATACCTCCGTATCCACCCATGGGCTCAGGATAGCGGCGGCACCAGTCAATCAACGCCTCGCTGTAGTCACGATGGTTCATTATCGCATCTGCAATGGCAATGGTACAGATGGTGTCGTCAGTATAGTTACAGTCAGGAGTGAATAGTGTGAATCCTGCCTGTGGCGCTGGTCCGAACTCAAACCTCGAACCTACGATGTCTCCAATGATTGCTCCTAACATATTTTTTTAGTTTAGAGTTTAGAGATGAGAGTTTAGAGTTATGATTACCACTATGAGCCATGTTACAAGTTCTTGTAGGGGCAAACCCCAGTGTTAGCCCTCAAAGAGTAGAAGATAACGCGAGAACATAAATTGCGATGACTATACGGGCTAACACAGGGGTTCGCCCCTACATAGAATACGTTGAACTCGTGCTACACTCTAAATTCTCCACTCTCTCTTTTTCCCTTCGCAAAGGTATAACATTTTTGTTTAAGTTCAAAATAATTTATAAAAAAAGAAGGAAAGTGACTTATTACGAAAAACATGTTGTATCTTTGCATTAGAAATAAAGAACGACGATATATGCAGAACCCACCAGATTACAGACATGACACGGTGCTTCCCTTGCCGATGGAGGTAACGGCAGATGCATGGGCAGTGGATGCAGGATGCTCAGGGAATCCAGGACCTATGGAGTATCAGTGTATCGACCTTGCCACGGGTGAGAAGGTCTTTCACTTCGGACCGATGAAGGGAACTAATAATATCGGGGAGTTCCTCGCCATTGTTCATGCCTTGGCACTCTGCTGGCAGCGTGGCATGCCTAACAAGACCATCTACAGCGACTCGTATAATGCCATCTTGTGGGTGAAGAAACGTAAGTGCAAGACAAAACTGGAGCATACACCTGAGACAGAAAAACTCTACGAGATATTGTTCCGTGCTGAGAAATGGCTCCTCACCCACGACTTCCACAATCCTATCATCAAGTGGGAGACATCGAAATGGGGTGAGATTCCCGCTGATTTTGGAAGAAAATAAATACGTGATTTCAGTGTTTCCCCGCAAACCCTATAGTGGCGATGCTTATCTTCACGTTGCCCTCACGGCATATTTCCTTTGCGCAGGAGAGGATGGTCGCTCCAGTGGTGAGCACATCATCGACGATAAGCAAGTGTTTTCCTTTCACCCATTCAGGGTCTTTCAGCGTGAAGGCATCCTCGACATTCTCATGTCTTTCCCACCAGTTCATGTGTGTCTGACTCTCACGAAACGACTTACGCTTCACGATGTCCTTGCGTACTGGTAATGAAGTCACCTCGGCGATGCCCTTCGCTATGTATTCGCATTGGTTGTAACCCCTTCCCCGTTTCCTCTTTCTTGATATCGGTATCGGCACTATAGCATCGATACCGTCGAAGAAACCGTCGTTCTGGAAGTCCTCTGCAAGATATTGTCCCATCAAACAGCCATAGTCAGGACGGTCGCCATATTTCAGTTTGTAAATCATCCTGGAGACTTCGGAGTGCGGCTCAAAGTAAAACCATGCTGCAGCACGCTCTATGGGCAACTGCCCCCAGAACAGTTGTGCCATAGGGTTGTCGTAGGCATTGGCACTAAACATAGTGCGCGGCAAATGCATATTGCATGCCGCGCATATCAGTTCTTCGTTATATGCCAGTCGCTTTCCGCAGATATTGCACTGGCGGGGTGCTATGAAATCAAGTATGCGACGCAGCATCTTTTTTTTGATTTATCCGTTATTTCGCCAGTTCGTCTATCTTACTCAGCAGTGCCGGTGTCTCAAGATTACGGTCAACAACATGCCCTTGCTTGTTGAGTATGATATTTCCTGGTACGTGATAGATTCCCAGTTTCGGAACGAGAGGACTTGCGAACATCATCTCATCGCATACGACAGGCCAGGGGATGGTGTCACGCTTAATGGCATTTTGCATCTGTTCTTTACTGCTGTCGAGGCATATGGCCACCACGTTGAGTGCGTTGCCCATGCTCTTACGTTTCTTATTCAGTTGTCGCAACTGGTTCATGCTCTCGTAAGCCCATGTCGCGCAGGTCATAATCACGGTCACATGTCCTTTCATGTCGCCACTGCTTACCGTCTGTCCGTTGATACCTTCAAAAGACATCTCGGGCAATGCCATTCCTGTTCCCGTGTTCTTGATGTTCTTGATGTCGTTCTTAAGTCGCAGCAGGTTGCCATTGTCTTTCTGCTTTTCGATCATCTTGTCTATCAGCGCGTCGGCCTTGGCATAATCGGGTTTCGCGGACATCATGAAATATCTCTTCAGGAGGTATTCGCTTACCGGGGATTCGAGGTGGTCGCTGATGAACAGTTCAGCATGATGCTGCACGTCGGGCGGTGCCATCTGTGCCGTCTGCAGTCGGAAGTCGGTCATCAGTTCGTTCTGCTTTGTTCCTTTCACCTCCATTATCTTAAGGTGTGAGGCGTCGGCGCTGATGTCTATCGCCTCCCCCGATTCGGCGAAGATAGGTTGCTCAGAGAAGTTAGGGAAGACAAGCATCAGTGTCGTTGGCTTGGTGCATGGTATCTCGTAAGAGAACCGTCCGCCTGATACTTTTATTGTGTCTATGCCGTTTATCATACCGTCGGTGCTGTAAACGAGCAGTTGTCCCTGGTTCATGTGCAGGAAATGTCCCTCCATGCGAAACCACCCGCTTCGTGTGGAGCACGAGGCGAGTAGTAGTGCGCTTATTATAATAAGGTATATTCGGGACATTTTTGAATTATTTCTAGATTTTCTAGAACATCTAGATTCTCTAGAATTTCTAGTTTGTTTCACTTTCTCACGTTCTGCATCTCAATGTCGCGGTCAGCGAATGATGCGAGTGACGGGTCGGCGAATGCTGCCTTGCGGAGGAACTCCGTTGCCTTGTCAGCCTGTCCGGTGCGTGCCAGCAGCAGAGCGCGCAGATAGTCGGTCAGCGCGTCGCCCTTGTCGATGCCAGCCAGCGTCTGTGTTGCGGCACTGTAGTCCTTGTTCAGTATCTGGGCCAGTGCTGCCATGTTGCTCTTCTCGCCCGTAAGGTTCTGCTGTGCCAGACTGTAGTTGCCCTTGGCGATGTTCAGTGTTCCCAGTACGCGGTTCATGCCTGACGCACCAGTGGCGTTAGAGAGATACTCCTCTGCTGTCTCCAGTCCACCGTGCTGCAGTGCCATCATTGCCATGTTGGCATAAGCCTCAGGTTGCTTTCCCTTGTCCATAGCCTCCTGGAAGTTGTCGAGTGCGCTCAGTTCGTTACCTCGAATCATCTCCATAACGCCGATGTTGTTCTTTGCGCGGTAGTCTTTAGGATACAGTTCTGCCGCCTTCTTGTATATCTCCTCGCGGTCTGCTGGGTTCTCCTCGAGAGTGGCGGTATATAGCAGTTCGTCGAGAGTCAGTTTTGTGGGGTCTGCTGCAAACTGCTGTTTCAGTTGTTCGTCGCTGCGACCTACCGTCTCATAGTTTATAATCATACGTGCACGGCGCAGTTCAGGCAGTATGCCGTCGGCGAGTTCGCGGAATCCCTCGCTCATGTTGCGTATCTGCTGCTCGCGCTGCTCAGGGTCCTGATACATCGAGAGCACACGCAGGATAACGTCCTTGTCCTGTATGTTGCTGGCAGCCACGAGTTTCTGGAAACCGTCCCAGTCCTCAGCGGTATAACGCGAGGTGACATCACCCGACACGCGTGCCTGCTTCATCTGACCTTTCACGAAGTCCTCAGACACCGACTGGCGCTGGTTGGCGAGGCGGTCGTTCACGGCATAGTTGCCCTCTGGTGATGCATAGCCCAGCACTTCCACGTTCCTGAGGTTCAGACTCTCGTGCTCGCGGTTTATCTTGCGCAGCATCTCCACGAAGTCCTTCACCGAGTTGCTTGCCAACTCGCTCTTCCTGAGGTTAGCCTGGTTGACGAGGAATTTCACCTGTGCCTCCATCTTCTGACTTGTCACGCGTTGGAACGAGTCGGGAGCGATGCACGGCATCTCAGAGGTGAGAGCCTTCTGATACAACTCTGATGTTGCGATGATACCCGAAGCCACCCTTACGAGCGGTTGCTTTGTCTCTTTCTTGCCTTGCTTTGCCACGATATTCAGATAGAGGTCGCTGCGGTGCAGGGCATCGGTATAGTCGAACGACTGGCGCATGGTGAAGTTACCTCCATTGACGTAACTTATCGTCTGGAAATTGTTCCTCACCTTCTCGCCCTGGAACGACGTTCCTTCCTCGGCGCGAAGGTTATATCCGTTGCTTCCGCGCAGTTCGGGAGTGATAGTCACTATGGCGTTCTTCTTCATGTACTTGGCAGGGAACTTGCCATTGATGGTTACTGTCACTTTTCCCGCCTGTGTCTCCATCGGGTTTGGTGTCACCTCAAAGTTTGACGCACTGAGTTGACCCATCGTCGATGAGCAAGATGATGTTACGACTAAGACTGAGGCTGCGAGTAAATAGAAAATACTTTTGCGCATATAAAAATACTGAAGTTTATAAATATCATAAGTTAGTGAGTTTAGAGTTCCTGAGCGGAATCCCCAACTCCTAACTCCTAATTTCTAACTCCTAAATCCTAAATCAAATTGTTGTGCCGCGAGCGGGACTCGAACCCGCACAGCCATTCCTGGCCAAGGGATTTTAAGTCCCTCGTGTCTACCATTCCACCATCGCGGCAACACTGATTATCAAAGAACAACGTCGGCATAAGGCAAATGCCGCTATGCCTATTGCAATTGCGGATGCAAAGGTACAGTGATTATTCCAAACCGCCAAATCATTTAGCATTTTTTACAACAACAGCCACTGATTGCACTGATGACACTGATAATACGATTTGTTTTACTCCGATAATTGCCGCCAATGATACGCAAATAAAATAGAAAAATATTATCGTTATATTTGCGTTAATTTGCGGCGACGGCGACATTTTAACGTAAATGACCGTGAATAATACGTCAATAGCCGGAAATAATTAATGTGTATTTACGTTTCATTTACGACAATTTACGTTTTCTGTTCTCCGCTAATTAAATGAAAGACATTAGTGTGTAGTTGGTGACTATATGCGGCGACTATTTTTAACGTAAATGACCGAGAATTACACGTAAATACCCGTTAAAAAAATATATTCTCGTCTATTTACGTTTCATTTACGACAATTTACGTTTCTTGTTCTCTGCAAATTGACACGAATTATACGCAAATATATTATCTTATTAGCGTGGAAATTATTAAACGTAAATGACCGTGAATAACACGTCAATAACCGGAAATAATTATTTGTATTTACGTTTCATTTACGATAATTTACGTTTCCTGTTCTCCGCTAATTAACGCGAATTACACGCAAATGGAAACAAAAACCGAAAAGAACTCCCATGTCAGTATGTAAGTGCTTACAGCCCTTATAAGATACAATCCAGCTGTTTTTCCTTGGAAACGTATTTCCAGATAAAAACACCTGTCTTGCATCTTAGCCTCTTCCCGAGGCTCTACATACTGACATGGGCAAAAACAGAGAAAAACGCCCCTCTCTGCGGGAGAGGGGATGGGGTGAGGCCTTTTCTTTGTTTTTGCTTTTTGTGATTTCATAGCATGAAATGCGTTGGTTGGTGTTGATGGTGAATGGCGTAAACTCGTTTACAGACAGGCAACATCAAAGCCTAACGATAATCTGATAAGATTGAAATCACTAAAAGAGTTATTCTTGTTTTTGTAAATAGATAGAAAGTGCATGAAATTGGGGTAATCTTTTTTTGTCTTTCTGTCGTTAGTCCTTATGTCTTTCTGTCAAATTATCGTTATAAAATTTGGAAGTTTCAAAAACAATTCATATTTTTGCAAATTGAAACCTATGAAAGATTAATCCGGTAATTACCAAGATAAAAAGTATTTACATCGTTATAATAACATAATAAAATATACTGACAAATGAAACAATTCTATTTTAAATCCTTTTTCCTATCACTTTTAATGATGGTGATTGGAATTAATGTCGCTAATGCCGATGACACGTGGGTGAAAACAGACCCATCTGATTTGGCAACTGGCGATGTTGTGGCTATCGTTGACCTTACAACGGGCAAGGCTATGTCTAACAACGGAGGAGCTGACTCTGCACCAACTGCAATGGCAGTGACTCTGAGTTCTGATAAATCTGAGATTACGTCAGCTGTTGCTGAGACTTTGCAATGGGAAGTTACTATTGACAATGGTTCTTACATGTTTGGTGTAACATCGGAAACGACAACTAATTATCTTTATTGCAACAATAGTAACAACGGTGTTCGTGTAGGTACTAATAGCAATAATAAGTTTACATTTGAAAATGATGCTGCAAGTACACAGAATAGTACTGACAAGTATCTTAAGAATGAGGCTACCTCACGTTTTGTGGGAGTCTACAATAGTTCTGATTGGCGTTGCTATTCATCTGTTAATACCAATATCAAAAATACCAAAACTGCCTTCTTCAAGAAGGTAACAACTGTCTCTGATAAAGTTTTGGTAGGCATAATGCTCAGTGGTTATCGTTCCGAGTTCAATGTGGGCGATGAGTTTACGTTCGGAGAAGAAGGAACAGTGACGGCATTATATGACGACAATTCGACGATGGTGGTAACCAATAAAGCCACGTTCTCGGGATATGACATGAACACGGCTGGCACGTATGAGGTGACAGTCTCTTATAAAGAAGGCGGTATAACAAAGACTGCCACTTATAACATCACGGTGAACGCATTGTCGGGTGATGCTTATACTTTGGTTACAAATGCTAATGACCTTGAAGAAGGCGACAATGTAATAATTGTGAATAAAGCTAATAGCAAAGCCATGGGTGGCCAGAATAGTAACAATCGTGCTGCCACTGACGTTACCTTCGATGCGGATGACAATGCTATTGTTACTTCGAACAGCAGCATTCAGGTGTTCACCCTTGAAGGTAATGCTAATAATGGATGGTATTTCTATACAGGTGAAGGTTATATCTATGCTGCAAGTAATAGTTCAAATCACTTGAAGACAGAAACAGAGAAAGACGCAAATGACAATGCGAAGGCAAGCATAAGCATCAGTGGTGATGAGGCAACTGTTAAGTTCCAGGGTAATAACTCTCGTAATATAATAAGGTATAATTCCGGAAATAATATATTCTCATGTTATGAAAGTGGCCAGTTGGCAATCCAACTTTACAAAAAACCGGGAAGCACCGCTGCATTGACAGAGATTGCCCTCGGTGGCGACTATCCTACAACATTCAAGATTGGTGATGAGTTCTCACATGAGGGAATGACGGTAATTGCTACTTTTGATGACGGAACGACAAAGGATGTAACTTCAGGTGCTGTGTTCTCGGAACCTGACATGTCAACCGCAGGAACGAAGACAGTAACTGTTTCTTACACAAAGGGCAGTGTCACAAAGACCGCTACTTATGATATCACCGTGAGTGCTGTACAACTTACAGAAATCACCCTTAGTGGCGATTATCCTACAACATTCAACGTTGGTGATGAGTTCTCGCATGAGGGAATGACGGTAACCGCCAGTTACGATGACAGTACTACGGAGGATGTAACTGCAGACGCTACATTCGAGGGCTATGACATGAACACCGCAGGAACTCAGACTGTAACGGTATCATATACAAAGGGCGAGGTGACAAAGACCGCTACTTATGACATTACCGTAAGCACAGTGGCTGTGACGGGAATTACTCTCAATGTTATCGAAGAAACATTATATGTGGGCCAGAAACTGAAAATCACGGCTACTATAGAGCCTGAGAATGCGACAAACAAAAAATTGATATGGACTTCAGAAGACGAGTCTGTTGCTACCGTTGACGAGAATGGCGAGGTGACGGCAGTCGGAGTAGGAACAATCATTATCAAAGCATCGGCTGAGGACGATAATGACATATTTGGTGCGTGCACGATTAACGTGGAAGAATTGACCGGTGATGCTTATACCTTGGTTACAAGTGTTGATGACCTCAAAGCAGGCAATACTGTGATTATCGTGAACAAGGAGTATGAAAAAGCAATGAGCACGACCCAGAATAATAACAATCGTGGCGCAGCAACAGTTCCCTTCAACACTGAAGATCAGGCTGTTGTACCAACAACCTCTGGTATTCAGGTGTTCACACTTGAAGGTGATGCAGAAGGATGGTATTTCAAAACGGATGAAGGTTATATCTATGCAGCAAGTAGTTCTGCAAATCAACTGAAGACGGAAACAGAGAAAGATGACAATGCGAAGGCAGAAATAACTATCAGTGGTGATGAAACAACAGTTAAGTTCAAGGGTTCTAACACTCGAAATTTGTTAAGGTATAATTCTGGTAGTGATTTATTCTCGTGCTATGCAAGTGGTCAACAGGCAATCCAACTATATATGAGGGAAGCCGAAGTGACAACATACTCTCTGGTTGTTGGAGAAGAAGAGACTCCGTTCGAAGAACTCACACTCACTAAGGAACTTCCTGCTTGGACAGATTTCTACATTAAGGACAGCAAGGGAAAGAAGTACTATGCAGAAGATGGTACTCATTATGTCATCGTTGCAGAGAACCATGAGAATCTGAATACATCTGAGAATGATGAATATATGTTCTCATTCAGAAAGGCGAACACATGGGTGTTCACTATTACCGAGCCAACAGACGCTGAAGGTCTGAAGTTGACCGTGAACCCAGAGACCCCAGCAGGGACGAAGTACATGATGGCAGATGACTTTGATCCATCAGGAACTTTCCAGGAGACCGAGGATGTCTTCGACGCAGACGGCAAGTTGACGAAGGAAATGACAACTGCCACGTTCTGCATTGTGAAGGGCGATGATTATATATACTACTCTCTGGGAGCAGCAGAAAGTAACGCTGAGGACGGAAACGGACTTTCAGTATGGGAATTCAGCGGGGAAGACAATACCGTAGGATTCTCAGAAGGCGACCTAAGCATCAAATATCGCGTGAGCGAGGCTGACACCTATAACTTCACTCTCGACCTCGAGAACAATACCATTACTGCTCTGCCTTCCGTAAGGAAATATACCTTGGTAGCAGGCGGTGATGAGATTGCCTTCGACAGTGAACTCAAGATTACGGGAAAGGAACTTCCTGCAAGTACAGAGTTCTATATCAAGGACAACTACGGAAAGACGTACTATGCAGAACATGGAAAGAATATCATCTCTGCAGAGAACCATGAGAATCTGAGTACGTATTATCCTGTTGAAGATGATACTCCAGCGGATAATCCTGAGAAGTTCTACTTCATGAAGGCTAACACATGGAACTTCACTCTCACTGAACCTACAGAAGAGGGAGCAACCATCAAGTTGACCATAACCCCACAGACCGCAGGCGAGACGAAGTATATGCTTTCGGGCTATCTCCAGGAGAGCGAGGATGTCTTCGACGAGAACCTCAAGCTGACGAAGGAGATGACTACGCAAGAGTTCTACTTCACTCGCAGCGACGACTACGGACTGACCAACCTGACACCTGCCACCTTCAATGCCCCTGAGGACCGTCGTTACTGGATATTCAGCGAGGATGCTCCTACAGTGGAATTCATCGTTGGTGAAATACGTGGATCGTACACGGTTGGCGAGGCAGGAACTTATACCTTCACGCTCAACCTCGAGAACAATACCATTACTGCCGAGGCTGTTCCGACCACTTACACTCTGGTGGTAGGCGAAACCGAGTATCCGTTCGACGGACTGACACTCACACAGGAGCTTCCTGCACAAACGAAGTTCTACATAAAGGACAACAAGGGTCATGTGTACTACAGCGCTGACGCTCAGTCGGAGGTAATCATCATTGCGGAGAACCACGAGAACCTGCCGACTTCGGCAGAGGGTAAGGACTTCTACCTCTCAAAGGCTAACACTTGGGTGTTCACGCTTACTGAGGCTTCTGACGGTCTGATGCTGACGGTAAGCCCAGAGACCGCAGGCGAGACGAAGTATATGCTTTCGGCCTATCTCCAGGAGAGCGACGATGTGTTCGACGAGAACCTCAAGCTGACGAAGGAGATGACTTCGACTACGGAACAGTTCTACTTCACTCGCAGCGATGACTACGGACTGACCAACCTGACACCTTCCACCTTCAATGCCCCGGAGGACCGCCGTTACTGGATATTCAGCGAGGATGCTCCTACAGTGGAATACATCGCAGGTGAAATACTTGGATCGTACACGGTGGGCGAGGCAGGAACTTATACCTTCACGCTCGACCTCGAGAACAAGACCATTACTGCCGAGGCTGTTCCTATCACCTACTCTCTGATGGCAAATGAGGGCGACCATTGGGCAGAGTATGAGTTCGATGGCCTTATACTCAATGAGGAATTCCCTAACGGAACACAGTTCTACATCAAGGACAGCAAGGGTAATATTTACTACGGACAATATAACAATTCTGTAATCTATGCAGAGAACCATGAGAATCTGAGTACATATTATCCAATTGAGGATTCAGGTGTAACGGAGAAGCCCGAGACGTTCAAACTCAAGAAGAATGCAGTATGGCATTTCACCATCACTGAGCCAACAGAAGATGGTGAAACCATTAAACTGACCGTGGTTCCATCTACAATAGAAGATGAAACGATATACATGCTTTCGTCAGAGTACTTGGGAGGAACCGATGAAGTATTCGATGAGACATTCGACGAGAACGGCAAGGTGACAAAGCAGTTGGCTGCTAAAGAAGCGTTCTACATCTCAAGAGAAGATGGTTTCGGACTCTTCAATCTGACAGCTGCTGAAACTAACGATCCTGACGGCTACTATGTATGGGAGTTCAGCGAGGATGCTCCAACCGTGGGCTATATCCCAGCCAAGATAATAAACGCATTCCGCGTAAAAGATGCTGACCTCTACACCATCACTCTTGACACCGAGAACAAGACCGTTACTGTTGAGGCTGTTCAAACTACTTATACTCTGGTAGCAGCAGGTGATGCTCTGAATGAGTATCCGTTCGATGGTCTGACACTCACACAGGAACTTCCTGCACAAACGAAGTTCTACGTCAAGGACAACAAGGGCAATGTGTACCACAGCGCTGACGCTCAGTCGGAGGTAATCATCATTGCGGAGAACCACGAGAACCTGCCGACTGCGGCAGAGGGTAAGGACTTCTACCTCTCAAAGGCTAACACTTGGGTGTTCACGCTTACCGAGGTTTCTGACGGTCTGATGCTGACGGTAAGCCCAGAGACCGCAGGCGAGACGAAGTATATGCTTTCGGCCTATCTCCAGGAGAGTGACGATGTGTTCGACGAGAACCTCCAGTTGACGAAGGAGATGACTTCGACTACGGAACAGTTCTACTTCACTCGCAGCGATGACTACGGACTGACCAACCTGACACCTGCCACCTTCAATGCCCCGGAGGACCGCCGTTACTGGATATTCAGCGAGGATGCTCCTACAGTGGAATACATCGCTGGTAAAATACTTGGATCGTACACGGTGGGCGAGACAGGAACTTATACCTTCACGCTCGACTTGGAGAACAAGACGGTGACAGCTGAGAAGTATGTGGAGACTGCGGATGTTCCAATCACATCGGCAGAGTGGGCTACATTCGTTGCTCCTAAACCGGTGATGTTCCCAGATGATGTTACTGCATATATTGTAAGCAGGGTAGAAGGAAACGTTGCCGTAGGAATTCAGGTTACAGAGGTACCGGCAGGAACTGCTGTTATAGTAAATGGCACTGAAGGAACCCATAAGGCTGTTGTGGTTGAAGAAGGTGTTCTTCCAGCTGAAAACATGCTTCAGGCTTCCGACGGTACAGTGACTGGTGACGGTACTATCTGGGTACTGGCTGTTCAGGACGGTGAGGCAGGATTTGCACGCCTGGCTACTGGCAAGAAACTTTCCGAAGGCAAGGCTTATCTGCAGGTTGAGGCTGCAGGTGCTAAACTGCAATTTGTAGTTGACGGCGAGGGTACAGGCATCCACGGTGTGAACGTTGACTTTAGCGATGGCGACTGGTACAACCTCCAGGGCGTTAAGGTTTCAACTCCACAGAAGGGCATCTATATCCATAATGGTAAGAAAGTGGTAATTAAATAATAAATAAGGAGTATAGGAGTGAGGAGTGCAGGAGTATAGACAAATGTCAAGCATTCATAGAAACAATGTGTTGTCTTCGCTCCTTAACTCCAAAACTTCATAACTACAAAAAAAACAGAATATGAAAAGGAAAATATATATTCAGCCAGAAGCAAATAATGTGCTGCTTAACACAAACGATGATGTTCTGGATTTCCCTTTCTTCGACAACAGCGTGAGTGACGGACTGGGAAAAAAGCACGATACGACTGTCGTTGAAGATGAAGAAGACGAGGAGGAACTGGAAGATGACTCCGTGAAATATGTCCGGTCGTACAAACGATACGTACCTTTCGATGATTGGAAAGGCACAATACTCGATTGGTAAGTAAAAATAACCGGGAGTCAGATTTCTGACTCCCGGTTGTTTTATGGCCCCCTTCAATCCCCCCGTAGGGGGATGGGTGGTGGGAGACGGACTAATTATTCACTGTCAATACACGGCGTGTCCCTGTGTCTGAGTAAGACACGCGGTAGCGTATTAGTTTCTTGTCATTTCCTTTCCCTTGGTCTATCACGATGCCGCCGTTGTTCATGTCATAGACTCGCTTGCATGTCTTGCAAGTGGCATGACCGATGTCGGACATCGAGAGAGCGTAACGTGGCATGTTGGTCTCGGCATAGCAGTTGGGACACTGTGCATCGTAAGCATAAAGTTCGAAACTGAGGTTGCCGTATCCCACAATTATTCCGCTCTCATCCCAAACACCGAGAATACATGTGCGCAGTGCGTCTTCGCTGTTCATCACCGACTCACTCTTCAGTCCGCGGTTACTTTCAAAGCCGAACCTCTTGTTTCCCTTGATGAATATCCGGCAGAAGGTGCCTGGCGATGAGGCTATCAGTGCACTCGTCAGTGTCGGGTCGTTATGCTGCGCATTGTCGAAAACGAAATAACAGCGGTTATTGCTGTACTCGAACTCGGAGTTGGAACATGAGCAAAGAAAAAAAAGAGCGAAAAAGAGGCCTACCCCTAACCCTCCCAAGGGGAGGGAGAGCGAGGTCACGCCACGAGTAGCGAGTACTTTTTTCTTTACCTTATTATATATAATATGTGTTATGCTCATAACCTTTGTTTTTTATCCTTCTATGGGGAGGGAATTGGCTCCCAAACGACCAAACGACTAATCTACTAAACGACTAATAGCCTCCTCAACCCTATCGAAGTTGAAGTCACTGAGAATCTTGTCCATCAGTGCCGTGATGCGGTCGTTGCATAGGTTGCCGATGCTTCCCTCATGGGTGTGGTGGATATTATGGTCGGCACGGAACTCGCCAGCCTCTATCTCCAGTCCCACTTTTTTATAAGCGTCGCGGAACGGCATGCCATCGGCGGCGAGGCGGTTCACCTCCTCGACGGAGAATATCGGGTCGTACATGGGGTTGTCGAGGATATGCTCGTTCACCTCCATCTTGTTTATGATATATGCCGCCATGTTGAGGCAGTCCTTCAGTTCGTCGAAGGCGGGCAGGAACACTTCTTTTATTATCTGCAGGTCGCGGAAATATCCCACAGGCAGGTTGTTCATTATCAGTGTCACCTGTTGTGGCAGTGCCTGCAGTTTGTTGCTCTTGGCACGTATCAGTTCGAAGACATCGGGATTCTTCTTATGAGGCATGATGCTTGAACCAGTGGTACATTCCTTCGGCAACTTCACGAACGAGAAGTTCTGTGAGTTGAACAGGCATGCGTCGTATGCCATCTTTGCCAGTGTGCCTGCCACTGATGCCATTGCGAATGCCACGTTGCGCTCCATCTTGCCACGCCCCATCTGTGCATACACCACGTTATAGTCCATGGAGTCGAAGCCCAGCAGGTCGGTTGTCATCTGACGGTTCAATGGGAACGACGAGCCATAGCCTGCCGCAGAGCCCAACGGGTTGCGGTTGGTAAGACGATAGGCTGCCTGAAGGAACAGCATGTCGTCGGCAAGTGACTCGGCGTATGCACCAAACCACAGTCCGAACGAACTGGGCATGGCTATCTGCATGTGGGTGTAGCCAGGCATCAGTATGTCCTTATACTGGTTGCTCTTGGCTATCAGTTCATCAAAAAGCGTCTTCACACTATCGACAATCTCACGCAGTTCCTGTCGGGTAAACAATTTCAAGTCAACGAGAACTTGGTCGTTGCGTGAGCGTCCCGAGTGAATTTTCTTGCCCATGTCACCGAGTTTGCGCGTGAGCATCAGTTCCACCTGTGAGTGAACATCCTCCACGTCGTCTTCGATAACGAAGTCGCCACTCTCGCACACAGCATAAATGTTGCGCAACTCGGCAAGAAGTGCAGTCAATTCCTCTTTGGTCAGCAGACCTATGGACTCGAGCATGGTGATATGTGCCATGCTACCCAGTACGTCGTACTTGGCAAGATAGAGGTCCATGTCACGGTCGCGTCCCACGGTAAACCTCTCTATCTCCTTGTTTATCTCAAAGTTTTTTTCCCAAAGCTTCATTTTGATGGTTGAATTTTGATGGCCTTCTTATATGTCATATGGTATCATTGCCAAAGCATCGGCGATTTTCTCCACACCTTCTTCAAGCGGTTTCTTTACCATTGCCCCCATGAAGATGGGGAGGTCGGCCTTTAGCGTCACCTTTAGTTTCGACTCTGTCTCACTTGTTGGCAACATCTGTATCCACAGTGTCATGGGAACAGGCGACTGGTCGGTCTCAAACTTAACGCATTTTGGCTCATCGCGCTCAACCACGCGCAGCGTCACAGGTCCCATCGGTGATGATATGGATACACTGTCGTGGTCGAAGGTAAGGTCCTTTAACTTGTCTTCGGGAATACGGTCGCGAACGCGCTCAATGTTGCTGAGGTCGCTCAGCATGTTGAACACGTTCTGCTGTGGATAGCCCACTTTCTTTATTTTACTTTCAAATTTGCTCATAATCTTGAGTTTTAAAGGTTGAATTATGAATTACGATGTGTTGCGTATACGCAAGTATCAATTATGAAGGTTGATTTACGAAGGGGGAACTTGGACCTCGCGTGAAACGCGATACATCAACCTTCTACCTTCAACATTCCTAATTCTTATTATTTCTTCCAGTTTGCTGGGTCCTTGCGCCATTCGTGAAGAAGCTGAACATCAGCATCAGAGATATATCCTGTCTCTAAGGCCTCTGCCACCACATGCTCATAGTCGGTCAGCGTAACCAACTCAACATTGGCATTCTCGAAAGCCTCCTTGGCAACGGGGAAACCATAGGTGTAGCTTGCCACCATTCCAATAACCTCACAGCCATAGCGACGGATAGCCTCGACAGCCTTCAGTGAACTGCCACCGGTTGAGATAAGGTCTTCCACTACCACAACCTTCATGCCAGGCTTCAGCTCACCCTCGATGAGGTTCTCCAGTCCGTGGTCCTTTGGTTTTGAACGAACGTAAACGAAAGGAAGATTCAGCGAGTCGGCAACCAATGCTCCTTGTGCGATGGCTCCCGTTGCCACGCCAGCCACTGCCTCAGCCTCTGGGAAATGCTCCGATATGGCGTGCGTCAGTTCTAGTTTCACGTAGTTGCGCAACTCTGGGAATGAGAGAGTCTTGCGGTTATCGCAGTAGAACGGTGATTTCCACCCCGATGCCCAAGTGAACGGGTCGTTTGGTTGCAACTTGATGGCTTTGATTTTCAACAGTTTTGAGGCAAATGCCTTCTTCATTTTATCCATATTCCTTGTTTTTATTATTGTCACTAAATAAGTTTCGGGGGCAAAGATACATTAAAATGAGAGAAAAGCCAAATTAATTTGGACTTTTCCGAATGCTTGTATCTTCGGCGAAGTCAGAGTTACGAAAAATCGAGTGCAGAACAAAAGAACTTGTTCTTTTTTATGCCGAGATGGAGTATCTTCGTCATTATTAATGACAAAGTTACATTAAAATGAGAGAAAAGCCAAATATAATTTAACTTTTCCGTTACAATAGTTCCCGTGCTATCCAGGCGCAGGCTATGGCATCGGCGAGGGCGTGGTGATGGTTATCTAACTGGTAGCCACATGCGGAGGCAACGGTATGAAGCTGATGATTGGGCAGATATGGCAGACGACGACGGGCAACACACAGGGTATCGTAGAACTCATAATCAGGATAATCCATTTGATAGACGCGGAACACAGCCTTCAAACAACCTTCGTCGAAGGGCTTGTTGTGAGCAACGAGGGGAAGACCTTCAATCAAAGGCTCTATCTGTGCCCATACCTTTGGAAAGACGGGGGCCTCTTCCGTATCCTCCCGGCAGAGACCATGTACTTGACTGCACCAGAAATTATAGTAGTTGGGTTCCGGTTGGATGAGTGAGTAGAAAGTATCAACAATCTCACCATCGCGCACGATGACAATACCCACGGAGCAAACAGAAGAACGTTCGTTATTGGCCGTTTCAAAGTCTATTGCAGCAAAGTTTCGCATATCAAATTACTCGTCTTATAACTCATCAGGGGCATCGATGCACTGCCGTATCTGGTCGATGGTGAAACCGCGTGATGCAGCGAAGCGCATCAGTTTCATGTTCATCTCGTATTCAGAGTTTGCATGCGTCTGCCTGCGTTTCTGTTCTATCAATGGTCGTAGTATGGCGATAAAGTCCTCATCGGGTATTTCATCAAGCACGGTTTTCTGTATCGTCTTGTCCATGTGTTTCGCATAGAGAGCATGCTCAATCTTGCGTCGTCCCCAATGGTTATACTCCATTTTATCGTGTACGAAGGCACGACAGTAACGCTCGTCATCGATGTATTTGTTCTTTATGAGGTGCTCCATGATGCGTGCCTGCACCTCTTCGGAGAGTTCCCAACGGCTCATCTTGTCAAGCATCTCGCCTGAGCAATGCTCGGCATTGGCACAAAGTGCTGTAAGACGTGTCAGAGCCTGCTCTTCAGTAAGCCCCTCGCCTGTCCCACCTGAGGGGGAAGATGTTCTCCTGTTAAACGGCATAATTCAATTATTTAGTGTTGCCATGACAAAGCGTTGCTTGCCAAATTGGTCGTTTCTGAAAGTTATATCGGTAAATCCCTGTTCTGTGAGAAGCCTTTCCAGTTCTTTGGCAAACAGAGGGTTTATCTCAAAATAGAGTTTTCCTTGTGGCATCAGTGCTTGTCTTGCATAGTTGCCTATAGCACGGTAGAACTTCAGAGGGTCGTCTTCTGGCGTGAAAAGAGCGATTTCCGGTTCGTGCCTTAGGACATTGACATCCATTGCTGATGACTCGGACGGTACGATGTATGGCGGGTTGGAGACGATGAGACCCACCCTATGCCCCTCCCTAAGGGAGGGGTTTAGGTCACTTTTTGTCGATTGTTCGATGATGTCTTTTTCTTTGAATGTTACGTTTGCGTTGAGTGCGCTGGCGTTTTGCCGTGCTATAGCCAATGCGTCGGGGCTGATGTCCCATGCCTCCACCTCAGCATTGGGGATGTCGAGTGCCAGTGTTATTGCAATGCAACCAGAGCCAGTGCCGATGTCGAGGATACGCCCCCCTCTATTCCCCCCTGGGGGGGATGTTCTTTCTCCGCTTCGCTTTGAAAGCGCCCCTTCGGGTCGAGCGGGGTGTTGGGTTCCTATTATCCATTGGCACAGTTCTGCGGTCTCGGGACGGGGTATGAGCACTCCTGGGGCTACATGGAAACGGCGACCGCAGAACTCGGCAGTTCCAACAACATATTGCACAGGATCACCGTCTGTCAGTCTTTGCACCATCTTACGCAATTCGGCCTGTGGCAGTCGTTCCGTCGCACCGCATAGAATATCAGTCATCGACAGTCCGAACCCCATTTCCAGCAGATAACGGACGACGGCATTTGCCTCACCGTCATCGTAACGGTGGCGCAATAACTGACAGATATCCCGGAATGTCATCGTGAGCGTTGTTTCAGAAGGACGTAAATTATCACTGGTGCGCCCATGATAGGCGTGACGGCATTCAGTGGAATGATGCCGCTGTTGCCTGGCAGGACGCATATGATGTTGCAAAGCAAGGCTATCGCCGCACCGCATAAGAGAGTGGCGGGCAGCAGCCGACGATGGTTCTCGGTGCCGAGCAGCATTCGTGCAATGTGTGGAACGGCGAGACCGATGAATGCCACAGGACCGCAGAAGGCGGTGCTTACCGCCGTCAATACTCCCGTGACAAAGAGCAGGTGATTGCGAACACGCTTGGTGTTGATGCCTAAGTTTTCTGCATATTGTTCGCCCAAGAGTAGGGCATTGAGTGGTTTTATCAGCAATAGCGAAGCCACAAGACCGAGTATTGTCACTGAGGCGAAGGCAGGCATCTGCTGCATCGTCACACCACCGAAGTTGCCCAGTCCCCACACCATGTACGACTGCACTCCCTCCTCGGTGGCGAAGAAGTTGAGCAGTGATATTGCAGCCGATGTGATGTAGCCTATCATGATACCGATGATGAGCAACATCACATTGTTTTTAACCAAGGTAGAGAAGAACATTATTAACGCCATCACCGCCATGGCACCGATGAAGGCAGCCACGAGGACTGCAACGAAACCTGTCAGCGAGAATGAACCTGCTGTTATGCTGCCGCCGAGCAACAACATCACGAGTGCCACACCGAGTGATGCGCCGCTGTTGATACCGAAGATGCTTGGTCCTGCCAATGGGTTGCGGAATGCAGTTTGCAGCATCAGACCGCTCACGGCGAGCGATGCACCACACAACATCGCCGTCAGTGCTTGTGGCAATCGGTTGTTCAGAATGATATAGTTCC
Source organism: Prevotella sp. (assembly GCA_017554105.1). Lineage (GTDB taxonomy): Bacteria > Bacteroidota > Bacteroidia > Bacteroidales > Bacteroidaceae > Prevotella. The sequence continues at coordinate 337,495 of JAFZIY010000031.1, read as the reverse complement.
ATGACGGGTGCGCTGTGTCTTCGTTGCCAAAGAGTATGCTCACCACGTCTTTTGCCGGAATGTCAGCCGCTCCGAGCAACAGGTTCAAGACAAAGAACAGGAATATAATGAGCACAATAGCACCCATCATGATTCCGTTTTTCTGCGACAATGTCTTCATTCTATCTTATAAATAATATTTCTCTCCCCTACGGGGGGGAGGTTAGAAGGGGGCCTTTATGAAATACTTTGGTTCTCCGAGATTCATTTCTGGGTGGGCGATGCAGATGAAATCGCGCAGCAACCTCTCTGGATGGAATGGTGTGTCCTCGTAGAATGTGGAGTTGAAGGTGTTGCAACCATACACATTACCCTCGCGGAAGGCACGGAACTGGTTGTATCCTGCCTTCTCGGTGAGCAGTTCGCGCAGTGTGATATCGTGCGACGAGTTGTATCTGAATGCCCAGATGTCGGCATCCATAGCAGCCTCAAGCACTGCTTCGAACGGCAGAGAGAGTGAACCACTCGACTCGTCCTTGCTCCATGCGTAGTTGATGTTGGCATCGCTGATCATCTGTCCTATGGTGCTTTTGCCGCCTGGAACATACCACACCGAGCCAGTCAGTTTGTCCATGAGTATGGTTTTCTTGTCTTTTGACTCGCTTTTCTTAACGCTTAACTCTTTCAAATCCTTGTATGTCCTGTCCACTTCGCTGAACAAAGAGTCAGCCTGCTGCTCCTTTCCGAACAACATGCCGTAGAAACGCATCCACTCGGCACGTCCAAGAGGTGAGGTCTCCATATAGTCGGCGGTCTCGATGATGGGTATGTTCAGTTCGCTGACGCGACCATAGCCACCGCTATTCTGGAATGGAGAGAGAAAGATTGCATCGGGTGCGAGGTCGATAATCGTTTCTATCGTAGGACTCATGGCACTGCCGCAGTCGCGTATTCTGCCGTTCTTCACGCCCTCTTTCACCCATGGAAGGTTGATGTACTGCAGGTCACACACTCCACCAAGGGCATCAGTGGCACCCAGTTCTTCTGTCAGGGCACAGTGTACACTGGTCGCGATGAGTGCTTTCCGTAGTGGTGTGTGTACAATTGTGGCACCTGGATGCAGTGCTTTCAGACTGTCATCGGAAATCGTCTTGCCGTCAGAAGGCACCAGCAGATAGGCATGTAGCGTCTTTCCCACGTTCCATGGGTCGGCAAGAGTAACAACACTATAGCCGTCGCACTCCACTATCTTTATGCGTTCGGCATACTTCATCTGCAGGGTGTCGCCCACGGCATTGCTCACCATCACACCGCGGCATCCCGTTCCTATCGCCAATGTCAGGACAATGGCAAATGCTATAAAAAGAATCTTCCTCATATATGACCGCAAAGTTACGAAATTATTCTGATTTTCTATATAATAACACGCAAAAGTTTTCCCTTACAGTCATGCTTTCTGAACATGTTTATATACAATTAAAAAAAAGGTGCGACACTCTCTCGATGTGCCACACCTTCTCAAATATGTTAGTGTTATGTTGGTTTCTTTTTCGTTCGTTTAGTTTATTGTCACCTTACGACCGTTGTGGATATACAAACCTTTCTGCGTTGGTTTGCCGTTGCACTCACGACCATCGATGGTGTACCATGCCCCATCCTTGTCAATACTCCAATTGTCATCTGAATATATTGATGTCACTGCGGTTGAAGAGCCATTGTAAGCAGTGTTAGATGTCAGAATGGACGATACGGTATTCTGCTCGTGATCCAGTGTGAAGGTGTATATTCCGTCTTCTTCTACACGGTACATGTTTCTTCTTTCACCTATGATGAATCCTATGGTGTTGTTCTCCTTGCCAAACTCCCAGATATAGTATCCTTTCTGGTCGTTGCGCTCTACTGCAGTCAGTTCGAAAATTCCGTAGTCATCGCTTCTAACGATGAAGAATGGCTTGGTGGTCATTTCCTTCGTTAGTTTGTTGTCCACGAATACATCCTCGCTCTCCTTATCGAGCGACTCTGTTATCATGTACTTTGTCTCGCCTTTGTATTGTGGTACAACGGTCAGAGTCAGGTCGTCTGAAGTCTCGGCAAGAGTGAATACCCATGTGTTAGCCTTCATGAAGTAGAAGTTCTTTCCTTCTGCATACGTCGGCAGGTTCTCATGTTCCTCTGCACTGATGATTAATTCCAATGTACTCTCAGAACCATGGTACTCATTACCCTTGTTGTCCTTGACGTAGAACTTCGTTTGTGCAGGAAGTTCCTGTGTGAGTGTGAGTCCGTTGAACGCAAACTCATCGTTGCCTGCAACCAGAGTATAAACAGTAGGAATAGCCTCAACAGTAACTTTCTTGTTCTCGGTGTCGAGAGTGATGGTGTAAAGGTCAGCATCTTTTACGGAGAATGCGTTTATCACCTTGGCAGGAATGTATCCTACGGCTATAGCATCCTCGCTGAACTTCCAGTAACGGTATCCGTCTGGGGCGTTACTTTCAGCGGCTGTCAAATTGAAGAGTCCGAAGTCGTCGTCTCTTGTGATAAAGAACGGTTTTCCAGCAGACAATTGCTTCGTTATCTTACCGTCTGCGTCGAATACCTCATCGCTTTCCACCATGTAGTTCGTTGAAAACATGTATTTTACTTCACCTGTCGGATTCTGTATGTCCGCGGTCAACTTAATTGTTTCGTCCGCGCTCGCAGGCTCTGTAATAGTGAATATCCATGTGTTTGCCTTTCTGAGGTTGAATGGCATTGGCTTCTCTGTTACAGTTTTGTCCTCGACAGGATAATATGTACTTAGATTCTTATGGTTCTCTGCATAGATTTCACAACCATGATATCCTCCATAATAAATCTTTCCGTCGCTGTCCTTGATATAGAAGTCTGTATTTGCAGGAAGTTCCTGTGTCAGTGTCAGTCCGTTGAATGCAAACTCTTCTCCATTCTTGGTGACCAATGTGTACTTCTTTAAGGAAAGGACGTTGCAAGTTGAATTTCCTTCCTCATTCTTCAGGTTTGTCTTTGTTGTTCCTGATGCCTGCATCCGTGTACCAAAAATCATTGCAATCAGCAGGCTAAGTGTAAACCACTTGAATTGACTTTTCATTTTCTTTCTTTTATGCATTTACAAATTTTCGGTGCAAAATTACTCTCATTTAAATCTTTTGTTGTAAACTGTACACGAAATAAAGATGTACTTGTTTGGACAAACGCCTTTTTTTGCGACAAAATAGGGGATAACTGCAAGAATATGTCGCAAACATATGTTGTTGGGGGAGAAAAAGACTCTGATATAATAAAAAAAGGTGTGGTACATGTTGCTGCACCACACCTTAAAACTAAAGATAAAATTATTACTTAACCACCATCTTGCGTACGGTGCCGTCCTTCATGCGAACGACCTCGATGCCGCGATGGTTCTTATCGGTAATCTTCTTACCATCGAGAGTATATCGTGCCTCGATGTTCTCGTCGTCAGCATTGAACTCGATGATGCCCGTTGTCATGCTCTTAGAAACAGAATATCTCACGTACTGTGTCTTGCCACGCTGTGTCGCACTGATGACAATCTCGAAGTCCTTGGCATCATTGGTGTCAACGGTGAGTATGTCACCATCAAGGCTTACTATGCCTGCGAGGTCATCTGGCAATGGGTCGGCAATGGCATAGGTCACGGTACCTGTTTCGCCGAGAGTGAACGCGTCGGCAATGCTTGCCGTCGTGCCTTCGCTGATTTCGAGCGTTGCCGTTGTCTCTGGGCGCTGGTCTCCCAGGTTGTCAAGACAGAAGTAAGTTGCTGTCGTCAGGCCCCATGTGTTCTTACGTGTTCCGTCGAACGAGAACGAGAGTTTCTTCACTGTACCCAACTGACTGAGGTCAATCCATTGCCAAGCGTCAAGATAGTAGCGGTCTGCCTCCTGCTCTGCGCGGTAGTCGGCGAGATAATACTCCATGCTGTTGCCATTGTCGGCAGTGATGGTCAGTTTGAACCAGTCGCCCTTCTTGAATGCACCGTCTGTCATGCCGTCACCGTTGAGTATGTTGTCAACAACCCATGCGTTATTGGTGATGTACATACCTGGGATGACGTCGCCATTGGCATTGTTCATGACATGTATGCCACCGCCCTGTGGATAAGCCACAACGTAGTTCTCTGAACCATTGACGCCACCGCCGACAGCATTGTTGAACTGGTCGGTCACGTAATTAGAGAATGTTGTTGCGGTCTTGTTGGCGTACATGAAGTCGTAGAAGTAACTCCATTCAGGCATTGCGCCATTGTCAAGTTTGAACGAACCGCTAACGAAGGATTCGAGTTGCAGGTTGGTACCATTCTCGAAACTCTCCTCGTCGAGATAGAGGTTCTCGAAGTCTGCCATCTGAAGATCACCCGTTACGATAGCACGGACAGTTGCCGTGTCGCCCTTCTCGGCATTGTCGGTAACAACGAAGATGTAGTCGGTACACTCTGTCGGTGTCGCCGTTGTCATGAAGATGTCATCTATGTCGTCGGCGCTATCGAATGTCTCGGTGAGAAGCACGTTGTGCTTGCCATCCATCCATGTGAGGGTGTATGGTGCAGCACGTTCGTCAACGAGTACCATTGCCATGAGCGTTACGGTCTCTCCCAACTCAATGGTTTCCTCATCGGTTGAGTTGTTGATGTAAACTTCAGCCTCCGGTGCATCGGTTACAGGAGGAGTAACCTCCATCGTGAACGTCTCGGTCTGACTCATTACGCCCAATACACCTCTGAGACTTACCGGTAGGAAGTAAACAACATATTGCTCCTCGCCCTCCAGGTTGTCGATGCTTATCAGCGACTCGGTGTTTGCAGAGATGTCTTGTGAGAGTTCGCTGTCAAGCAGTTCATCGTCGGTTGGTGCTGTTTCGCCAGCCTTCTTCACGATGTAATAAATCGTGGCGGCGAGGTCGGTCTTAACTGCAATGGTGGCAAGTCCGTCGAGTGCTGTTATCACCTTTGGATAATTCTCCTGCATCACAGGAGCACTTTGGGCATTAGGATCATATTCGTATGCTCCGATAGTAGGATTCTCTGACGAACGTTCCTTGCCAGTGATGTCGGTGGTGACGTAGGTCAGAACCTTTGCTGTTGTCAGGTCACCGTCCATATCATCTGAAGGCTCTAGTACATTCTCTGCGAGGAATGTCACTTTCTTGTTCACACAACCAGTGGCACCCGTCTTCTCCACGAAGCTGGCGAAGTCGCCTGAAGTGCTTGATGCTGCGCGGTAGAATGTCTCTCCGTCGGTATAGATGACGTTGTTCTGGAAGTTTATCTTGTCTGTTCCGAGATTGTCATCATTATAGAGATTGACAGCATATCCGTTTGTCTCGTTCTGGATGATGTTGTTCACGATGTTGTTGTTGCCATAGCCCTCATCCAGTTTCGATGAAGCCCAGAACGCAGCGCCGCCAGTCTCGCCCTTCATGCGTATAGTGTTGTAGGCGACATTGGTGTTCTTCACCTTTGATCCATTGAACTTGAATGCGCAGTAGCTTGCATTTAGCGATGTCAGGTTGATTACATTGTTGGCAATCAGCACTGGTGCATCTACTGTTCCTTCCAACTGACGCAGGTTCATAACGGCGCAGTAGGTCTTAGGTGCCACATTGAAGATGTTGCCCGTAATCTCTGTCGCCTCACTGTATTCATCGCGCAACTGCATGTCGAGAATACCCACGCTGATCTTCGTTTCAGCGTCAGCATCAATTGTTATGATGTTGTTGCGTATCTTAACACCCAACTCGTCCATAACATAGATGGCTTTCTGGCCGTTGTTCTTGAAGGTGTTACCTTCGATAATGCCACCTACTTCCTTGGGCAATGAAACATAGTTGGTACCACCCATGCTGACACCCATCTTACCGCCTTCGAGCAGACAGTTCTTCACAGTGAGGTAGTCGTTGTTCTTGTTCTCCTCGTCTATGATGGTGTGTCCTACTAGCATCACATCCTCGCCGCTGCTTGCTGTGCAGATAGGAGCATGCAGGTAACAGCTTTCTATCGTAGCATGACGGCTCTCGTCCTTAATCATCACCACAGCCTTGTAAGCCTTGTCGGTGGTGTAGATTTCGAGGTTCTTCAGTGTGACGTAGTTGGCTTGATAAAGTGTCATTACGCCATAGTCCTTCTTATGTTGGTCATCGCTGTAGCCTCCAGTCGTGTAGTTGTTGTGGAATATCTTGACATCTCGTACACCACTTTCGCTCTCAAGGGTGAGAGTATTGGTTGCTCCCATTCCCTTGATGTTAGGAATGCGTACCTTCTCGTTGTACTCGCCCGCCTTGATCTTCAGCGTCACAGGACCATCCATACCGAGTACACCGATATCATCGACAGCGCCTTGGATAGTGGCATAGTCGCCACCTTCGCCTACGGTGTAAGTGCCGCTCTTACCGCTTGCCACGGTGAAGGATGCTGTTACAGGTTCCTCAACAGTGATTGTCTGTCCGTCAACGGTGATGCTGTTGACTGTTGCCGATGCGGTCTGTCCTACTTCTGCGTCACTCTTCACGTCGTATGTAAGCCAGAAGTAGTAGGTTCCTGACTTCGTGATGGAGTAGCTTCCGTTGAATTCCTCGTTGGCAGAGAATGTCGTTGTCGTACCTGTCTGATATATATGGTAGTTCTCTACAGCCTCGCCGTCGGTGCCGGTGATGTCAAAGGCTGTCACCTCTGCAGGTGTCAGGTCGCCTTGAGCCTCTACCATTATCTTGAGCATCTTGGTGTCGGTCTGTCCCTTCAGTACTTCGTTGGCACTGATGTCTTCGGTTGTCACGCCTGTAACCACCACATCGGTCTTCTTGTAACCCTCAACCAACATTGCGAAGTTAGGCTTGGGGTAACTGCCCGCGCCGACATACTTGATGGTTATCTTACCGCCATTGACATCGGCATCAGAGATGATAGGTTCGAACTTAGCCGAAGATCCTGTCAGGTGAACAATCTGGTTTTCATCAAGGTCTTCGCTGCCCTTATATATATAAAGGTGTGCAGTGTAGGAGAAGCTGATTCCCTTGTCGGTGAGTTTGATGCAGTCGGCATCGCCTGTTGGTGCGAAGGTAATTGTCGCTGTCACTCCATCGGCACCATCACCCTCAGGACCACCGTCGTCATAAAGATTAACTTTCTGTCCGAGACCAAGGTTTACTATACCATGGTTGCCTGATGTCATCAGTATCTGGTTCTTCAATGTGCGCTGTCCCTCGGGGTCACCGTTGGTTGCCTCGATGTCAGAACCGACATTTACAGATACCAACTTGGCGTCGATAGTGCTGTTCTCCTCGGCGTCAGCCTTTATATCCGCTTTAACCACGAACAGATTGTCACCCTCGGTAAGTGTAACTGCCTCGTCGAAGGTTACTGTCACCTCTGCTGCAGCATCAGCCTCACCGAGTTTCGTGTCTTCCTTCCATACGCTGACCTTTGAGATGTTTGCTTCAGTACCTTTCAGGTTAATCTTCATGTTACTCAACTGCAGGGCATCGAGATTTCCTTCAGTCTTAACATTAACATTCAGAATATCCTGTTCGGTAGCACCGATTGAGGCATCGGCAGTGCTTGCCTGCTGCACCTCTATCTCTGTAACAGCCATCGGCTTCGACAGATACTCGCTGACGGTTGACTTCCAACCCTTATAATAATATGAGTAAGATGACTTTGGATTGAAGACGATGGTCAGTGAGCCATCTGCTGCGGTAGAGCGGATAGTCTGTCCAGGACCTGTTGACTGCTGGTCGTTGCTATTCAGTTCCCAAAGCAGTTCACCACTGGTGCCCTGTCCGGCGTAAATCTTGAAGGTTGATTTTGTACCGTAACTTGTAGAAGCATACTGCACGTCGAACTCTGAGAAGTCAATCTGGCAGACCATGCCGTCGTTCTTCGGAATGAAGATATTGATGCGGTCGTCGGTTCCATACTCTGCATAGTTGCTTGATGTGCGCTTTGTCTCAAATGCCAGTGATCCGTTGACAGTCTTTGTCACCGTTCCCTGATCGGCATAAGAGAGGACGATGTTCTTCACCGTACGCTCCGCAACGGTACTTGTGGTCGCCGTCGCGGTGGTGTTGTTGGTGAATGTAACGCTTTCGAACCTTGCGCCCACCTTGTCATCGTTCACCACCTCATCGCCAATGTTATAGGTAAGCCAGAAGTAGTTGTCGCCCTCCACGAGAGTCACTTCCTTGCCTGTTGTCGATATTTCAAAGGCATCGGCGGTGACATCAACCTCACCAATCTTTTTCGACGCTGCCGTTGATATCTCACTGCTACCTGCAGTGTAATACAGTGCGGCATGTGTAACGTTGGCATTGGTGTTGTTGGTTGTGAAGTTGAACTTGCTTGCCACAAGTGCAGGCTCGGTATTTGTGGTCTTGACGTTCAACTTAAGCATTGCCTGGTTTTCGTCGCTTGCACATACCGTCTCGGTGCTTGCCGCCTCGGTCACCACATCGTCTGCAACCATTTCCTGCGGAGTGAAGAGCGATACCTCTGCCTCGAAACCGTCAGCGGCAACCTCGTTGCTGGCATCACTGAACAGCACGACAGTCAGCGAGCCATCGTCAGCAGTAGAGCGTACGGCGGCTGTCTCACCTTGCTGTAATGTCTTTATAAGGTTGGATTCACTAACCGCCTGTCCGTTATAGATACGCAGTTCCTGATTGTAATAACTTCCGTGCCAGATGTTGTTCGTGGTGAAATCCACCATTACTTTCTTGCCATCCACGCCAGAAAGGAATGTCACCTGACCATTGGTTTTAGACACAATGCCACCGTCTTTACCGCCTTCGTCATAGAACTGCAGCGGTGTCTCGCCCACTGTTACGGTTTGTGGGGTGGATGTCATGATGACGATGGCAGGATTCTCGATAGCCACCGATGTGCCTGCTATGAATGGGCTTACACCATCGGGTTGCCCTGCCGTCGCTATCTTCGTCACGTCGAGTTGTACCTTAGCGCCTATCTCGGCAGTGCCGAGGATGTCACCCTTGATGTCGAAGTTGTTCGTTCCGTCGCTGAGTGCCTGCTCCAGAGCAAACTTATAACCGCTACCTTCCTCGGAAACAGTAGCACTGATGGCTGCGTCTCCATAGAAAAGCTTCAGGGCTGTGGGGTCAACCATACCCTCGTTCTGCGTCAGGTTGAATGAGATAGAAGTCACCTTGTCGGGATTCATTACACCAGTGGTGGTGACGAAAGCCATTGCAAGGTCCACATTTTGTTTCTTTGTGATGGTTGCAGTAACGTTGTCGTAACTTGAGCCAGCACCTGTCACGGTCTGGTTCTCCAGTGTCACCACCTTAACCTTTGCCACCCATCCAGAGCAACTTGCGGCATAACGCCACAACATACCGACAGAAAGTGAACCATCGGAAACGCCCGATGTATAAGTAAGGTTCGAGTATGTGCCGTCAAGTGTCGCAAGGATAGTACCTTCGGGCATGGTGGAACTTGCGTTTACTTCACTCGTCGTGGTTGCCCAAGTAAAGGAGTTGTCGGCATCGGGTGTGCCATCATAGACGATGACCTTACCTGGCCAGCTGGCTCCATCGTTGGCAACATCGCACGATTCGAATGTGATTTGGATTGACTTACCTTCCTCGACAGGCTTGAAGACAGTCAGCGACTGCGAGTTGTTGCTCGATGTCGAACTGATGTTTTCCGTACCTTTCCAGTCGTAGAAAGTAATAACCTCATCGGTGGCGACCTCTATGGTCTGCTTTCCAAATTGTAACTGATTTACCTCGCGGTCGGCAAGTGCCTCGATAGGCACTCCGAGCAGCATCGTAATCAGCATCAACAATGATGATAGTACTTTTTGTTTCATACGATTTAAATTTAATATTAACAATACGATTATATTCTTATTCAAAAAAATCTTGATTTCTCTTTTTCTTGATTACTTGACATACACCTTACGCACCGTGCCGTCGCTCATTCTGATGATGTTCAGTCCGCGCTGAGGCTTTGCTATACGTGTACCATCGGCGCTGTAGCGTGCAGTCTCCGTTGCCTTGCCATTGCCGTAAACGCCATTGATGCCCGAAGCGATAATGGCATTAATCGATGCATCGAGGTGTAGGTCGTGTGCTCCTACCACCTCTGTCGAGGTTTCTCCGAGTTGGGGATATGTCTGGTTCATGCCCGTATAGACGCGCACGAAGTCAACGAAATCGAGACTTACAGGCTGTCGGTTCTCATCCACTGCCCACGAGATGTCTATCGAACAGCCATCCTCGTTGCTGTTAGGCACATTGTCGGCATAGCCATAGCGCAGGAACATCAGCACCCATTGCTTTCTGGTTCCCGACACGAAGTACCATCCGTTTTGCGGAAGTCGCGTGCCTTTGAATGTGAGTGGACCACTCAGCCACTGTGGGAAATACTCCTGTGCGTGGAACGTGTTGCGCTCAACCACACCACTACCTCCCTTGTTGTCTGTCCAGGGTATGTCCTGCATGGGTGCCTCGGTATATGTAATCTCGTAGTTGTAAATCACCTTTCCCACGCTGTCAACATCGGCACTGCCTGATATCTCGTACCAAGGGTCGTCAGGCAGGTTGTTGTGGTTAACGTCCTTAGACACCATTACGATGCCTGGTTCGCTGGCACCGCCCTCCACTTCAGGGAACATAAGGCTTTGCATGGAATTTCCTCTAATACAGAAGTCGCGTTCTCCAGCGATGTTCGCTATGCTATGGTCGAAGTGGAAGGTGACGTATCCTCCGAAACCACCAAGCGATATCATGCTGTGGTCATCATCACTGTAGTCGCCTGCAATGGCGGCAGTGCATTTCGCTGCCATCGAAGCGGCATCATCACCTGTCTCGAAAACAGGCAAATCGTTGATAAACTGTCCTGGGGCAGGTACATACTCATCTACAGCCAACAAATATTGGCTGTGAACAGCATCGTCGGTCATCTGCTGAGCCTGAATCGGCATAACACCAGCGACTGCTAAAAGGCATACCAATGCCCCGATAGCTGGGTTTTTCATCGCATGTCATTTAAAATTATCTTCCACGTCTTCCTCGAGACGGAAAAGAACAATAGTGAGAGGCAGGTCTTCTGACTTGTTGCCGATGCAAACGTCTTCCCGAAAAAGTTCAGTGACGCATTTGTTTGCACCATGAAGGGCAACTTACAGCTGCGGGACAGTCCAGGATTTCCACCTGATTCCCATTTTAATCGCCTTAGGGCGAACCAATCACGTTTCTGGGAGCAAAGATATAAAAAAAAGAAGAATTAAGAATGAAGAATTAAGAAATTTTATTGGCAATGGTGTTTTTTTCAAAAGATTGACAAAAAAAGCTTATTCTCCATAAAGTGGGGAATAAGCTTGAGATGTAGAAAAGTGTTTTCGATTACTTTGCTATGTATGTCACATCGTCGATGCAAACGTAAGTAGGTGTGTTCATCCAGTCACCTGACTTGTCTGTTCCGTCGAAGGTGAAGGTCAGCGACTTCACTGTACCCAGTGAACTGAGGTCAAGCCATGTCCATTTGTCTATGATGGTTTTGCCTGAACGATAGTCAGCGGGATAGAACTCCACCTTCTTGCCATTGTCAGCGGTGATGATAACCTTCAGATAGTCGCCGGAATCAAACTTTCTGGCAAATTTATTACCATTTTCCACCACCTGCTTCACGTATGCAGAGTTGGTAAAGTAGAGACCCTTGATATCCACACCGTTTGCGTTATTAACGGTAATGGTGCTCCCATCTCCATAGACTACAGCAAAATTCTTACCGGTATTTGCCTTGCCTGTCACATTGTTATACTGGTCAGGTGTTACCGTATCGTCAGCAAAGGTAGTGGCAGTGCGGTTAGAGATACCGATACCCATGAAATAATAGACAGAATAGAGAGAGGTTGTCGTAAGGCCGTTCTCCGTGTAGGTGCAGGTGTAAGTCTTGCCACCCCATCCGTCGTCAACGCCGGTATTGTTCTCTTCTCCAATCCAATAGCCATCGCTATTGAGAGTCTGGTTCTCGAACGATACAACAGCGACCTTGGAGCCACCATTGTTGTCATCGTCGTCATCACATGAAATCACTGTAAATGACCCGCCAATCAGGGCGAGGGCCATAATACCATTCAGAATTTTGTTTGTTTTCATTGTTGTTAAAATTTTATGATGAATAAATTAATCGTCATTTATCACTAACCACTCCTAAATCTACAGCACCTGTGATTTCGGTGGATGTCTCGCCTAACCAACCGCAGACTTGGTTCTGTGCATTATATATGCGCACAAAGTCTATATGACTTAGGTTGACGGGATGGCGTTTGCTGTCAACAGCCCAGTCAATCTTGAAGCAACATCCTTCTTCGTCACTGTTGGGCATATTGTCCACATAGCCAAAGCGCAGGTAGTCGAGAGTCCAAAGCCCATCTGTGCCCTGGTGACCGTTACGTGGGAGAAGTGTACCGCCCAGCGTGAGCGGTGAGGGAAGCCACATTGGGAAATACTCTTGCGTATGGTAACCATTGCGAGGAATATATCCCGTTTGTCCCTGATTATCCGTCCACGGAATATTCTGCATTTCCTGACGCGTGTAGGTGATTTCATAGTTGTAGGTCACCTTTCCCACACTGTCCGTATCAGCACTACCCGACAGTTCATACCAGGGGTCGTCGGGCTTGCCGTTACCATTCACGTCCTGCGACACCATTACGATGCCTGGTTCGCTGTTGCCCTCATATGCATTGCCATAGATGGCAAGGTCGTATTGTCCCTGTCTGTTCACTACAGGATGGTCAAAATGGAAGGTGATATATCCTCCATAACCTCCCAGAGTCACCATTCCTTTGGCATTGGCAGCCAGTGCCTGCGTGCATTTTGTAGCCATTGTCTCGGGAGAGTCATCGGCAGTAGCCTCCGGCAGGGTATTGACAAACTGTCCCGGAGCCGGAACATATTCGTCAACGGCTTGGATATAGGGACTTGCTGTCTGCGGGGTAGTGTTGTCATCGAACGTCATCTCACTACCCACAAAGACTGCATGGGCAGGGATGTCGCCAGTGCGAACACTCCAGTCGAATGTGCCGTCAGACTTGAAGTGAAATAGTTCGCCGCTCGACACGTAGTTCTTGGCATCCATCACATAGAAATCCTTGGTGTATGGGTTCACTATTATGCCGTAAGGCATGCGTATCTTACTTATTTCCTGTGATGTGCTAAGATAGTCGGCAACCACTTGATGCGTTCTCACGTTGATGATACCGTAACTTACGGTGTTGCGCTGTTCTATCTCGCTCCACGCCGTACCTATATAATATAAGGAGTCGCCCACGATGCACATGTCGCTGATGGATGCCGGAATCTCGTCACCTACTGCCGCATATCCATCGCTGCTCTGTTGCAGGCAATACACCTTTGCAGGCACATCCTCATAGTTTCCTCGTGAGGTAACCCACAACTGTCCGTAACGGTCGGCACGGCATCGGTGCAGGTTGAGTCCAACATCGATGGTGCGCTCTACCTTGAAAGTGTGCAGATTGATAACACTCACCCTATTGTCGTAGGTCGGTGGCATATAGCCGCCGCTGTTAGCCACATAGAGATAACCGTCAAGTATCGCCATCTCCTCAGGTTGGTAGCCCACTTCCACGCTCCCTACTATCTCGAGCGACAGGGTGTCCACCTTATATACAAGGCCCAGTTGCATGTCACCGCCCATCACGGGACCGGCGAAACTGCTCACGTATGCATAGCCATCGTGGAAGGCGAGATAGCGGCAGTTGGGGATATTCACCTGTCCTATGCGCTTTGCTGTCTTGACATTGGCAACCTCTACCTTGTTAGAGCAGTTGATGACCATCCACAACCGGGAGCCATATACCTTGATGTCATTGCCCACGTCACCTAGTTCCTTCACTGTTTCAGGGTTTCGCTCGGAGTATATGTTGCGGTGATACTGTGCTGTTGTCATGTCGAGGTAGTCGAGAGTGCACTTATTGCTGCCCATGTTACCCTCACACAGCACATACATCCCGGTGATGTCACCACTCGGTTGTGTGCCACCCCCCGTGTCGTATGTGGTGGAATATATTATAGGGTCGTCGGTGCGACAGGAAGAGAGCAGTAAAAGCCCTGAAAGGGCAACAAGCACACAGCCCAGGGCAGCGCCCTGGGTAATAGTGCGCAATAGCATTCGCCCTGAAAGGGCAAAAGCATTATATAAGCATTCTCTCTTACCCTTAGTCTGTGAATACATATTTCTCGTTATAATTTATTTGGTATAGTTCCAGAAAATGAATATATTCGTCATTGAATGACATTTGTCGATGATGTTCTTCTTGTTTGCTAACATATTCTATTGTCTTTTCCACAACTGACTGGCTGATGGAAAATGCTGCATAGCCACCTTGCCAAGCAAAGTTTGCGTATCTGGAATCCAATGTCTTTATCCAACGGCTGCTATTCCTTTTCAGTTCTTCAATAAGATGTGACACGGTAACGTCTTTTGAAAGCAAACAAACAACATGAACGTGGTCGTTGATACCGCCCACACGAATTACTTTGCAGCCAGTTGTATTCACCAGTTGCCCGATGTATTCGTGTAATCGCTCTAAGTGTTCAGTCTTAATAGTTGGACTTGTGGTCTTAATATGGAACACAATATGAACGTATAATTTGCAAAGTGATTGTGCCATGTTGTTATTGCTTTTGCCCTTTCAGGGCGTTTTTTTCTTGTCTTTTCACCCAGGGCGATGCCCTGGGCTATGTTCTGTTGGTCTTTCAGACCGTTTATTGGCTTAGTTCCCGTAGTGTTATCATCTCCTCCTTCTGGGAGGTTAGGAGGGCTCCTTATATCCCTACATCCAGCGAGATGCCATAGTTGCGCTTGGGCATCGGGTAGTTGAGGATTACGTCATAATCTTGCGAGAAGACGTTGTTCACTTCCAGCAGAACCTTGAACTTACAGCCCCAGCGCTCGAAGCGGTAACTCAGCGACAAGTCGCTGGTGTACCATGGCTGCATGTAGTTGTAGATGATGTTCTCTTGCTGATTATAGCGCTCTCCGGCATACAGGAAACTGTAGTTGAAGTCCCATTGCTTGTAACCTATACCTACTATTGCCGAGCCGCTGTGCCATGGGATATATGGTATCTGGTCGTTATAGTAGGGTGTTGTGGGGTCAGTGACGTCGCGTGCATCCTGATAGGTATATTGCACGCGCCCCGAGAGTCGCACGTCTTTCCACGGCTCAAGGTCAATCTCACCCTCAACGTCGATACCTTTGATATGTACCTTGCCGAGGTTCAGCATCGTCCATCGGAACTGCTGGCCCTTCGGATAAGCCACTATCTTGTCGTGCACGGAGTTATAGTAAACATCGGTTTGCAACCTAACTCGCCTAACTATACATCTGTGGGAACCACTCTTCCCCCCCAGGGGGGATGAGAGGGGGGCCTCAATAACGAAACCGAGGTCGTATTGCAGTGCCGTCTCGGGTTTTAGTGAGGCGTTGCCAAGGTCGGTATAGTAAAGGTCGTTGAACGTTGGCATGCGGAAACTCTTCTTTGCGAAGGCGCGCAACGACAATATCTTGTTTCTCAGAGGATAGGCATTGATGAATAATGCCGGCGTGAGTGCCGACTGGTGTTTGGTGATGGTTGCCGACTGTTGACTGGCAGTGGTGTGGCGGGTGTCATCGACGAACTGCATCATCAGTGAACCCTGTGCATTGAACCACGGGTGGTTGAAGGCGGTGGCAACAGATGCGTAGTGGCTCAATCGGTGTGGATGCACGAAGTTACGCATGTCAGCATCCAGTTTGTTCCATTTGAAGTCGTATGCCACGCTGGCGCTCCAGAACGGCAGTATCTCATAGACATTCGACGTGGAGATGAAGAACTCCTGCTGTCGGTAGGTGTTATCGACGCGCAGGGTGGTGGTGTCTCGGTTGATGTAGTGTGTGCCATAGTGGGCATATTTCGTGAGCAGTCGGGTGCTGAACTTCTGCCCTATGCTTTTGTTCACGTATGCCTGAACGAAGGTATTGTGGTCCGACTGTCGCTCTCCGCGCCGCCATACGTTGTTGACGATGGCGCCAGGTATACCTCGCTTGGAGTGGTAGGTGTATGCCTTCATGTTCCATCCTCCCTCGCTGAAGATACCATAGATATTCGCCTCGGCGCGCAGTGCCCAGATGTCACCGTTCTGACGTGTTGCCGTGGTGTCGTATGCCACTGTGCCATCGGCATTCTTTCGTCGGTAACGGAAGTCATACTTACCGCTTGAGTTGAGGAACTCCGCGTTCACCGAACTTGTCAGCATGCGTGATATTTTCTGCTCCCACAGGGTGGAGAAACGGAAATGGTCGCTGGAGCCATACTTCGTCTTGAACTTCAGGTTGGTTCTCTTTCCCTCAGTGAACTTCGGGCGTCGTGTCTTGATATATACCGAACCGGCATTGCCGAACTCCGAGGCAGGCTGGAAGATGGCGCTCTTCTGTCCGTTATATAGCGTTATCTCGTCAACGTTATCCATTGAGAACTGTCCCAGATCGACCTGTCCGTTCTGTGCATTACCCAATTGAATGCCATCGTAGAAGATACCCAGATGGTTGCTGCCCATCGAGCGTATGTTCACCGTCTTTATTCCTCCCACGCCACCGTAGTCCTTCAGTTGCAGTCCCGCGAAGTAGCGCAGTGCGTCGGCGATGTTATGAGTGTTGAGCCGTTGCAGTTGCTCTCCCTTCATCGTGTGCGATGGTATCACCTCGCGGAACGTCAGACGCGAGGTCACCACCACCTCCCCGACACTTTGAATGCTGTCGAGTCGGCTACCCTTCTTCTGTCCGTAGGCTAACTGGAAAGAGAGAAGCATTATCAATGCAACGCAATATCTAAGCACTTTGCCTATGTGTTTAAACTATCATGCCTCCCATCCCCGGGGGAAGGCCTGAATGAAGACCATGCAGGCAGGTATTCTGACTTACCGACAATCGCAAAACGTCTTCCCAGGAAATACCAAGCATAAAACACCTAACGCTCAGCATCAATAAACCCAGTGACTTGTTGTTTGCGTCATTAAGGTCGGCTCACAGCAGCGGGACTGTCCGGGATTCTCACCCGGTTCCCTTTTCAACTCTTCACGTGAGTACCTACATTGTACTTGCAAAGGTATTAATAATTCGCATAAAGAAGAAATTTTTGGTCTATTTTATGCTTTTCGTTGTTATTATCTTGGTAAATACAAAGCAAAACCGACGTTTTACTATTCTTCTTTTGGAAATAATATACTTTTAGGACCCCACCCCTCCCCTTGAGGGGCGGGGAAACATCGTGAACTGATTATTTTAAATGATGTATCTAACGACTCCCCGCCCCTCAAGGGGAGGGGTAGGGGTGGGGTCAGGAATGACACTGCTCATTGCAGGGTCAAATAATATATCCCCTTCTTTCTTTATTAAGCATCGTGATATTTTGCTCCCATGCGAGCCTCGACGACATTCACCACGTAGTCGGCAAGTTTCTCGCACTCGCTTATTATGTCCATATAGATTGTGCCTACGCCGTATGAATAGACGTGGTTGTTCACATCATAGATGTTCTGGCTCTTCAGTTGGTCGCGGAAGTTGTTTATCTCGTTCTCGATGTTGAACGAGCGGTTCACGTTGTACGCGTCCTTGCGTCCTCCCATGAGCACGTTCATCTGCGTGAGTGCGTTGTCGGTGAGTTCCATCATCTGGTGCATGTGCTCGTATTGCTTCTCAGTGAAGTGGTCCTGCTTGTTCTGCACCTTGCGGGTGATGGTTCGTGCGATGTTATAACATGAGTCACCGATACTCTCCAGTTCGCTTATCTCGCGTAGCATGGCACGTATCTTCGCCTTCGTGTCGTCGGAGAGGTGCGCATCACCGATTTCATCGAGATATTTGGCGATTTCCAGTTCCATGTTGTCGGAAATGCTTTCATATTTCTCTATCCTCGTAAACAGTTTCGCGAACTTGGCTTCGTCTTTCTCAAGCAGTAGTTCGCGTACCATGCCGAACATGCGCTGCATGCGCTCGGAGAAACTTACTATCTCCTTCTGGGCATTGAGCAAAGAGAGTTCCGGGGTCTCCATGATACCCGAAGTGATGAAGTTCAGGCGGAAATCTTCCTCCTCGTCAACCTTCTTCGGCTTTATAACCCAGCACACGAAGCGTTCGATGTAAGGTATGAGCCATATCTGCAGCAGTGTGTTGGCGATATTGAATACTGAGTGGAATGTAGCAAGTACGATACTTGCCTTTGCCAGGTTGGCTGCAAAACCCTGTGCGTCACTGCTTAAGGTGCGGTCGAATCCAACAAACGAGCATACTTGGTTGACAAAGGGCTGCAACAGGAATAGTGCCCATGTCACACCGATGGCGTTGATGGTGAAGTGGGCGAAGGCGGCACGGCGTGCCGGAGTATTGGCACTGGCAGCCACGATGTTGGCGGTAATGGTTGTTCCGATGTTCTCGCCGAGTACGAGCATGATACCCTGGTCGATGTGCAGCACACCCGTGGAGCAGAGTGTCATGGTTATTGCCATGATGGCTGCCGACGACTGTACGCAGAGTGTCAGCACCGTACCCATCACGAGGAAGAGTAGCGCATTCCAGAATGTAGGCTCGTTGAAGTTCGCGAAGAAGTTGCTGATAACGGCGTTTGTCTCAGGGTTTTCCACTAACGCAGAGCCTGTCTCCCTTAGTGTGAGCAGTCCGAGAAACAGGAAAGCAATGCCGAAGAGGAAGTCGCCCACGATGCGCCGCTTCTTCATGTATATAAGGATGATGCCGATGAAGAACGCGGGATAGATGAGGAACGACACGTTGAACAGGTCGATGAGCGTCATCAGCCATGCTGTTACCGTCGTACCGATATGTGCTCCCATGATGACCGAGATGGCTTGCAGCAGCGTAAGCAGTCCGGCATTGACGAACGACATCGTCATCAGCGTCGTCGCCGTAGAACTCTGCACAGCGGCAGTGACGAACATACCCGTCAGTACACCGGTGAAACGATTGGTGGTCATGGCACCCAGCACATGACGCAGTTGCGGACCGGCCATCTTCTGCAAGGCTTCGCTCATCGACTTCATACCGAACATCAGCAGAGCAAGTGATCCCAACAACCTGAAAAATACCCAAACATCCATATCGGATAAATTAAAAAACTCTAATTCTAATTATATAATAAGGTCCAAATTTCCCCCTGTGAAAGTTTCTTCTTATCTTTGCATTAAAATAAAAACACATATCACCCATCACATAACACCCATCATTCCTATGAAACAAACAGTCAAAATCCGTTGCAAAAATAATAAAAAAACGGTAAATGTAGAAATTGGAAGCACACTTTATGATATTTTTTCCGTTTCAGGTGTGGAAATGAAACACGGACCGATAAGCGCGGAGGTGAACAACAAGGTGGAGGGAATGCACTATCGCGTATATCATAACCAGGACGTGGAGTTTCTTGACATAAACTCTTCCAGCGGCCGCCGTGCCTATGTGCGCTCGCTGTTCTTCGTCCTGTGCAAGGCAGTGCATGAGGTTTATTCCGACGGTCATGTCATTATAGATATTCCGGTGAGCAACGGATACTACTGTAACCTGCAACTGGGACGTGCCGTTACACTGGAGGATGTGACGATGCTGAGACAGAAGATGCAGGAGATTATCGATGCCAAGATTCCCATTCGTCGTCACGAATGTCCCACAGAGGAGGCAATAGAGGTGTTCAGCCGTAATACCACCCACTCGTCGAAGGTGAAACTGCTGCGTTCCATAGGCTCGCTATACACAGTGTATTATGAGATTGACGGCTACATGGACTATTACTACGGTACCCTTCTCACCAATACGAGTCAGATTTACCTGTTCGGACTGGAGAAATACTACGACGGACTGTTGTTGCGCATACCGTCAATAGAAAACCCTGACGTACTGGGCGCTATGGTGAAGCAGGACAAGATGTTCGAGATTTTCCAGGAACATCACCGCTGGCAGAGCATCATGGGCATATCCACCGTCGGCGACTTCAACGAGCAGGTGGCGCTGGGTAATGCCACAGACATCATCAACGTCTCGGAGGCTTTGCAGGAAAAGAAGATTGCACACATGGCGGAGGACATCTTCCACCGCAAGGGTGTGCGCATGGTACTGCTCGCCGGACCGTCATCGAGTGGTAAGACGACAACATGCAAGCGACTCTCCATACAACTGATGACGTGCGGACTGCACCCCGTGCAGATATCCCTCGACGACTATTTCGTCGACCGTACAAAGACACCGCGCGACGCTTCGGGCGACTACGACTATGAGAGTCTATATGCGCTCAATATCCCTCTGCTGAACAAACACCTGCAACAGTTGTTTGACGGTGAGGAGATAACGCTGCCGCACTATAATTTCCATAGCGGAACGAGTGAACTGGAGGGTGGCAGGAAACTCGTATTGCGCGAGAATGACATCCTCGTGGTGGAGGGCATCCATGCACTGAACCCCGAACTGACGGCTCAGATTCCAGAGGAGAAGAAGTATCGTGTCTATGCCTCCGCGCTCACAACGATTCTTCTTGACAATCATAACTACATCCCGACTACCGACAACCGACTGCTGCGACGCATCATCCGCGATTATAAATACCGTGGTTGTTCGGCTCAGGACACCATACACCGCTGGGCCTCGGTGCGCGCCGGTGAGAACAAGTGGATATTCCCATATCAGGAAAATGCCGATGCGATGTTCAACACCGCCATGCTTTTCGAACTTGCGGTGATAAAGAACCAAGCGGAACCTATACTCCGACAGGTGCCGCAGAACGCTCCGGAGCATGCCGAGGCATACCGACTGCTGAAGTTCCTCAGTTACATCGCGCCCATCACCGACCTCGAGATACCGCCCACCTCGCTGCTCCGCGAGTTCCTTGGTGGCTCGTCGTTCAAGTATTGATAATATAAGGAGTTTAGGAGTTTAGGAGTTTAGGAGTTTGGGAGTTTGGGAGTTTGGGAGTTTGGGAGTTTGGGAGTTTGGGAGTTTGGGAGTTTGGGAGTTATAGAATTTATTTGCAGATTATAGAATGAACGAGAACGATATAAACAATATTCCGTCAGAGAGCAATCCTATGTTCAATGAGGAAAGGAACGAAAAAGTGTCTGACATTCACAATGAGCCGACGGCGCCAATGTCGGCCCCTAATAATAAGGAACCCCAGTATGGGATTACCTTCAACTGGACAAACCTTCTTATAGGTGCGTTCCTCTTTTTCGGGTTGTTTAATGGAAGCAAGATATTTTCTGACTGGTCATTCTATATCTATTTAGCCGTTGTTGTTATCATCCACGAACTGGGACATGTCATTTTCGGTAAGTCCTTCGGGTGTTTTATCAAGGAGATGCAGGTGTTCTTCTTCACTTTCTTGAGTTACAGGCCCAAACCAAGTCCCAAAGGCAGTTCGTGGCGGGACATCAAATGGAGCCTGGGAGTCCTTCCACTGGGTGGTGTCACCATGTTCAAGTCACGGGAGTCGGATTATAGGAGAACCGTAAGTGCGGGAGAGGTGCTGACATCTGTCTCCTCACCATATATCGAGGATAAACCGGCGTGGCAGCGTCTGCTTATCTCTGCTGCCGGCGTGCTGTTTAATATCGCCACATTCCTCATCCTATACATTGCCAGACCATATATGTCCAGCGAATGCTTTGCCTTCTTCTGGCCGTTGTTATACATGTCTCTCGTATTGGCATTGTTGAACATCCTGCCCATCTATCCTCTTGACGGTGGTGCAATAGTGTTTGCACTCTACGAGATAATAACAGGCAAGAAGCCATCACCGGCATTCACCAAGGTCTGCAGCTGGATAGGCTTCATATTTATCATCCTGTTCTTCTGGGTATTCCCTGGATGGCTGGACCGCATACTTGATTTCGTATTCGGAATGCTCTTCTGATTTCTCCGCGAATTAACACGAATTACACGTAAATGTCCGAAAAATATTTGTGTATAATTATCGGCAATTATCGGAGTTAATATTCTCCGCGAATTAACGCAAATTAAACGCAAATTATTAAAGTATATTTACGTTCCATTCACGTCAATTTACTTTTCCATGTTTTAACGTAAATGCCCGTAAATGACACGTAAATGGACGAAAAAACAATTACCAGCCATTGGTAATGTTGTTACCGATGGCTGGTAGGGTTGTTACCAGTATCTGGTAAGGAGATTACCGATGGCTGGTAAGGAGGTTACCAATGGTTGGTAAGAGGATATGTCTGTTTAATTTAACTTGTCGAGTGCCTGACGGAGGTCGTCGATGATGTCCTCCACGTCTTCTATTCCCACGCTGAGGCGGATGAGGTCGGGTGCCACACCTGCCTCGAGCAGTTGCTCATCGGAGAGTTGTCGATGGGTGTGACTGGCGGGGTGGAGCACACAGGTGCGTGCGTCGGCAACGTGTGTCACGATGCATGCCAGCTGCAGTGAGTCCATGAACTTTATCGCTGTTTCACGAGTACCCTTCAGTCCGAAGGCGAGTACACCGCAAGAGCCGTTGGGCAGGTATTTCTTTGCGCGTTCGTAGTTGGGGTCGTCTTCCAGTCCACTGTAGTGAACCCATGCCACACGCGGGTCGTCGTGCAGGAAACGTGCCACGGCGAGTGCGTTCTTGCAGTGCTGTGCCATGCGTAGGTGTAACGTCTCAAGTCCGAGGTTGAGCAGGAACGAGTTCTGCGGTGCGGGTATTGAACCGAGGTCGCGCATCAGTTGACTCACCAGTTTAGTGCAGTAGGCCATGCGTCCGAACTGCTTGGTGTAGGTCAGTCCGTGGTAACTCTCGTCGGGGGTGGTCAGTCCCGGGAACTTCTCTGCATGTGCGTCCCAATCGAAATTGCCGCTGTCCACCACGCAACCTCCCACCTGTGTGGCATGACCGTCCATGTACTTTGTGGTGGAATGGGTCACGATGTCGGCGCCCCATTCGAAAGGACGGCAGTTGATGGGCGTCGCAAAGGTGTTGTCGATGATGAGTGGCACCCCGTTGCGGTGGGCAATACGTGCGAACTTCTCGATGTCGAGCACGTTGCATCCAGGGTTTGTTATGGTCTCTCCGAACAGTGCACGGGTGTTAGGACGGAAAGCCTTTTGTATCTCTTCCTCGCTTGCCTCAGGGTTGACGAAGGTGCATTCGATGCCCAGTTTCTTGAGGGTGACACCGAAGAGGTTGAACGTACCGCCGTAGATCTCGTTTGATGTGACGAAATGGCTACCTGCCTCGCATATGTTGAAGATGGCATAGAAATTTGCTGCTTGTCCGCTGCTGGTGAGCACTGCGCCCACACCACCCTCGAGTGCCGCTATCTTACTTGCCACAGCATCGTTGGTGGGGTTTTGAAGGCGGGTATAGAAATAACCCTCTTTCTTAAGGTCGAAGAGCATCGCCATCTCCTCGCTGTTGTCGTATTTGAATGTTGTGCTCTGGATGATAGGCACCACACGTGATTCTCCATTCTTCGGTTCCCATCCTCCCTGAACGCAGAGAGTGGCTAGTTTAAAGTTCTTTTTCATTTATGCTTTAATTTATCGTTGTTTTTATTCTTCTCTCACTCTATCACAGCCACCCAGCCACCACCAGGTGCCATCTCCACGCTGAGGCTATTGTCTTTCAGTGCCACGGTCTCAGCGCGGTAGTCGGTAGCGTCTTTATAGGCATTGATGCCATCACGGAATATCCGGGCATGCGTACCGATGTTCTTCAATGTGCCCAATGGAAGTGTGATGGTGCGTGCGGTCCAGTTTGACATTGCCGCCACATACCATTTGTTGCCTTTGCGCTTTGCTATAGCCACATACTCGCCCATCTCTCCTGCGAGAGCCACGGTCTCGTCGAACGTTGTGGGTATGAGGCTGATGAAGTCGGTGCATTCTTGGTTGCGCTTATAGTTTGTGGGACTGTCGGCGAGCATCTGCAACGGGGCGTCATAGATGACATACATCGCCATCTGATGAACGCGCGTCCCCTGGCTCATCGGGTGGTTGTTGTTGCCGAAGAAGTTGTCGCGCGTGGCGTTGTTCATCGCTCCCGGGGTATAGTCGAGCGGTCCCGGCATCATGCGCAGATATGGTATGGTGACGTCATAACGCGGGAAGTCGTGCAACGGACCGTCTCCGGTGCGTGGCTCCCACTTGGCGTTCTCAAGTCCTTTCACGCCTTCGAAGTTCACGACGTTAGGGTACGCACACTGTATTCCTGTTGGTTTCAGACCATGGAAGTCGAGCAACAGATGGTGGCGCGCAGCCATTTCTGCCAGTTGCGACACCGAAGCTGTCACTATTTGGTCGTCGCGGTCGAAGAAATCGACCTTGAATCCCTTCACTCCCATGTCGGCATAGTGGCTCATCACCGCCTCGGTATCCTTGAGCATGTTGCGCCATGTGCTCCACAGGATGATGCCCACGCCGCGTCCCTTAGCGTATGCGAGCAGTTCGGGAATGTTGATTTCATCGTTCGTTTCCATCAGCGACTCCGCGCCGCTCCATCCCTCATCGATGATGATATACTCGAGGTTGTTGTCATGGGCGAAGTCGATGTAATACTTATATGTCGGCGTGTTCATCCCCGAACGGAAGTCAACGCCAGTAAGGTTGGTGTTGTTCCACCAGTCCCATGCCACTTTCCCTGGCTTTATCCACGATGTGTCCTTGATACGGCACTGTGGAGCAAGACGCATGGCGATGTCGGTGGCCGCCAGCTCCCTGTCCTCCCGGCTTATAGCTACGATGCGCCATGGCAGTGACTGCTGTGCATCGATTCTTGCGATGAAGTTTTCGCGATGTGTCGGAATGAGGTTCAGACGGTTGTATCCGCCAATCTCCTCTGTCGAAGGCACGGGAGCCATCTCAGCTACAAGTTGGTTGCCATTGCCTTTTTTCAGGAACATGCCGGGATAGTTCTCTACTCCAGTCTCCAGTATCACCGCCTTTTTGCCCTGCGGCAGACATATAGCAAGTGGTGTTGTGGCGATGGAGTCGGCGAACATCTCGGAGAGTCGCTGCTCATCGTAGTACGACTCGAAACTGTAGCTGTAGCGGTCGCCGCCACGATTGTCATTGACATAAGGAACGAAAGCCTTGTAGTCTGACGCAAAGTTATAGCGCGCCACCTCTTCCTTCACCGTACGTTTCCCGCCTTTCAGGATGTTCACGAAGCGGTAAGCGATGCCATCGTTGTAGGCTCGGACATCGAGACGGAAACCGTTGGAGAGTGTCAGGCGCAGTTCGTTGTAGTTGTCGCGAACGCTGTTCCGCTTATATACTGGCATCGTAATGCTGCGGTCGGCACTGCCTTTCTCGGTTTTCCTCACCTTCAAGGCAGCATGGCCTTCGGCAGTTTTCACACCTATTTCAGACGGGGAGAGCACTGTCACGCCATCCTGAAATACACTTAGGGTTATCACTCCATCGCATTCGATGCTGACACTGACTGTCCCATCGGGTGATTTCAGTTCGTTTACAACGCTCTTAGCCATACCGGAAAGGGCAGTAACAGCAAAAATAATTACAGCAAAGAGTCTTTTCATAATCGTAGTTTTCTCTTTTTTCAAGATAAATATCTGCAAAAGTACGGATTATTCTTTAGATGACAAAATTTGGTTCTTAAAAATTTATTATGTACTTTTGCATCTCAAAATAACCAAAACTGCAACAATAGATGAAAAGAATAATCCTGTTCCTCGCATTACTGGTGGCATGCGTCGCCATGGATGCATCGCCAGTGAAGCCAAAGGGCACCGTGATACTGCCTACGGACATTAACATACGATACACCGGGCGCATAAACATCAACGACCCGTTCCGTCCGATGTTTGTCTATCCCAGTGCACAGATAGAGGCTATTTTCACGGGAACGTCACTGCGTATGATGGCGAAGCCGGGGAGCGGATATTTCATGGCAGAGATAGACCAAGCCGAGCCTTTCAAGGTGTCGTTCATGGGCAGACAGGACAGTATAGTGCAGTTGGCAACGGCATTGCCAGACGGCGAGCACCACGTGAAACTCACCTATATCATTGAGGGTTATGAGTTGAGGGCTGAGTTCTGGGGATTCATCCTTGACGAGGACGGTGCGCTGATGCGTCTTCCAGAGCGTCCCGACCGTCGCATCGAGTTCATCGGCAACAGTATCACATGCGGTTACGGCAACGAGAACGATGATAAGAACGAGCATTACAGTTATGACTCGGAGAACCACTACTACAGTTATGCGGCACTTACAGCCCGTGCACTGGGTGCCGAGTATCAGGCGGTGTGCAGAAGCGGCATCGGCATCTATCGCAACTATGACGGACCCGAGACAGGAAGCGAAGACTGCATGCCGGCAGAATACCCTTACACATGCTATCACGACAAGTCGCAACTATGGGACTTCTCACGTTTCACCCCACAGGTTGTGTGCCTTAACCTCGGTACCAACGACACCTCGACGGGCATTACCAATCAGGCAAGGCTGGAGTCAGCCTATTACGACTTCCTGAAAACACTGCGCGGTTATTATCCAAAGGCTAAAATAGTGCTGCTGACCGGCTCGATGCTTAACGGAGAGGAACTGAACATCGTGAAGCAAGCCCTTGACAACACCCGCAACCACGCTCTTAAGGCAGGTGACAAAGAGGTGTATCGCTTCGACATGACACCGCAGACAGGCAGTCTCGGCTATGGAGCAGACTGGCATCCGAGTCTTGCGCAGCACGAACAGATGGCCCGCGAACTCACTTCCTACCTCCAGAAACTTATGGGGTGGTAGGACTTGTTCATGGGGGTTAGGATGATGTCGGCAGAAGGCTTGGTGTCTAATGACCTCATATCTTGGAAGATAAGCAATACAAATGGTGGAAATATGCCATTGGGCGCATGTTTTTTAACAGTAAAACGAAGAAAATCTGCCATTTTGTAGAAAAAATCTTAAAAAATGTTTGCAGTGTAAAGTAAAATCTTTATCTTTGCATCACATTTGAAATAATGGCTCTCGTCTATTAACAATGGCCGACATTAAAAGTAGAAAAAATACCAAAAGATAATATTATTATTAATCTAAAATTTAAAATAAAATTATGGACGCAAATCAGATTGATCAGTTTCTAGCACTGAACAGTGAGAATCTTCCTGAGGGAAAAATCAACGAACTTCGCGAACTGCTCGCAGACGCAGACGACAACAAGGCAAACCTTCTCAATGCTATTTCGCTGAAGGGTAAGACAATGATGCTCATCATCTCTATCTTCCTCGGTAGCTATGGTGTTGATCGTTTCATGTTGGGTGACACCACTAACGGTATCATCAAGTTGCTCACCTGTGGTGGTTGCGGTATCTGGACTATCATCGACTGGTTCAAGATCGGTGACATGACCAAGGATTACAACTACAAGAAGATCATGGAGGTTCTCGGATAATCCCATCTCGGATTTTGTCCGTTCCCTAATTCAATCACAAAGACTATTTGCAGCGTGAAACAAAGCGTTGCATTTAGTCTTTTTTCATGCTGCGAGACCGGATAAGACTCAATAACAAACAATTATCGACTATGGATTCAAATAAAGTCAGTACTTTCCTTTTTTCCGTACAGGACAAGATACCGTCAGAGTATGTGTATGTCTTGCGCGAGCGCCTGGAGGCAATGGACGATGACAGAGATGTGCTGCTGATGACGACAAACCTCAAGAGTCCGCTGATATCATTGCTCCTGTCATTGTTCCTGGGCGTCTATGGCATCGACCGTTTCTACATTGGCGACACGACGATGGGTGTTCTTAAACTCCTCACATGCGGTGGTATGGGTATATGGACTATCATCGACTGGTTCCTGATAATGCAGGCGACAAAGCAAAAGAACATAGAAGAACTGTTGAAACTGCTCTGATGTTGACGAAGGAGGAAAAGAAGAACCTTTGGCTATGCAACCTTATGTGGTTTGCTCTGCTGGCGTGGCTTGCCGTGGGGTGGACGGAAGACGGCTACAGGGAAACCATCACGGTGTGTCCCACCAAACTGGTGTGGCAAATACCGTGTCCCACATGTGGCGTGACGCGGGCCTTCCTGCTCTCTGCCCATGGGCGCTTTGCCGAGGCTTTTCATATGAATATCAATGTGTTCTTCCTTATTCCTTTATATATAGCGTTCCCTGTGGCTGGCATTATCGGACTGGTTACGGGCAGGAACATCCAGATAAAGATGCTGAGACTGGCCGAAAAGGTCACGAGACGATGGAGTTTCATAGTGCCTTTCGCCATCTTCGAGATAGTTGCCGAGGCATTAAATCTCTATCATCATTTCACGATAGGCATGCCGTGACAAAGTCCTTTCCTTCTCTTAAATCAAATAAACAGACAAATAATGAAACGTCTAACAATAATTTTCCTTACTGTCTTTTTATTGGTACTCTGTGGCTGTAACGGCAACGGCTCAAGAGAGATGTTCAAGACGGCGGGTCTGGCAAGTGCCGACACGCTGCTCGATGCCGCTTACGATGCCTTCGACTCCAACGACTTTGCCAAGGCGCAGGAGTATGGCGAGAAGGCTCTCGCGATATATCTGGAAGCCGAGGACACGATAAACGTACGCGACTGCTACACCCATCTTTGCGCTTGTTACATGCGGACGAGCGATGCAGAGAAAGCCCTCACCATGGGCTTTAAGGCATTGCACATCGACAGTCTGCATCGCGACTACGAGGCGATGGGCTCGGAATATAACAACATCGCTGCTGTCTATTTATCGATTAAAGACACGGATAACGCACGGAGATTCATCGACCGCTCGCTTGAGATGGACCGTCTTGCGGGTAATGCAAAGAGTGCATCGGTGCATCTTGGCATCGCCTGTGAGGTATATAACAAACTCGGACTCTACGATGAGGCTTTACAGTTTGCCACTTTGGCATTCGAGAAGGACAAGGAGGCAAACGACTCACTGAAGATGGGCCGACGACTGTCACAGATGGCTGATGTCTATTCCGCCATGGGCGACTACCCCAATGCCGAGAAGAGATACATAGAGTCTAACCAGATGATGGCAAGTCAGCCCCGAAACGTGTCGGTGTGCATCAACATGAAGCAACTGGGCAACCTCTATCTGAAGATGGGTAAGCGCAACGAGGCGGTGAACTCGCTGGAGAAGAGCACGCAGATGGCACGCAGCATGGGCGTGAGATATATCCTGCAACAAGACCTCGAGACACTTGCTGACATATACAAGACACAACAGCCGGCACTTGCCGTCAGTTACATGCAACAGGCTAACGCACTGAAAGACAGCATATACAATGACCGCACCAACGAACTGAAGGAGCACTATGCCGCCATGTTCGAGGTGGCAAAGCAACAAGACACCATAGAAGAGCAGAAATCACAACTCTTCAACAGCAGGGTAATGATGTGGGGCGGTCTGGGTCTGGTATTGCTGTTGCTCTTCCTCAGTGGAGCGTTGTTCTATATTGTGCGCTTGCGCTCACAGCAACACCGTAAGGTGGGACTGATGAATAACAAACGACAAGAGTTCTATGCCAACCTCGCCCATGAGTTCCGCACCCCTCTCACCGTCATTCACGGTCAGGCAAGTCGCATGAAGCAACAGGAGAGCGACCCGCAGCGACAGAAGGGATATAACACCATAATGGGACAGTCGGACGTGTTGCTTAACCTCATCAACCAGTTGCTCGATGTCACAAAGGTACATACTGACGCAGAAAGTAATGTGTGGCGAACGGGAGATGTGGTGGCACTGACGCGAATGGTGATAGAAAGTCTCAGGGTACATGCTGCGGAGAAACTCATAACGACGGAGTTCGAACCGAAACAGCAGCAAATAGACGCTGACTTCATCCCTGAGTTTATGCAGAAGATAATGAGCAACCTGATTTCCTGCTCTTTGAAGTTCACCCCACGTGGAGGAAGGATTATCGTGACAATGAAGGAGGAAGGCGACAAGGTAATGATAAACATCGCCGACACAGGAATTGGCATTGCACCGAAGGACCTACCGCATATCTTCGACCTGTCGTATAATAGCAGTAATACGGAAGCAAACCTCGGCACGAGCATCTCGCTGTCGCTCACCCAGCAGATGGTACTCACCATGAAGGGAACCATTGAGGTGAAGAGCATTGAGGGCAAGGGAACTCTGTTCATCATCACCATCCCGAAGAGACATTCTAACCGTGAACTGCCTCGCTGGATACCGTCGGTACTCTCGCCAGGAAGTACCATCGTGGAGCCAGGAGTCAACGACAAAAAGCAGACAATCACGGATGACATCACTGATGATCCCGCCGATGAGAGTAGGGCACAGGTGTTGTTGGTGGAAGACAATGCCGAGGTGGCGCGTTACATGCGTGAGATATTGAGTGAGAAATACCGCGTGATGTATGCTCCTAACGGTAAGGAGGCACTGGCAAAGGCTCTTGAATATGTGCCTGACATCATCCTGACAGACCTTATGATGCCTGAGAAGAACGGTTGTGAGTTGTGCCGTGAGGTACGTATGAGTGCTCTGTTAAACCATGTGCCGGTAGTTGTTGTGACGGCACGTGACGAGGCAGCCGACCGCATCCGTTGCTTCGAGGCGGGTGCTGACGCCTATATCACCAAGCCTTTCAACAGTGAGGAACTGATGCTTCGCGTGGAGAAACTGTTGCAACAGCGACGACTGCTGCGAGAGAAATACGCCAAGGCACTGCTCGATGACAGTGTGGAGCAGATAGACACCACTGCCGCCGACCAGAAATTCATGGCGCAACTCCATCAGATATTACAGGCAAACATGGGTGACGCCGCTCTCGGTTCCACTCTCGTAGCCGAGAAGATGTTCATCAGTCAGCGTCAGTTGAACCGCAAGGTGAAGATGCTGACGAACGTTGATACCGCAACCTATATCCGTGAGTTCCGTATTCTCTTTGCAAAGCAGATGCTCAAGAATACCGACAGTTCGATAACCGACA
The DNA here is from genome assembly GCA_017554105.1 of Prevotella sp. Classification (GTDB taxonomy): domain Bacteria; phylum Bacteroidota; class Bacteroidia; order Bacteroidales; family Bacteroidaceae; genus Prevotella. The sequence continues at coordinate 306,515 of JAFZIY010000031.1, read as the reverse complement.
TCTATGTGCAATGCGGTTTCGAGTCGCCTTCTTACTTCTCGAAAATCTTCAAGCAGTCGGTGGGAATGACACCTACGGAATACAGAAAAAAGAACAGAGGATTCTGATAATACCATTTGTCTTTTGGAAAATTTGCAAGTGATTGTTATTCAATCACTTGCTTTTCGTTTTGTCCTTATAGTTACAATCAATGATGGGTAAAATGTCTTATTTGTTATACATTTTGTCCGCATCGTGACAAGGTTTATTGCTAAATGTTCGCAACTTTGCAGCGTCAACATTCAACTGCCAACGCTATTACAATATATATAAGAAAATATGATGAACCAATGCCCTCAAGCAACACATAACAAATCAGATGAATTGAATCCATCTGCCTATGAAAAAGTGAACAGTGAGATTGAAGAATTTATCAACAATGTAGATGAGGAAGAACGGAAGAACAACACAGTGCTGCATACCAAGTATGGCACGGGAGAAGAAGAAAGAGTCTCATTGTTAAAGAAAATAGCAGAAAGGATGTCGCTAAAATGAATGATGCGGAGAATCACCGCGGAGTGCAGTAAATCTTTAAAACGTCTAATTATGAAAAAGTTGACTTCGATTATTACGGGTTTGATGATTGTCTTTCTGGCATTCGTGACTTACTCTTGTGGTGGGGGCGAACAACTGACCAACATCCTGACATCCGTGTTAAATGGTCAGGGAACAGAGGCAATGGTGACCGGCTCGGGCAAGGGAGCGGTGACGGTATCCATGAATACCCGTGGACTCAAAAAGACTAATGTGACGGTGGGCGACGGCGAGTTTGACTATTACTCCTACCCCAACGCGTATGTAGGAAACGTGATTGTCACATTATCGAAGTTGCCGGAAAGCGTTGAAGACCTGCGCACCATTAACCTTCCGAACCGCATGACAGACATCCATCAGAGTCCTTATGTGTTGCTTCCTCTTTACGTGGCGGCACTTTATCAGTACTCCAAGAACAAGGCAGTGGGCAAGGCAATGATCGAATATATCGGAAGACAGAAGAACCTGGGTACGGGAAAGCCGGAGTCATTGAACATTGCTTCGCAGTATTCTCAGATAGACCAGTACTGCAACAGCAAGGTAAACCCCAACTACATGGAGTCTGTCCTGACGTATTTCGACAGTACAAGAGCACCTTACACAATGACTATAGAACTCTCCAATAGAAGTTACACCGCATCGAAGGATGCCTTGGTTTTAAGGATTCAGTCATCCAAGCAGTCGTCTCCAAAGGAGAATACCATTTGGTGTTATGATTCTAATGGCGACGGGAAGTTTGACTACTTCTATCCTACCAACATCCAGCAACTTGCACATGGCTTCGGAGGTTATTAGACCGATTGAAGATTAAGTTTTATAATAGCTGTAGAATGATAAATATTTTGATTGAGAACCGATACGGACTGATTAGACCCAACACAAATGATATGCAAAAATAAGAACAAGAAAGTGGTTTAAAAACAAAAAAAGGCCGCGTGGGAAGTGATTCCAGCGCGGCTTTTGCGTTGTCCTAGGCGGATTCGAACCACCACAAACAGAACCAAAACCTGTTGTGCTACCATTACACCATAGGACAATAGCGGGTGCAAAGGTACGCTTTTTTTGCTCTTCTGCCAAATTTTTCACTCCCTTTTTTGTGCAGTTGGGCTTCTCTCGTTTCCCGACAGGTCTTTTATGGGATTGCAGTAGGTTGTTTTTGTGCTGTCCGGCGGTATAGTGTTATGGTGTTTCCTGTTATCACTTTCCGCTCCACTTCTTCGATGTCAGTGGGTAGGATGGGTGCTTTTGTCCCACTGGCAACGAGTTGCTGCGACTGTTCCACCCGTATCTCGTCATAGAGGTTGTTGTCGATGAACGACTGCAGGGTGTGCCTGCCGCCTTCCACCATCATCGACTGCACGCCACTGTCGTGTGCCGCTTTCATCAGAACCCTAAGTACCTGTTCGTCAGAGAGTTTTCCTTCGATGCCTGGCAGTGGGTCGGTACCGTGGGAGAGCACCATCTTCACCGGTGACGGTCCTGCCCAGTGGCGCACCGTCAGTTGCGGGTGCTCACGTTCTTCAGTGGTCTTTCCCACCACTATAGCATCGTTCTCTGCCCTCATCTTATGCATCAGCATCAGTGTGGTGGGTGTCGATATGGCCAATGCCTTGCCGTCATTGTCGATGAAACCATTGGCTGTCTGTGCCCATTTCAGTGTTATGAACGGTCGTTTCAGACTGTGGAAGGTGAAAAATCGCTTGTTCAGTCGTTGGCACTCGTCCTCGAGAATGCCCACTTCCACCTCTATTCCCGCGTCTCGCAGTTTCTTAATGCCTCGTCCCTGTACCTCGGCAAAGGGGTCGATGCATCCTACAACGGCTCTTTTCACGCCTTTTTCGATGATAAGGTCTGCGCAAGGCGGTGTCTTTCCCCAGTGTGAGCATGGCTCCAGACTGACGTAAATGGTCGCTTCATGCAGCAAACGCTCGTCTTCACTCTTCACTGATGCGAAGGCATTTACCTCGGCATGTCCTTCTCCGCAACGCACATGATAGCCCTCGCCGATGATTCTTCCATCGGCAACAATCACCGCACCTACCATCGGGTTCGGCTTTGCGAAGAACTCTCCGCAGCGCGCCAGTTGCATGCAGCGCCGCATGTACATCTCATCTTTTTGTCTTTGGTCCATAAACTAATTCACATAATTTCCTCCCTTAGGGGGGATAAGGGGGGTGCAACATACTCCTTTATTTCCTCCAGTCGTTTCTCTGCCAGCGCTCTACCAATGTTGTATGTCTCCCACATCTTGTCAGCATCATGGGTGATGTGGCCTATTGTGAGTGCCGACTCAGGTCTTAACACCAGTGTTTTGCCCTGCCGTTCCTGCTCCGCAACATATTCCAGTTGTGCGTTATACATCTCATGTCGGTTGGCAACGGCATCGAGGAAACGTGGATAGCGACGCAGTTGCAGTCGCATCAGAGGCAGGAAAGAGTTCTTTTCCTTCACGTAACCAGCCGGCTGTGTGGTCACCACGATATTCTTCTCGTATCCCTGCTGCTGCATGAATTTCAGAGGTATGCTGTCGCTGATGCCTCCGTCGAGTACCTTTTGCCCGTTGATATTTACTATCTTCGAGGCCAGCGGCATGCTTGCTGACGCCCTGATCCACTCGTAACACTCGTCATCTGCCTTCATCAGCCGTTTGTATATCGGTTCTCCCGTCTCCACGTCGGTGCATACCGCAAAGAATTCCATCGGGTTCTGGTTGAATGCCTCATTGTCGAAGATGTCGAGATGCTTGGGCAAGTAATGATAGCAGAACTCTCCTCCGAAGATGTCACCGGTGGTTATAAGCGAACGCAGAGAGCAGTAGCGCCAGTCCTTCGCATACTTGGTGTTATAGCGTATGGCACGTCCCGCCTGTCTGCTCTTCATGTTGCAGCCGAACGCGGCACCTGCCGAGACACCCACGATGCCGTCGAACTGCACGTCGTTCTCCATCAGCACGTCGATAATTCCTGCCGAGAACAACCCTCGCATGGCGCCACCTTCAAGTACAAGTCCTGTTTTCATAACACCTGCAAAAATACAAATAATATCTTAATCCTGCAATAATCCCCTGTAATAATCTTTACAGCGCTTCTTCTTCATATGCCTAAAAGGCATTTTTGTTCGTAATGGCATGAAAACCGCCTTTAGAATACTCGTTTTACACCTTAAAAGGTCGTTGGAAAGTGACTTGTGAGAAAAAAAAACTTAAAAAATGCACTTGAAATCATTATTTTAAATAATAATACTGATAAAAGATGTGGTATTTGCGGAATTCTCATTACTTTTGCACGTAAAAATAAAAATACGGAAAAATGAGAAGGATTATTGCGCCTTTTTTAATTATACTTTTTGCAGCTTCAACGTTGGTGTCGTGTCTTAAGGGTGACGACGACAACACCACATACTATAGTGACACAGCAATCAGCAGTTTCGCTGTGAGTAATATTGTCGTGGAGAAGACCACCAAGTCGTCCAAAGGTACGGACAGCACATATACTGTGTCACAAAGTGCATCCTCATACACTTTCTATATCGATCAGGACAAGCGTGAGATTTACAATCCCGACTCACTTCCCTATGGTACGAACGGCACGAAAGTGCTTGTCAGTGTGAGCACCGTGAACAACGGAGTGGCAGGACTGAAGGCTCTTGTGGGAACAACTGTCACCGCTATATCTGGGACCGATTCACTCGATTTCTCCGTTCCGCGTACTCTCGTGGTGCGTAGTAGCGACGGCAAGTATTCTCGTGAATACACCGTAAAGGTAAACATTCACAAGCAGAATGGCGATGACTTCTGCTGGACATTGCTTGGAACAAATACTCAGATGGCTTCCTTCGAGGCATTCAGGGCCTTCGCCATTGACGATAAGATAGTGGCTTTCGGTAGCGATGGCACCAATACCACGGCAATGCAGACAAGCGTTTCTGATGGTTCTTCGTGGGAACCTGTAACCTTTAATTTCAACGGTCTTCTGCCCGCTGACATGTATCAGCAAATCGTTAAGAAAGGCGATCGCCTGTATATGATTTTCAATGGCAAACTCCTTTCTTCAGCAGATGGTTCCGCATGGGATGAGGAGGGTTCTACAGAGATGAAGCAATTGGTTGCCGCTTCAAGCGATAAACTCTATGCTTACGACAATAGCGGCGAGATACAGAGCAGCAATGACGGTGCTACATGGACCGCAGACGGTATCGACAGCGACGTTTCCCTGTTGCCTACTACCGATATCAACTACTCTTGCAGCGTGTTGCGTACCAACAACGACGTTGAAAGGGTGGTGCTGATAGGTAACCGCGACGTTTCCACCTATGAGGCAGACACCACGGCAGTGATATGGAACAAACTCGACGACACAGGCAACTATGCAGTCAACTTGCCGTGGGCTTACTATACAATTGACTCCAAGAGCAAATACACGTTGCCACGACTTGCGAATATTTCCATGACGACATACGGCGACTATATGGTGGCCTTGGGTGGCAAGGGCATTGGAAAGTGCACGAAGGCAGCGTACAGTCAGATATACAGTAGCATTGATGGCGGTCTGACATGGCATGATGAGGCCGGCATCCAGTTGCCCGACAATATCAACAAGTCGGCGAAGTCGATGGCTATGGTGACGGATGACAAGTATCATCTGTGGATAATCTGTGCCGGTACAGGTCAGGTATGGCGCGGCAGGTTGAACAGCATGGGATGGCAGTTGAATAAATAGACTGCTGAAGTGTCTGTTTACTTACGCGTACGCATAATATATATAAGGTAACAGGAATGAAGAAAGAAGCAATCAATCCTATGATGCGATTCTCCCTGATGGTGATAATGCTGGTCTCCTCGCTCGGTATGTGGGCACAGGAAGACGAGGAGTACCGCATGGAGATAGGTGGAGGCATCGGTGTGACAGGCTATCTTGGTGACTTCAATCCCAGCCTTACCAAGGACCTGCAGCCATCGGCAAGCATCGTGCTGCGCCGTTATTTCAACCCTTACATGGGTTTGAAGGCACAGTTGGGATACGGCAAAATGAAGGGAAAGGCGTCTGACGTCGAGACCTTCTATCCTGAATACGAAGGCACAGACTATGAGTTTGACAATACGCTCGTTGACTTAAGCGTTACCTACGAATACAATTTCTGGCCTTATGGCACGGGAAGGGAGTATCGTGGAGCCAAGCCACTGACACCTTATTTTATGATAGGACTCGGTGGAACGTTCGTCAAGGGAGCCGAAAAGAATGTCTTCACGGCTAACCTTCCTGTGGGACTGGGCGTGAAATACAAGATAGCACCGCGACTGAATCTTGGCTTCGAGTGGGCAGTCCACTTCTCCCTGAGCGACGAACTCGACGGGGTGAAGGACCCATATATGGTGAAGAGCAGCGGTGCTTTCAAGAATACAGATTGCTATCACACACTTCAGGTGACGCTGACCTACAGTTTTATGCCGAAGTGCAGAACATGTCATAACGATAGATACTGATTATGGAACAACTGGATAAGAACCGAATCCCGCAGCACATCGCCATTATCATGGATGGCAATGGTCGCTGGGCTAAGGAGCATGGGCATGAGCGCACCTACGGCCACAAGGCAGGTGTAGAGACAGTGCGCAAGATTACTGCCGAGTGTGTAAGGTTAGGAGTGAAGTATCTCACGCTATATACATTCTCAACAGAGAACTGGAACCGTCCGGCTGACGAGGTGTCGGCTCTTATGGGGCTTGTGCTCACATCGCTGGAGGACGAGATATTCATGAAGCATAACGTGCGTCTGCGTGTCATCGGCGACATGGACCGACTGCCTAAGGAGGTTAGTGAGAAACTATGGCAGACCATCGAGCACACCGCCGACAACGACGCCATGACGGTAGTGGTGGCTCTCAGTTACTCATCTCGTTGGGAAATAACCCAGGCCGTGCGCGATATCGTGTGGGAGATAAAGAAGAACAACCTCGTTCCGACTACCATCGACCCAGACGAGATAACAGAGGAGACAGTATCGAAACACCTCGAGACATACTTCATGCCAGACCCAGAACTGCTCATCCGCACCGGAGGAGAACTGCGAGTGAGCAACTATCTGCTTTGGCAAATAGCATATTCCGAGCTCTATTTCACAGATACCTATTGGCCAGACTTTGACGAGCAGGGACTGCATGAGGCGATAATCGACTATCAGAGCAGACAACGACGGTTCGGAAAGACCGGTGAGCAGGTGGAGGAGAAGAAGTGAGAATGTTCTCGTTTGTCAATGAGATATAAACAAAAGGAAAACAACAGACGTTGATAATGAATAAGACGATAAGAAAAGTACTCCTGATAGTGGCAATGATGATAAGCGTCACTGCCGGTGCTCAAGAGAAAATCATAAACCCCGACATCACATACGCGGGCAATCCCCGCGACTGTGTCATCGGCGGCATTACCGTTTCAGGCGTGGAAGGATATGAAGACTATGTGCTCACAAGCATCTCCGGACTTGTTGTGGGACAGCATATCACACTGCCGGGAAACGAAGTCACCGATGCGGTGAAGCGTTACTGGAAACACGGTTTGTTCTCAAGGGTTGCCATAACTGCCGACTCCATCGTAGGTGACAAGGCATATCTGCACTTCCATCTCGCCGTACGTCCGCGCGTGAGCGTCATCAACTACATCGGTCTGAAGAAGAGCGAGCGTGAGGACATGGAGCAGAAACTGGGTCTGTTGAGGGGCAATCAGATTACTCCTAACATGATAGACCGTGCCAAGATATTGGCAAAGAAATACTTCGACGACAAGGGTTATAAGAACGCAGAAATCCAAATAACCCAGCGTGACGACGTGACGGCAAAGAATCAGGTGATACTCGACGTCTCGGTTGACAAGAAAGAGAAGATAAAGGTACACGAGATTATCATTGACGGCAACGATAAACTGTCAGACAAGAAGATAAAGGGTGGCCTGTTCAGCAAGGGAGCGTTCTCCAAGACACATGAGGCAGGCAAACTGTCGAACATCTTCAAGACGAAGAAATATACTCCTGAGAAATACAAGGAGGACAAGGTGAACCTCATTGAAAAGTATAACGAACTGGGATATCGCGACGCCACCATCCTCGAGGACTCGGTGTGGAACTTTGACGACAAGCATGTAAACATCTACGTCAAGGTGGATGAGGGAAAGAAATACTTCATCCGTAACATCACTTGGGTAGGAAACACTATTTATCCTACCGACAACCTGTCGAGGGTTCTTGGCATGGATAAAGGCGATGTCTATAACCAGAAACTCCTGAAGAAACGCCTCTCTGAAGACGATGACGCTGTAGGAAACCTCTATTGGAACAACGGTTACCTCTTCTATAACCTGCAGCCGACGGAGGTAAACATAGTAGGCGACTCCATTGACCTTGAGATGCGCATCCTGGAAGGTCCGCAGGCACACATCAACCGCGTACGCATCAACGGAAACGACCGTCTCTATGAGAATGTGATACGCCGTGAGTTGCGTACAAAGCCCGGTGACCTCTTCTCGAAAGACGCGCTCCAGCGCTCTGCCCGTGAACTTGCCTCAATGGGACACTTCGACCCTGAGCAGGTGAACCCTGACGTGAAGCCGAACTACGATGACGGTACCGTGGATATCAACTGGAACCTTGTTCAGAAGTCCAATGACCAGATAGAGTTCTCACTCGGATGGGGACAGACAGGTGTCATCGGTCGTGTAGGACTGAAACTGAACAACTTCTCGATGGCAAACCTGTTCAACAAGAACAAGGAACACCGCGGAATAATGCCTATCGGTGACGGTGAGGTGCTCTCTATAGGTGCCCAGACCAACGGTACTTACTACCAGTCGTACAATGCAAGTTACTCCACAAGTTGGTTCGGAGGCAAACGTCCGATACAGTTCACCGTGGGTGCTTACTATAGCAAGCAGACCGACGTGTCAAGCAACTATTATAATAGTGCCTACATGAACAACTATTATAATTACCTGTACGGTGTCGGAAGCAGTTATTATAACAGTTACGAGAACTATTACGACCCCGACAAATACGTGCGTCTTATCGGAGCGAGCATCGGATGGGGTACCCGTCTGCGCTGGCCCGACGACTATTTCTCGCTCGGTGTTGAGTTGGCATACACCCGTTACATGCTGAAGAACTGGCGTTACTTCCTCGTTTCCACAGGTAACTGTAACAACCTCAACCTCGGTATCACTCTCTCGCGTGTCTCTACCGACAACCAACTCTTCCCGCGTCGCGGTTCAGAGTTCACTGCTTCGGTGACACTCACTCCGCCATGGAGCAAGTTCGAGAAGAAGGATTACAAGAATCTTGCCACCGACCCGATGTCAACGACATACGTTCAGGAACAGCAGGAGAAGTATCGTTGGATAGAATACCACAAGTGGAAGTTCAAGGCACGCACCTATACCGCCCTCACCAATGGCCAGAAGTGTCTCGTGCTGATGACTCGCGTGGAGTTAGGTCTGCTCGGTTCTTACAACAAAGACAAGAAGTCTCCGTTCGAGACATTCTATATGGGAGGTGATGGAATGAGCGGATACAGCAATGGCTACGCTCAGGAAACCATCGGACTGCGTGGTTACGACAATGGTTCGCTGACACCATACTACAGCGAGGGTTATGCCTACGACCGCCTAACGCTTGAGTTGCGCTATCCTGTACTGCTCGGAAACACTACCATCTATGGTCTTGTATTCACCGAGGCAGGTAATGCATGGACAGACACAAGCAAGTTCAACCCATTCGACATGAAGCGTTCTGCCGGTGTCGGTGTGCGCATCTTCCTCCCGATGGTTGGCATGATGGGTATCGACTGGGCATACGGTTTCGACAAGGTATTCGGAACAAAGGGTGGCTCGCAGTTCCACTTCGTTCTCGGTCAGGAGTTCTAATTGTCCCGAATGTCGGAAAAAGTATCGTGATTTAAACTAAAAAGGCGACTTGCCGTCAATTAATAGACTAAATTTTTAAGTAAAGAAGATGAAGAAACTATTGATGATAGCCGTTATGGCAATAGTTGCGCTGGCGGCTAATGCGCAGAAATTCGCATTGATAGACATGGATTATATCCTGAAGAATGTGCCCGCATACGAGCGTGCTAACGAGCAGCTTAATCAGGTTTCCAAGAAATGGCAGGCTGAGATTGAGGCTCTGAACACCGAGGCACAGACAATGTATAAGAACTATCAGAACGAGGTGGTGTTCCTCTCTCAGGAGCAGAAGAAGGCAAAGCAGGAAGCCATAATGCAGAAAGAGAAGGAAGCCAGCGATCTGAAGCGTAAGTACTTCGGTCCTGAGGGCGAGCTTTTCAAGAAGCGTGAGGCTCTGATGACACCTATCCAGGAGGAGATCTATGGTGCGGTGAAGGACATCTCGGACCTTCGTGGCTATTCACTCGTGCTCGACCGTGCCAGCAACGGTGCCATAATCTTTGGTTCTCCGAAGATAGACATCAGCAACGAGGTGCTCCAGAAACTTGGCTACTCAAACTAATTTGAATTAGGAGTTACGAGTTCTTTCTCCGCTTTCGCTATGAAAGCGTCTCCGTTGGAGCCGAGCGAGGAGTTAGGAGTTTAAAAAGTAATTAGGTATTAAAACAATAATAAAACTAAGAAAGAAAATGAAAAAGATTATCATTATGTTGATGGTGTTCGCACCAATGTCGCTTTTCGCACAGAAGTTCGGACATGTTGATTCACAGGCTATCATTCAGGGAATGCCAGAAGTAAGCAAGGTAAGTGGTGAATTGGAAGCTAAGGCCAAGGAGTATGAGAATGAAATTCAAGGCATGCAAAAAGAACTTCAGACCAGGGTCGAGGAGTACGAAAAGAACGTGAGCACCATGAATGATACAAAGCGCAAGGAAGTAGAGACAGAGCTTCAGCAGATGAACGAGAAAATTTCGCAGACTTATCAGGCCCACCAGCAGGATCTTGCTAAGATGCAGCAGGAGAAATTCCAGCCTATCCAGAACAAGGTCCTCAATGCCATTAGCAATGTAGGCAAGGCAGGCGGTTATGTTTATATCATGGACAAGTCAGCCGGAATCCCATACATCAGCGATACACTGAGCAAGGACGTAACAGCAGAGGTTAAGGCTGAGCTGAACAAGTTGAAGTAATATTATTCTTCGCTATAGAACTTAAGGAGTTATGTAGTTAAGGAGTTAGGATATCAGTTCGTGATATGACTCCTTAACTCCTTTAACTCCTTAACTAAATTAATACGTTGAACCCCTAAAAAAGACAGAAAGGAAGCGGTATGAGACAGAAACAAAACAAGAGTAAGGCAACGATACTTTACGCACTGCTTGCCTTGTGCCTTTTGGTATTTGCCCCGATGACGGCAAATGCACAGAACAAAATCGCATATTTCAGTTATGACGAGGCATTGAAGTCGATGCCGGAGTATGTCACCGCGCAGAAGAACATCAGTTCGCTGCGCTCGAAATACAGCGCTGAGATGAAGCGGGCAGAGGATGAGTTCAACAATAAATACGAGGAGTTCCTCGACGGCCAGCACGACTTCGCACCATTGATTTTGCAGAAGCGACAGGCCGAACTGCAGGAACTGATGCAGAAGAACATCGCTTTCAAGGCTGAGGCAGAGCGCTTGCTCGCACAGGCTGAGAAGGATGCTATGGCTTCGGTGAAGGAAAAGATGAGCACGGCATTGCAGAACATCGGCAAGCAACGTGGCTATGCGGTGATTCTGAACACCGACAGCGATGCATGCCCTTACATCGATACCACCATAGCCGACAACATTACAACCATCGTAAAAGACGCACTGCGATAAAGTGAACATACCTATGCCTTCATCACCAGGACCCATCGGAGTCTTCGATAGCGGTTATGGAGGTCTGACGATATTGCATCAGATGCGCCAGATGCTCCCACAGTACGACTATCTTTATCTCGGAGACAACGCCCGTGCGCCATATGGCCCACGCTCGTTCGACGTTGTCTATCGCTTTACCCGTGAGGCGGTGATGAAGCTTTTCTCCATGGGCTGCCATCTGGTGATTCTCGCATGCAACACCGCTTCGGCAAAGGCACTGCGTACCTTGCAGCAGGAGGACCTGCCTAAGTTCGACTCTGACCGTCGTGTTCTTGGCGTGATACGTCCTACAACCGAGAATATCGGCTCGCTGACAAAGTCGCGCCATGTGGGCATCCTTGCCACCGAGGGCACTATACGCAGTCGCAGTTACGAGTTGGAGATTGCCCATCAGGCTCCCGATGTCGTGGTTACAGGGCAGGCATGTCCGCTGTGGGCTGCCATCGTGGAGGCAAACGAGGCAGACAGTCCCGGTGCCGACTACTTCGTGCGCAAGCGTATCGACGAACTGTTGCGCCGCGATCCCGAGATAGACACTATCATTCTGGGCTGCACCCACTATCCTTTGCTGCTGAATACCATACTCAAGTATGTTCCCCGTGGCGTGCGCGTGGTGCCACAGGGCGAGTATGTTGCCAATAGTCTGGCACAGTACATCGAGCGCCATCCTGACATGCAGGCACGCATAACGCAGGGAGGCACGTGCCATTATCTTACTACAGAGAATCCCGAACGCTTCAAGGAGTGTGCCCGAGTGTTCCTCCGCGAGGATGTAAGCGTGGAGAATGTTTCGTTGGGATAACCTTTCAGCAATTCATTTTGTACTCAACCGAAAAGTAATCCTGCCAGGTTTGCTGACCAATCCTGCCAGGATTGGTAACCAATTTCGGCAGTTTTGCTGACCAATTTCGCCGAAATTACTTTCCAAAACATATTAAATTGGTGGGTTAAACAACGTGACTTCGACAAAAACATATAATTAAACGTGTGTTCGACGAATTCTATGTAGGGGCGAACCCCTGTGTTAGCCCGTATAATCACAATAACATTTTATCACGTTATCTGCTATTTTGGAGGGCTATCACAGGGGTTCGCCCCTACAAAATGGTGTACATGTTGTTTGGGAACGTTTTCTACAAACTCACATTAAATAAAATGTGTCAGCCTTTCAGCAACCTTCGCGAGAAATAATGCACGGGATACCATACGGCGAGGAAACTAACCACGAGCACGGTGACGAAGACCAGTACGATGTCCCACGGGTGAACGCTGACGGGATAGGCATCGACGATGAACGATCCGCTGCTGCTTCCAAGTTTCACCAGTCCGAACGTCTGCTGGGCGAGACACAGGAGGAGTCCGAGGATGATGCCCACCACGGCTCCCACGGCAGCAATAAGCCTGCCTTCGAGCAGGAAGATGCGCGTTATCTGCTTGTCGGTGGCACCGAGGTTGCGCAGCGTCACCACGTCGTCTTTCTTATCAATGATAAGCATCGACAGCGAGCCGATGATGTTGAAGCATGCCACGGCGAGGATGAATGTTAGGAAGATATAGGCGATGAGTTTCTCAATCACCATTATCTTGAACGTGTCTTCCTGTTGCTCGTAACGGTCGAGCACGTCATATTTCTCGCCTACTATTTTCTTTATGTTTGCTTTGGTGCGGTCGATACTGGTGCCATCCTTCAGCCTCAGTTCAAGACTCGACACCATTCCCTGCTGGTCGAAGATGTTACGGGCAAAGGCAATGGGCACTATGATGTAACTGGCGTCATACTTGGCCTGCCTGACATAGAACACCACTCCCGGTGACACAAGCGAGTCTTCGACGAAACCCTCGGTGGGGTTTGCCATGTCGAGTTGTCCCTCTCGCTTCGGTGCATAAATCTTCATGAATCCGTCCCATCGGGCAGAGGTGCCCAGCGTCTCGGCGAGACGTATGCCGATGGTGCCATATTGCAGGTTTGCGGCATGCAGCGAGAACTCACCGTCGCCATAGAGAATGTCGTTGATATGCGTCAGTTCGGTGAAGTTGTCCTCCACTCCCTTTATCTTCACCATAGCCTGACGGTCGCCAAAGACTGCCAGCGCATTGTCTTCCACACAGTCCATAGCCACCTCCACTTCGGGCAACTGGCGTATCTTGTCGAGCAACGGGTCATCGGAAGGAACTGTTTTTCCCTCCTTAGGCATCACCACCAGTTGCGGGTCCATTGCCGTGAATAGCGATGCCACGAGGTCGTGGAAGCCATTGAACACGCTCAGCGTTATGATAAGTGCCATCGAAGCCACGGCAACACCCGCCATCGAAATGAAACTGATGACGTTTATTGCGTTGGTGCTCTTCTTCGAGAACAGGTAACGCCGTGCTATGTAGAATGGGAAGTTCACTTTTTCAGCAGTTCGTCTATGCGCTCGATATAGTCGAGTGAGTCGTCGATGAAGAACCTAAGTTCGGGTATGATGCGTAGTTGATTGCGCACACGTGTGCCCAACTCATATCTAATAGTCTTCTCGTTTGCCGTGATGTTCTTCAGCAGTTCCTCGGCTTTCTCGCTTGGGAAGATGCTCAGATAGGCGGTGCAGATGCTCAGGTCGGGACTTATCTTCGTCCTTGTGACGCTCACCATCACGCCGTGCATCATGCGCGTCTGACTCTGGAAGATGAGGCTCAGTTCCTTCTGCAGCAGTCGTGCTATGCGGTTTTGTCTTGTCTCTTGCATTTCTTCTTCTTTTTTTATTTTGTGCAAAGGTACTTTTTTTCGCAGAGACAGCAAAATAAAACCACAATGTTTTATTTGTTTTTGGTTATAATTGTTTTTTTGTGTAACTTTGCCGATTAGAAAACGAAAACAGAAAACAAACACTTAAGAAACAATGAAAACAAATTATGAAATCCGCTATGCGTCTCATCCCGAGGACGCAAAGCACTATGACACCGCACGTATTCGCCGTGACTTCCTCATTGAGCGTGTATTTGCTGACAATGAGGTGAACCTTGTATATTCGATGTACGACCGCATGGTAGTCGGCGGTGCAAAGCCCGTGGGCGAGGAACTGCTGCTTGAGGCTATCGACCCGTTGAAGGCTACGTTCTTCACTACACGCCGTGAGATAGGAATCTTCAACGTCGGAGGTAGTGGAACGGTGAAAGTGGGCGACGAGGAGTTCCATCTTGACTATAAGGAAGCACTTTATATCGGGCGTGGTGACCGCAATGTATCTTTCCTTAGTGATGATGCAGCCAAGCCTGCGAAGTTCTATATCAACAGCACCACAGCACACAAGGAGTATCCCTGCCGCAAGATAACAAAGGCAGACGCAGTGGTGGCACACATGGGAAGCCTCGAGATGAGCAACGAGCGCGACATCAATAAGATGATTGTCAACCAGGTGCTGCCCACCTGTCAGTTGCAGATGGGTATGACGGAACTGGCTCCCGGCTCGGTGTGGAACACCATGCCGGCACATGTTCACAGCCGTCGCATGGAGGCTTATTTCTATTTCGAGGTGCCCGAGGACCAGGCAGTATGCCACTTCATGGGCGAGGTGGAGGAGACACGTCACCTTTGGATGAAAGGCGACCAGGCAGTTCTCTCTCCTGAATGGAGCATCCACTCTGCCGCCGCAACGCACAACTACACCTTCATCTGGGGCATGGGTGGCGAGAACCTCGACTATGGCGATCAGGACTTCTCTAAGATAACAGACCTTAAATAAATCTCATGGCTATGAACAACATGTTTTCACTTGAGGGCAAGAACGCTCTCGTCACTGGTGGCGCCTATGGCATAGGCTTCGCCATCGCCGAAGCACTGGCTGGTGCCGGTGCACGCATAGCATTCAACTGTCGTAGTCAGAAGAATCTCGACCAGGCTCTTGCCGACTATAAGGCAAAGGGTATCGACGCACGCGGTTATATCTGCGACGTCACTGACGAGGAAGCGGTGACGCGACTTGTGGAACAAATACATCAGGACCTCGGACAAATAGACATTCTGGTGAATAACGCGGGAATAATTAAGCGCATCCCGATGCACGAGATGAAGCGCGAGGAGTTCCAGCAGGTCATTGACATCGACCTTGTGGGGCCGTTCATCTGTGCCAAGGCCGTTATCCCCGAGATGATGGAGCGCCGTGAGGGTAAGATTATCAACATCTGCTCTATGATGAGCGAACTCGGTCGTGAGACAGTATCGGCGTATGCTGCTGCAAAGGGTGGACTGAAGATGCTCACCCGTAACATCTGCTCGGAGTATGGCGGATATAACATACAGTGCAACGGCATCGGTCCCGGCTATATCGCGACACCTCAGACAGCACCGCTGCGTGAGCGTCAGGCAGATGGTAGTCGTCATCCTTTCGACTCGTTCATCTGCGCCAAGACACCTGCCGGCCGCTGGCTCGACCCGTCAGAACTCGCTGGTCCCGCTGTATTCCTTGCCTCACACGCCTCAGATGCAGTGAACGGCCACATCCTCTACGTAGACGGTGGCATCCTTGCTTACATTGGCAAGCAGCCGTGATTTATTTCTACGGGACATTAAATAAAACAAGGGAATCTCCGATTGGAAATTCCCTTATTTTATTTTCCGATTCATTTAATTACTTCAGAGCATCTGCGAGTTCTGCACCTGCCTTGAACTTAGCAACCTTCTTTGCAGGAATCTTAATCTTCTGCTTTGTTGCGGGGTTGATACCCTCATGTGCTGGACGTACAGCAACGCTGAATGTTCCAAAACCTACGAGAGCAACTTTGTCGTCCTTTGCCAATGCATCCTTAACTGCAGCGATTGTTGCGTCAAGAGCCTTCTTTGCTTCAACCTGGCTGATACCAGCGCCTTCAGCAATCTTCTTTACTAATTCTGTTTTGTTCATAACTTTGGTTGATTAAATTATTAAAATTAAGGATAGTTTTCTAATTTTCACCGCAAATATACTCCAAACCTTTTAGAATACAAACAAAAAACAGAAAAAAATGAAGAAAAAAATGAAAAAAAGTGTCTAAAGGCCCATTTTTGTGTTATTTGACGGGATTTTTTAGTAATTTTGCCCCGATTTTAATGTAAAACAGTTTTAGTATGCGCAGCATTCCAACGGTAACAAAAAATCTGTTGATTATCAACGTTCTCATGTTCATTGCGACATGGGTGTTCGAGATGAAGGGTATTGACTTGAGTGATTATCTCGGTCTCCATTTCTTCATGGCGAGTGACTTCAGGATTTATCAGTTGATAACATATATGTTCATGCACGGTGGCTTCCAACATATTTTCTTCAATATGTTCGCGCTGTGGATGTTCGGTGTCGTTGTTGAGAACACATGGGGCCCCAAGAAGTTCCTCTTCTACTATATCGCGTGCGGTATTGGTGCGGGCATCGTCCAGGAGTTGGTACAGTATAGTCATTATATTATAGAAGGTCTGGCGGCATACGACAGCGTGCGCACTGCTGACGGCATAATTCCTATGGGCGACTACCTCAACCTTTGGAACACGGTGGGTGCTTCGGGTGCTGTCTATGGCATCCTGCTTGCCTTCGGTCTGCTCTATCCCAATCAGCGCATCTTCATCTTCCCTCTGCCAGTGCCCATCAAGGCTAAGTGGTTTGTGCTGATTTATGTTGCCATAGAACTTTTCTCGGCACTTGGGACGACAGGCGACGGCGTGGCCCATTTCGCCCACCTCGGAGGTATGTTGTTCGGCTGGCTGATAATACTCTACTGGAAGCATCATCCCGGCTCGGGTTATGACAAGGGCAGGGGAGAGCAGTTCTTTGACAACCTGCGGCGCAACTGGGAGCGGCGCAAGGGCAAGGACACCCATAAAGACAGTAATCCTGACTGGGAATACAACTCCAGAAAGAAAGAGAATGACGAGGAAATAGATAGTATCCTCGACAAGATAAAACGCTCTGGTTACGACAGCCTGACCGCTGAGGAGAAGCGCAGGTTGTTCGATAACAGCAAGAAGTGATGCTGAAGAACGTTTTCACTCAGCCGAGAGCAGAGTGATGCTCGCATCAACTATGCCGAGGCAAAGAAAAGGTCGGATGAAATTCAAGGTAAAGTCTTTTCTTATAAAGATAATAGGAGGCGCCAACATCGCCACCATATTGATAGCAATCCTACTGGGCTACAGCGACCGTTTCGACGCTGCAGCCCATCCTTTGTTATCCTTTTCGGGCATGCTGTTCCCTTTCTTCGCTTTGTTGAATGCGGCATTCTTGCTGTTCTGGGTGTTCTTCTGGTGGCGTGGCATCATAATACCTATCATAGGTTTCGTGTTGTGCTATTTCCCCATGCGTGCCTTCTGTCCCTTCAACATACCGCAGAAAAAACCGTCGGATACTGTTAAGGTGCTGACAATGAACGTGATGTACTTCAATTACTCCGTTCCGAAGAACAATGACGATGCGTTCAAGACAGTGTCGCGTTTCATAGATAAGACACAACCTGACATCGTGTGTCTTCAGGAGGTTCCTCCTTTCCGGGAGAAGATGAACCAACTGGGTGCCATGGGCAAATACAGCGATAACGTAAACAACAACAAAGGGAACGTTCTTTTCGTGATGAGTCGCTACCCCATAATAGGGAAGGAACGCATCATGTTCAAGTCGCCAGGCAACCTCAGTGCCGCATTCCATCTGCTCATAGACAAGGACACAGTGACACTGATAGTCAATCACTTCCAGAGCATACGCCTGAGCAAGGCAGAACGTTCGAATGTGGAGAAGATGATTGACGGAAAAGGCTCCAAGAACATCAGAAGTAAAGATAACAAGTTGCTTGTTTCGAAGGTTGTGGAGTCGATACGCTTCCGTGCGCCACAGGTGAACGCCGTAACCCATTATCTTGACAGCATACAGGCGAGGGGAAGAAGTGTCCTGCTCTGTGGTGATTTCAACGAACCGCCCATCTCGTACTCGCATCACCAGATGGAGAAACGGCTCACCGACTGCTACTCATCAACTGCCACCGGACCAGGATTCACGTTCGAGCAGAATGGCATGCACTTCCGCATCGACCATATTTTCTGTTCATCCGACTGGACGCCATATCGTTGCGAAGTGGTTGATAATTTGGTTGCTTCAGACCATTATCCGTTGCTTTGTTGGCTCAAAAAAGGGCCTAAACCATAAAAAATGCATAATATTCAGCCTGAAATTTTTCCAAATGTGAAAAAATAATTATCTTTGCACCCTATTATGAGCGAGAAATAACAAAATCAAAACAAAATAACAAAAATGCAAAACAAAGGAATTGTAATTACAGTAGCCATTCTGCTGACCTTGGCAAGCATCTTCTACTTGTCATTCTCGGTAGCAACAAGTTATTATGACGGACAGGCTGCTAAAATCTCAGACCCTATTGCGCAGCAGGACTACAAGGACTCTGTCCGCTACCTTAAGCTGCCATTCGGTATCAATGACGGTTACACCTATCAGGAGTGTCTTGAGACTCAGATTGGTCTCGGTCTTGACCTTAAGGGTGGTATGAACGTGATTCTCGAAATCTCAGTGCCCGACGTGGTTGACCTTCTCGCTGACCACAAGCAGGACGTTGCCTACCGCAAGGCTCTTGAAGAGGCTAAGAAGGAGGAGGAGACAAGTCAGAGCGATTTCATCTCTCTCTTCATCGATGCCTATCACAAGGCTGCGCCAGGCCATCGCCTCGCAGAGATCTTTGCCACACAGCAACTTAAGGGCAAGGTTTCTACACAGAGCACAGACAAAGAAGTGGAGTCGGCACTGCGTTCAGCAGTTGACGATGCTGTGAAGAACTCGTTCAATGTGGTACGTACTCGTATCGACAAATTCGGTGTTGTTCAGCCAAACATCCAGGAACTGGAAGGACAGCAGGGACGACTGATGGTGGAGATGCCTGGTGTTCGTGAGCCAGAGCGTATCCGTAAACTCCTTCAGGGTTCTGCAAACCTTGAGTTCTGGGAGACATATAACAGCGAGGAAATCACTCCGCTGCTCTCACAACTCGACCGCCGCGTTGCTACTGGCGCCTCTACCGATGAGGCTGCCGACTCAACAAAGCAGGACACAGTGGCTCAAAAGCAGGTGGCACAGGCTGAGAAGCCTGCAGAGGCTAAGAACCAGCCGAAGTTCCAGATAAAGAAAGACGATGCCGCTTCTGCACAGGATGCTGCACAGAAGGCTACTGCAAGTGCTGCACTTGAGGCTGCAAAGAAGCAGAACCCGCTTCTGGCAATCCTTCAGTTGGCTCCACGCGGTGCCCTCGCTACAGTGGGTTATGCTAACCTCCGCGACACCGCAGAAATCAATAAGATTATCTATAGCGAAACCGCTAAGCAGATATTCCCTGGCGACTTGAAACTCCTCTGGAGTGCAAAGCCTGCTGACGGAACAAAGAACGTGTTCGAACTCTTCGCCCTGAAGGCAACAGGTACCAACGGCCGCGCTCCTCTGGAGGGTGACGTTATCACCGATGCCAAGGACGACTTCCAGCCTGTTACCGGCCGTCCATGCGTAAGTATGAAGATGAACACCGACGGTGCACGTCGCTGGTCAGAACTTACGAAGGCCAATGTGGGCAAGGCTATCGCCATCGTTCTCGACAATGTGGTTTATTCTGCACCTCGCGTTAACGACCAGATCTCTGGCGGTAACTCTGAGATTACCGGTTCGTTCACCATCGAGGATACCAAGGACCTTGCCAACACCCTGAAGTCTGGTCGTATGCCGGCACCTGCACGTATCGTACAGGAGGAGGTTGTTGGTCCTAGTCTTGGTGCTCAGTCAATCAAGCAGGGTCTTATGTCATTCATCGTGGCGTTCATCCTTCTGATGATCTACATGATTGCGATGTACAACGTCATCCCTGGTATGCTTGCAAACTGCGCCCTGCTCATCAACCTCTTCTTCACGTTGGGTATCATGGCGTCGTTCCAGTCGGCACTATCAATGCCTGGTATTGCGGGTATTGTGCTGACGCTCGGTATGGCTGTGGATGCCAATGTGCTTATCTATGAGCGCATCAAGGAGGAACTCCGCAAGGGCAAGGGCATGAAGGAGGCAGTGAATCTGGGTTATAGTAACGCATTCTCTGCTATCTTCGACTCTAACCTTACGTCATTGATTACCGCTATCATCCTCGGCGTCATCGGTACAGGTCCTATCCGCGGCTTCGCCATCACCTTGGGTATCGGTATCTGCTGCTCGTTCTTTACCGCAGTGTTCCTTACACGTCTGGTTTACGAGCATCAGTTGAACAAGGGTCGTTGGCAGAACCTCAAGTTCTTCACCCCGCTTTCAAAAAACCTCTTGCAGAACACTCACTTCAAGTTCATGTCAATGTACAAGAAGTCGTTCATCTTCTTCGGTATCGTAGTGCTCCTCTTCCTCATCAGCTTCGCTGTTCGTGGTCTGAGCCGTTCTATCGACTTCACAGGTGGACGTAACTATGTTGTTACATTGAATAAGGCAACCCATGTAGAGGATGTGCGCAAGGCTCTTGACGGTGCGTTCCAGAACACCGTTGGTGATCAGGCAGGCAAGCCCGCTAACACCAATGTAATCGCTCTTGGAACAGATGGTAAGACCATCCGCGTTTCTACCAACTACAACATCGAGAGCAACTCACCTGACGAGGACGACAAGGCAGAGACAATACTTTACGAGGCACTGAAGAAGGGTGGCTTCATCAGCCAGGCCAACGTTGAGTCGTTCAAGAACCCGGATATCCGCGAGGGTGGTTCTATTATCAGTAGTACCAAGGTGGGACCAAGCATCGCTAAGAACATCACTTACAATGCAATCTTCTCACTCATCGTGGCTTTGATAGCAATCTTCCTTTACATCCTGTTCCGTTTCCGCAACGTGGCATTCTCGGTAGGTTCTATCGTCGCTCTGGCTGTTGATACCATCATCGTGATAGGATTCTTCTCGGCACTCTATAACATCGTTCCTTTCTCACTTGAGATTGACCAGACGTTCATCGGTGCTATCCTTACCGTTATCGGTTACTCTATCAACGACAAGGTGGTGGTATTCGACCGTATCCGTGAGAACCTCGGACTTTACAAGAAGCGTGACACTCAGGAGAACTTCAACAACTCTATCAATGAGACTCTGGCACGTACAGTGAACACCTCAGTTTCTACGTTGCTCGTTCTGCTCTGTATCTTCTTCCTTGGTGGCGACAGCATCCGTTCGTTCTCATTCGCGATGATTCTCGGTGTAATCTTCGGTACACTTTCTTCAATCTTCATTGCATCGCCTGTGGCATACCTCGTTATGGGCCGCAAGATTAACGAAGCAGAGGTAGTAGAGGAGAAAAAGAAGTAATCATCCTTACTTATATAGGTAATTCACGGCTTGCACAGGTCTTTTATGACAGTGTAAGCCGTGAATTCTTTTTGTCATATCTGATACGTTTATATATATTATTAAGGTATAGGATAACTTTTTCTTGAACAAAGGTGGGGAGTGTCCTTTTTTTTTCCTATCTTTGCAATATCTTTAACGGAAACCTCCAAACTTACGAATTAAACTTATGAAAACTACAAGAAAAAGAATCCTTACTTCGTTTTTGCTGTCTTTGTTCACGCTGA
This sequence comes from Prevotella sp., assembly GCA_017554105.1. GTDB lineage: Bacteria > Bacteroidota > Bacteroidia > Bacteroidales > Bacteroidaceae > Prevotella. Next base: position 284,503 of record JAFZIY010000031.1, on the reverse strand, counting down.
TGGCAGTGGCACAGGGAAGCAACGCATTTGAACAAATGAAGGCTAACCCCAAGAAGGCATATGGAACAGACTGTCCCTATCCCTTTGACAATGTCAAACTCACGAAAGCACCGCGTGGCTACAAGGCTTTCTACATCAGTCATTATGGACGTCATGGCTCGCGCTATTACTGGAACGCGTTTCTTTACAGGGAACTTGACTCCCTGCTGACCACAGCGCATAACCGACAGCAACTGACGGCAGAGGGCGAGAAGTTCTATCGCAACTTCATGGATTGCAAGCAGGAGCTCTCCACAGGTGTGAGTGAACTGACGCAGTTGGGATGGGAACAGCACCAGCGCATCGCACGCATCATGTATAACAACTTCCCCGAGGTGTTTAAGAAAGGCGGTAATGTACTTGCCGTATCGTCGCTCTCGGGTCGCTGCGTGCTCAGCATGTCGGCCTTCTGTCAGGAATTGGTGCAGTGCAATCCAAAGATAGAGATACGTGAACAGTCGTCGCGCTTCACCCTCGATGCCGTAGTGCCCGACGACAGGCAGAACCCCAATAAGCGCTCGTTCCCAAAGGCAAAGCCGCGTTTCGTGAAGAACTGGGACAAGATACCGGAAGACAGCACGCTGCGTGAAAGGTTTATCAACCGTGTGTTCACAAGTACCGAGGGACTGCCAGGCAGACTTCACCATATAGGAAGCAACCTTATAAATCTATATACCTCGCTGCCGAACATCGGCCACGAGGGAATGATGGGCAACATCATTACCGATGATGAAATAATAAGCATGTGGGAACGTTCAAATCTGGGTTCATATGAATGGGTGTTCGGACCGCAATATGAGGTAATACCAATCTTGCAGGACATCATAAGCAAGGCAGACGCGAAGTTCGCAGGCACCAACGACCGTGTGGCCGACCTGCGTTTCGGTCACGACTCTTACCTCGGACCGCTCACCGTTCTTATGGGCATCAACGGTGCCGACCTCGACCCGGAGGACCCATTCGAGGTGAAGAACTGCTATCAGAACTGGGAGACATGCAAGGCGAGCAACATACAACTGGTGTTCTACCGTGGCAAGAAGGGCAAGGACGACATCCTCGTGAAGTGTCTTCTGAACGGAGTGGAGGCCACGTTGCCTGTTCCCACCACCTGCGCACCTTATTATAAATGGTCTGATTTCCGCAATTACTACACCGAAAAAATCAGTAAAATAAAGTGATTTGTATCTACTTGTTTTCCAAGAGGATACAAACATTGTTAAGCCATTCGATACAAGTAGGAAACCAAAAGGACAATATCGAGCGACTTAAATGTGCAGAAGTGATGAACGAGGAAACGCTTGAAAGACAATACCGGGTACTGAGAAGCCAGACGCGATGGAGTGATTTGTACTTCTATCAGAAGACAAATGTGCTTTATCTTCTGACGTTCGATTTCGCGAAACGCTATCTGCATCAGGGCGACAGGACAATAGACCAGATGGTACAGGCTGCCCGTTCGGGAAAGCAAAACATCGTTGAGGGTGCCGAGGACGGTGCTACGTCAATGGAAATGGAGATAAAGTTGATGAACGTGGCACGCAGTAGTATTCACGAGTTGCGCGAGGACTATGAGGATTATCTGGCATCGAGACATCTTGCCCGATGGACTTCAGGGCATGATCGCTATGAAAGCATGCTGGAGTTCTGTCGAAAGAATAATCAATGGGAGGCATACGCGCCTTTTGTTGGCAAGATGAATGATGAGGAATTGGCAAATATGGCTCTGACGTTATGCCACATGGTGGACAAGATGATGACATCTTATCAGAAGAAACTAGAGCGGGAGTTTGTCACTGAGGGAGGCATCAGGGAGCGTATGACAGCCGCCCGCCTGGGATATCGCACCAACCAGAAGGATGAGATTGCCCGCCTGCAGCATGAATTGGAAGCTGCCAAAAGAAGAATTGCCGAACTTGAGAAAGAGGTATCTAGACTTTCTAGAAGAATCTAGAAAACTCTAGATAATCTAGAAAATTCTAGAATAATCTAGAAAGATAGAATAATAAAAAACCATAACTACTATGATATTTCGTATTTCGTCTTTAGTGAGGACTGTGATGGCGCTGTTTGCCGTTGCCAGTGCTACCGCGGTTTCTGCCGAGGAGTATAACGTGGCATCGCCCGATGGGATGATTGTGGTTGGCATCAGCGACAAAGGAGGGATCCTGAAATATGAGGTGTGCCTTGAAGGACAGCAGATGCTGGAGCCGTCGGCCCTCGGATTGCGCACCACTGCGGGCGACTTCTCCAAAGGCTTGCAGGTGGTGGGCGATGAGACACGCAGCATCACCGAGACCTATAAGATGCGAAACACCAAGGCATCGCATGTGTATTATTGTGCCAACGAACTGACACTAAAGGTCAGGAATGCTGAAGGACAGCAGTTTGCGGTGCAGTTCTGTGTGAGCAACCGTGACGTGGCGTTCCGCTATCTGCTTGAGCGCCAGGGCAAGGATGGCGACACCAAGCGCACCCGTGTGCTTTCCGAACTGTCGGCATTCAAGCCTGTCGGCGGCACAAAGACATTCCTCTGTCCGCAGATAGGTCCAGAGTCAGGATGGGAACATACGAAACCGAGTTATGAGGAGCGGTATGTTCTGGACCAGGAGATGGCTGTCAAATCGGAATACGGGCAGGGCTATACCTTCCCGTGCCTGTTCAGGATACCGATGAGTGGCAACAATTACTGGATGCTCATTAGCGAGACAGGGGTGACAAGCCAGTATTGCGGCTCTCATCTTAATGACTATAGTGCAGCCGAAGGATACACTATCGCCTTCCCGCATGAGGGAGAGAACAACGGCAGTGGCTCGGTGGCACCTTCCGTAACATTGCCTTCTTCAACACCATGGCGCACCATTACTATGGGCACTACACTTGCTCCGATAGTGGAGACGACGGTGGCTTACGACCTTGTGAAGCCGCTCTATTCACCCAGCATAGCATATAAGGGCGGACGATATACATGGAGTTGGCTCATCTGGCAGGACGAGTCGATAAACTACGACGACCAGGTGCAGTTCATCGACCTTGCCTCGAAGATGGGATTCGAGTACACACTGGTTGACAACTGGTGGGATGAACGCATCGGACGTGAGCGCATTGCCGAACTCAGTCGCTACGCTCAGGATCGTGGTGTGTCGCTGTTGTTGTGGTATAACAGCAACGGCAGCGAGAACGATGCACCGCAGACACCGCGCGACTGCATGAGCACCTCGATAGCAAGACACCATGAGATGGCATGGCTCAGGAGCATTGGAGTGAAGGGAATAAAGGTTGACTTCTTCGGTGGTGACAAGCAGCAGACGATGCAACTCTATGAGGATATCCTTGCCGATGCCAACCTCTATGGACTGCAGGTGATTTTCCATGGCTGTACGTTGCCCAGGGGATGGGAGCGCATGTATCCGAACTTCGTGGCAAGTGAGGCGGTCCTTGCCTCGGAGAACGTGTTCTTTAACCCTTATCATGCTAAGAACGAGGGTGTCGAACTCACTCTTCACCCCTTTATCCGCAATGCTGTGGCGAGCATGGACTGGGGAGGCGTCATCATGAACAAGTATATCAGCCGTGACAACAAGAGTCGTCACAAGCGTGCCACAAGCGATATGTTTGAGATAGCCACGGCTATTACCAACCAGAGCGAGGTGAATTGCATCGCCATGCAGCCCAACAACCTAGGTGAACTGCCGGCAGAGGAGATTGAACTGCTGAAGACCATGCCCACGCAATGGGATGAGACACGCTTCATCGATGGTTATCCCGGTCGTTATGTGGTTATGGCGCGTCGCCATGCCGACCGCTGGTATGTCGCTGCACTGAACGGAACGCCAGAGCCGTTGTCGCTCGACCTCTCGTTGCCCATGCTCGACGGCGCTGCCTTCACGCTCTATACTGATGGTAGCAAAAAGAACTATAATGCGATGAAGAGCACGAAAGTGAAACTGAAACTCGCACCAATGTCAGGAGCATTGATAAAGTAATGCTTGATGATTATAACGAATGAAAGAGGACATGAAGGGAAAAACGACCTTTATGTCCTCTTTTTTAGTCTTTGTATACTTGTTTTCTTACTTTATATCAAGTAAACGTGTAAATTTACAATTATAAACACTATAAAAATGAAGAATATGAAAATTAATTAGTTGTTTTGCAGTCAAATTGACACAAAAACAAATAATATGAAGCAATTAATTAGTTTTTTAAGGTGCTATCCTTTCTTTACCTTGCTGTTGGCAGGTATTTGCGTTGCATGTTTCTGTAAGGTTCCACATACTTCACTGAATCATATAGAATTCATAGATAAATTTGTGCATGCCGGCATGTATCTTGTCGCTGGCGGATGTATGCGTATAGAATGTATGCGTCATTACAAGCAGGAGCCTCCTCGTTACATATTGTTCTTGATATGGTTGGCACCTATCCTCTTCAGTGGTGTCATTGAACTGTTGCAGCCTTATTTCACTGATGGCCGTCGCAATGGAGAGTGGCTCGACTTTGCCTCTAACGCTGCAGGTGCCACACTGGCTAACCTCATTCTTATGTCTATGAGTGCATTGCGCATCAAGGCTTATAAGGTGTGTTACCTCTTTGTGTTATTGTATACCCTTACCTTTAAACAGATAGTGGACCAGTACTTTACAGCCAAGGAGAACAGGTTTCCTGTGGCTTATACAGGCTAAACGCTATATTAGTCTATAAAGTTATTTCCCTGCAAGGAACTACGGCTCTTTGCAGGGAAATAATATTTAGTGATGTACGGTAATTACATACGCTCAGGCACCTCGATACCGAGTAGAGCCATGCCGTTTCTGATTATCTTAGCAACGTTCTTTGCAAGCACGAGACGGGTGAGTTTGGTCTGCTCGTCCTCAGCGTTCAGCACGCTGTAGTCGTGATACCACTGGTTGAACTCCTTGGTCAGTTCGTAGCAGTAGTTTGCTATGCCGCTCGGACTGTAGTCCTTACCTGCCTGCTCCACTGCTGCGACGAAACTGTTCATCTTCTGAACCAGTTCTATCTCCTTCTCGTTGAGTGTTGCATTGCTGCCGAGGGCGCTGTCGCTGATGTTCAGTCCCTGTGCCTCAGCCTTGCGCATGATACTCTTGATACGTGCGTGGGTGTATTGAATGAACGGACCCGTGTTGCCGTTGAAGTCGATAGACTCCTCGGGGTTGAACAGCATATTCTTGCGGGCATCCACTTTCAGGATGAAATATTTCAGTGCTCCCATTCCCACGATGCGTGCTATCTCCTGCTTCTCTTCCTCGGTGAGGTCGGCATTCTTGCCTGCCTCGTCGGCGGTACGGCGCGCGTCCTCAATCATCACTGCGATGAGGTCGTCGGCATCAACCACTGTTCCCTCACGGCTCTTCATCTTTCCGTTGGGCAGTTCCACCATTCCGTAAGAGAAGTGCACGAGTTCCTTGCCCCACTTGAAACCCAGTCGGTCGAGCAAAATACTGAGCACCTGGAAATGATAGTTCTGCTCGTTGCCCACCACGTAAATCATCTTGTCGATGGGGTAGTCCTGGAATCGCATCTCTGCGGTGCCGATGTCCTGTGTCATATATACGCTGGTGCCGTCAGAGCGCAGCAGCAGTTTCTGGTCAAGTCCCTCGTTGGTGAGGTCAGCCCATACGCTGTTATCCTCATGACGCTCGAAGAGTCCTTTCTCGAGTCCCTCCTCCACCTTTGCCTTTCCGCGAAGGTAGGTCTGGCTCTCGTAGTAAATCTTGTCGAAGCCGACACCCAGTGCCTTGTATGTCTCATCGAAACCGGCATACACCCATGAGTTCATCTTCTCCCACAGGGCACGCACCTCAGGATCGTTCTGCTCCCACTTCACCAGCATCTCGTGAGCCTCCTTGATGAGCGGAGCCTCCTGCTTTGCCTTCTCCTCGTCCATTCCCTGAGCCACAAGTTCCTTAATCTCCTCGCGGTAGTGCTTATCGAAGAGCACATAGTAGTCGCCGATGAGGTGGTCACCCTTCTTCCCGCTGCTCTCAGGAGTCTCACCGTTGCCCCATTTCAGCCATGCGAGCATTGACTTACAGATGTGTATGCCACGGTCGTTCACGATGTTTGTCTTAACGACGCGGTTTCCGTTCGCCTGCATTATTTGTGCAAGCGACCATCCGAGCAGGTTATTACGCACGTGTCCGAGGTGCAATGGCTTGTTGGTGTTAGGCGATGAATACTCAATCATTACCAATGGACTATCCTCTGCCGCCTTCTTATAACCGAAATCAGCATCGGCATTGATGTCGTTGAGCAACGCTATCCATGCCTCCTGCGACACCACGAGGTTAAGGAATCCCTTAACGACATTGAAAGCAGCCACTACTGATGTCTCATTTATCAGTCGTTCGCCTATCTCCTGTGCCGTATCCTCCGGTTTTTTCTTTGAAATTTTGAGGAACGGGAACACCACGAGAGTCAGGTTTCCCTCGAAACCTTCCTTGGTATTCTGCAACTGAACCATCTTCTCGGGCAGGTCTGCACCGTAGAGTTCTTTTACCACTTTCAGCGTGGCAGTGGTTATTTCCTTGTGAATATTCATCTCTTACCTTTTTAAACGTGGGTGCAAAGTTACGGAAAAACGAGGGAAGAACAAAACAAACTTTTGTTTTTTATTCCGAGTACACGTAACTTCGCTATCTGTGATAGCAATGTTACAAAAAATCGAGCGCAGAACAAAAGAACTTGTTCTTTTTTTATGCCGAGATAGAGTAATTTCGCTATCTATGATAGCAATGTTATATAAAAAACTTCGGGAAAGACTTGTTGTCCTTCCCGAAGAATAGTTTTATATGAGAATTGTTTAGATGCTGTCGAAGAAGCCTTCCTCAAGACCGAGGTCTTTCTCTATTTCCTTCTGGAATCCTTTGTCGTCGCTGAGTTTCTTACCTATCTCAGTAGCCTCAGCAGCTTTGCCGAATGCCTCAATCTGATCAGAAACTTCCTGATAGCCCTTCATTTTGTCAACCATCTCGCCGGCAATCTTGAGCTTCTCTTCGTCGGTAGCTTTCTCAGCCTTGGTTTGCATCTCTTTGATCTCTAAGAACATAGGCTTAGCGGCCTTCATAACTGTCTTGAATGCATCTTTCCACTCTGCCTCTGTCCAGTTAGCACCGTCTTTCGTTGCTTTCTCTACAAGTGCCTTGAGGTCACCAATGCTAACTGCGTCTGCTGCTTCAGCTGCTACTTCTGTTGCTGCTTCAGCTGCAGCCTCGCCAGCCTTAGGAGCAGAACCTGTACAAGCCACAAAGAATACTCCCATCAACATGATGGACATGCTTAAAAAAACTTTTTTCATTTTCTCAATTTTTAAAAGGTTAATACTAAGAATCATTAATCAATTAAGGTTTTATGATAAAGACTCTCCTACATATCTTTTAGGAGTTCTTCCAATCCCAAATCTTTGGCAAGTTCCTCCTGGAAAGCTTTGTCCTCGCTTAGTTTCTTGCCAATCTCAGTAGACTCGGCAGCCTTCTGGAAAGCCTCAAACTGCTTGTTTACTTCCTCATAAGTCTTCATCTTCTCAGTCATCTCGCCGAGGAGCTTAATCTGCTCTTCCTCACTTGCGCCTTCAGCCTTCTTCTGCAGTTCACCCAGGTCCTTGAGCATAGGCTTGGCAGCCTTCATAACAGTCTTGAAAGCATCTTTCCATTGAGCCTCGGTCCAGTTAGCGCCGTCTTTCTGTGCACTCTCTACAACAGACTTGAGGTCTGCTCCTGTGCCAGAGCAGGCAACAAAGCACAAGCCCATCATCATGATGAACAAACTTAAAACAACTTTTTTCATTTTCTTGAATTTTAAATGGTTAATACTGTGTTTCAATAAGGTAATACTTAAATTTGGTAATGTGTTGATTAATACCGCTTGCAAAAATAGGTAAAAAAGCAATAAGTTCCAAATCTTTTAAAGAAAAAATCAGAATTGGAAATAAATGAAAGGCTGTATATCGCTGGATTTAACCTGTATGACGATATATATAACGGCGGTAATGAGAATGGCGCAAACAAAGACATTGGTCATGGAGAGACGTGCCACGATATGCTGCTGCCAGCGGTCGGGGAGATAATGACTGATGAAGCCGAATGCCATAAGACCGAACACCCATGGGTATCCGCTGATGACCTGCCACAGCAGTTCGGGATGGAAGTTCGTGGCAACCTGGGTTATCATCGTCGTGCTTGTCTCCATGTCGCTGCAGCGGAAGAAAATCCAGCACAAGCATACGAAATGGAAAGTGATGATAATGGCTATAATACGACGCCATCCGATACTGGTGTAGTGTCTGTCATGGTGGAGCACATCCTGTGAGAAGAACTTATGACAAGCCAATGCCACGCCGTGGAGCGCACCCCAGAGGATGAAGTTCCATGAAGCACCGTGCCACAAACCACCGAGAAGCATGGTGATGATAAGGTTGAGGTACATCCTTAACTTGCCCTTGCGGTTGCCTCCGAGTGATATGTAAAGATACTGCCGCAGCCATGTGGACAGCGAGATGTGCCAGCGACGCCAGAAATCGGTCACCGACACCGACTTGTAAGGAGCGTTGAAGTTCATCGGGAAGCGGAAACCGAGCAGTAACGCGATACCTATCGCCATGTCGCTGTATCCCGAGAAGTCACAGTAAATCTGCAGTGCGTAGCCGTAGATGCCCAGAAGCACCTCCAGACCACTGAACATTTCGGGCTGGTCGAAGACACGTTCAACGAAGTTAATGCTGATATAGTCGGAGATTACTGCTTTCTTGAACAGTCCGATTATAATAAGGTAAACACCCATTCCGAACATCCTCCGCGTTATCTGCAACGGCTTGCGTATCTGCGGAACGAAGTCACGCGCCTTCACGATAGGTCCTGCCACCAACTGAGGGAAGAACGATACGAAGAAGGCATAGTCGAGCAATGACGGCAGCGGACGTATCTCTCTACGGTAGATATCGATGGTGTAACTGAGACTCTGGAACGTGAAGAAACTGATGCCGACAGGCAGGAAGATGTCGAGTGGCTGGAAGTTATTGCCGATAATCTCGGATATCGAGCCAAGGAAGAAATTGGTGTACTTGAAATAGGCCAGCAGCGAGAGGTCTATGATGACACTGAGTGCCAGAAGCCATCGTGCGCGTCCCTTGTTCTCAGGGTTGCGGTCGAGGATTTTCCCTATCTGTCCTCCTATGAACCAGTCGCTCACGGTCACTACGGCAAGCAGGAAGAAATAGACACCGCTGCTCTTATAGTAGAAGAAATATGAGAAGAGCGTCACGAATACCAGTCGTGCCGTCATCTTCTTTTGCAGGAGCATATATATGAATGTGAAACCGAGGAACAGCCACAGGAAAGTCCCGCTGCTGAAAATCATCGGTTGCTCTGCGTCGTAAGTCAGAACATTCAGTATATTCTCCATGCTTGAATCTATAGCCCTTATTTCACTGCCATCATGCCGTCGAACAGTTTCTTGGCAACGTATGCACCACCCTTGAAGTTGATGTGGGTGTAGTCCTTGCCTGCCATTCCCTGCTGCGCCATCTTACTGATACCACCATTGCCGCCCATTGCCTCCCAGAGGTTGAAGAAGACAACCTTGTTGTCGGCGGCCATCATCTGCTGATAGGAAACTAGTTCCTCCACACCCTTCATGGTCTTTATCTGTCCAGCCACGCGCTGGTCGCGGTCGCTCATGCTGACAATGAGTATCGTGGCATTGGGGAAGCAGCGCTTAAACATGTTTATCACCTTGGTCATCTGTGCCGTGTAGTTCTGCAGCGACTTCTCTGTGCTTCGCGGTCCAGTGGCGTTCAGTCCAAACTGGAGTACCAACATGTCGTAAGGTCGTTTCGCAGCCATGTCCTTCAGTGTCTGTTCCGGTATGCCGGCGAGCGACATTCCCGCGCTGCCTCGCATGGCGAAGTTGTCAACAACGACACCCTTCTGCGGGTCGAGGGTGGTGCCGTAGAACTGTGTCGAATTGCCTGCCCCGCTTACTGTCCAGTTCACCTTTGTCATCTGCCCCGTCACTGTCACGCACTGCACCTGCTGTGAGGCGTTCACCGAGAACGACTTCTTTTCGCCATCGTTCATCGTTGCGGTGATGGTGATAGGTGTTCCTGTCTTGAAATACATGCTTGAGGAGTTCCACGAGCCGCAATGCTTGTTCCATGTAGTACCATTGAGCGTTATCTGTGCTGAGCCAGCCACAGTGAAATACCTCTCCGAGATACCTTGAAGAGAGGCGGTGAACGTCTTGCGCTCCATCACCGAATGACTGGTGAAGCCGTTTGTGGCCACCCTTACTGTAGGACGCGCGCTGTTGGTGGTTTTTCCACAGTCAACCCATCCCACGCCGTTGCCGCCGTACTTGTCTTGCAACAGTGCGCGCAGGTCGGTGGTCATGATGTCGCTCTCAATGAACGAGTCGCCCCAATAGGCAATCCTCACCGGGCGGTTCATCTTGCTGATATTGTCAAGAGCACGGTAGAATGATGCCATGCCGTGGGCACCGCCTTCAGAATAGTCTATGATGCATGTCGTCCCTGCAGGACAAGGTTTTTTCTTCACGGGAGCCGCCTCGCCCTCGGTCTTTTCGTTCTTTGCCGTCATCACGGGTGCTGCAGGCACTACGGGCTTTGCTATCACGCCGTTTTCCTTGTCACCATCCATCTCGGGCAATACCTCGCTGAGGATGTCGACATCCCTCAGTTGGGTTCCGGCCACGGAAACATGCGGCAGGAAATGCATATAAACCAGAATGGTGACAATAATAGAAATCAGAACAAACGTTCTTGCTGGTTGATTATTCATATTAAAAAGTTAATTCCCCCTTAACCCACTTTCTCTAAAAATGTTACGGGCTGCAAAATTAATACATTTTTATCAAATAGCATTCTTTTTTCCCTTATTTTTGAAAAAACGTACATAAACATAGCCTTTCCTCGTTGTTTTTGTTTATCTTTGCATGTATAGCAAGATTGAATAAGAAAAATGAAGAAGAGAATGTTGTTCATATGCCTGGGTAATATCTGTCGCAGTCCGGCAGCCGATGGTATCATGCGCAGGATAATTAATAAGGAGAAGAAGGAAGGAGAATGGGAAGTGGATTCCGCTGGCATCGGTTCGTGGCATATTGGTGACCTGCCCGACCGTCGCATGCGCAAGGCTGGTGAGCGCCGTGGCTATCACTTCGACCATCGTGCGCGTCAGGTGTGCGTTGCCGACTTCTCGCGCTTCGACTATATCATTGGCATGGACCGTGAGAATGAACGTGACCTGCGACGTCTTGCCCCTTCACGGGAGGCGGCGAAGCGCATAATGAGCATGGAGGAGATACTTGCCGACCATCCCACGCACAACATCGTTCCCGACCCTTACTATGGAACGGCTGAGGACTTTGAACTTGCCCTCGACCTCATAGAATACGCGTGCGAAAGGCTTGCGGTTCGATTCGGTATAAAAGAGGAAAAGGACTGACTTCCTGTTCTTCTTGATACTTCAAAAGGCATGGTGACATGCCTTTTTTGTATCATGTTGTTTGTGAATTGTAACAATAGCATTTTTTATTACAGGAAATGGACGCCGTTTTCCGTTTTTTTCGTACCTTTACACAATCAAAAGCAATTATATCAAACCTAAAATATGAATAAAAGAGTTATTTTCGCTGCTTTATTCATGGCAGCAACGATGGGCATGCAAGCCCAGAAACCGATGAAGGCTCCTGCGGGAGGCAAGGCTATCAGTGACGAACTTATAGGCATTTTCTTCGAGGATATCAGCAGCAGTGCTGACGGTGGACTCAATGCCGAACTGCTTCAGAATGGGTCGTTCGAGTACTCTCCCGCCGAACGTGATGGCTGGGGACCAGGTACTGCATGGAAGATAGTTCGCCCAGGACATTCTCTGGGATTCATCCAACCATGTATGTCCGATGGTGTCCACGCCAACAACCCCACTTACATGCGCCTGCATACGGAGCGTGCCAAGGAGTATTATGACTATAGGGGATGGAAAGGCTTCGGCATCCAGAACGATGGATTCGACGGAATCAGCGTAAAGGCTGGCGAACTTTATGATTTCTCTGCTTTCTTCCGTGGTGTAGGAAATGAGACGAAACAGGTGAGGATTGCCCTCGTCGAGCCACAGCAGGGATGGGGTAGAGACCCGAAACTCATTGCCGATACGACATTCGACGTGAATGCTGGACAGTGGCAACAGTACAAGGCCACACTGCGTGCCGTAGAGGGAAGTGACAAGGCAGTGCTGCAGATTCTGTCGCTTACAGTGGGCGACCTGGATGTTGACAACGTGTCGCTCATTCCACAAGACACCTATAAAGGACACGGTCTGCGCCGTGACTTGGCTGAGGCTCTTGCTAACCTCAAACCTAAGTTCATGCGCTTCCCTGGAGGATGTGTCGTTCATGGCGGTGGTGACGGTTTCTGGGACACCTACCGTTGGAAGACAACAATCGGCCCGAAGCATCAGCGCAAGGGAATAAAGAACACCTGGGGCTACCATCAGTCGATGGCTCTTGGCTACTATGAGTATTTCCAGTTCTGTGAGGACTTGGGCATGCAGCCTGTTCCAATTCTCCCATGTGGCGTTTCATGTCAGGGTACCAACGGTGGTTGGGGCATGAAAGAGCAGGCACAGGACGTGGTGCCTATGAGCGAGATGGACGAGTGGGTAGATGAGGCTTTAGACCTTATCGAGTGGGCTAACGGTGACCCTGCCACCTCCAAGTGGGCTAAGATGCGTGCCGATGCGGGTCATCCGGCTCCTTTCGGACTGAAATATCTCGGTCTTGGCAACGAGGAACGCATATCTCCTGAGTTCGCTGAGCGTTTCACCTATATATATAATAAGGTGAAGGCTGCCCATCCAGAGATAGTAATCGTCGGTACGGCAGGTCCTGGCTCACATTCTGGCAATCCTGACTATGTCAATGGCTGGAAACTTGCTGAGGAACTGGAAGTGCCTATTCTCGATGAGCACTACTATGAGCCACGCGACTATTTCCTCAAGAGCCGTCAGTATGACAGTTATCCACGTGACCGTAAGACAAAGGTCTATCTGGGTGAGTATGCTGCAAAGGACAAGAAACTCATAGACGCACTTGCCGAGGCTATCTACCTGCTCCATGTTGAGCGCAACGGTGATGTGGTGGTAATGACAAGCTATGCGCCGCTTTTCGCGCGCAAAGACGCAACTAACTGGAATCCAGACCTTATCTACTTCGATAACAACCGTCCGTTCCTGACATGCAGTTACTATGTTCAGCAGATGTTCGGACAGTCGGCAGGACAGTACTATTATGGCGACTGTGTCAGTTTCGAGGGGGATGCAAAAGGTGTTTGCCAGCCTGTAGAAGACAGTCATTACGGTCAGTCGGTGGTGCTTAATGTCAAGACCCGACAACTCTTCGTGAAGTTGTGCAATGCTACGGACAGCCCGAAGAATGCCAACATAGACCTCAGTCGTTTCAAGGGTCTGAAGAAACAGGCAGTGAAGACGGTCATCAGTGGTCAGCCTGAGGACGAGAACAACTTCGACGCTCAGCCAATAGAGCCGAAGACAGAGACGGTGAAGGCACAGAGCAAGCAGACCATCACGCTCGAACCTTATTCTCTGACTATGCTTCAGTTCCAACTGTAACAGACTGTTGGAATAATCCATTGGATTTTATTTGGTGAGGGTGTGTCAAAATAGGCACACCCCCTTTTTCTTACTTCGTTGGGCGTGAGTTGTTGAGGGTTGAGTTCATGACATATTGAAATAACACTCACGGAGGAGGAATACTCGTAAAAAAAATGGCTTCTCCTATTGCACTTGTCAAATAATTTGTTATCTTTGCGGCAAAAAGCATGGCCTATGGAAAAATTAACAAAGACCATCTGGACAATGTTCTGGCAAGACGGTATTTTATTGTTCCAGTAACAATATGATATGAATATATCTTATCGCATTACAAATGCTAATACTCAATGCGTGCGGATTACAAATCCGCCCGAGCGGGATCACTGGTCACGTTGACGTTGTTTATAATTATAGATGGGCTTCTAACAACGGACAATTTGGTGCCCCACATGGTAAGCATATTACAAATGTATTTCACTAATGTAATTTAGATATGAAAACTACATATATAATGTTAACGGTTCTTTTATTACTATCATGTTCTTTGCATAATAATGATAGTATCAATGACAAAATATATCAAAGTTGCAGAACGAACGAGTACGGCTTTGATGGAACAGAGTTTTATTACAAAGAAAAAGAAATCAAGTCATCCATTAGCGTATTTGCATGGCAAGGAAAGGCATCTAATTCTGGACATGTTACAGTCGAAGTCTTATTTAATCCGGCAAGTTCATTATTAGTTTCTTATAACAGAGAAATGAAACTTATAGAACATGCCATAGATTATGTAACCCATAATGGATTTGACGATATTCAAATTGAGTTTGAAACCCAATACTTTGGCGATGCTTCACTATCTTTATCAAAAGATTTCTGGGAAAAAGAAGGTAATAGAACAATACCTTCGAAAGACCAACTCTCAATAGCCATCAAAAGAATATTTCCTCAGAATGAAATATGTAAAGACATAACGAAAATATTGGATAGCCATAACCTTGAAATAGATAGTATAAATTATGATATTGTGGATACAACTTCTTATAATGTCTTTTTGAAGCACAATTTCGTTAATTCAAGGTTGAATATTTCAGACCGTATAATCGACAGATATATACTAAATGGATATGTTATTGTTAAAGTCAAAAAAAAATCATGATGAACCCTATCCATATCATCTATAACTATCATTTCTTTATTCGTGTTAAAATAGAATCTATGAAAACCCGCTCGGGCGGATTTGTAATCTGCCCACATTGAGTATTAGCATTTATTATGCACAATAAACCAAACCTATGACAACATTGTGACTAATAAAAACAAATATCCAGAACGGCAGAAGTGTCAACCAAATCAGCACAGCTTTTTCGCTTGTTTCTATCGATACAGTATGACTACAAAACAACTGTCTACTGTTTCATTTAATGAAGAGAAAAAGTGTCTAGTGAAATCAGGAAAAGTCACACTAACTTGTTACCAACGGCTGGTAATGTGATTACAAGCGGCTGGTAACGCTGTTACCGATATCTGGTAAGACGGTTACCAATGGCTGGTGACGTGATTACAAGCGTCTGGTAAAGAGATTACCAAAACTCAGTGGCAGTTTTGGTAATTCTTATGTAACAAGTCAGGTTTGTTATTCCATGACTATGCTTAATTGGTGAAATCAACCAAGATACGGAACACCTTGCCTGGTTGTTCTGTCCATTGTTGCATGGCATCTGATGCCTCTTCAGGAACCACCTCTCTACTGATGAGGCGGTCGATGAGACTATTGTCTGACCTCACTTTTTCCAGATAGTGTATCACAGCACGGAAATCGCTTGGCTGTGCATTGCGTGAGCCTCTGATGTCCAACTCTTTTTGTACGAAATACTTTGTCTGGAACGACACTTCGGTCTTGGCATATCCTATACAGATGACACGACCGGTGAATGCCACCTCGTTAACCGCCATCTGATAAGTCACGGGCGAACCCACAGCCTCGATAATCACATCGGGTCCGAAGCCGGACGTAATCTCCTGCAGTCGTGCGTGTACGTCTTCTGTCATCGTGTTAATGGTGTAACTGGCACCCATCTCACTGGCTATCTTAAGTTTCTCGTCGTCGATATCGGCAGCCACTACGGTGGCACCACGCTGAGCAGAGCGGACGATTGCTCCCATGCCCACCATACCGCATCCAATGACAACCACCACGTCGATGTCGGTGACCTGTGCGCGGCTCACGGCATGGAATCCCACGCTCATAGGCTCGATAAGTGCGCAGGTGCGGGGTGTGAGCAGTCCGGCGGGAATGACTTTCTCCCATGGCAGCACTAATGTCTCGCGCATCGCGCCCCATCGCTGCACTCCTAATGTCTCGTTGTACTGACAGGCATTCACCCGTCCGTTGCGACATGAGGCACACTTGCCACAGTTGGTATATGGATTCACCGTTACCACCATGCCAGGCTTCAGTCCTTCAGGCACATCGTGTCCCACCTCTTCTATGATGGCACCCACCTCGTGACCAGGCACTACGGGCATCTTCACCATAGGGTTCCTGCCTAAAAAGGTATTTAGGTCAGAACCACAGAATCCAACATACTGCATGCGCAGCCTTACCTCGTTTGCCCCTAACTCCTGTTTGGGCACGCTGTCAATCACCATTTGCCTCTCGGCCAAAATCTTAATTGCTTTTTCCATCTTTTTAAATACTTGCTATAAACTCCTCACTTCCTCATATAGTATAAGTGGCATTGTAACTTAACTCTCAACTTTCAACTCTCAACTCTTACCGTTTCACTTATTCACTCATGTTCTTAATATACGGTAATTCGGGAAGATTCTCAAATCCATAGAAACGATGGGCATTCTCACCCAGGAAGAGATGTTTTTCGTCATCGGAGAGTTCAGTGGTCTTCACCACGAAGTCGTAACTCATGCGATAGGTGATGGCTGTGATGGTGCGGGGATAGTCGCTGCCCCACATCAGTTTGTCCATACCCACCAGTGATGCTGCCTCGCGAATGGCACGGATGGCAGAGGGGTAGGGGTAGAACTCGCTGTTATATAACCATGTGATGCCACCCGACTCTATCATCACGTTCTCGTATCGTGCCAGTTTTACCTGTTCTTGCCAACTATGGTTCTCCCATGGCGGTGTGACAGGCGGATTAGCCATACACAAGTGACCAATAGCCACCTTTAGTTGCGGACACTCCTCGATGACCTCCCGCAGTTCGTCCACCTGTTTGTCTCCGTCGTCTAGGGTGATACTCAGCATAATACCATTCTGCTCCATCATACGGAACATATCCATCATCTCCTGTCCGTTCAACGGTTGACCTAAAAGACGATGGGCAGGAATGGCCAGTCCACGGAATCCGTCCTTTATCAGTCGCTGTGCCTCCTCATAGAATCCGGGATGCAGGTAGTCTGCCATACCGAAGCAGAAGAAACGGTCGGGATATTTCGTGCTAACCTCCTTGAGATAGTCGTTCTGCAGTCCATCGATGAACTCCTGAACCACCACGGCGGCCTGCACCTGTGCGTAGTCCATGTTCGACAGGAACACCTCGGCGGTGTTTCTACCGTCGATGATAAATGGCGGAATCATCTGCACTTCCTCATCAAGGAAGATGCTGCGACCGTTCTTCAGTGACCGTATCACCTTGCCGTTCCACGATGTGTCTTGCTTAAGCCACAAATGACTGTGGGCGTCGATTATCAAGTTCTTCATATTATGGGTACAGTGAATCAACTGTTCTTCCATCTTACAAACATCTGGTCACCAATGATACGCTGCACGTCTTTCACCAGTTGCTCGTCCATCGGCTCATTTACATATCCTATGTTTTTCAGTACGTTGTCAGGGTTGGCACTACTGAAAAGTGTCGTGGCGATGCGAGGGTTAAGGCTGGTGGAGAACTGTATGGCCAGTTTCTCTATGGGATAACCCTGCTGCTGGCAGTATTCTGCGGCACGTGAGCATGCCTCACGCAGTTCTTTCGTGCCAGGATGCCAGTCGGGAGCACCGCGTTGTGACAGCAGTCCCATCGACAGTGGCGAGGCGTTTATTACACCCACGCCGTGCTGCTCGAAGAAGTCAAGATATTCTGTTATAAGTGTATCGTTAAGCGAGTAATGGCAGAAGTTAAGGATACTCTCCACCGTACCCTCCTCAGAGTGTTCTATAACCCATTTCAGGTTCTCTGGCTGCAGGTCGGTGATTCCCACATGTCCCACGACACCCTTACGGCGCAGTTCCACCAGTGCCGGCAATGTCTCATCGACCACCTTCTGCAGTCCCCCGGGCATATCGCCCTGGAATTCGATGTCATGAACGTTGATGAGGTCGATGTAGTCAACACCGAGTCGTTCCATACTCTCATAGACACTCTCTGTGGCACGTTTTGCCGAGTAGTCCCATGTGTTCACACCGTTCTTGCCATAGCGTCCCACCTTCGTTGACAGGAAATATTTGTCACGGGGAATCTCGCGCAGTGCCTTTCCCAGTACTGTCTCAGCCTTCAGATGTCCGTAGTATGGAGAGACATCGATGAAGTTAATGCCATTGTCTATTGCCACATGTACTGCACGTATTCCCTCCGCCTCGCGGATGTCATGAAACACACCACCCAGTGACGAGGCACCGAAAGACAGGTTGGAAACCTTCATTCCAGTCTTTCCAAGTTCGTTATATACCATAAAGAGTCTTTTTATATTACTGGGTACAAAATTAGATAAAATTCCCCAATTAAATGTCTTAGTGATGTAGAAATCTTTGTTCTTTCCAAGCGAAACACCCACAGTTTCCCTTTTGTGAAACATAACACAAAGTGCATGTGACAAAAATGTTCTTTTTGCTCATGGTTCCTTTGTAATTTTGCGGTCAAAAACAAGAAAAAAGGTAATATGATTAAAAGAATTATGACTGCTGCCGTGACATTGGTGATGACCATGACGGTGGCAAATGCGCAGAATCCAGTGGTACAGACATGGTTTACAAGCGACCCCGCTCCTATGGTCAGTGGCGATCGGATTTATATGTATGTAGGCCACGATGAGGACAATGCCGACTTCTTCTGGATGTACGAGTGGAGAGTTTATTCAAGCAGTGACATGGTAAACTGGACCGACCACGGTTCTCCCATCGACCTCAGTTCGTTTCAGTGGGCTGACGACCGTGCATGGGCATCGCAGACCATCGAGCGCGATGGCAAGTTCTATTGGTATTTCTGTGCTCACTCTAACATATCGAAAGGCATGGCAATAGGAGTGGCGGTTGCCGACTCTCCCACAGGACCTTTCCGTGATGCCCTTGGCAAGCCTTTGTATGAGGATGGCAAGTGGGACCATATAGACCCGACGGTGTTTATCGATGATGATGGGCAGGCATGGATATTCTGGGGTAATCCGGTAGTATATTACGCGAAGTTGAACCGCGACATGATATCATTTGATGGTGAGGTGAAGACAGTGAACCAGACCGTCGAGGGCTTTGGTGCGCCCAATGCCGCTGAACGTAACAGGGAAACGAAGTATAAGGACTGTTATGTCGAAGGTCCTTGGATAATGAAACGCAACGTGTTCCTCACCGATAAGAAAGGAAAGAAAGCAAAGAAACCTACAGGTATCTATTACCTCCTTTATGCTGCGGGCGGCATCCCCGAGCATATCGCCTATTCTACCGCTCCATCCCCCGAAGGACCTTGGACCTATCGTGGCAACATCATGCCGCAGGAGGATACCAAGTCGTTCACCAATCACTGTGGTGTGGCTGACTTCAAGGGACATTCCTATTTCTTCTACCACACGGGTAAGTTGCCTGGCGGAGGTGGTTTCGGGCGCAGTGCGGCAGTGGAGGAGTTCACCTATCAGGCAGACGGTCTCTTCCCTATAATCCATCATACCGACGAGGGCGTAGCCCCAATAGGAACGCTTAACCCATACCAGCGTGTCGAGGCAGAGACTATGGCATGGTCGGTGGGAGTGAAGAGCGAGACTAACGATAAGACCGGTGTATATATCAGCGAGATTAACAACGGTGACTATATAAAGGTGCGCGAGGTGGACTTTGGCGAGCAGTCACCAAAGACGTTTACCGCATCCGTGGCTTCTGCCTTGCAGGGTGGAAAGATTGAGGTGCGCCTCGACAGCATTGAAGGTCAGCAGGTTGCCGTCCTCGACGTTCCACGCACTGGAGGTTGGGAGCAGTGGCAGGTGCTGAAGACTGATATCACCGAGGATGTCACGGGTAAGCACGATCTCTATCTTGTGTTCACCGGCAACAAGGGAGCGAAACTGTTCAACTTCGATTGGTGGGAGTTTGGTGTTAGGTAATGGGTGTTAGGTGATAGGTGTTGGGTGTTTTTTGCAAACTGAACATTCCAATAACTTGATTATAATATTAAAAAAGATTAAGAGAGAAAGGCAATACACATTTTATTGCCTTTTTCTTTTTATCTTTGCAAGTTGAAAAAGAGAAAGAGAAATTATCATTTTTAACTATAAGGTAAAATTATGAAGATTCAGAAAATTCATGCAAGAGAAATCCTCGACTCAAGAGGTAATCCTACCGTTGAGGTTGACGTAGTGTTGGAAAATGGTGTTCTTGGCCGTGCTGCCGTGCCATCAGGTGCATCAACAGGTGAGAACGAGGCTCTTGAGCTTCGTGACGGTGACAAGAACCGCTATCTCGGCAAGGGTACTTTGAAGGCTGTTGAGAACGTTAACAACATCATCGCTCCTGCACTTCAGGGTGACTGTGTTCTCGATCAGCGTGCACTCGACTACAAGATGCTGGCTCTCGACGGCACTCCTACAAAGAGCAAGCTCGGTGCTAACGCTATCCTCGGTGTTTCTCTGGCTGCTGCAAAGGCTGCTGCCAACGCACTTGGCCTGCCTCTCTATCGCTACATCGGCGGTTGCAACTCTTACACCATGCCTGTTCCAATGATGAACATCATCAATGGTGGTGCTCACTCTGACGCTCCTATCGCTTTCCAGGAGTTCATGATTCGTCCGGTAAGTGCTCCTTCTATCAAGGAGAGTATCCGCATGGGTGCTGAGGTTTTCCACAACCTCGCTAAGTTGCTGAAGGCTCGTGGTCTCTCTACTGCTGTAGGTGACGAGGGTGGTTTCGCACCTGCACTCGATGGTATCGAGGACGCTCTGCAGATTATCTGCGACGCTATCAAGGCTGCTGGTTATGAGCCAGGAAAGGATGTTAAGATTGCTATGGACTGCGCTGCTTCTGAGTTCGCTACACAGGACGAGAACGGCAACTGGTGGTATGACTACAGCCAGCTGAAGAATGGCAAGAAGAAGGATCCTAACGGCAAGAAGCTTTCTGCTGAGGAGCAGATTAAGTTCCTCGAGAAGCTTATCACCGACTTCCCTATCGACTCTATCGAGGACGGTCTCGACGAGAACGACTGGGACAACTGGGTAAAACTGACCGCTGCTATCGGCGACCGCTGCCAGCTCGTTGGTGACGACCTCTTCGTTACTAACACCAAGTTCCTCCAGAAGGGTATTCAGATGGGTGCAGGTAACTCAATCCTTATCAAGGTTAACCAGATTGGTTCGCTCACCGAGACTCTCGAGGCTATCGAGATGGCTCACCGTCATGGCTACACCACTGTTACATCACACCGTTCAGGTGAGACAGAGGATGCAACCATCGCTGACATCGCTGTAGCAACAAACTCTGGTCAGATCAAGACTGGTTCTATGAGCCGCACCGACCGTATGGCTAAGTACAACCAGCTCATCCGCATCGAGGAAGAACTTGGCGACACCAGCCGTTACGCTTACGCAAAACTGAAGTAATCAAAACTTCAACATATATTAAAAGGTCATGCCCTAAAAAGCGTGACCTTTTTTATATTTATAGTATTCGTTCACCAAACTTTTATATCCCAATTGTTTCAGTTGGGCGTAATCTGTTTTGTAATTGGTTTTATTGTGTTTTCCCGTGCTTAGGAAGCGGATGTTCTGTTGGAGGTAATGGTCTATCTCCTTTAATCCTTCGGTTTTGTTGATGACGGGGAAAAACCACCTCGACCATGTCAACGACTCTGTATCCCCATTCTCAAAGAACACACGGTTGAAATGGTTGATAAGTCCTTTCATCGCTTTTTCTGGTTCGATGTTGTTCTTACTGCTCCAGCGCATCAACGACTTGGTGGTGCGTTTTATCTTGCCTTTCATCTTCCTGATGGTTGCTTCCGAGATATCAATGTCACGACCGTGGCACTTGAATCCCAGGAACTCATAGGCTTCATCGGGCGAGTAGATCCTTTCTTTGTCGGGGTTCTTTTCCAGTCGGTATTGCCTGAGAAAACCTTCCATCCGACTTTTATGTTCCTCCAAAGTCTCAAGGTCAGGCGCAAAAATGATGATATCGTCGGAATAGCGGGCATAAACGACATGGGCATCATGGAAATACTTGTCTACCTCTTTCAGGTAAACATTTGCCAGGAAAGGTGAGGTGGGCGTGCCTGCCATCACACCGTGGCTTTCATGGATTGTCTCACCGTTATAGACAACCCTGTCATTGGTCAGCATCTTTTCAAAAAAGCGGTACAAAGGCATGTCGTCGGCCATCATCTCCGCCAGCATCGGCAAGAGGATCTCAACGGAAATGGAATTGAAGTAATTGTGGATGTCAAGTTTGTAAGCCCACATTTCCTTGTCTCCGATAGCGCGAATGATGTCATAGATGGCATCACTGGCTTTCACACCCCGGCGGAAGGCATAGCAGTTGGGCGCGAACCACGTGTCATAATGATATAGTTTGAAGGCAAGGATTTTGAGAATCGTCATCTCATCGGGCGCGAAACAGTAAACCACCCGTTTCTTGCCCGTACCCATCTTGTTGACAATCTTCTTCTTGGGAATGCCCAAACCTTCTCCCTGCACGATTCTTTGTGCCAGCGGAAGGTATTCTTCCCGTTCCACATAACTGTCGGCTTCGTCGAACTCATGCCACGTGAAACGGCCTTTCATCAGGCGGTAGGCCAGAAACTCCTCCCATACCTCTTGCCGTGTCAGTTGTGATAATATGCTTTGGAAAACAAGTTTGGGCTGCATGAAAACGTATAATAATATGAAAGAAAAAGGGGAATGATTTTGAATCCGCAAAATTGCGGATCACGAGAGGATACCTTGTCCTGTTACCTGCAAAACGTGGAAATGTGGATAAGGCTGCCTCCTTTGCAGGTGCAGCATGGCTGCATCCCCTTTTTCAATTAGTTATTAAGCCAAAAACTTGCGAATGCGTTCTATTACGTATGCTCTTTCGTTGGGCATCTGCGTGTAGAAGTTGATGTAGGGAAGTCCCATCTTCTGGGCATACTTCCTTGCAATCAGGTATTTCACATTGCTGTCGTGGCTGTGGCCATTACCCAGCATCACTACTCCCTTGGCACTGCCGCCTGTTTCAAGAACGAATGTGTAGGGCTGTCCCCATTCAGCCTTATAGGCTTGTGTCGGGCGTGTCTGGTATAGTTTGAATTCGTCATTGGCGTATCCAGCCAGATCGGTCACCGGCACGTTTTCACGAATCGTGTACAATGGGAATTCACTCGCCAGAATCTCCTTGAAATAGTTTACCCATTCAGCGTCTGTCCTTTCCACTTCCATTTTCACCTCTGGCTGGGAAACAGGACGTTGTTCGGGACGGGATTGTTGTCTGGGTATCTCATTGCTGTTTGAACTCGCGATATTGTCCTTGACGAGATCCACAACTTTAAAGAATAACTTACCAAAATCCATTGTTTCCAATTTTAATGAGTTAGCAATTTGATTTACTGATTGCAAATATACAACCAATATTTATAATATGCAAACAAGTTGTCAAAAATCTTTATGAAAAGCCCCACCGGCTGAGTTAGGAGTTAGGAATTAGGAGTGTGGAGTTATTAACCCCACCCCAACCCCTCCCCCTAGGGAGGGGCTTTGTATAATGTCTCTTATATAAAAATTGTTTTTATGTCTTTTTGTCTAAAACGTGTCTTTATGTCTTAAACCTGTCTTTCTGTCAAACCATGTTTGACTCTAATTCCCTTGTCTTGTCGAGTTTCTGCAGATGACGGATGGACAGGAAGGTAATGACCATCATCACGGCGAAGAAGGCGAAGAAGACGAGCATCAGG
Source organism: Prevotella sp. (assembly GCA_017554105.1). Lineage (GTDB taxonomy): Bacteria > Bacteroidota > Bacteroidia > Bacteroidales > Bacteroidaceae > Prevotella. Next base: position 260,676 of record JAFZIY010000031.1, on the reverse strand, counting down.
AAGAGGTCAACACCCTCTGGTGCAACGCTGGCGCACATCAGCAGCGCGTCATAAACCCAATGGGCAAATACCGGAACGACAATGATAAGTGGATAGAAGAGCCAGTTCTTCTTGCGGTCAAACCATGAGCGGGAGAAATAATAACCCATCGCGATGCCGAAACTGAAGTGTCCAGGGATGGACATCAGGGCCCTGCCGATGGAAGTGCTTATCATGTCTTCGGCACCCGCGATATACATTATATTCTCAAATCCCGCAAAGCCAAGACCAACGATGCCGCAATACACCGCGCCATCAATATACTCATCGAAGTTCTTCATGAAGTGGATGACGATGAGGAACATCAGTAGTTTCGCCATCTCCTCGGGGAGGGCAGCCATGAACAATGCCTCGAAAGCCTGTCCTATCATCGACTCACTCTCGCTGAAGTCGAAACCTAAAGCACTCATAGGTATGGTCTTGGCGAGTGAGAGGAACACGGAGAGAATGCCGGCGACAAAAGCCAGCACAAGGTTCAGCGGCGGTTCGGGTTTAGCCTTGTCCTTACGGTATAAATACCATATCAGCACTGCCACTGGAGTCAGTGCGGAAATCATTATTAACTGGAAGTCGAACATATCATGCTTTGTTAATCGGACGCAAAGGTACGAAATAATTTATAATTCATAATTTATAATTCATAATTATTTTATAATTTTGCAGCGCATTTGTAAAGAGAAATGAAACAGATACTACTCATCAACGACCTTGCGGGTTATGGCAAGGTGGCTACGGCGGCGATGCTGCCCATCCTGTCGTACATGGGACTGCCCGTGTATAACCTGCCTACTGCCCTTGTGAGCAATACCCTCGACTACGGAACGTTCAATATCATGGAGACCACCGACTATATGGAGGGTGTGTTCCCCGTTTGGAAACAACTCGGATTCTCCTTTGATGCCATAGCCACAGGCTTCATCTGCAGCGAGAGACAGGCGCGCATGGTGGCGGACTATTGCCGCGAGCAGTCGGAGAATGGCACCATCATCTTTGTCGACCCTATCATGGGCGATGAGGGGAAACTGTATAATGGTGTTACACCAGAGCGTGTGGAGTGTATGCGTGAGATGCTTGGGGTGGCCGACCTGTGTTTCCCCAACTATACTGAGGCGGCATATCTCACCAACACACCATACAATGAGAATGGCGTGACACTGGCTGAGGCAAAGGAGATTTTGTGCAAACTTCTCAAGATAGGCACCCGTTCGGCTCTCATTACAAGTATAAAGATTGACGGACAGACGTCGGTGATAGGCTATAACCATAACAACGACGAGACATTCTGCCTGCCATACACGGAGATTCCCGTGCATTTCCCTGGTACGGGCGATATGTTCTCTGCCATCCTCATCGGACATCTGCTCAACGGAGAATCCCTGAAAAAGAGCACAAGGGCAGCAATGGATACGTTGTCGCAACTGATAGAGGCTAACAAGGACAACGAAGACAAGAACCGAGGAATACCCATCGAGAACTACCTCAATATGATATAGGCAAGCCCCCTCCCTTCCTCCCCTGTTGGGGAGGTTTTTTTTGCTCTTGGTAGAAAGGGAATAGAAAGGCAGGTTGTGGCGTTTTGAATGGTAATTCTGCCGAAATTGCAGAGCAATCCTGCCAGGTTTGCTCACCAATCCTGGCAGGATTGCTTTTCAAAAGCATAGGAATGCCTCCGCCGCTCGGCGGAGAACTCTTTACGTTACGTTAAAAAGGCACTTCAGAATTGAATTGCAGACGTTCGCCAGTGGGCGAGACGAAACTGATGTGTTGGCAATGGAGCATCAGTCGCTCGGCAGGATGGCCGTAGAGGCGGTCGCCGACGATGGGACTTCCGAGTCCTTCGGTATGAGCACAGTGGACTCGCAACTGGTGGGTGCGTCCTGTTACGGGGTAGAGTGCCAGTCGGGTTATACCGTCCTCAATGCTCATTACCTCATATCTTGTCACTGCCTTGCGGCCTTTCTCGTGGTCGATTACCTGCCGTGGTCGGTCGAGAGGATTGGGACGCATGGGCAGGTCGATGATTCCGCTGCCCGAGGTGATAGTCCCCTCCACCAGTGCCACATAGCGTTTCTCCACCTTCCGTTGCTCAAACAGACGTTGCAGCCACCGCTGTGTATCGCCATCTTTTGCGAAGATGAGCAGTCCTGAGGTCTCCATGTCGAGGCGGTGTACCACAAGAGGTTCTTCGTCTTCACGACATCGTGCCTTCAGTATGTTGTATGCCGACTCGCGCTTTATCTTTCCTGGTACGCTGAGCATGCCCGAAGGCTTGTCAACAACCCACATTTTCGAGTCTTCATAGACTATCGGTAGCGCCTGATGTTGGCAGTCCTCCTGTGGATTAGGGTCAACTTCGAGTCCCTGCATCATCCATGTCAGTATGGGCAGGCAACGGCTACGGCATGCTGGGTAATACTCCAGGTGATGACGTATCTCCGCCTGTGGCGACTCACCCCACCAGAACTCAGCCATGCACACGGGTTTCAGATGGTGCTGATAGGCATATTGCAGCAGTTTTGGTGCACAGCAGTCACCCGCCGCCGCAGGCGGTAGGGTTCCTTTGTAGTCGTGGAATATGTCAACGAGGTCTTTCTCCTCGCCCTTCGCATTAAGCATACGGTATTGGCTGAAGAGCCATCGTTGCAGTGCGTCGGACATCTCGCGTCGTTTGTTTTTCAATGACTCTATCTGCTGTTCCACTTCACGCAGAGCCTCCTCGGCACGTGCCACCAAGGCACCATGCGCCTTCTGCAACCGACGGAGTTCGGCCTTCTGGAACTGACTCTCGCGTATCAGTTCGGCAGCGACGGTTGGTTCGATGTTATGTTGCATGCGCCGGAGGTCCCTTATCATCTTCGACTTCTCCATCATCGCCTTGAACTGTGCCACCGCTTGCCGTTCCTCCTCGCGCCGTTGTGTCAGTTCTGCCCTTAGTGCCTTTGTCTTCTCATTATTCTCGATGTCTTCAATCTGCTTATTGATGGCTGAAATCTCAGCCTCGTGGGTCTTGAAGTTGCCGTCGGGCTGCTGTGCATCGAAGACGGGTGGCACGAACCAATCCCAGTCGTTGCGTCCTGCCAGCAGTCCACTGTATGCGGCGAGGAAAAGGCCCCCCTCTTGTCCCCCCGGTGGGGGGATGGTGGGTTTTTGGGGTTGGACTATGAGGACACCGAACATCTTGCCGCGGTCAGCATCTTCCCGTATGTCGACATGCTCCTTGATATATTGCTGCACCTGTGCCGCCGCCTCCCTGCACAGCGCATGTGGCTCGTAGCAGAAGGGGTAGGTGAAACGCTCAGGTGGTGCAATGTCCGTTTTCAAAGGATGTGTCCTGTTGTCCATCGTCATTATTTGGATTTCGCCCGCTAAGTTACGAAAAGTTTATGAGATATTGAGTTTTTTCATCATACAAAACACTGTTATTGGAAAAACTTTGTATATTTGCAAAATCAAACGAACCTATGTTATGACACGATACGATTTTACAGGAATAGCAAAGGGCAGTATAGAAATCGAGTATCTGCCGAGCGTAAACTATGCGATGGCACGGGCAGGTGTGAAGACCTGTGTCAGTTGTGTGGTGGAAAACAGTGATGATACAGACTGGCAAGACATCACGCTACAGGTGGGCGGTGAGATGATAGACTTCTCGGAGATACATCTTGAGAAGATTGCCGCAGGCAGTAGGGTACAGATAGAACAGTTGCGTATCGAGGCAAAGAAAGATGTCTTGCTCAAGGCTACCGAAGCCACCGACACTACATTTGAACTGAAACTGTGCATCGCTGGTGAAGAACAGGTAAATCAACAACTCCCCATCCGTCTCCTTGCCTACGAGGAGTGGGCAGGTATCGGCATTATGCCCGAACTGCTTGCTGCCTTCGTCACGCCCAACCATCCATTGCTCTCGCGTGTCATAACCAATGCGGCACGGTATTTAGAGAAGTGGACTGGTTCGTCGGCAATGGACGCCTATCAGACACAAGACCGCAACCGCGTACGTATGCAGGTGGCTTCCATCTATGAGGCATTGCGCGGTGAGGGCATTGTCTATAGCGAGCCAATGGCAAGTTTCGAGCAGCGTGGACAGCGCATCCGCCTTGCCGACCGTGTACTGACAGAGAAACTGGGCACCTGTCTTGACACTACAGTTCTCATGGCATCGTGCTTTGAGGCAATAGGACTGTTCCCGATTATTGTAATAACGAGCGGACATGCCTTTGTGGGTGCATGGCTCAACGAGCAGTTCTACTCTCAGGACGTGGGCGACGATGCCAGTTACCTGCTGAAACAGAGTGCAGACGGAGTGAACAACCTCGTTATGGTGGAGACCACCTGCATAACCTCGTCTTATCCAATGACCTTCGATGATGCGGTCAGTTCTGCCGAGAAGAAGTTGCGTGTGGACCAGCAGTTCCGCTGTTTCATTGACATCAGGCGTTGCCGTCTCGACAATGTGCGCCCGTTGCCAGTAAGGATAATGAGCGATAACGGCTGGGTATTGGCCAACGAGGGTGTGGAGCATGACAATGCAACCGACGAGATACAGACCTTCGACCACTATGCGCTGCACCTCGATCAGGCTCCGCAGCAGATAACGAAACAACTGATATGGGAGCGTAAACTGCTTGACTTCTCGCTTCGCAACAATCTTATAAACTGCCGTCTCGGTCGCCGTGTGATACCATTTGTGTCGTTCGGCATCGACAAACTCGAGGATGCAGTCTTCGAAGGCAAGGACTTCAGTGTCATTCCTTATCCCAAGAAACAGATAGAACCGACGGAGACGGGCATGTATGACTCGCGCCTGCAGGCTTCCGACATTGAGGAGATGGCACTTAGTGAGGCACGCGACAACTGCCGACTCATATCCTATCACAGTCAGGGAGAACTCGACTCGGCAATGAAGTTTATCTATCGTGCATCCCGTAACTCACTCGAAGAGAATGGTGCCAACACGCTGTTCCTTGTGCTGGGAATGCTGAAATGGTATGAGAACGAGAAAAGCGTGGTGCCCCGTTTCGCACCGATATTGCTGATGCCTGTCAACATACTTCGCAAAGGAGGGAACAACTATGTCATAAGGACGCGTGAGGAAGACATCATAATAAACATCACGATGCTTGAACTGCTCAAACAGCAGTTCAAGGTGAACCTGAACATCATCAATCCATTACCAAAGGATGAGCATGGCGTTGACGTGAAGATGATACTCTCGGCAGTGCGCCAGTCGGTAAGCGAGATGTCTCGTTGGGATGTCATGGAGGAGTCGTTGCTGGGACTGTTCTCGTTCAATAAGTTCGTGATGTGGAACGATATCCATAACAATGCCGAGCATCTGAAGGAGAACGAGGTGGTGCGCTCGCTCATGGAAGGAAAGGTTCAACTGACAGATGTTGAGAATACCGTTGACGCAAGGGATGCCGACCGCGCCACCAAGCCATCGGAGTTTGCCATTCCTGTGGATGTTGACTCCTCACAACTTGAAGCAGTCATCGAGAGTGGCAATGGCAAGAGTTTCATTCTCTACGGTCCTCCTGGAACAGGAAAGAGCCAGACCATCACCAATATGATTGCCAACGCACTGTATCATGACAAACGGGTACTCTTCGTGGCAGAGAAGATGGCAGCGCTTGAGGTGGTGCAGCGTCGTCTGGCGAAGGTGGGACTTGAGCCATTCTGTCTGGAACTTCACAGTAATAAAGTGTCGAAGACCCATTTCCTTCAGCAGATGCAGAAGGCTCTCGACGTCACAAGGATAAAGTCGCCGGAGGATTTCGAGCAGTCGAGCCAGCAACTCTTTGCCGACCGCCAGCAGTTGATAAAATACATGGAGAACCTGCACCGCAAGCACTCCAACGGCTATTCGCTCTATGACACCATTTCCGAGTATCTGTCCATTGACGGCGAGGAACTCAGCGATGGATTGCCCGACGGCAACACGGTGACACGACAACTGATGGATAGTTGGGGTGAACAGACCGCAGCCCTTGACACGGTGTTCGAGATTACTGGGCACCCTGCTGACCATCCGTTGCTCGATATCGCAATGAAACAATACTCTTTCGACAATGTCGATCGACTGAAACAACTGTTGCAGCAATACCGCAAGGCGTATGCCGACCTCATCTCATCCTACAACCAGTTGCCGGTGAAAGGTGCGGAGAGTGATGCATGGTTCGAGTGGACTGACAATCTGGGCAAGACAGTGGTTGCCATGCCGGTGATAAACAGTGCCTTGCTGCAATATAACGCTGATGCCGTGACAAACCAGCGATTGCTCGCTGCGGTGGATAGTGGGCGGAAGCGCGACGAGGCACGGTCGGCATTGCTGAAGACATGCAGTCCGTCATTGTTACAGGCTGACATGAGACAGTGGCAGGCACGCTGGCAACAGGTGAACGACAAGTGGTTCATCCCGAAGTATTTCGCCAAGAAGAACTTCATGAAGGAGTTTGCGACATACTGTCCTACGGCAGAGTTTGACACAATACCCTCAACACTGAAGAAAGTGGAGGAGTATCAGCAGTTGAGCGCCAACACTGCCGCGTCTTCGCCAATGATGCAGGCTATCTTCGGAATAATGGCTCAACCCGACAACGAACAGTGGGACACCATAGAGCCGTCATTGCGCTATGCTCCCCGTCTGTCACAACTGTTGTCGAGCAACAAGTTTACGAATGATGGCAATACTGGCTTGCCACTTACTGCTCAGCACACGCCACTCTACAAGTCGTTCTCGGCCCAGTATGCCACATTGAAGGGCTTGATGACTTCGATAGAGCAGATTGTCGCCATAGGGTTTGGCACGAAGGAACGACTCACGGCGGTGCCGAAACTCTCTGAACGTTGGCTTGCCAATATGGATAAACTGAAGGACTGGAGTCAATACACCGACCGTACTGCTGTGCTCTACTCTCAGGGTCTTCACTGCATACCTCGCTATATCGTTCAGAAACGTGCTTCGGCAAAGGATGCGCTGATGGCATTCCGCAAGGGAATGTTGCACCGACTGACGATGCAGATGGTGGATAAGGACGAGCAACTGCGTATGTTCAATGGTTTGTTGTTCGAGAAGATAATAGAGAAATACCGTCAGGAAACCTATGGCTTCCAAGAACTCACGAAGAAGGAACTCTACTGTCGTCTTGCCTCGCGCATACCGAGTCAGACTGTTGCTGCTGCGGCAAACTCGGAGATGGGCATCCTGAAGCGTAACATACAGAATGGCGGACGTGGCACGAGCATACGAAAGATTATCGACCAGATACCTACATTGCTGCCTAAACTGTGTCCCGTGATGCTGATGAGTCCTATCAGTGTGGCGCAATACATCGACATGGGGGGCGAGAAGTTCGACCTTGTGGTGTTTGACGAGGCATCGCAGATGCCTACGAGTGAGGCAGTTGGTGCAATAGCACGTGGTAAGGCACTCATCTGTGTCGGTGACCCGAAGCAGATGCCTCCAACGAGTTTCTTCGCTACTCAGCAGGTTGATGAGGAAGAGGCAGACATTGACGACATGGACAGCATTCTCGACGACTGCATCACACTGTCGATGCCAGGTCACTATCTGTCATGGCACTACCGATCGAAGCATGAGTCGCTCATTGCTTTCAGCAACCAGCAATACTACGACGGCAGACTGTTTACCTTCCCTTCTGTTGATGACCGCGAGAGGAAGGTTAGCCTTGTGCAGATAGAAGGTACATACGACAAGGGACGTACCCGTAGTAACCGTGCCGAGGCTGAGGCTATTGTAGCAGAGGTGTTGCGGCGACTTGCCGACCCGGAGTTGTCGAAGCGCAGCATCGGTATTGTCTCCTTCAGTAAGGTGCAGCAGAACCTTATCGAGGATATTCTCGTTGACGAACTTGCCAAGCAGCCCGAATTGGAGGCAAAGGCGTTCCATAGCGAAGAGCCGCTTTTCATCAAGAACCTTGAGAATGTGCAGGGAGACGAACGTGATGTTATTCTCTTCAGTGTGGGTTACGGTCCCGATAAGAGCGGTAATGTGTCGATGAACTTCGGTCCGTTGAACAACGAGGGCGGCGAGCGCCGTCTCAATGTGGCAGTCTCCCGTTCGCGCTATGAGATGATAGTCTATTCCACTATGCGTGCTGAGCAGATAGACCTGAAGCGCAGTAACGCAAAGGGTGTGGAGGGACTGAAGCGATTCCTTGAATATGCTGCTAATGGTACGATGAACATTCCGCAGTCGGCGGTGACGTCGGTTGAGGAGAACAAACTCGTGACTCTTGTGGCGAAGGAGATTGAGGAGCACGGGTATCAGGTGCAGACAAATGTCGGAAGGAGTAACTTCAAGATTGACATCGCCGTTATCGACCCAGACAACTCTCAAGACTATATGTTAGGCATCCTCTGTGATGGTAAGAACTACTATGAGACAAAAACCGCTCGTGACCGCGAAATAGTGCAGCCTAACGTCCTGAACTCCCTGAACTGGGAGGTTATTCGCGTGTGGAGCGTTGACTGGTATGAGAACAAGGATAAGGTGGTGAGCCGTATTCTGGAACGCATAGAAGGGATACGCAACAAGACACTGCCTCCTGATGTGCCAGTGGAGGAGACCAAGCCCAAGGCGTTCAATGTTGATGACGAGGAGGAAATAAGCATTGCCGACACAGAGAGTACAGCCTATCGCCATGCCTCTTTCGGCAACGTGCCACAGCGGTACAGTACCGATGCAGCGACTATCCGCAGGATAAAGGAGATTATAGTGCAACTTGTAACAGAGGAACAGCCTGTGACCGAGGCATATATAGTGCGCCGTCTGGCAGACCTCCTGCATGTGGATAATCCATGGCGAATACAGTATCTCGTAAGCGATGTGCTAAAATCATTCGACTGCAAGAAGTATCCCGAGATAGGAATGACCACCGTCTTCGCTACCGCTGCCGATCGCGTTGCCTATGAAGGACATCGGAGTCTTGAGGGAAGGAGCATTGAGGAGGTACCCATTGAGGAACTCACCAATGCCATGAGATACATCGTAGAGCAGCAAGTGAGTGTACCTACGAAAGAACTGAAGCGTCTTGTGGCCCATCTTCTGGGCAGTGCGTTGCGAGGCAAGCAGTTGCTGGCAACTCTCGACATGGCTCTTGAGACGCTGAAAAAACGCGGTCTCGTGATTGAGAACAACGAAATGGTGGCACTGGCTTGATAATTTAACCCTGATGTTTAACAAAAAATAGCAGAGGAAATTAGTGATTAGTTTGTAAAAGTTGTACTTTTGCATCTCGAATGCACTACATATTATATTGCAAACCAAATTAAAAACAGGAATGAGAAGATTTTTCAAGATTGCTCTCGTGGCGGCATTGACGCTCCCGATGGCTTTCGCTTGCTCTGACGGTTCAAAGAAAGAACTGGCTTCGCTGGTGCGTGAACTTGCAGACAAGGATGCCACCATTGACAGCGACGATTGGAAGAAGATAGCCGACTTCATGGACGCCAATAAGGCTCACATGAAGGAGTTCTACAAGGACGGACGCCTTGATGAGGATGCGGTAAAGGAATACATCCAGAAAGTGTTCTCAAAGGGAAAGGACCAGAAGGACATTACATTCTGGGGCAAGGCAGACAAGCGTTACCTCACGGTGAAGTTCTATCTTGAGCGTTCGGGCAGCATGGTGAGCTACGACTCTCCGCAGACATCTGGAGAATTCAAGAAGGCCATCGTGAAGATGCTGAACTCTCTGCCTTCTGAAAATGAGGATAACATCATATTCGTGGTGAACGACGCTGTTTATAACTACCCGAAGTCGTACAAGGAGTTTATCACTGACAACAATATCTTCAAGACGACAGAAGGGATAGGTGACCCTAAGTACACTGACTTCGGTCTGATTCTCGACTCTATACTGAACAAGAATGAGCGCAACGAGTTGAGTATTCTTGCATCAGACATGATTTACTCTACGCGTGACCTCACAACCGTAAACAAGCAGAAGGTGCTGAACGAGGCTGAGGGTGTGGCCAATGCCATCTTCAAGGAGAAGGCAAGCCATAAGTCGATGCTTATAATGAAGATGGTGAGCAGTTATGTTGGTAACTATTATCCTTATAACACCCCGTCGAAGGGTGTCAACTATAATGGCAAGCGTCCTTATTACCTGCTTATTGTCGGCGACAACGATGATATAGCACGACTTACCAACGACCCGCAGTATTCTGCATTCTCGAAGTTTGGTGAACTGGAGGGCTTTGAGCATAAGTATCTCTTCGATGCCAGTGATGCCTATAAGCCTTTCTACACAATCATGCTGAAGGGCAAGGAGAGTCGTGGCACGTTCCGTCCAACGAAAGGTCAGACAGAGCGAATCACGAGTATAGAGAGTGTGAAGCCTGACCGCAACTCTGCTGACTTGCAGATAGAAGTGGCTGTGAACCTTGGTTCGATGCTCATAGAAAACGACTACCTCACCAATCCGCAGAACTATCAGGTAAAGAGCGATGACAAGATAGAGATAAAGTCTATACGTGCCATCACTGCCGACGACCGTAACTCCAACAACAAGAAGTATCTTGACAAGGCCACTCATATCATAACATTGAAGATGGACGCGCTGAAGCAAGACCAGGATGTGAATATCCGTTTGCTTAACCGTCTGCCAGAATGGATAGCAACGAGTTCGACCGACGACGATACCAACCTTGCTGCTGCTGACTTCGCAAGTACTACCTTCGGACTGAAGTACCTGCTGCAAGGCATCTATGACAGTTACAAGAAATTGTCGGACGGAGAGCCATATTACTTTGAATTGAAACTGAAAATGAAAAGATAAGAAATGAAGAACGGTATTTTGCTTATTGCAGGGCTTGTCATTACCGCCCTGTATATCATCTTCTCGATGCAGATTTACGAACTGCTTTACTACGAGAGCGAGTTCTCGCAGGCGATGTATGAGGATAACATGTATCTCGTTGTTTCCATTGTGACTGCTATCATTGCATGGGTTGTGGCAGCAATCTACTATTATGCCATCAACTCGGTGAGTTTTGCACGCTGGTACCATTGGCTTATTTTCCTTGGCATCGCCGTGTTGTTTGCTCCGACAGTGGACTTCGTGTATCCTAACAGCGTGTTTGGCGAGTACGACTATGATTTCACCGTACAACTGATTCACTTCTCTCTGCTTAACATTGTTGTTGAGGCGGTACTTTACATCATTGCCTCTTTCTCGATACGATGGTGGAGTTCAAATTGCCGCCACACGCCGATACCACAGTAGAGTGAGTTAGGAATTAGGAGTTAGAAGTGAGGAGTTAGGAGTTGTTCTCAACTCAACATTCATAATTCAAAATTAGATTAGAATAGATGAGACTGTTTCTTTTTTTAGTGGGTGGCACAGGATCACGAGTGCTGAAACCCCTTATAATGCAGTTTGCCGCAGGTGTTCGCCCCATTGGTGAGGACGGACAGCCTATGAAGGACCTTGAAGTAGTGCCCATCATCATGGACCCGCACAAGGCAAATGAAGACCTCAAGCGCACGGACGACCTGTTGCGATGGTACAAGGACATTCGTATGAGCATCTATGGTGATGTGAGCAGTGACAAGATAGAGAGAGGTTTCTTTGCAACGAAGATTTCAACGCTGAGCGACCTTAACCGCGACACGGTGCTTAACGACACCTTTGTGTTCAATCTGGAGAGCATTGCCTCGAAGGAGTTCCGCGACTTCATAAGTTACAACACCCTTGACAGTGCTAACCAGGCATTGTGCAGCATGCTCTTCAGTGATGAACAGTTGAAGACAAAGATGGACATCGGCTTTGTGGGTAGTCCTAACATTGGCAGCGTGGCTTTGAACCAGTTTAAGGACTCTGAAGAGTTCAAGCAGTTTGCTAATGTGCTGAGTGCCGACGACCGTGTATTCATCGTGAGCAGTATTTTCGGTGGTACGGGTGCTGCGGGTTATCCCATCATAGTGAAGAATATCCGCAACGCAGTAAACAATGCCACCATTGCCAATAAGGGAACGTTGGTTGATGCCAAGATTGGAGCGCTGACGGTGCTGCCATACTTCAATATCGAGCAGGACAAGAACAGTCAGATAACGATAGCCGACTTCATCAGCAAGACAAAATCGGCGCTCGACTATTATCGTGTGAACCTCACTGGCTCGAAGGACGGTATGCTGGGTTCGAGCGTTAATGTATGCTATTACCTCGGTGACGAGGTGGTGTCAAACCCATATAAGAACGACCCAGGACAGAACGGACAGCGCAATGATGCCCATTTCGTGGAATATGTAGGTGCAACGGCAATTCTTGACTTCCTCTCTATGGGTGATGATAAGTTGCGCACCGACAACGGACGTGTGCGCAATGCCGCATTCAAGGAGTACGGACTGCGCAATGACAAGATGTCTCTCTCGCTGATGGACTTCGGTGAGCGCACCCGCATAGTGATGAACCGTCAGATGATAAAGTTCCATCTGGCATTCATGTATCTCACCTATGCCTTTGGTGAAGATATCGGCAAGATGGCATATACTGACGATATGCCAAAGATACAGCGTTCTTTCCTGACTACTTCGGGATACACCTCATTGGCAGGAAGTTTCTTCGGCGCATACAGACAGTGGTTGCAAGAGATGGCTATGAACAAGCGTCAGTTCGCACCCTTCAACCTCTATACCCGCGAACTCTTCGATTGTCTTACCGACATCGCTCCAGTGACAGGATTCCTCAAGAGCAAGATTTCGTATAAGACGATGCAGGAAGCACTGAACACCGAGTCGAAGACCGCCAACCAACAGGCACGCTATAGCAATGCAAACGTGATGTTCCGCTTGATGGATCTCCTCGACCGTGCAACCGAGAAAATCATAGACAAGAAGTACAACTCAATAGTATAGGACATGGATAAGGTACTATCATATAATCAGAAAAGCAACGGCGAGGACTGGTTCTCGCTGACAGGACAATATAACGAGGACGATATCAAGGCGATAAAGGACCCGAACGGCGGACAGGCTGAGAACCCGAAGACTGCCATTCCAAGTCCGTTCGCACAACTCGACCTTGTGAAGAATGCCTTCGAGCATATCGCAAAGGACCAGCGCCTGCTGGGGTCTCGAATGGATATGCGTCTCGTGTCATACGCGCTCGACATAGCACAGATGTTCTATAACTTCGATGAGATGAAATCGATGTACGGCGTGCAACTCGTGCAGTGGAATATGACACATCTGCAGATGCTGCTCAACGACCCGGCACACAAGTTGCTCGGTGAGACACTGCAGATGTTCATAGACCAGGATGCATCGGCATATAACTTCTCGCAGAACATGTCGATTTACTTCATTGTTTATAACAATCAGGTAATAGGAAGCACGTCACCTGCATCGTTATTCATGGCTTCTCCCAATGCTAACTGTATGGACCAGATACAGGTGGAGCAGGGTAAGGTTCTGTTCGGTGAGTGGCGTAACCTGTGGGAACGCAATCCGAAGTTCGTAAAGTATTTCTATGCCATTTTCACGGCATTCCCCGAACTGAAGAAGATGTGCACGGAGGTGAACAACTATCTCATAGAGAACTTCAAGGCAATGGAGCGTCTCGGTCCCGACTATGTAAAGACTCGCTTGGAGATAATCAGTGAGATAGGTAATCCTGAGGCTTCCGACCAGGAGAGTGCCAAGAAGGCCCGCGAGTATCTCAACCGCAACTACATGCCGATTGAGAACGGTGTTAACGTGCTGGGTTTCCCATTGTACCAATGCCGTCAGGAGGATGTGAATGCCGCTATATCACAGAGCGATTTCGTCATCGTTCCATCACAGCCTGATGCTATGGCTGATCCGCGCAAGCCTCTTGTTTTGCAGAATAATCTCGACACATTGGCAAGCGACCCGTTCATATATGTCACTTATCCATGGGACAATGCTACCGTGATTACACCTCAGATGTATGCTGAGCAAGACATCAACAAGCGAATACTGCCAGCCACGACACATCAGTATCCGTGGCTTACTGATGACGACTTCTTCCAGCCAACAATGATTAAGTTGGACTATCCCGTCGACAGCGATTGCTTCTTCAATGGAAACATAAAGACAATCAGCCGTGACGTTGATAACAACGGTTTCTTGTTGCCGTTGAAGCCATTGTTCTTCAAGTATTTCACGATGAAGGACCTCCTGACTGGTACTATCGCAGGCCAGCCAGTGTTTGAGATGCATCATCAGCGCATAGGAGGACAAGAGGCAGTGACGGCCATCTTACGTGTCAGGGTTAATAAGACGGAGAAAAACCCATATAGTTTCATAACATTGCAGCGCACATACGTCGAGTCAGTAAATGGTGAATACTCTTTTGACAAGACGAACAACTACGGAAAGTTCGTCAGAGTGGCGTTTGCTCTTGCAGTGTTCCCATTTGCGAAGCGTGCCGACCTCAACCGCTATCATGTGCAGTTGACTGACCGCGCGCTTGGTAATCTTGCTGGATGCGACCTTGCTTTGGAATTCTATCGCAATGGCATGCGTGAGCATATCCAGGATGTGGTGTCACGCCAGCGTAGTCTCAAGCGACTGAAGAACATGGGTTCGTCATTCTATAGTCTGGATTCTGTCTTCGACCTGATGAACGTTGTCTTAAGCGATGACCGTGGAAAGCGCATTGCCGAGGGACTGGTGGCACCGCAGTGGATTGAGGATGAGGGTGGAACATCGGCATTTACCTTTGCCGTTGATTTTGGAACGACCAATACTCACGTTGAGAGCATGAAGGACGACCACCTGCCTCTGCCATTGAAGATAGAGAAAGACAGCAGGGAGCGACTCGTTGCCACACTATATAACGGCAATGACGAAAGCAAGTATCTTTTCGAGGTAGTAATGAGACAGGAGTTTATCCCGCAGGTTCTTGGAGACGAATATGGATTCCCTCAGCGTACCGTGCTGTCTGAGTGCGACCGCCTCGACCCAGTAAGTATCGACCGTATCGAGGCATTGGGCGATGCCAACATACCATTCATCTATGAGAAGGAGAGTGCTGGCAACTATAATCGCATAACAGCGAACCTGAAATGGAGCACCGACCCATCAAACAAGAAGCGCATATCGTGTTATCTTACCGAGTTGGCACTGCTCATGCGTGCCAAGGTCCTGCTTGATGGTGGTGACTTGCGTAAGACACGTCTTGTTTGGTTCTATCCTCTCAGCATGCAGCATGGTAATATAGAGAATATGAAGAAGACATGGGGACAGATAATGAAGAATGTCTTCGGCATAGAACCAACGGAGGACAACCTCATACAGATGCCTGAGTCTATCGCCCCATATTATTTCTACAAGGCTCATCCCGACCGCTTCAAGGCTGCTGCCTCAACGGTGGCAAGCATCGATATCGGTGGTGGTACGAGCGATGTCGCTGTGTTCCAGGAGAACTCTACAAAACCGACATTGCTCACATCGTTCCGCTTTGCCGCCAACGCCATCTTCGGCGATGCCTACTCAGACGTTCCACAGGGTGACAGCAACCCGATGGTAAGGAAATATGTGGAATACTTCAAGAATCTCTTCGATGCCGATGAGGAAAAGTATGATGACCTGAACGCCATATTGGCCGACATCGCCTCAAAACGCAAGAGTGAGGACATCAATGCCTTCCTCTTCTCGATAGAGAACAACAAGGTGACAAAGGACAATCCTGTGTTCTCGTATAATGAGTTGCTCAACACCGACTCCTCTCGCAAGTTGCTGTTCGTTTATTTCTATGTCACATTAATATATTATGTGGCAAATATGATGAAGAAACGCGGACTGCAAAAGCCTCGTAACGTGATGTTCAGCGGTACCGGCTCTAAGGTGCTCGACATCGTGGGCTCTCAGGAGGAACTCGATTTGTTGACAAAGACCATCATCGAGATAATCTATGACGAGAAATATGAGGACGGAGCATTTGCCATAGTTAAGGAGAAGGACTGCCCGAAGCAGATAACATGTCAGGGTGGACTCTATCAGGTGCGCAACCAAAGTGGTATGCTGCAGGTGAAGGAGGTCAACAATGAGTTGGCTAACTACGACAACACCATACGCACGAATTTCTCGCTTATCAGTCGTGAGGGAATAACCTATGCTGACATGGCAGATCCAGAGCGCAGACAGGAGATAGTGAAGGATGTCGTTGATGAGGTGAAACGCTATAATGAGTTCTTCTCAAAACTATGTGACGACATACATGTCACCGACCATTTCCTCGTAGATATGAAGAGCATAAATACCTTCCGCGAATTGGCAAACCGCGATCTTGAACATCACTTGGTGCAAGGATGGGAGTCGGCACAGAAGAATCAGAACGACAAGAATGAGAACGATGAGATTGCTGATATCCTCTTCTTCTATCCAATAGTAGGTTCAATTCGCTATAACCTCTTGGAGAACTTAGGCTCATAATATTAACTAAACACTAAGCACTAAACCACATGGATACAGATGCTCTAAATTTAATATGGACCATTGGGCTTTTCACGTTGGCTTTTTTCATTGTCTATGTTTCGTTGGCATGGATAGTGAAGAAGTTGCTTGGAAAGAAGAATGACGATAAGGATTTGCCCGAGTATGTTACCGTAGAGAAATACGAAAAGGACACCAAGGCACTGAAGAAGCGAATAGAAAGTCTTGAGGACTCTCTTGCTGAGAGAAAAGCTTCGGAAAACAAGATTGCCGCACTCAGTGGTGCTGTTAACGACCAGAATCTTTCAGAGAGAGAGGTAAAGCAGGAGGTAATAGAGGAAGAGCGTCCTAAGACTCTTTATCTGTCACCCCCTTCGCCAGACGGTGTGTTCCATGAGTCGTTCTCGCAGCCGAGAGTGGGCAGCACGGTATATCAGATGACCACAAGCGACGACAATCACGGCACATTCATTTTCTATGAGAACCGAGATGCGCTTGCAACAGCGATGATTTCAATATCGCAGATAGTGAAAACGGTATGTCGTGTAGAGAATAATAAGAGTAATCCACAGGATATTACCAATGTTTCTGAGGGGAAAGTAGTAAAGGAAGGGAACTCCTGGAGAGTAGTAGAGAAGGCAACAGTGAGATTCAAATGAAAAAGGCTTTATTGTTCACCATTGCCGTCATCATGATTGCTTCGTGCCAGTTCAGACCGCGCGGAGGAAGTGAGCGACATCGCAAGCGCCATGACACCCATCAGTCGACATCCATTAGTCACAATAGTGGCAAACCGATGAAGATAAAGATGGAACGTGAGTCGGGGGTGCTTGTAGTGCCTGTAACGGTGAACGATGTTCCTATGAAGTTTGTTTTCGATACAGGAGCCTCCAATATAACCATATCTCAGACAGAGGCACAGTTCCTTGCTAAGCAGGGGAAACTGACACAAGAAGATGTGATAGGTACCGAACGCTATCAGATTGCCGATGGCAGCATCTCCGAGGGAACGGTTATCCGACTCAGGGAAGTGAGAATCGGTGACCGTACCATCAATAACGTAGAGGCATCGGTGATAGAGAGCCAGAACGCTCCACTGCTGCTCGGTCAGACGGCATTGTCGAAGTTTGGAAAGGTTTCTCTCGACTATAAGAACGGATATATCATTTTTGAATAACATAAAACAAAGATTATTAAACATAAGCCATTATGCAAGTAAAATGTCCACATTGCAGATATAAATATAACGAGGTGTTGAAGCCGGGAATAACAGAACTGGTTTCGATATGTCCGCGGTGTGGACAGTCGTTCCCATTGGAGGTAACTGATGAAGATATTCAGAAGGAGCAGATACCGCCTATTCCGCCTAAAGTGGAGGAACCACCGGTGGTGCCTACTGAGTCATCGGCACCAGTGTTCACCCCTCCTTCTGTGACTGGACATGATGCAATTCCTGCAGTTCCTGTTACTCCGCCAAGTGACGACAGGAGACGATATAATAACTCATCATCGCCTAACACTCAGTCACCTGTACATAACTCAAGTCATGTACAGTATGGGAACAATGTAAACCACTACAACTATTCTCCGCCACCAAAAGGAGGTGTAATGAAGTCGATGCCTGGCATAGTGATTTTCTTCATAGTGGCTACAATAACTGCCGGGGCTATTTTCGGACTGTCAAAGATCTTTGGAAAGGATGAGGCAGAACCCATTGACACCATGTCGTCATTCGTAAGTGCATCGGATATGACAAAAAGCGAAATGGGCAACTTCTCATATAACTTTGAGGGAAATATAATAGGGTCAAAGAAAACCCTTCCTATCAAGATGAAACTGACGAAGACCGGTTCAGAGATAGAAGGTAACTACTATTATGTCAACCAGAACCCCACTATGGTACTCGAACTGAAGGGTAAGGTTGCCGATGACGGTACCATAACGCTACGTGAGTATTGTGACGGTGAGGAGGATTCTGGTAGTTTTGAAGGCGCTATTGCCATTGATGGTAGTTTCAAGGGAACATTCAGATATATGAAGAATAAGTTCAAGTTTGAATTGAAGAAAGTGAAAAGTAAATCAGTTGACAAATAAGTCATGTCACTTTAAAGAATAGAATATGGAAGTTAAATGTATTAAATGCAGATATAAGTTCGATGTTATTCCTGACGAGGAACGACAGGAAATGACAATAGTTTGCCCACGATGTGGTGAGGCTCAGACTATAACCTTGCCACCGTCAGTCCCTTCAGTTGAAGAAGTGACACCAACTGTACCGGTGACACCTGCAGAACCATCCGTTGTGGTTGTTCCGCCAATTGTTAATTCTGACGACATCCCAGAGGAGCATATGAAGTACATTCCTCATGCTCAAGACAATACTGTGTCTGACGTTGAACAACAAGAGACGGTTCAACCGGCAGCCATGCCCGATGAGAAACCAATAGAGCCAACTGAAGAAAAGACAAATCCCCAAAACGACCAAACGACTAAACGGCCGGCCGGCCGACCAACACCCATACCACCTAAGAAAAACAATTCCTGTGGTAAGATGTTTGCAATGGGATGTCTCATCGTTGCTGCTCTCGCTATAATTACCATAGCAATTCTCTCATTAGCCGGCAAGAGTTTCTTCAATAGCATAAGCAGTACGGAAGAAGACGAGCAGGAACAAGTGGATGGTACTGACCGTAACATCACAATACAGCCTGATGTCCAACAGCCTGCATCCGACCAGCAGCAAACACCTGACGTTCAGCAGCCAACTACCAACACTCAGCCAGAGCCTGTTACTGACACGGGTGGCGAGGGTAATGACAACACTTCCGTTCAGGAACCGACAAAACCAACGGAAGAAGAGAAACAAAAGACTGAGAAGGACGTGGCTACGGCAGGTGGAAGTTTTAATTGTCGTGGTACGATGGATGGTAATAACATCGACTTGAAACTTAATATCACGTCGGGGGGCTTTGTCACAGGTAAGTTGACTGACAACAGCAAAGGCACTTCTCTCGATATCACAGGTGACCGTTACGGTGACGACTATTATCTCACCGCTTCGAACAATACTGACCTCATAAAGATAACACTGAAGAAGCAGGGAAGGACATTGAAGGGTACTGCCAAGAAAGAACTGCATAGTATGCCAATCAGCGTCAGCTATTGAAAGAGATATTACATGTCATGTTAATATAAAAGTAATGAGATTGTGCCTAAGACACAATCTCATTACTTTATATATTCTTTTCAAACGTGACTATTGTATAATCACATGGTTTCTCATTTTATCATTACCTTTTTGCCGTTGATGATGTATATGCCGCGAGGAAGTTTCATTGTGCTCAGTTGTGACTTGTCTGCTATCTTTCGTCCTTGCAAGTCGTAAACAGCACCTTCGTCGGGAGCACCGAATACTGTTTCCTTCACTCCGGTAGGTTCATCGATGGTGTCGTCGATGACGATTGAGAAACTGGTATTGGCATTGCCTCCACCCATGAATCCATTGAATGTGAGATATGCCTTGTACGGCGGAATGATCTCGCCAGTGTATCCATAGAATCCCAATTGTCCGCTGCTGTTGTAACTGAGCGTGAGGATGCTGAACTCATTCTGTATATCCGACTGGTTGACTGGAATTCCGTAATTACCGTCCTGTCCGATGTCGCTACCCATCAACTTGTTTCTTGACATTGGGATGTTCTCGACAGTTCCCTCGTATGGTCTCAAGATATATGTTCCAGGAGTCTCAGCCTTTATCAGTACAGGGACAGTATGGTGCAACAGGTTGTTGACGCGTTTCAGCGTGATCTCGTTGTCGCCCCGTGCTATAACATCATCAACCGACTCAGGCACGATGTATGCTTTCAGTCCTGCGGGGAGCTTGGTGCAGAAGCCAATATACATTGTCGCCCACTTGGCATTAGACACGGTGAGAGGGAAGTAGCGGTGGAGTTTGCCTTCGTTGGCATAGCGCTGCCAATAGTATTTTTCCAAATATTCCTTCATCAGTACACCGTCGAGGTTTCCACCTGTCTCGTAATGGTAGTTTTCATCATGACCGTCGAAAGTGCCATCGTTGATGTAGATGTCCATGAGTTGTCCGTTGTCCTCGTTCCAGTGCACTATTGCCTCGTCTTCGTCCATCTGCACAGCGCTGCCTTCAGCCTTCGGGTAGTCGATGTATATCTCGTCGAGTTCAGGAATTTTGTAGAAGGCATGTGTTTTAATGTTATGGAATGGACCATGTATTGTTATGGTCTTCTCACCGCGTGCGGGGGGATATGCCACAAGATAGAGGTCGGCATCGGTGGTAAACAGCGCATGGTCGTGCACCGCGAAGGCAGTGCATCGCGGCTCCGTGAGAATATCTGTGAATGATGAGCCGTCGAAAGCTCCCCCCTCTATCTCTTGAAGAGTGGCGGGCAGTGTTACCTCACTAAGGCTGGAGCATCCGCTGAACGCCTCCGGTCCGATATACTTTAATTGTTTGGGCAACTGCACCTCCGAGAGACTGCTAAGTCCCGAGAGTATTCCATCCTCCAGATTCTTTATTCCTATGAAGAAACGCATCTCGTTGAACTTCTCCACACCATTGGTCTTAGCGTTTGCGTTAAATGCCCAGGACTGATTCTTTCTAACGGTATAGGCGTTGCGCAGTGTCACCACATCACCGTTGCTCTTTCCGAAAGCAGTGAGCCATGCAGCCTCGCACTTCGAGTCTTCAAACTCTATACCCACGATTCCATTCACCTCAGTGTTCAGAGCCATTACACGCAGTGCCTTGGTACACTGGCTCTTGGCTGTATTTGTTCTGGCGTTGATGAATTCATAGCCTCCCTGAGGAGTGGTGCTCATCGGTGTTGCTGCACCGCACTCGTTGATCATGTCAACGTAAGTGTCGCCATTGACTGCCTGCCATGTGACATTCTCCGTGGGGAACTCGAATATCTTTGTGACGTGCCCGGCGCGGTCGCCATCAGCGAAGTGAACAGGCATTGAGATAATATCGCCGTATGGAGTGTCGGCAAACTGCTTCAGTATGGGATATCGTCCTTTCTCGTGTTGCCATGCAGCATTGTCAGTGAAGATGTCACCGTTTATCATCTCTGATGTGGTGTGCTCGCCACGGTTTTGTGCGGTCTGCCACTCGGTTGTCATCTGCTGGCTGTCAAAGTACCACGTCTTCGAGTCATTCTCTGTATTCTGATCGGTGGTGCCTATGCCGCGGCGCGTCATGAAATTCTCAACCTTGCCTACGCTGACACTGCGTGTAATGTGGTCACAGACCATACCGCCTGTAATGCCCCCGCCAGCGGTACCAGCAGAAGTGCTACTGCCGTAACCCTTCCCCTTGACATGGACACAGCTGAAACAGTCTTCAATCTTTCCTCCCTTGCCCGATACCTGGTATCCGCCACCAACAAGGCCTCCGCATTGGCCAGGACCCAAGACGATGCCATGAGCGAGGCATCTTTCGATGCTTGCATTGCCGTACATGATGCCGCTGAACAGTCCTGAACATAATCTTGTATTCACTACTGTGCCTGTAATGCTGAGATTCACGTACGAGTCAACAATTGCCATATCGCTCAGATGTCCATTCAACCGTGCGAACAGTCCCGACAAGTGATATTTATTATCATGATATGTGCTGTAGTTCGGGTCTTCCTCCTTGTAATTGACATCTTTAAAATCCTTCACATACAAGCCATATATACTCTTGCCGCTACCATCGAGGTTCGCATTCCAGTCTTCAGGTGTCCATTGTCTGGCTCCCTCTTTGACAGTCTCGTCCGTCTGTATGAGGTGAGTGTTCATGAAGATGTCATTGGCAAGCCTAAAATACATGTCATCACGGTTATACACTTCGCTATGGATAGCGGTTAGCAACTGCGTGGTGTTCTGTATGAGGTATGGGTCTTCCTTCGCACCATTGCCACCAGGGAACTCTGCTGGCTCGTTGTCGTTCCAGGGCACACCGTAAGTGATGTCGAGATGTATCTTGCGCTTCACGTCATTGTAAGCCACTACCACATTGGCATCGCCTGGGTCAAGCGGAGTCACCGTCTTCTCTGCCGACTCGGTGTCCTCAACCACCTCAAGGAACGACAGGTCTTGACCACCATCGAAGTTGAACGATGCCAGAGCCTTCCTCGTGGCGCGGTTGTATGCCAACGGCGTGAGGAAGAACTCGGTGGTCACCTGCCATGCATTATACTTCGAGTGCACCTTGTCCTTCACATAGAAAGGCACGGCGGCGAGCATGAAGTTGTCATGTAGGGGCGTTGCTCCGTCTGCGCCCGATTGATAGTTGTTCATAATGTCTATAGGCATCATGTAGAAACTCTTATATGGCTCATCGTCGCTGGTCAAGTCGGAGGTTTTCTTAAACTCCACATTCTCCATTTTTCCCTCTTCTGGATAGGCAGGCAACTTGCAGAGATTCCGATCCACCGTAAGCTGGGTCATCGTAGTGGTGAATTCGTCAGTCTTCGAGGCAGAGCCGACGACGCTTCCGAGATGGTAGTACTGTTCAGTTCCACTGCTTATCTGAGGTTCTTTCACGGTTCCCGCAAAGCAACTTCTACTCAGATACGCGTCACCGTTCTCAGTATTGGAGTTGCGAAGAATTCCTATCAGTCCTCCCACGAAGATTCCACCATAATTAGACGCTTCTGATAATCCACCCATAGAGACATCGATATATCCATTGGCAAAACAGGAGAGGATGCTGCTCGGCGATTCTACCAAAGCGGCCAGTCCACCCATGCATGTCGCTCCTGCAAGCGAGACGGAAGAACAGCAATTCTCCATGTTAACTTGAGACAGACTACCAACAATTCCCCCGCAATAGTTACCCAAACGGCTATCTGCATAGCAATTGATGGTTCCCGATGCAGAACAGTATTGAATGACCTGATTGACATCGCCTGAGCAATAAGCGGCAATTCCACCGGCACCAGAACGTTGATTAACTTCATAACCATTGTCAGAGGCCTGAATATTCACCACTGCATGACAATTGTCGAGCATGGCAGAGTCGTCGCCCTCGCTGTACCAATTATCATCATACTGAGCCACAATGCCACCGCAAAAGCGACCTTGTAACTTGACATTGGCAACGCAGTTCTTTATTTGACAATGTTGGGCGCTACCTGCGATTCCTCCTATGATTCCATCATTGCTAATGATTTCCACATTCTCCACCGTACAGTTACTTATGGAAGTCAGAGTATTGGCGTAATTTACTTCTCCGCAGATAGCACCGGCATGCCCTACGGTACCGCTTATCTTTAATCCTTTAATACGGATACCATCAACATGACCCTTCAGATGACCGAAAAGACCATAATAGATAGTATAGCCATCATCCGCCTTGATAGTCATGTTCTTGATGACATAGGAACCCTTGTTCGTGAGTGTTCCACCGAAGAAATAATAATTATCATTTGAACCTCCGAGCCCGATGGGCACCCAGTTCAGTGTCTGCTCCACTCCGTCAACCACAACTTTCTTACCCAAGTCAATGTCTGCACCGATGGCATAATATTCTCCCACAAGTGCTGCAGGGCCCCTGGTATTGTTCACGGTATATGAGAGCAGTGCCAACTGCTCCGGAGTCTTGATAATGTATGGATCGGCCTTTGTTCCGCTGCCGCCGGCATAACTGCTGGCTTTGGCTTCATACCATGTGGGGCCGTTGATACCATCCACCTGTGTGTATGCCGTCGCATTGAGGCAGAATAACACTGCCATGACACATATCGCAAATATTCTATTCATAGTCGTAATATTTATCATTTTTAACTCCCCGCTCCTAGCGGTGGTTTAGTTGTTTGGGAGATTAATCTTTAGAACTTGAACTTCAGTACATCCTCGCCAGTGCTGAGCAGATAGACATCGTGGTGATTCAACGGCACGAAGATGGTCTCGGTAAGCGATGGTTTGTTATACATGCCCATGCCTGCAGAGTTGAAGATGCGCACACGATATTCACGTCCTTCTTTGTCCACTCCTGTCGGCAGTCCGCTGATGCGCACACCGCCTTCCTCTTCTGTTATTTTGATGTTCAGATTCGCCTTTGTCTCGTTGAACTTGACAGGGTCGATGTCTGTCGGGTCGTTGCTTGGCTGCAAATAAACGTAGTGAGCATTGTCGTAGGCACGTGCATTGTCAACTATTGTATACATCTCGTCTTCGTTCCCGGTCATATCCACTATGAACATGTTGAGCAGTGCATTTGTGGTCTCCACAATACCATCGATCTGTACCTTTGCATATGCCTTGCGCACTCCACCGAACTCAACAAAATCCGATGCCTTTACAATAGTCTCGGCTTCCGTTGCCAACAGAGACGATGGTGTAGATGTGGCGTAGAGTCCCACATGTATCTCGTTGTCTGCACGAAGTCCGTTAATAGAGCGGTCTATCAGTTCTACGCCGAAGGTGTTCACACCATTCTCTATCTCCTGACCGATGAGGCGCAATTCTACATCCTCCATTCCCACGCGGGCTTTCACGGGGTTTGTGGCTTGGCTTACAAGACTCCGTTGCTTGCAAAGCGCATGGCGTGTCGAATGGAACACATTGTCATAATCCACTGTAAGCGATGTCTGTAAATAACCATCGAAACTATCGTCAATAGGATAGTTGACTATGAGTTCCTTGATGCTCAGCGGTTGTATCGACGAGTTATTGATTGAGAATTCTTTGCCGTTGATGAATGCTGTGACATGTGATATCGGCGAGGTTCCAGTGTTGGCGACAGTGATGCTCACAGGCAGTGTGCTGCTGCCAAGGAGAGCAGTCTTCGCGTAGTCCACATCGAACATGAAACTATTAGTGAAGTAGCGGTCATTTTCCATGATTACCGCCTCGTCTTTATCCATATCGGTGAGAGAATACACCACCTTGATGTGCTGGTCGTCAAGGAATCCGTCGAAGTCAGTTATCAGCAGTCCATCTTTTTCCGCACCCATAGTCAGCGGTGCCGTGACACAAACCGATGGCTGCAGTGTCACACGCGATGCATTGAGAATCATGCGTGCCTGGCCGTTGTTTTCAATTGCAGTGGCATTCTCGCCATGTACCGTGTTGCTCATCTCTGTCCAAAGAACAGCGAAGTCATCGATGCGCTCTGCCTGACGGTCGCATATAATCTTCACCTGTCTTGGCGAGCAGAACCGTGCTCCCAGGTCATTTCCCATGCGTCCGTCATCATGTCCGTTCATGGCGAGTGTCTTCACGTAGATGTCGCTCAGAGTGTCGTTCTTCTCGTAGAGCAATACTATCGCGGCGTGCTCGCCGACGCGATTCATGAAGAAGCGCAAGGGGCGAATGCTCTCCTGTGAGTATGAAGGAGTCTTTGTGCTGAAGGGAACAGAGGCGTAAGTGAATTGCGTGGTACGGTTGTTGTCGTCGTAGAAGTTCTTCGTGAAGTTTGCTCCCACGAGCACTGTGTCGTTGCGCATCAACAGGTCGTACTGCTTTGCCACGTTGTCCTTGTTTACGGTGAAAAGGTTTACTGGTGAACTCCATGAGTTGCCGTCATAGACTGAGAGCACCAGGTTTCCATCAAGATAGGTGTTAAGGAAGTCCTCGTCATCGTCAGTGTCTTCCTCATTTCTCTTGACGTCACCTCTGAGCCATACGCATGCAGCTTTACCATCATCCTGAATAGTGACAATAGGCTTTGCCTCGGTGAGGTCTTCCACATTGCTTATTACTGTCTTTTTCCATGCGCCTCCAGCAGTGCGCACGTTAGCCATGATGCGTTGTTGCTTGCCCAGCTCGTTGGCCTTTTCTATCTTGTTCTCGGTTTCCATCTCGCTGTCTTCCACCACGCGTGTCATTTCCTCATATACTACTACCTCGTGGTCGCCGCGCTTTGAGCGCATGTGGTTGCCCGCTCTCACTCCGTCGGCAGACAGGGTTGTCGTTACCTTGTCAGCTGTGTTCAGCATCGCCACGCGGTCATCGTTATAATTATCCTTGTCTCCCGGCTCGTTGTAAACCACATCGTACTCGTCAAGATAGTGAGGGTTGGCTGTACTGTTGAGTCCGCTGACAATCTCGTCGCCGAACACCACTGAAGGCAAATCTTCCTCGTTGTCAGTTTTTCTCGTTACACTCTTTGCCTTTGCCGTATTAGGCTTCTTGGCCCAATAAGGATAGTCTTTGTGGAACGGGTTGTGGTTGTCCTGGTCACCAAGGAGCACTCTATTTCCAAAATGAGCCTCGGCAGCTGCATTCACTGTGCCTACGGCAGAGCGGACGTATGCGTATGCCTCGACACCAACCAGTCCTGTGAACATGCCGCCAATGTCATTGTGCCCATGGAAGTCGGTACAGAAAGCGCCGCCCAGTCCCACCTTGGCACCTGCACGCACACCGGCACCTACATGAAGCAGCGGATTTGGCGGTGTGTGTACCTCTGCTGAGATACCTCCTCTCAGTTTTCCTGTTGCAGAAATCATAAGTGCATGGGCACCGTCCACATATCCCATCTCCTGAGCCGTGAAGTTCTTATAACCGATCTCGACTTCCAAAGCAGCCTCAGCCACAGCGTTCATGCTTATGAACGAACCATACTTTGCCAGCGTCTCGCCCGGTTTTCCGAGGATTTTTCTGCCCAGACGCTCTATTGCATTGGAGATAAAGGCGCCATAAGCTACCTTGAAGTAACCTGTGAAATTGGAGAACACAGGCACGCGCACGTTATCTTCAGACGGTGTTCCCTCCCATTTTCCCAGTTTTGTTATCATGCCTGCACACTTCAGTCCGCCAGAGATGCTGAATCCTGGTACCGGAAGTGAGAAGATGTCGTCATACTCGGCAAACACCCAGTTGTCAAGTTTCTGCTGACCGGCATCGCTGACGAGGCCGCCGCTTATTCCTTTTTCACCGTTCGTCTTCATAACCTCGTAGTCGCGCAAGTCGGCACTGTTGAGGGGAGAATAGTCCCTCATCTTGTCCCAATTATAATACTCCTTGATGTCCTGACGCATTTTCGAGACATTGCTGCCGTCAGGTTCGCCATCTTCATCGGTGTCTTTGCTCGTCTTCCTATAGTCGGCAGAAATCTTGAAATTGACTACTTTCTTGGAAAGATTGAAGTAGAATGACGAGCTGATAGACAATCCTTTCACTGGCGATTCCCATTTGAAATTCATTGGCACCGCCCATTCTGCATTGAAGTCAGAATTTTTGTCGCCTATCTTCTTTGTCGGATCGTCTTTTGTAGAGTTGTCAACGAGATCATCGATACTGCCTTTTGAATCCTTGTCCGCGTCATCACGGCTGAAGACGAAACGTTGGATATAAGGCAGTTTGTTGTAAGTCTTGTCAGCGGTTTGCAGCACCATCCGGCACACCTTATCCTCTTCCAGTCCCGTGATGTCGTATGCCACCTCGTAGTAGTTGCGGGTGAACGGACTCATGCTAATCCACTCGCTGCCGCTCTTGGCAGTGAAGGTCTGCAACTGGTCGCCAGTCTTCGTGTCGTATGCTACAAGTTCGGGCTTAACTATAGTGGCATTGACATTGCCCTTTTCCTCAGAAAAGGTGAACACCAGGTCTCCATATTCCCCTACAGGTGCTCCATTCAACAATTTTCTGCCTTCCTGACATCCGTCTTTAGCGAACATCACCACGTCGGTGACGGCGCGACCTGCCAGGTCAAGGTCCTCAAGTGTGCACAAGGCATGCTCCTCACCGCGATACATTATTATATTCTTCTCGTCGTGGAGACCATAGAAGTGCTGGTTGCTGATGGCAAAGTCTGCGGTCCTCACGTTGCCCTGCACCACAACGGCTTCCGCAGAGCATCTCTCCTCGTCAACAATGTTGGTGAGGGGGTCAGTGCTTCCACGATACTTCAGCATCATTGGGAAGAAAGAGTTGTTGTTAGCTGGTGGCAGAATCTCGATGTATGCGGGGTTGCCATTGGTGAGCACCTTATGCACCTTGCGTCCCTCGTCCCATCCACAGTATTTTACAGGTGCTCCGTTCGTCACCTCGTGACCTTCGTTGTCCACCTGAGCCACGTTCATTCTGGCATTGCGTACATCATCGCCGTTGGGTTTCTTCAGTTTCACGTAGAGTGTGTCGAACTTCTCATACAGTCCCGACCCTATCCAGTTGAAGTTCACCAGTTCACGGTTCTCGTGCTTGTCAAGCTCAAACTTCGTGGTCAGCGTCAGGTTATAATACTTGTTGTAGGGAGTCACACCAGGATGAAGACGGCTCTTGTTAATGCGCAGTTTCTTCAGGTTCTCCACCGGGGTACTCTCGGGGTAACCACTCATCAGAAACACATCGGCCAGAGCCTTGTCTTCGGGCACATAGAAGCTCTGGAAGTTGCGGCTGCTGATGTCCAGATAGTGCTTCTCCTCCTGCAGGTCGCCATTGTTGTCGGCATAGCTCAGGACATATTCCAACACGTATGTCTCGCCTGTCACCTGACGCTTAGAGTCGAGCTGGAAGACGTACAGTTGGTTGTCATCCCAGTCGTCGCTCTCATACTTGAACTTTATGGTGTCATTCACCTCGCCAACCTTCCACACCTTGAATGTGATGGGTTTTGCCTGCAACGGGATGTTGGAATAGAAGTACTTGCTCACCGTCTGCGTCAGTTTCGTGCCGTAGCCGTCGTCCACCTCTACACCGTAAGAGCCCGTTGTGCCCTTGCCGTCATTGATGCGGAAGCACACCAGCGAGTGGTCGCGCATGCGCCAGAACTGCCTCTGCTGTTCTATGTTCTTCATCTGTGTCGAGGAAAACATCTGCTTTATCCGCCCCACCTCAACATAGTTGCCATAAACATTCACAGTCCCCCTGTACACCTTTGTCCAAATGAGACCGTTGCCTCCATCCTCTATCGTTTCCTCGTTAAGATTATCAACATCGGTGATGTTGTTCGAGAAAAACAAATCGAAACTTTGGGCATGGACACCCGTTGCCATCATCAGCAGCATCGCGATGGTCCAAAGTGACTTGAACACAACATTAACATTCCTGTCCTTCATATCCTTATACTTCTTTAAAATTGTCAAACTTAAAAACTTCTTTGTCCTCAAACTCAATGTCATCAATGTCATCCACAACATCCATATCGTAACCAGGTGCGAGCACGCCGCCATCGCCAGGCTGGGAGGGGTCCACGACAATCGTTTCTATGCTGTTTGTCATGAGACAGCTCCCGTCTGTCACAATGATTTCTGTGGTTGGAGAAATGTATCTCAGCTTCTTCATTCTAATTGTAAATAGTTTGATATTATCATTCTGTCTTGCTCTGCAAAATTAATTTATTTTTATTTGCTGTCAAAATATTCACAAAACAAATAATGTATTTATAAGCAAATAGTTACGACAGAACGCTTATTTTGCGACAAAAACGACATGAGCCTTCAATTATTGTCGCATCGATTATAAAAAAACGTACAAAAAACATCTGGTTTTCTTCCCTTTTTTTCATCAAAGTTATACAAAGTGTATCTTTGTATTAAGGAACTATAGATTTTGACCTAAGAGAATTAGCGGCCTGTAAGGCCAGCTGCACTCAGCCCAGGGCAACGCCCTGGGTAACATAACGATGTAAGTAAACGCCCTACAGGGGCAAAAGCATCTCTCGTAATTATTCTTTTGCACTTACAGCGCGATGGTTCTATGATGCGTATAACACCCAGGACGCTGCCCTGGGCTGAGTGCTCAATGCCCTTTCAGGGCGAAAAGGTCTAATTGTATATAATTACCTTGTTTTATAAGTGAGGAATCGTCAGGATTAAGGAATTAAAGTATATATTTGGCAAAAAAAAATGAACGTGCTTGTATTATTATCAATATTATTTTGTATCTTTGTGGGCAGAACCTAAAAACCTAAATGATATGCTGGATAAAGAAAGAGGGCTTTACATAGCCCATTGCTCAGTAGGACCACTGAGCATCATCGGTAAGATGGCGAACAGGCACGGACTGATTGCCGGCGCCACAGGTACTGGTAAGACCGTAACGTTGCAGGTTATGGCAGAAACGTTCAGTCAGGCAGGTGTTCCCTGCTTCATGGCGGATATGAAAGGCGACCTCTCGGGCATCAGTCAGGTGGGACGCCTCAGTGGTTTCATTGAGAAACGACTCCCTGAGTTCGGTATCGAAGATCCACAGTTCCAGGCTTGTCCAGTGCGTTTCTTTGATGTGTATGGCGAGCAGGGACACCCCATGCGTGCCACGGTGAGCCAGATGGGACCGCTGTTGCTGTCGCGACTGCTTGGACTCAACGAGACACAGGCAGGTGTGCTGAACATCGTCTTCCGTGTTGCTGACGAGCGTGGACTACTAATCCTCGACATCAAAGACCTTCGTTCGATGCTTGACTATGTGTTGAAGAATGCGAAGGATTATATTTCCTATGGCAACATCACCGCACCTACGGTGGGTGCCATACAGCGTGCCATCCTGCAACTTGAGAGTCAGGGTGCCGAGAAGTTCTTCGGAGAGCCTTCTTTCGACATCCACGACCTGATGCAGTGCGAAGGCGGTAGGGGAGTGATGAATGTCTTGGCTGCCGACAAACTGATGATGCAACCGAAACTCTACTCAACGTTCTTGCTGTGGCTGCTCTCAGAGTTGTACAGCACACTGCCCGAGGTAGGCGATATGGAACTGCCGAAACTGGTGTTCTTCTTCGATGAGGCGCACATGCTGTTCGAAGACACCTCCAAAGCCCTCGTTGACAAGATTGAGCAGGTAATTCGTCTCATACGAAGCAAGGGCGTCGGTATATACTTTATTACTCAAAGCCCGACCGATATTCCTGTAAATATTCTCGGACAGTTGGGCAACCGTGTGCAGCATGCCCTGCGTGCATATACGCCGAAGGACCAGAAGGCAGTGAAGACTGCTGCCGAAACATTCCGTGCCAACCCAGAGTTCAAGACCGAAGAGGCAATTACAAGTCTTGAGACGGGTGAGGCTCTCGTGTCGTTCCTCGATGAGAAGGGCGCACCAAGTGTTGTGGAACGTGCCAAGATACTGTTCCCACTGAGTCAGATAGGTGCCATCGACGACTCGCAGCGTAGTCTGATAATACGTCAGAGCCGCATAGCAGGCAAGTATGACACACCAATCGACCGTGAGAGCGCCTTCGAGGTACTGATGGCTCAGGCTGAAGCCGAGCGCAGGGCTGCCGAGCAGGCTCAGGCAGAGGCAGAGAAGGCGAAAGCCGAAGAGGCTGAGGCCAAGGAGAAAGAGAAGAAAGGAAAGAAAAAAGGTCTGTGGGCGCGCATCTGGAAAGCCGTTGTCACTGCTGTGACAGCCACTATCGCCACCATCATAGGCACCAAGATTTCCGACACGGTGACAGGAAAGAAGTCACGTAAGTCATCGACTTCGGCTACAGGTCGCGTTGTTAAGAATGCCACAAGTGCCGCTACCCGCACCATCACCCGTGACATTCTCGGTAATATCCTGAAATAAGAGAGGAGAGAGGAAAGAGGAGAGGGAAGGAGAACACCTCCATGAGCATTGAGTTAATTGCCTTGTTCATGGAAGTGTTCTCCTTCCTCTTTCCTCTTTTCTATTTTCTCCCTCCTCCTTCCTCCTTCTTTTTATTCCCTGAACTCCAGCGGAGTCATGCCTGTTAAACGGCGGAAATACTTAGAGAAGAAAGAGGGGTTGGGGAAGTTCATCTCGTCGGATATCTGTGCCACAGTCTTGTCTGTATGTCGCAACTCCACCTTTATGCGCGTAACGAGAGCACGGTCTATCCATTCTTTTGCGGTAATTCCGCTTGCCTGACGCACCACGGTGCCAAGATAACGCTCGGTGAGACACATCTTCGAGGCATAGAAAGCCATGTGGTGTTCTTGCACGGCATGCTGGTTGATAAGGTAGATGAAGCGGTCGAAGATTGTCTGCTCACGCGATTGCGAGCCTTGCTGCTGATCGGCATAACGGCGGAAGAGTGAGTCATAATGATGCATCTGTGCCGCTACAAGACTGCTTACAAGTGCGCGGTTGTAGTCATGCTGGTGAACCACATGCCAGAGAGTGTCGATGATTTGAAGGGCGGTGGCGATATCCGCTTCTGATGCGGGTAACTGGAAGTCACGCACCTGACCGTTGAAAGCCGCGGGCAACTGTCCTGGCGCGAAAGGCATAGGGAAATCGGGTGACAATCCGAAACCGTATATCTCTACATCATCGGTGATGTTTATGGGATTTATGATTGAACCCGGCCCAATGAACATCAGCGTGCCTGCCTTAACGTGCTTTTCTACCAGATTGAAACTGGCATGTATTTCACCTTTTGTTACAACGCCCAACCTGTGGTCATTGATGATGAATGGCGGTTGCTGGTGTCTCACTATTCTGAATATGTTCTGGTCACCATGAATGATGGCAAATTCGTTATTGAAGAATATGCTATCGCGCACCTGCTGTAGATGTGGTTCTATAAGATCGCGCATTCGCGACAAGCTCATCAGTTTCGGTTGTTTGTCCATGTCTCTTTCATCTATAATTGTGATGCAAAGATAGTAAAATCCTTCGAATATCCTCTCTTTTTGTACACAAATCGAACAAAAAGAACATTTCTTCATTTCTAAGGATAGCGATTGTTAAGAATAATATCTATACCTTTGTTGCGTAATAAATGAAGAATGAACATGAAGAAACTGTTATTTCTTTTAATGTTGCCGCTGACAATACAAGCACAGACCTTGCAGGAGTGTCAGGAGGCGGCCGAACATAACTACCCGCTGATACGTCAATATGACCTTATTGGGAAGACCACACAGCTGACGGTGGAGAACATCGGGAAAGGGTGGCTGCCTCAGGTTTCTGCATCGGCACAGGCAACGCTTCAAAGCGATGTTGCGTCGTGGCCAGAGCAGATGCAGTCGCTGTATCAGCAGATGGGATTGAACATGAAAGGCCTCAAGAAAGACCAGTACAGAATAGGCGTTGATGTCAATCAGACGGTATATGACGGTGGTGTTATTCGCAGTCAGAAAGAGATAGCACAGCGGCAGGGTGCCATTGAGGAAGCTCAGACGGAGGTGACGATGTATCAGGTTCGCAGCAGGGTTAACGAGATGTATTTCGCGCTCTTGCTGCTTGACGAACAGATAACGCTCAATGCTGACTTACAGGAACTGCTTTCATCGAGTGAGAAGAAACTGGAGTCGATGTTCAAGCATGGAACAGCAGCCGAGAGCGACTACCTTAGTGTAAAGGCGGAACGACTGAACGTGGTGCAGCAGGCAACAAACCTTCAGGCACAAAGGCGCACATTGGCTATGATGCTCAGCACATTCTGTGGCATCGAGGTTCAACATGTGCAGAAGCCTGTCCAGTATGTTGAGATGCCATCACAGCAAGCATTGCAGAGACCGGAACTGAAACTTATCGAGGCACAACTGCGGTTGGCTGACGCACAGGAGAAATCGCTCGATGCATCACTTATGCCAAAGGTGGGTGTCTTTGCGCAGGGCTTCTATGGCTATCCTGGTTACAATATGTTCGATGATATGATGCGCCATCGCTGGTCATTGAACGGAATGGTGGGCGCTCGCCTGTCATGGAACATCGGTGCGTTGTACACCCGCAAGAACGACAAGGCAAAGATACAGTTGCAGCGCGAAATGGCTGCCATTAGTCGTGATGTGTTCTTGTTCAATAACTATCTGGAGCAGATGCAGCAGAACGAGAACATGGAACGCTATCGCCGACTGATGGCCGATGACGATGAGATAATAGCATTGCGCTCATCGGTAAGGAAGGCGGCAGAGTCGAAACTGGCACACGGCATCATCGACGTTAACGACCTGCTGAAGGAAATCAACGCAGAGAACAGCGCGCAGGTGCAGAAGTCTATTCACGAGATAGAGATGCTGAAAGAAATGTATAACCTGAAGATTACAACAAACAATTAACCGCGATATGAAGAAGACATTAATTATAGTGTGCATGGCAACATTACTGGCCGCGTGCAACTCAAACAAAAAGGAATATGATGCCACAGGAACGTTCGAGGCAACGGAGACTACGGTGTCGGCAGAACAGAGCGGCACATTGCTTAACTTTGCCTTGGAAGAGGGCGATGATGTTGAGGCAGGGCAGGAGATAGGACTGATAGACACCACGCAGATATGGCTGAAGATACGTCAGGCAACAGCCACGAAGGCGGTGTACCAGAGTCAGAAGCCTGACCTGCAGAAGCAGATAGCCGTGACACGTCAGCAACTTGCAAAGGCAAAGACGGAACAGCAACGCTATCGGGAACTGGTGAACGATGGTGCCGCTCCAGCCAAGATGCTCGACGATGCCACCAGCCAGGTGCAGGTATTGCAACGACAACTTGATGCGCAAGTGTCAACTCTCAACACCCAACTTTCAACACTCAACTCTCAGATGTCGGCAACAGACGTGCAGACAAGTCAGTTGCGTGACCAGTTGCAGAAATGCCACATAAAGTCGCCAGCGACTGGCACTGTGTTGGAGAAGTATGTTGAGCGTGGCGAGTTTGTCTCTCCCGGCAAGCCACTCTTCAAGATGGGAGAGGTGAAACAGATGTTCCTTCGGGCCTATGTCACCTCAGCGCAACTGCAGAACATCAAGATAGGGCAGGCGGTGAAGGTGTTTGCCGACTATGGCAACGGACAAAAGAAGGAGTACGACGGTACCATCAGCTGGATTTCAAGTCGTTCGGAGTTCACTCCCAAGACCATAGTCACCGATGACGAGCGTGCTGACCTCGTGTATGCCGTGAAGATTGCTGTCAAGAACGACGGTTATATTAAAATAGGTATGTACGGCGAAGTGAAATGGTAAATGCTATAGAGGTACATAACATGTCAAAGTCGTACGGGCGAGTGAAGGCGCTCGACGACATTTCTTTCTCTGTCGGCAAAGGTGAGGTCTTCGGACTCATCGGTCCCGATGGGGCAGGGAAGACATCGCTCTACCGCATACTATGCACTCTGTTGCGACCAGATGCGGGCAATGCCAGCGTCGAGGGATTTGATACCGTGAGTCAAATGAAGGAGATGCGCCGCCGAGTGGGTTATATGCCGGGCAAGTTCTCGCTATATCAAGACCTTACTGTGGAAGAGAACCTGAAGTTCTTCGCTACCCTTTTCGGCACCACCGTTGAAGAAGGATACGACAGCATCAAAGCCATTTATCAGCAAATAGAGCGTTTCCGCGACCGCAAGGCAGGTGCATTATCGGGGGGAATGAAGCAGAAATTGGCACTTAGTTGTGCCTTGGTGCATAGTCCCAGCATCCTGTTTCTAGACGAGCCGACAACTGGTGTCGATCCCGTGAGCCGTAAAGAGTTTTGGGATATGCTTGGCACTCTGAAGGAGCGCGGCATCACCATCGTCGCTTCCACTCCTTATCTGGATGAAGTGCGCCGTTGCGACCGCGTTGCTTTCCTTAATCATGGCCACATTAGTGGAATTGATACTCCAGAAGTGATATTGGAGCAGTTCAAGGATGTGTTCAATCCTGAACCTCCACTACGTCCTTCCATGTCAGAGATGGGAATGGACTCTTCTGCTCCAGAAGCCCTCTCTCAGGGAGATGGCGGGGGAGAGCCTGTCATCGAAGTGCAGCACCTCGTAAAAGCCTTTGGCACCTTCCATGCTGTCGACGATATCAGTTTTAGTGTCAAGCGTGGCGAGATATTCGGTTTCCTTGGTGCCAATGGTGCCGGAAAGACTACCGCCATGCACATGCTTACAGGACTTAACCAACCCACCAGCGGCACGGGTACTGTAGTTGGTTATGATATACGCACCGAGTACGAGCAAATAAAAAGACACATCGGCTACATGTCCCAGCGCTTCTCACTTTATGAAGATCTTACCATAAGCGAGAACATACGTCTCTTTGCGGGCATCTACGGCATGAAAGACAAGGAGATTGCACGAAAGACGGACGAACTACTGGAGCGGTTGCAGTTCGCTGAGCATAAGAACGACCTCGTGTCATCACTGCCTTTGGGATGGAAGCAGAAACTGGCATTCTCTGTAGCTATCTTCCACGAGCCAGGTGTGGTGTTCCTTGACGAGCCAACAGGAGGCGTAGATCCTGCTACGCGCCGTCAATTCTGGGAACTGATATACGATGCTGCCAGTCGTGGCATCACGGTATTCGTCACCACTCATTACATGGACGAGGCGGAATATTGTGACCGCATATCCATCATGGTGGACGGAAAGATAAGTGCTATCGGCACTCCAGAAGAACTGAAGCAACGGTTCCAACAGCCAGACATGGATCATGTGTTCACATACCTGGCAAGACAGGCTAAGAGAATTGATAGTTGATAATGGATTATAGACAATTACGATGAAACAGTTTATCAGTTTTGTTCAGAAAGAGGCACGTCACATCTTGCGCGACCGTCGCACGATGCTCATTCTCTTCGGCATGCCTGTGGTGCTGATGCTGTTGTTCGGCTTCGCCATCACTACCGATGTGAGGAATGTCAGGACGGTGGTGGTCACCTCACAACTGTCGCCGCAGAACCAGCAAGCCATAGAGCGACTGGCGGCATCAGAATATTTCACCATTGTCGCTACCGTTCCAACGCCTAAGGATGCGGAACTGCTGATAAGACATCAGAAAGCCGACCTTGCAATAGTCTTTGCACCTAAACGCGCAGGCGTCCAGTTCATCGTTGACGGGGCAGACCCTAACATGTCGCAGCAATGGACGAACTATGCACAACAAACAATTGCTAACTATCCATTATCAATTGTCAATTCTAAACTTCTCTACAACCCGCAGATGCGCTCGGCATACAACTTCGTGCCAGCCATCATGGGTATGCTGTTGATGCTCATTTGTGCTATGATGACCTCTATTTCCATTGTCCGCGAGAAGGAGCGAGGCACTATGGAGGTGCTGCTCGTCTCTCCCGTGCGTCCGTTGATGGTGGTAGTGGCGAAGGCAGTGCCTTATCTGGTGCTGGCAATAGTCATCCTCACTACCATACTTCTCATGGCCCATTTTGTGCTTGACGTGCCACTCGCTGGCTCGTTGTTCTGGATTGTGGCGGTGAGCATACTCTATATCCTGCTTGCCCTTTCGTTAGGACTGCTCATCTCAAACATCGCCAAGACACAACTTGTGGCGTTACTGCTTTCTGCTATGGTGCTGCTCATGCCTGTAGTGATGCTCTCCGGCATGCTGTTCCCCGTGGAATCGATGCCTCAGATACTTCAATGGGTGTCGGCAATAGTGCCGCCTCGCTATTATATTTCGGCGATGCGTAAACTGATGATTATGGGTGTCGGCATAGGCGAAGTTACTCGCGAGGTCACAGTACTTGCCGCTATGACAGTTCTGTTCCTTACCATCGCCCTCCTGAAGTTCAAGGTACGGTTGGAATAGAAGATTATTACATATTGCCAAATAGAATCATGATAAGCCATCTCATACATAAGGAGTTCCTGCAGATACGGCGCAACGCATTCTTGCCCCGTCTCATCATTATGTTCCCCATTGTCATCATGTGTGTCATGCCGTGGGTGATGAGCATGGAGGTTAAGAACATACGAGTCAGCGTGGTGGACAACGACCGCACAACGCAGTCGCAACAACTTGTTCATGCCATCGAGTCATCGCGCTATTTCATCTTCTGCGGACAAAAACCTTCTTATCAGGCGGCACTTGCTGAGGTGGAGAAAGGTGATGCCGACATAATACTTGAGATAAAAGACGGCCGTTATCTTATTGCAGCCAATGCCGTCAATGGCACCAAGGGAGGCATGGGCTCGGCATATCTGTCACAGATAATTCTTGAGTCCCCTAAGTTAGGAGACAATAGGGGTCTGAACAAAGGAATGTCTATCTCCTCCTCTTCCTCACAGGTAGGGGTAGAGCCTCTTTTCCTTTACAATAAGAATCAGAACTACAAACTGTTCATGATTCCCGCCTTGTTGGCTATTGTGATGATGCTGATGACGGGATTCCTGCCAACACTCAACATCGTTGGCGAAAAGGAGGCAGGCACCATAGAGCAGATAAACGTCACACCTGTATCTAAGTGGGCGTTCATCCTGTCTAAACTAATCCCTTACTGGTTCATTGCCCTCTTCGTAGTTACCGTGAGTCTTGTTCTTGCATGGGCTGTTTATGGCATTACCTGTGCTGGCTCGCTGCTATGGGTATATGTGCTGGCTATGCTTCTTGCCCTGTTCTTCTCATCGTTCGGACTCATCATCAGCAACTATAGCGACACCATGCAGCAGGCCATCTTCGTGATGTGGTTCTTCGTGGTATGCATCATGTTGCTCAGCGGACTCTTCACGCCCACTCGCTCCATGCCCTGGTGGGCATATCTCACCACATACATCAACCCCATGCACTATTTCATCGATGCCATCCGCACCGTCTTCATCCGTGGTGGCGGTTTCTCTGCCATCGCCCATCAGTTGTTTGCCCTCGCACTCATCGGCATCTTCATGAGCGGCTGGGCAGTTGCGAGTTACAAGAAGAATACTTAATGGTTTGCTAGGAGGCACAAGTGAGGTGGTCAGGAGATACAAGTGAGGTAGTCAGATATATACAAGTGAGGTTGTCAGAAGGCTTTGTTGGACATAAAGACAAAAAGTAGTTTTAGACATAAACTCTACATCTAACTACAATGACTCCCCGCCCTTTAAGGCACTTCCGATGGCTACGGTGATGTTCGGCACTGCCTTGCTAGTGAACTTCTTAAAGTCGCGCAGAATATAGAGTCCTTTTGTAAAACTTAATGTTGCCATAGGTTTGGTTTATTGTACATTACAAATGCTAATACTCAATGTGGGCAGATTACAAATCCGCCCGAGCAGGTAGAGCTTATGCAGATGTGATAAACATGTTCGTTCCATAGGCTATAATGTTTGATATCTGCGTCAATTCTGTCAAAAAAGTATTACGGTCGCAAATATATGAAATAATTCTATAAGTTGTATGTTTTTTGTTTTTTTATGTATGACTCATACACCTCACGCACTACATTGCCAAGGCCGTTGTCATAGACACGATATTGCTGCCCGACACACTCTGAGCACGCAAGGGAGCGACGGATAGCAGCATCAGAATGTACAGGATGATACGGTGTAGTCTCATATTGCCTGCTCTTTTCTCTTTATACATTCAATCAATAACTTGTCCCTCTAATTTTATATCGTATATTCTAAGTTTTGTCTTTAATATTCAGAGCTATTCGCTTCAAAAGTGCTCAGCAGAGTCCCCGCTAACTCACTTTCTCCACACAGGAACTGCCATTTTGTAATATGCTTTGGGGTCTTTAAAATCTTCCCTTTCATCATAACGACCATCCCAAACCATTTCATAATCTACTTTATTAAAAATATCACCTCTTATTAGGAAAAGCAATTGTATACTATTAGACCTATGAGATGCCCATTAGACCGCACAATTCATAGTATTTGTTATCGAAAAGCAAGAATTTAACATTGGTTAAATGGCCGATAAGTGCAGGAATAGCCATCGAAATAAGCGGTTTTTGCCTGTATTTTGATGCCTTTTAGGGAAGAAAAATGCTCCTGTTTTTGTCTTTTGAAGGTTTTGGCATCGCAGATGCGATGTTGTCAAGATGTCGTAACATATTGATTCTTAGATGTTTAAATTGATAATTGAGGCTTTGGATTTCCTTCTGAAATCTCAAATCTCAGTTGTTTTTTAAGGTACCCCCAACTCTTCTCTTATACTATATATATTATATATATTATTGATTATTAATAAGTTATAAGTAATATAACAGAAGATTGGGATTTGGATAGTGACTTATTTTTTTAATTGAGATTTGAGATTTGCGTGATTAATAATTCATCATTATACCTCCTCTACTAGGCCATCAAGTGTTTAGTGGGTATAATAGTATTATCGCCAAATAAAAAAGGGGCATACATTAAGTATACCCCTGATAGTGATAGCAAGTGCTTAATTCCATGCATCAAGCCTTTGGTGTGGTGCATTCATTTACAAGGTAGGCAATGGACATGTACGGCACGCCAGAGTTTGTCTGCAGTCCTATCTCGCAGGTGCGACTGTTAGAATAGCCATAGACCACCTTGCGCTCTTCAATTTGCTTGCGCAGTTTGCGCAGGGCATATCTGTTGACCTCTGGATTGCTGAATCCCTTGTCGCCGGCAAAGCCGCAACAACCCACGCCAACAGGCACGAGCACGTTGTTAGAGCATAGACGTGCCAACTCGATAAGTTTGTCGCCAAGTCCCATCTCGCGTGTCGAGCATGTCACATGCACCGAGATGCTTCGGTCGGTGGGGTGGAAGTCGAGTTTGTCACGTAGGAATGTCATGATGAACTCCACAGGTTCGTATAACTTCATCTTGGTTATCATCTTGCGCATACGGTGCAGGCAAGGGCTTTGGTCGCACAGCACGGGGTACTTGCCTTGTTCGCTTGCCACCCACAGTGCTTCCTCGAGTTCTGCCGTTTTCATATCGGCGATGTCGAGCATGCCCTTCGATTCCCATATCTGTCCGCAGCACATCTTGTCCATGTGCTTTGGGAAGATAACCCTATATCCCGCCTTGTTGAGCAGGTTGCACATCTCATCTACCACCGAGTTGGCAACGGGCGCACCTTTGGCAAGTCCCATTGTCTGGTTGATGCAACTTGGGAAATAAACCACCTTCAGGTCCATCTTCGCATTCTTCGGTGCACGTACGCTTCCAGGTTTCGGCTGACTGAACTTACGTGGCATAGCAGGCGTCCACAGTGGAATGCCCATCTTGTGTACTCCGTTGCATATTCCCTGCATCGTGGAGGCACCAAGCACGCTATGACCGAGGTTTGCCACGTCGAGCACCACGCGCAGTCCTTTCTTTATTCCCCTCATGTGGTGGGCGGCATAGTCACCGATCTTGTATCCCATACCGCTCTCCTGCATGTTCAGTTGGCGGATGAGGTGAGTGAGGTCGCCGGTGTTTATCTTCATCGGGCACGATGTAGCGCAGAGTCCGTCGGCGGCACATGTCTCGTCGCCATAGTACTTATATAGTTTCTTCAGCCGTTCCACGCGTGCAGGATTCTCGCCCGTCGCCTGCAGGTGGAGTATCTCACGCTGTATGGCAATACGCATTCTGGAGGATATGGTGAAGCCACACGACATACAGTTAACCTCGCAGAATCCACACTCAATACACTTATTGGCTTTCTTCGCACCCTCAATGGTCTCCTGTGTTGACGACTTTTTCTCTTCCTCCAGTTTGTAGTAATGACCTCCGTCGGGAATGCCGTCGAAGTTATAGTTCAACTCTGGCAGCGGCTTGAAGTTCTTTATGAAGCAGTTAGGGTCGTCGTTGAAGATACAGCCTTGGTTGAGCAGGTTGTCAGGATCGAAGATTGCCTTCAGTTCCTTCATCACCTCGTATGCCTCGTCGCCCCACTCATACTTAACGAACGGAGCCATGTTGCGCCCTGTGCCGTGCTCTGCCTTCAGCGAACCGTCATACTCTTCTACCACGAGACGTGCCACATCGCGCATCATCTCCTCGTATTGTTTCACGTCGGCATCGCTCTTGAAACTCTGGTTCAGTATGAAGTGGTAGTTGCCCTCGAACGCATGACCATAAATGCAGGCGTCGCTGTAGCCGTGGTCGGCAATGAGTTTCTGCAGTTTCACCGTTGCTTCGGGCAAGTCCTCGATATGGAACGCGACATCCTCGATGAGGCAACTGGTACCTATCGGGCGCATACCTCCCACGCTGGGGAATATTCCTGAGCGTATAGCCCAGTATTTTCCGTAAACGGCAGGGTCTTCGGTGAACTCAGCAGGGATATAGAGGTTGAAATTATTCAGGCACTTTGTGATGTTCTCTATCTTACTGAGCAGTTCCTCGTGGGTGATGGCCTTCGTCTCCGTTAGCACCGCCGTGAGGTTATGGTAGTCGCCAGGCTCCACGCCAGGCACCTTTCCTGCGTCCACGTCTTTCTTGTACTGCAGGAACACGGGGTCGTCAACAGAGGCGAGCGATAGGTAGTCGAGCATCTCAGCCGACTTCACCATCAGGTCTTCCTCGCTCATTCTGATGTCCTCTTCCGTCGCTTTGAGTTTCTTCATAGCCACCACCGCCTCGCAACTTTCCTTCATGGTGTGGAAATAAACCATTGCCGATGCCTTGTACTTGTAGTCGTATAGCGTTTTCATGTTTACCTCGGCGAGGAATGCCAGCGTACCCTCTGAGCCGACGATGGAGTGCGCTATAATGTCAAACGGGTCGTCGTATGCAATCAACGGGCGCAGGTTCAGTCCCGTAACGTTCTTTATAGAGTATTTGCGTCTTATGCGCTCAGCGAGTTTCTCGTTAGCCCTCACTCGGTCGCGCAGGTCTTCAATCTTCTTGATAAACTCTGGATGCGACTTGCGGAAGTCCTCCTTGCTCTTCTCATCGCCCGTGTCGAGCACTGTGCCGTCTACCAGAATGAGACGTGCCGAGATAAGCATGCGGTCGCTGTTGGCATGCACTCCGCAGTTCATTCCCGACGCATTGTTACACACGATGCCGCCAACCATTGCCGAACCAATAGATGCTGGGTCGGGCGGGAATACCCTGCCGTAGGGCTTTAGAATCTCATTCACCCTCGACCCCACTATTCCAGGTTGCATGCGTATGCTGTTCTGCCCTTCGCCAATCTCATATTTTTCCCAGTTCTTTCCAGCCACGATGAGCACCGAGTCGCTGACACTCTGTCCCGACAGGGAAGTTCCGGCGGCGCGGAAGGTGAACGGAATCTTATGTTTTGTAGCCAGTTTTACAATCTTCGAGAGTTCTTGTTCGCCGTCAGAGCGTACTACCACCTTTGGTGTCAGTCTGTAGAAACTGGCGTCAGTGCCCCATCCCAGGGTGCGCAGCTCGTCAGTATAGATACGTTCTTTGGGTAGGATATTGCCCAATTCGGACATGAATCCCGCGTAGTTTCTTGTTTCCATAGTTATGTTTATTACGTGTATTATCGGTTAGTAGTAAGGCTTCTTTATATGAAAAGCAATGTAGATTGGTTACAAATATACATTTTTTTTTCTACATACCAATCTCTTCATCGTCTTTTTAACATTTTTTCTCCATATAAATTATCTTATCAAGCTAGGTACGAAGTTCAATCTTTCATGTTAAATGTCAGTATATGTTGTTCGGAATAATTGCGTATTTCTATGCTTATTCGGTGTTTTTTCCTGTCTCAAAGCCGGAAAAAAGTGTTAAATATCAAGCAATTGACTTGTAATATTTTATTTTTTCTTATTTTTGCA
This sequence comes from Prevotella sp., assembly GCA_017554105.1. Classification (GTDB taxonomy): domain Bacteria; phylum Bacteroidota; class Bacteroidia; order Bacteroidales; family Bacteroidaceae; genus Prevotella. The sequence continues at coordinate 216,913 of JAFZIY010000031.1, read as the reverse complement.
AAATTATAACACTAAATACTTAGCCTTTTTAAGGCTATTAATCATTTTCTCAATGAAGACGAAATACATTAAACCGTTTGCTGAATGCTTTCCCTGCAAAATTGGACCTCTGCTCGAAGGCAGCGAGAAAACTGTCGTGTTCGACCCTGGTGACGGCACTACAGAGGCTCTCGCCAAGGAAGTTGATCTTGTAGATGAAGAAGTAGAGACGCTTCATCGTGACGTCCCTACTGTGGAAACAAAAATGCATTATAGAATAGGACAGGAGAGGGGCAACTGGTATGATGCCATAGACAATTGAATGTGGAGGGAATAGCCCTAAACGACCAAACACCAATCTCCCAAACGACCATAAGATATGAAACGATTATCGCTGCTTATAACGCTGATATTCACGATGGTTATCGTGACAAACGCACAGAGTTTCAAACTCTGGTATGCCAATAACGTTACCGATGTCACCAACCTTGACAACATAGAGGATGAAGGCTCCGGACTCATCTGGCGTGAAGTGGACAGTAACGGCCAGACCGCTGCTGGTAATCTGGTGGAAGTGACCAAATTGAAACAGATGCTCGCCTCAACGAGGATGAAGAACCTCGATGACAAACGCCAGTTCTGGAAGATGCGCGACCACGGACTGCTGTGCTTCAAGATAGAAGACCTTGACAACGTACATCATACCTACGAGGTCGTTGTCAACAACGGGCCCGACAGCATATCACAGACCGTTGACGACTACTTCTTCGTCAATGCCCCTGTTCCACGCGACACGGTGGCCTACCAGATTTCCGTCAGGAGGGTGGACAACGATGAGACCGTCAAGTTTAAGTATTTCGTATATGAATGGGATGACGAAAACCTGTATATGTTCATGCTCGACCAGAAGCGACAGGTGACCGGCGAGACATACAAACTGGAATATGTCACCGGCTATATGGATGAGGATGGCGACCTGCATAAAACATCCACCACACTGGAATTGCAGAGCGACAAGTTCCAGAGTTTCTATGTACCTAAGAACAGCAGCCTGATAGATGTGTTCCTGATGAGCGGCGACGACAAGAAGCTGCGACTCGACAAGAGCAAGCTGCACACTGGCATTGACCTGAACGACCGCATGAACTACATGGAGATTTCCTCTACCTTCAACCTTGACAAGCACGAGGGCAGGGAGATGATGAACTTCAACTGGCTCGGAACGGGACTCTATGAGAAATATGACACGCTGTATGTGTCGTTGTTCAATGATAAGGGCAAGCAGATAAAGAATGCCACCTTCCACCCCGAGCGAGTGGATCATGACGGCAATCGCATCTACGATCCAGCTGTAAAATACGATGGATATGACAGCAAGACCAAGCAGCACAAGATTGTCACCATGAGCAATCCGGCATATATCGAGATTCTCGTCGATGGCTGTCTGCCAATGCTCTACAAACATCCAGGGGTCGTAGATGACGAGGGCATCGTGAACCCTGACCTCTGCCAGGTGGCTCTCACTCCGCAGAAGGGTACCATCAGCAGTGGCTTTAACATCAGCGACCAGCACTTCATGAACCTCAACGACGAGAAGGCCATCATCGTGCGAGGTGGTGTAGATCACCGCCTGTGTTCCATCGATGCTGTTGACCTTGGCGGAAAGATAGAGGCCGACACCATTTCCTATATGGAAGACCTGGGCAACGACTTCCCGAAACTGCTCAACAACAAGGTGATAGAACGATATGCACAGTTTGAGACATCCTTCTCGATAGCCAAAGGAGGCACCGCCCCCGACTGTCAGTTCTTCGCCACCGACATAGCGACAGCCATCGCTAAGGAATCTACGGAGAAGAACACGGAAGTGGTGAGGGCATCGGAGTTTACCTCCTTCTCGTATGACTACTACTTCGTGCGCTTCAACCTCCTTGATGTCATTGACAAAGGCACCACGGCGAAGGTAGCCCTGCATGTTGGCGACAAGCAGTATGCCAAGTTCCCATATCTGAGAAACCTCGATTTGAAGCGCGACGAGATTGAGGCTGCCGCTGATGAGGAGGTGAACGAAAAATACGTTGGCAGCAACGACAAGGACAACGTTTCTAACGGTTTTGCCGATGCTGGCTACGACCTGCGACTTCCCCTCCAGTTCAAGTTCTCGTTCAAGCCGGTTAATATCAGCACGGCACTCATATATAACATCCGTAAGAACCTTCTCAATCTAAAGATAAACCTCTCGTTCATGCGTGACGATGAACGACCTGGCGAGCAAGAGAAGTATAGCAAGGCGCGCAAGGAGCTGAAGGAACTTGAGAAATATGAGATGGTTGGCAATAAAGTCCAAGCAAGCATTATGGGCGACGAAGTTGAATTCGACAACTGGGTATATGAAGAGATTGACGACATCTTCGGTATCTCAAGTCAACGCATCGGCCAGGGATGGTTCGGTGGAGCCAAGCTCGCCTTCAGGATGCCTTTCTTTGATTTCTCACGCTTCCAGGTGACTGAGGCTTCAGGACAGATAGGCTATGGCATCGGCATGCGATGGAACGCAGCAGAGAACGAGCGTTTCGGCAAGCTGGCAAGTGTCTTGGAGAGATTGGACAAATACGTCTCCCTCTCTGCCTGCTTTGAGACATCCGCACAACTTGACTTCGGAATAAAATCCTTCGATTCAGATGTCAAAGAGAGTATGTCGAGTACCAACATGGGCTATTTCGTCAATTTCAGTGGTAAAGTGGCGGCAGGAGCCTCATTGGACGTCTTTACACCCGACACGCTATTTGGCATAAAGATATCTTCTCTATGCAACCTGCAAGCCGGGCTGCGTCTCGGTGGCAAGGCGGGTTTCCGCTTCGGAGTGGAAGGTCCGTTCGACAGTTATGCCCCTGGCGTTGGACTTAACCTCATTTGCGTCATCATCGGCCAGGCCTATTTCAACTTTAAGACACCAGTCTTCACTTATGGAGCCAGTGCGGGCTTCAAGCTGGGAGGCAGACGACTCTTCCCCAACGACGACCACAACCCATTCCACGAGGATTTCCCATATTGGCTCAACAACGATGCAGGAGCCAAGCCCAGGCCTAAGCCCTTGGTAATGGCGCTTCGCAAGATACCTGCACCTTTGACAACAGAGCTCAGCGGAAGGGCAATTATCAATGATGTGGCGATGGATGCCAACCCTCACTTCCTCGATGCCGACCATGTGGTGTATAACGACTTAGGCTCAACAGCCGACTATAACGACGACAAGGTGGTGGTTGCCAATATCGCAGACAGTGAGATCAGTAAGGAGGCTATCTCAGCTGACGGACTCTTTGGCGGTAACAACATGCGCTCAAAGCGAGGCGAATATGAGATTGTTGCCTTCGAACAGCTGTCGCAACCCATAGGCGAGGTAGATGAAGAACACGTGGTAAGTCAGAACAGCACCGTACAGCAGACCACTCGTATCCGCACGGCTATGCGTCTGGGAACAGGCAACTGGACTGTGACCGACGTAACGACCAATGACGGATGGGCAGACCTGAAGCCTGTGGTGACAATGCAGGAGAACGGTCATGCCGCCATAGCGTATTTGCATGGAAAGTTTGACGTCATCGACCCGAACGAGTCGGCAGATTCACTCGACAATGTACAGTTTAAGGGTAACCTGATGCTACGCACCTTTAACGGGACAGCATGGAGCGAGCCTACAGCACTCTACGATTTCAACCTCGACGCAGACCATGCTATTCAGCAGTACGACCTGCTGATGCGAGGTGATACGGTGCTCGTGGCTGCCACCTTGATGGAGACAGGAAAGAAGAGTGTGATGCGCTATGCTTCGAAATACATCAACAGCAGCACGGTGACCTACAACGACGAAGTGCTCCTGGCACGCTCTTTCCACATGAAACGTGTGGGACAGAATGCCGTGATAGCGATGATCTATGCCGCCTCCGACTCCATCACCGACATCTATGTCAAGACCATCGATATGACAGGTCTCGGCGACGGACGTCAGGGTAACGACCTCGGCGTAGGCTATAGTCTGCCCAACAAGGTGAAGATAGTCACCGACAGCAACGCCGATGACCTGGACAACTTCGCCGTGATGTGGACACAGATGAGCAACGTCTATCGTGGCGACGAGGGAGAGAAGATGTATACAAAGAACTCCACCTTGATGCTCCAAGCCTCACGCATCTTCGTTTCCAACGCCCTTCAGATTACCGACCCGATAACCCTGGGTGCAGAGATGGTAGATTCTATTGGCGAGCGACAGCGCAACCTCATCATCACCGATTTCGACGGCTTCCTCGACGATGCAAAGATAAGTGCCGTCTATACCCTCGCTGATGTGGAGGAGAATGGTGCTGTCATCATGCACAACGAGAAATATTTCCGCAACAGTTGCGAGTGGGATGTGGATTATGGTAGTGCCGCTCTGCTCGGCAGCAACACCCTGCCCATAGTAGTAAGCATAAAGAACACAGGTACCTCTGCCATCAACGGTGTGACAGCCATCATCAACGGCGAGAACTTTGTTGTTGAGGGTGCATACGTGAAGCCGTTCGACAGCAAGGAGTTTGTTGTGCAATACCCCATCAGCGACGATTTCGATGGTCGCCTCAGCAGTCAGGTCATCGTTGACTACATCAACACCTTCCATGCACAGGCACATCCACGCAACAAGGCTAAGAGCTTCCGCCGACAGGTGAGCCCCGTCCAGAACGTCCGTGTTGCACTTGAAGATGTAGAGTGCAACGTGGTGAGCCAGAGCGTTGAGGACGGAAAGAACGTCTTCCTTGTAGAACTCATCGACCATGCTGGTCTGTACAAAGATATGGCAGCAGTAGTGGGTGTATTCCCCCACCCCGACAGCTTCGAGGCATTAGACGATGCCAAATATGTTGTCTTCTCCGAGAAAGAAGAGTATGGCATCACCCCAGATGATGAAAATGGTCTGTTCAAATTCCAGACAATCGGTGGTCAGCGTAAGGCATACGTCCCTGTAGAAGTAGATGGTATCACCGAGCCCGTGCAGGCATACGTCACCTGCCATTTGGTTGACTTCAACTATGCCAATGACGGACTGGAGTCGATGATGGCAGCAATAAAGAATGTAAAGGCGCAGGAGAACCCGACGCTCGTCAACCTCTTCCCTGCTGAAGACCCTGCCACCTTCGTGCGTCCGGTTATCAGCGAGGAACCGACAGGACACAAGGTTACTGTTACTACTCTTGATAATGGTGTACGCCTCGATGGTCTTACCGCAGACAACACGGTGCGTGTGTTTACTGCCGACGGTATGACTGCCTTTAAGAAAAAGGCAACCGGAACTACCATGTTTGTTCCGCTGAAGCGTCATGATGTCTATCTGCTGAGCACCGGTGAGGAGATATTTAAGTTTAGGTACTAAAAAAACAACAACTCATGAAGACAAAATATCTGATAGCATTATCATTTATAATTTATAGTTTATCATTTAGCCACGCAGTGGCGCAGACTTCCGCCCCTGCAGACTTTACGGGTCATACATGGTATGAGTACCGCGAGGCTATCACGGTGGGCGACGGAAGTATGGATAATCCTTATGAGATAAGCACACCGGGACAGTTGGCTCAGTTGGCATACGAGGTGAACAGTGGCGAGAATTCATATAAGAACAAAGTGGTAGTGCTAACCGCAGATATCAACCTGAACAAGGAGGTTGACGGACTGCGTGTGCAATGGGTTCCCATAGGATATAATCCACTTAACCGTTTCAACGGACTATTTCTGGGTATGGACCTGAAGGACTATGCCACCAATGGCTTCAAGGCTGAACAGAAGCATAAGATAAGCGGCATGTATATCAACGTATCATCTGCCAGCGACGCAAAGCTGTTCGGTCTGTTTGGAATGCTCGATGGTAATGTATCGCACCTTCAGTTGGAGGATGTCAGCATCAACGTGGACCTCTCATCGTCATCTGCCACGGAATACTATTTCGTGGGAGCACTTTGTGGTAATACGGCGACCAAGACTACCAACTCTGGTGGCGGTGATCTCTGGTATCGCGGAACCTATAAAGAAAACAACTCTGACCACTATGTAACCCATGCTATTGACGATGTGACGGTGAGTGGTAGCATCTCTGCAAAGGGTAACGACAACTCGGCTTTTGCCGTAGGCGGCATCTGCGGACAATTCGACATCTTGGGTATTCTCCACTCTACAACCGATATCACTATCAACACCGCAAACTGCGATTATGTCGGTGGTATCTGCGGCGTCAACAACGGACTATATAACAAATACAATGGCAATGATGGCAAATGCCTATACGATTGTATCGCCAACGCCACCATCACATGCAATGACAACATTAATCGCCCGGTAAAGATTGGCGGTATCGTGGGACAGATGGAGGAAAGCGAGAGAGCCTATGCCTGTGTCTCGATGGGTTCCATCAGATGTAGCTTTGCCGATAACACAACAGTCGTACATCATGTGGGAGGAATATGCGGCTATATGCAACCATATTCTGCCATATGTGCCTGCGGAAGTACGATGCTTATAAAGGCGAAGGGTAATGTGGGCGGTATTGCTGGCATTATGGAAAGCGGTCCGAATACAGATTTCTCTAAATATGGGAAAATAGAGTGTTGTTCGTTCAGCGGACACCTCGACGGTAGTAATAAGATTATAGACGAGAAGGGACAAACCACAGGAGTTGCCTCGTCGGGTCCAGACAAGAATTACGTCGGAGGAATATGTGGGCAGTTGGAATGGAACGATGATTACGAGCATATAACACGCTGTCTGCTACTCGGAACAATAACAAACGAGGACTATACCTACAATACCCTAAACGACCGTCTGCCAAGTGCCATCGTGGGAAAGGTGGGTGACAAGAGAACTTCTACGGTGACCTATTGCTATTATGACAAAATGCTGTTTAGTGGCTATGCCGTACCAGGCAGTATGGATGGAGGACAGTCTGTCATAGGACTGACCACAGCGGAACTGACATCAGGCGACATAACCAAGGTATCAAGCCTTAATGCTGGCGATACCGAACCCGATGTTTTTGGCTACCGACTGGAAAAGGGCTATTATCCTATCTTCTACGAGAACCATGGCAGTCAGGCAACATACTATACTAACTATACTCAGAGGAGCTATAGCAACGAAAGACTGGCGAAACTATTCGACTTTTGGGCAACCGATGCAGTAAACATGCACAGCACGGTGTATTATTCTGGAACGATGCTATGTGCCATGCCTGTGAGCTTTGTCAAGGGTGACAATGCCGATGACTTCGTGTCAACGCTGTCGGCACCGACAAAGACCTACAACTGGGATGAAAAGCTCACGGGCCGCAGCATCATCATGACCTGCGAGAGTTTCTTCCCTGAGACGGACGTTATCAAGGTTAAGGATAAGACGGCAACAGCCTATAACAACGGTACCTGCTTTGTCACCACAACAGCAACGGTAAAGAAGAAGTCCGTTACCTACAACCGTCCTGCCTTTATAAGTGGAACGAAATACCTTGGTCTTAACTCCACCATTGATAAGGAATGGGACGGCAGCGAGGCCACTGGTTATGCAGCAGGAACGGGAACGGCGGGTGATCCGTTCATCATCAAGAATGCATCACAACTCTATCACGCCATTAAGAGCAATCAGACGGGAAAGTTCTATAAGCAACTGTGCAATATCACCATCACCAAGAGCACAGGCAACAACACGCTGATTACCGCTGCGTGCTTTAAGACTCCCGCAAATCCTCAAAGGAATGTAACTGCTGACTGGGAGACGGACGAGTGTTCGTGGAAAGCGAATTATAATGGTGACGGACATACCATCTCGGGATTGTACCTTTATGACTATTGCTCAACCCCACCTACCACCGAACGCAAATATTTCTCACTCTTCGGTTATGTCGGTCAATATGGTTCCGTCAACAACCTCGCGGTGGTGGATACATGGATCGCCCCCGAACCGTCTGTTGTCAATGGAACAAGGACTAATTATGAACTGCCAACCTTCTATGGTATTATAGCAAGCTATGTGGCAGGCTCCATCACCAACTGCATAGTACAGGGCGTCAATGCTGTTGGCAGACCTTGTGGAGGTATCTGCACATACGTGATATCTGGTGGAACGGTGGAAGACTGTATCTCAGCAGTCACCCCGCTTACCACGACCTCAGACTATTTCACACCATTTGTTGCTTACGACCCAAGCGCCTCCAACATGGGTAAAGTACAGAACTGTCTGGCGGTATCACCAACGATGTTCTCATCTGCCGACGAGAGCACGAACAATCTCTCTGCCGTGAAAGATTGCTATTGGTTGAAGGGCTATGAGCCAGGCAATACTGGACAGACTCTCGATGAGATTGGTGCAGCTCTGGGTAAACGCGACCGATGGACTTGGACACGCAACTACTTCCCAACGCTTAAGACGTTTGCTAATACCGATATCGCCAAACTCATGATGGTGCCTGTGCGAACAGACAACAACTATGAGTTCAACACCGCAACGAACTCCGCCAACAACTACCTTATGGGGTTCACGAAGATGCTGGAGTTTGAACCAGGTGCGGCCACATGGACGAACCTTCACGAGACAGATTATTTCGAGGCTGATAGCGAACTAGGCATCGTAGCACCAGCAACCACAATGGGGGCGATAGCCTCAAATAACGAGTTGATAACTCCGATGGAAGTTCTTTGTGCCTCTTTGGACAAGTCGTTCTACTATATTCCTTTGCGTACTAACGACGGGGACATACAACGAGGTATCACCTTCGTTGACGAGCATGCAAGAAAGGCTTGTGTGAAAGCTTTTGACACAAGCGGTGACGGAAAACTGTCACTGGCGGAAATCAGTGCAATAACTACTGAACAGACGCTTACTGCATTTACTGCCGCTGATGTACAACTCGAGGCACAAAAGATTGTTAAGTTCCCTGAGTTCCGATTCTTCAAGGCGGTGACAAACCTTACCACACAGCTCAGCGGCTTGAGCAATCTGGAAGAAGTGCGACTGCCCTATAACTTGCAGACCATCAGTGGTGACCCAAGTCTAACAGGCAATGGTACACGTCCATTCTCTATGACAAATATTAAGGCCATTACCCTGCCTGCTAAGGTCTCTACCATAGAGCCTGGTGCCTTCGCAGGTTCCGTAATCGACAGTATCTTTGTGGATCCGTTCAATACTAAGTTTGAGTCGCGCGAGGGCATCCTCTTCGACAGCAACAATGGTCTTGTAGCCTTCCCTAACGGAAGGATAGCAGAGGAGATTATCATTCCTGGTGTAATAGAGGAGATAAACACTGGAGCCGTGTACGACATTTCTGGTAGTGTTGGTAAGATATTCTTCGACACTTCCGACTATAGCACCGTTGCCTATCTCAATGAAAATGGTATCTTCACCAATGGTATTGGTCTTGTGGATGTATATATCAGCGATGCCACATATGGCAGCGTGCTCTATAACGAGTATCTTGACGACGAGTCATGGGAGGAGTATGCCGATGCAGGCAAACTGCACTGCTACTATCCTCTGAAGGTAGGGTCTGCCAAGGCAGCCACCATGTACATAGGTTTCGACACCGAACTGCCGTCAGGTCTCAAGGCATATATTGTCACCTCATCGAACAAGGAAGAGAAGGAGGCATACCTGAAGAGGATGAACAACCAGATACCCAACCGTTCGCCAATAGTTATCTTCGCCGACGAGTCAGGCACCTACCGCCTCTTCCCTCTCGAAGAGTCATTGCAGCCGTGGAACATGTATGAAAACCAACTCAATGGTGTGGGACGCGATGGAATGGAGGTATATCAGAGCGATGCAGACAGGGGTAGCATCCTGACACTTGGACGCAACAGCGCAGGCACTCTCGGTTTCTTCTACTACAAGGGCACTGCGCCAATACCACCATATCGAGCATACCTTACTTACGAGTGGGTGACCAATGCCAGTCCGTATCTGCTGTTCAGCATCATTGACGACGATCCAACAGGAATAGAAAGCCTTACCGACGACCAGAGTACAAAGTTTAATGAACAAGGTCAGTGGTACACTCTTGATGGACGTCGCATCAACGGACACCCGAAACAGCGCGGCATCTATATAAGAGAAGGAAAGAAGTATGTGGTGAAATAGGATAATAGGTATACCAAAATGAAACGCCACCCAAATATTTTGGGTGGCGTTTCATTTAAAAGTAATGATCTTTAGAAATTCTTTCTAACACCTGTCCATTCAGGGAATGCCTTTTTCAGGTAATCCTCATTGAGGAAGAGGGCCGACTGTTCCTTCTTGCCTTTCAACTGCCAGTCGAGCCACTTCACCACGGCCTTGGCATAGTTGCCACCATGCTTCTCGTAGTAGGTGCCGCTATGACCATCCTTAGAGTTCAGCATCACCACAGGGATGTCGTCGGCTATGCGCTCATAATCCAACTGCGCGTTCTCGTATGCGATGTCGCCAGGACCACCTATCATGTAGAACATCGGTGTGTGAAGGTTCTTCAGTGACTCTTTCGTAGAACCCATCATACTCATATCACCGATACCGGAGTTCAGCATCACACAGGTCTTGATGCGTGGGTCGTGGGCAACACCCAACACCTGTGCACCACCGCACGACTGTCCCATCGCTGCCACATGGTCGAGGTCGAGACAGTGATAGTATTCAGAGTCTGCTGTGGCATTCTGGTCAATCAGCCAGTCAAGCACCTCCAGCAACATTCTGGGATAGGTCTGGATGAAAGGTGGGGGAGTCTGCTCCTCACCATTCTTTTCTTTTTCCTGCATTTCCTTTATCCTCTGCTCCAGTTCTTTCTGTTGTTCCTTTATCTCTTCGGGGGTATATGGCTGTATCTTCTCGCCGTTTGCCATAATCACCTCGCCTTTGGTTTCAGGATAAGAGGCTTTCAGCACACCTCTCCACTGTGCCATCACGTCTTCCTCGTCGTACGGACCGATGGCGGCAGCCACATAGCCGTAAGATGCCACCTCGCTCAACAGCAGTCGCATCTCCACATTGTTGTTATAACATGCCCCATTGGCATAGACAATCACGGGCAACTTACCCTGTTTTGCCACCACTTCCTTCAGGTTCTGAGGGCGATACACCGTGAAGCCAGGGCATGATTCATCACCCACCACTTCCGACTTAAACGGTCCTGTACCACCGCCTTCCACTACTTGTCTTTGGGTTGTCTGAGCATTCGCCAGACCTACACTTGCAGCGACCATCATCGCTGTCATTAATAACTTTTTCATAATCATTTTTTAGACTGCTAATATAATAGGTTTTTAGACTGCAAATATAGACAAAAAACACAATTCCAAACAAGAAAACAACGAGAAAAAATATATTTGCGGGTATATTTTTTCAAATCACATTATTAATCTTTATTCAATTCGTTAATCAGTTCCTCTATCGAACAACATACAGTGCTGAACAACTTGTACATCAGTTCCGGCTCTTGTCGTTCAGGGATATATGCCAGAACCTTCTTTCCTTTACCTGCAAACCATCCCGCCTCGGTGTGGGCACTACGACCACAGGGCAATACAAGCACACAAACGTCGCAAGCCTCCATCGCTACAATGTCGTTGTGGAACTGTCGTTCAGCCTTGGGATGCCGTAGCATATCACGATATTGCTCAGGCGTCCACACCATATAGTCTTCGCTCACGCTGCTCCACTTAAACCCGGGATCACCCGATGGTGGATTGCGGAAGTCATAGACGTCATGTCCTGCCTCCCTCAACTTTGCTACCACCTCAGGGTAATACCCGTTGCGCCAACTACTTGCTACGTATACCTTGTGTCTCATAACGATTTGGTCAGGAGACTACCATAGCAGGAAGTCCTGTCTGGTATTCTTTTAAATGTTTTTAGTAGGCTACTGATACTTTTGGATAAGGTCGTCTGCCTGTGCGTTTCCGAGTTCTTTCGCTCGTTGCAGGTGCTGCAATCCCTCTGATTTGTTGCCGTTCTGGATGAGTGCCATGCCGAGGACAAGGTGTCCTTCGTCGTAGTCGGGGGCTATGTCCACACATTGCCGTGCCGCATCCACTGCCTCCTCGGGCTTGTTGAGGCGCAACAGCAGCGAGGACTTCTCGGCATAGTACATGGGCTCTTGTGAGTCGAGTGCTATGGCGCGGTTGATGTCGGCAATTGCCTGCTGGTAAAGTTTCGCCTTAATCTCCACTTGTTCGCGCGTGTAGTAGAAGTCGGCACTCATCCTTCCCCTCATAAGTATCTCCACGCGTGCATAGTCTAATGCGGCGTCACGGTAGCGTCCTGCCTCGTTCTCAATATTGGCACGAGCCATGAAGAAGGGTGCTGCCTCGTTGAATCGCAGTGTGTCGGTGTTCGCCACGGCACTGTCGAGAAGTGCAATTATCTCGTCTGTCGGTGCCTGCATCTGTTTCTTGCATACTGCTGCCTCGTAGAACAGTTCCGGATTGTTGAAGTTGGACTTTGTGAGAGACATGAAGCCGTCGTAGGCCTCTTGATACTTGTCCTGTGCAAACAGAGCCTGATAAATAAGGTGCTGATATAACGGCTGGTGGTTGAGGTCATAGGCTTTCTGCGCCTCTTCCACTACCTTGTCAAGACTCCACGCGGCGTATGGCTGGTCTTTCATTCCCACCTCTTTATCATAGATGAGTTTCGCGTAGGCGAAATGGGCATCGGCCTTGTCGGTTGCCTTGCTGATGGCTGTCTGTATGTCTTTATCTGCCTCGCTGAACATTCCCTTCAGCATCTCCCGTTGTGCCCGTGCCTGATAGCCGTCGGCATAGTTGGGGAACTGTGCGATGAAGTCGTCTATCAGTTCGTCATAACTCTTCTCGTCGAGCATCTGCGATGCCATTACCAGTGCTATCTGTGCCTGCTGATAGTCTTGTGGCAGTGCTGCAATGATGCCTATGCGACGCAGCACGGGGTCGTTCTGCGACAGTCCGCTCACCGTTAGGCTGTTGGCAAACTGTGCACTTGTAGCGTGTGTCTCGCTTGATGTCAGCGATGGCTGCACCAATGCGAGCACTTCGCCCGAGGCATTCACCAGCGGACAGGAGGCATTAGCCTCGGGTGTCGACTGTGATAATATATAATAAGGATAGGAGGTGTTGAATGTCTCGACATTCTTCACGCTATTCTCCTCGGGCACTGCCGAGCCTTTCGCATAGCCCACAATCCACACTTTGGCGCCAGCCTGCTCCTGACGTGAGGCAAGGGTGGCGGGAGTGGTCTTTCCGTCAACGCGGAACTTCACCACATCATAGATGTCGTTAGCACCTAATATCCTCACAACGTTCATTTTCTTGCCGCTGTTGTCGATGACCACAGCACTCGCTGCACCCTCGAATGGCTTCAACTGACTTATCGCCTCGCCGTTTTTCCCCACGAAGACGCCGTGAGAGGAGGCGAGTAGTGAGCCGTCGGCCTTGAACGTGGTGAGTGTGAACACAGCCTTACTGGCGTTCTTCACTGCTGCGGGCTGTGCGTTAATGAACAATGGCATCAGTGCCATCGCTATGAGTAAGGTCCATCTCAGGGCCTGCGATTGATGTTTTTTTAAATTATTGAATTTTATCATTTTTAAGTTCTTCATTGTTTTAGCAGTTCCTTTGCGTTACTGATGGCGGCCTCGGTGATGTTGCTGCCGCTCAGCATCTGTGCTATCTCCTGCACCCGCTCGTCGTCGGTGAGCATTGTCATCGTGGAGACAGTGCCCTTGGAGGTCTCCTCCTTATATACTTTATAGTGCGTGGTACCCTTCGATGCTATCTGTGGCAGGTGGGTGATGCTTATCACCTGACGGTCGCTGTCGGCCATCTCCTTCATCATCGCACCCATCTGTTCGGCTATCTTACCGCTCACGCCAGTGTCTATCTCGTCGAAGATGATGGTGGGTAGTTTCACCGCTCCGCTTATCATCGCCTTTATCGACAGCATAACACGGGCTATCTCACCACCCGATGCTATCTCACTAACGGGTCGCATCTCGGTGCTTGTGTTAGCACTGAAGAGGAACGACACCTTGTCGGCGCCGTTCTCCGACAGCGGTTTCTCGTCGATGGCTATGCTGAAGCGTACCTTGGGGATGCCCAGTGGAACAAGACGTTCCTTCATCTCCTTCTCTATTGTGGTGGCAGCCTTGCGACGTTGTTTTGTCAGCGATGCCGCTTTCTCGATGCATTTTGTGTGCAGTCGTTCCACCTCCTCAGAGAGTTGTTGCAGTTGTTCGTCGCCGTTCTCAATATTGTTTAATTGTTCTGCCAGACTGTCTGCTATGGAGATGAGTTCCTCAACGGTGGTCACATGATGCTTCTTTTGCAGCGAGTAGATGGTGTCGAGTTGGTTGTTGATAATCTCAAGGCGCTGCGGGTCGAACTCCACGTCCTCCGCTTTCTGACTAAGGTCGCGCCCGATGTCCTTCATCTCTATGGCGCAACTGTCAAGTCTTTCGGCCATCTCTGCCGCCTCTCCATAGACATCGGCGATGGAGGAGAGTGCACGGCTTGCCTCCTTTATCCTTTCCACGACGGTATGTTCGGAGTCACCTCCTATGAGCGATTCTGCCTGATACAACGCACCCTTGATGTCTTCGACATGACTCAGCGTCTCACTTTCCTGCTCCAGTTCTTCCTGCAAACCCTCGCTGAGATTAGCCTCACGCAGTTCGTTGAGTTGGAAACGCATGAAGTCCTCGTTCTCCGCGTTCTGTTCTATGTCCCGACGCATCTGCTCCAGTCGTTTCCTTGCCTGCGTATATTCGATGAAAGTGTTCTGGTATTCGGCAAGTGCCTTTTCGTCCTTCGCTATGATGTCAACCACGCTGAGTTGGAAGTCCTCCTCGCGGAGCATCAGGTTCTGGTGCTGACTGTGAATGTCGATGAGCGACAGTCCCAGTTCTTTTATCGCTGTGAGCGATACCGGAGTGTCGTTGATGAACGCACGGCTCTTGCCTGCGGCGGTCAGTTCGCGCCGCAAGATGCAGTCGTCGGCATCGTAGTCGATGTCGTTCTCCTTGAAGAAAGGCAACAAGTCGTAGTGACTGAGGTCGAAATGTGCTTCTATGGTGCATTTCTCGGCACCCGACTTTATCTGTTTTGAGTCGGCACGTTGCCCAAGCAGCAACGCTATTGCCCCGAGAATGATACTCTTTCCCGCTCCTGTCTCGCCAGTGATTACCGAGAAACCCGGTCGGAACGTCATGTCGAGTTCGTCGATAAGCGTGAAATTCTTGATATAGAGTTGTTTCAGCATTTCCTATTCTTTAATCTTTTCCCACGAGTTATTCTGCGAGGCGTTGATAGAGAACAGTATATCATAAACCGACTCCTTTTCCTTCTGCGTTCCCTTACCTTTATATATATTGGCGAGTTCGTCCTTCTTATAGTCTGTCCATATCTGCGGCAACATACTCAGAGGACGGTCCTCGTGCGCTTTCTTGAGGTTGGTCTCGAGTGCAGTGGTCACATTGGTGCGTCCGCGTTCCACGTTGTTTGCCATCTCGTCGAGTCCCAGTCGGTAGTAGTCGTACTGCAACTGACGGAACGGGCGCATTGCTCCTTCCATGTAGTCGTTGATGATGGCGAAGCGGTTGCGGTCGTTCTCGAAAGCCTTCCATCCCGCGAAACTCAGGTTCTGTGCGTTGTTGGCGAGGTTGAGGCATCGCTGTAGCACGTCCTCACCTCCCATTGGCGAGAATGAGTCGAGGTCCATACCTATTATAAGGAATGCGTAATAGGCGGTCAATGCCACGAGTTGGTTGTCTATCTGCTCCTCGTTGAAGTTCAGTTGGTCGAACTGTGCGAACTCGAAGTCGAAGTTGTTGTCGCGGTTGTTGTACAGGGTAGTGGTGTAGGAGGCGTTATACACCGGACGGTTTGCCTGTATCAGCGCATTGCATGTGAACATATTTGTCGAGGCATCATACTTCGTCACGGTGATGTTGAAATTGCACTGGATGCGCTCGTTCTTCTGGAACTGCAGTGAGGTCCACTGCTGTTCGTTAATAAACTGCTCCAGAGTCTGTTGCAGACTCTCGAATACCGAGGCGTCAGTGCCCTGCACCTGCTGGTGGTTTATGTTAACACGCGCCTGCAGTTCCTGTGCCTCCGAGCATAGGGCGAGTGCGAGTAGCGGTATGAGGAATAAGAGTCTTTTCATTGTTCATTGGTGGCTGCGATGCTATCGCAGCATACTGGATGTTTAAGATTGGGGTTGTGGGTTATCGCCAGAGTATCTCCAACTCGTCTATGATGTCACGGGCAACCTCTGTCTTCGGTTTCTTTGGGAATGACTTCTTCACAGCGTCCGAGATTATCGTTATCTGGTTGTCATCGCTGCGGAACGTAGTACCTTCGTTACGGGTGCTGTTAAGTACGATGAAATCGAGGTTTTTCTTGTGCATCTTTTGCTCGGCATTCTCCTCCTCGTCGTTTGTTTCGAGTGCGAATCCTATGAGAATCTGGTCGGGATGCTTCATCTTACCCACGGCGGCAGCGATGTCCTGCGTTGACTGCAGATGCAGGGTGAGGTCTTTTCCCTCGCGCTTTATCTTCAGTTCGCTCACCTCCTCAGGTTTGAAGTCGGCCACGGCAGCGCATAGTATGGCTGCGTTGACATCAGGGAATGCCGCAACGGTCGCATCGTACATCTCCTGACTGCTCTCCACGTCGATACGTTCTATAGTGTCAGAGCACTTCAGGTTCACTGGACCAGTGATGAGTTTTACCATTGCTCCACGACGTGCACACTCCTCGGCGAGTGCGAATCCCATCTTTCCGCTCGAGTAGTTGCCGATGAAGCGCACGGGGTCTATCTTCTCGTATGTGGGTCCTGCGGTGATGAGCACCGTCTTTCCCCACAGTGGAGAATTGGCATAGAACTCCTCGTCGAAGTAACGGTCGAGGATTTTCACAATCTCCTCGGGCTCTTCCATACGGCCTTTGCCCTCAAGACCACTTGCGAGTACACCGCTCTCAGGCTCTATTATGATGTTGCCGAACTCCTTCAGACGTTCCAGATTGCTCTGTGTCGTGGGGTGCGCATACATGTCGAGGTCCATCGCGGGAGCCACGAACACGGGTGCTTTCATGGAAAGATAGGTTGTAATGAGCATGTTGTCGGCAATGCCGTTGGCCATTTTGCCTATGGTACTTGCCGTTGCCGGTGCTATGACCATTGCGTCTGCCCACAGTCCTAGTTCGACATGCGAGTTCCACGTGCCGTCTCTCTGTGAGAAGAACTCGCTGATAACGGGCTTGCGTGTCAGTGCTGAGAGGGTGATGGGAGTGATGAACTCCTTTCCCGCAGGTGTGATTACCACTTGCACCTCCGCGCCTTTGCGCACGAGATGCCTTATTATCATACATGACTTATAGGCAGCGATACTGCCCGTAATGCCCAATACTATCTTCTTTCCGTTTAACATAGTCGTTCTTTCTTTTACATTAAACACTATACTCCATGCATCCAGCACTATGCTTCATCGCTCCCGTCCGGTCAGTTTCTCGACATCTCGCGCAGTCTGATTCTCGTAAGTACCTGCTTGGTGTTGTTGGGGAAGTCGCCGCCCATCATCCAACTGAAGTAGCCAGGGTCTTTGCGTAGCGTCTCTGCCACGTCCCATCCCTTGTATTTCCCGAAGTTGAACACCTCGTGCAGGCGTGGCTTGCCGTCTTTATCGAGCAGAGGCTTGCCTTCCTTGTCGAGCAGTGGCTTCCAGATGATGCGTCCTGCGAAGTCCACATTGTCGTTGGTCTTCGACAGCGCAGCCAGTTCGTCCATGTCGTTTCGCAACTGTCTCTCGGGTTCTTCCTGTCGTCCTGGCTCATACATGTCGAGTTGTCCCATCAGCACGCGATAGGTCGCCTCGGTGTCCTGGTCTGCCTTGTGTGCCACGAAGTCGTCCTCCATCTTCCTGCCACAGTAGAACTTATATGCTGCTGCGAGGTTTCGGCGCTCCATCCTGTGGAAGATAGTCTGTGCGTCAATCAGTCGGCAACTGCCGAAGTCGAAGTCGATGCCGGCGCGAAGGAACTCTTCAGCAAGCATCGGAACGTCGAAGTGGTTGGAGTTGAAGCCACAGAAATCACAGCCCTTGAAGTTGTTCTCCAAGGTCTTTGCTATCTGCTTGAACGTCGGAGCGTCCTTGACGTCGTCGTTGGTGATACCCGTAAGGTTAGCCACTTCAGGTGGAATGGCTGTCTCGGGGTTCACGAACATGTCGGTGCGCTCTTCCTTGCCGTCGGGCCACACCTTGATATATGATATCTGGATGATGCGGTCCCTAACAATATCAAGCCCCGTGGTCTCGAGGTCGAAGATCACGAGGGGCTTTGTAAGATTCAGTTTCATTAAGATGATTTTAGTCGTTCAGCAACATTGGCATAATGAGCATGAGCACTTCCTCGCCCTCAGGCTGTTCTGCCGGGATAATAATACATGGACGGCTCGGGTCGGCAAACTCCAGCAATACGTCGTCGCTGTCGAGGTTGCTGAGAATCTCCACGAGTGACGGACCCTTGAATCCGATGCTCATCGCAGAACCGTCGTAAGAGCAACTAACCTCTTCCTTTGCGCTGGTAGCGAAGTCGATGTCCTCTGAAGACACCTCTATCTTGCCCGATTCGATGCGCAGACGCACCTGCTGGCTATTCTCGCTGGCGAACGGAAGGACGCGGCGCAGTGCACCGATGAGTGTCTTACGGTCGATGCTCAACTGGAACGGGTTGTCCTGAGGTATCACCGAGTTGTAGTTAGGATAGCGTCCGTCGATGAGGCGGCATGCCAGCAACGTCTGTCCGAAAGCCACCTCGGCATTGCGGTCGTCGAAACGTATGATCACGTCGCTGTCGTCCTTAGGCAGGACATTCTTCAACAGCGTTGCCGGTTTCTTCTGAAGGATGAACGAACGGGGCTGCTCACTCTTAAGTGCGAAATACTTGTTGCGCACCAGTTTGTGACCGTCGCTGGCCACGATGTTCAGCGACTCCTCCGTGAGATCCATGTAAATGCCGTTCATTACCGGGCGCAGTTCCTCGCTGGCGGTAGCGAATATCGAGCGTGAGATGTTGTCGAGCAGAGCCTGTGCCGGCAACTGCAGTGTTGCTGCCTGGTCGCCCAACTGCTGTGCGCGTGGATATTCATCAGCGTTTTGGCATGTGAACTTGTACATACCATTCTGATAAATCACGTTTATTGTCATCTGCTCCAGGTTGACATCAAGTGTCAGGGGCTGCTCGGGCAATTCCTTCACTGCGTCGAGGATGGTGCGGTTGCTGACAGCAAAGCTACCTTTGCCGTCCACTTCGTCAAGAGACAGCGTTGTCTTCATCACGTTCTCACTGTCTGAGGCGGTGATTTCCAACTGTCCGTTGCCCACTTCGAAAAGGAAGCAATCGAGGATAGCAATACTGTTTTTGCTGTTAATCACTTTTGACAGGGTTCCCAAACGGCTGCTAAGAGCCGTACTTGATACGGTAAATCTCATATTCCGATATTATGTTATTGTTTATACTATAGTTCTAGAATTAGGCACAAAATTACAAAAAACATCAGTGGCAAACAAAAAAAAAGGCAAAAAAGTTTCCTCTTTTAAATCTATTTTATTAATTTCGCAAACGATTTCGCACTTTATTCGCTTTGTGCGACTCATTGAAGCGCTGATCATAATGTACTAAACGTAAACAATAAACATAGAAAACAATGGAAATAGAAGGAAGAATTATCAACGTACTGGATAAGCAGGAAGGTACATCAAACCGCACAGGCAACCACTGGGCATCGCAGGAATATGTCATCGAAACCCACGATCAGTATCCGCGCAAGTGCTGTTTCCGCGTGTTCGGAGAAGACAGGATAAATGCAATGAACATACAGGTGGGCGAAGAGGTGCGCGTTAGTTTCGATGTCGATGCACGCGAATATAACGGACGTTGGTATAATACTCTCACTGCCTGGAAGGTTGACCGCATTGACCCTGCTGCCGTACAGCCGGGAATACAGCCAGAGCCGACAGCGCCATTTGCTGCTCCTCAGCAGCCGGCACCGTTTGGAGACCAGCCAGAAGCACAGCCAGCAGAGGGTTCTCCTACCGATGACCTTCCATTCTAAGCTCATTTGGCACTAAATATATGACCAAAAGACACAAATGGCAGTGTGAAAGATGTCCTTTCGCACTGCCATTTGTATGCTTTGAGCAACTCATTGGGTACTAAACACTATTTTTTTCATAAAAAAATGCCGTTGGGGGTTTAGTAAATTCAATCTCGTGTGTATTAAAGGTGTATGAAAGATAGAAAACAAGAACTTGAGACACTGTTCAAACAGCACTATCGCCAGATGTACAGGTTGGCCACCTTACTTCTGCACGATGACGCTGAGAGCAAGGATGTTGTGCACGATGTCTTTGCCCGTCTTCTCGCTTCGCAAAACAAGGAACTGCGGGAAGAAACAGCAGCAGCGTTCCTTCTCAAGTGCGTACACAACAGATGCTTGAATGTGATACGTGGAAAGAAGATTCAGGAGAGAGTGCAACGGCTATATCTCCTTGATATCGAGACAACCATCATCCTGGCAGACATGTATGAAGAGGAACTGAAAGCCTTGTCAGAAGGTGTGACACTCCTCACTCCGCCCGTATGCCGTGAAATTGTCGAACTGCACTTCAACGAGGGACTCACATTCCGTGAGATAGCATCCCGCCTTGGCGTCAGTGAGACAACCGTTTACAAGCATCTGCGCCGTGCGCTCAGTCAATTACGTTCACACATCAAAAAAGATTAGGAAATGGACAAAACAGAACTATTGTTCCAGATGATGGAACAGCCTGAGAAGTACACACACGAGCAGTGGCAGGATATTCTTGCCGACGAGGAGTGTCGTGAACTCTACATGCTGATGTCGAAGACAAAGAGTGCCTTTGACGTACAGCGTGAGGTGAGCGACGAGGAGATAGATGCCGAATGGCAGAGACTACAACAGCAAACAACGGCAGAAGAGACAACTTCTGATATTCGTTTACGCCATCGCTGGCTCAATATTGCAGCCATGTTTGTGGGATTGTTGGTGCTCTCGGGCATTGCTTATGCAGCAGTACGCATCATCTCTTCTAACAAGGAGGAATCCAATACCCAGACACAGGAGACGACGATTGTTAATCCTGGTCATGAAGGTCAGCAGGCAGGACAAGAAGTGTTGAAGGACAGTCTGATGATTCAGCCTATTGTCTTCGAGGACAAGGAACTGTCATCGATACTCGGTGATATCGCCCCCTATTACCATTATGAGGTGGTTTATCAGAACAAGGCAGCCAAGAGCATCCGTATTTACTTCACATGGGACATGGCGGCTTCGATAGAGGATGTGGTGGAAACGTTCAATAAGTTTGATCGTATCCATATCACTAAGGAGAACAATAAACTGATTGTCAAATAACATAAAGCCATACGAACATGAGAAGGATTATATTCATAGCCATGCTCTGTGGCTTAGTTCTGAGTGTCAGCGCCCAGAAGATTTCCAGAGACTATCAGAATCAGTCGCTCTCGAAGGTCTTGACCGACCTGAACGACGCTGTTGTTGACAAGACAATCTATTTCATCTACGATGAGTTGGAGGACTTTACCGTAACCAGTCATTTCCGTAACCTAACCATAGAAGACGCCCTTCGCGAGGTGATAGGGTTCTATCCAATGAAGGTTACTTACGACAAGAACCGCATCTTCGTGGAATGTACGCAGAAAGAGGAGACGAAAGTCATAGGACGTGTCGTTGACGAAGGTGGAAGGCCCATAGAATTCGCAAACATATCATTGCATAGTGAACGCGATACAACTTTTATTAATGGTAGTGTAAGCAATGAGAATGGCGACTTTGTGATTCCCTGTAACCAAAGAAATGTCGTGGCACAGGTAACCTATATCGGGTACAAGACGGTTGTGCGAAAGGTCAACGTGGGGAATATAGGTACTATTACCCTTTATCCGGAAACATACATCTTGAATGGTGTCACCGTGAAAGGTGAGATTCCTCAGTACAAGATGACCTCAGGAGGTATGACAGTGGACGTGCAGCATTCAATTCTTCATGACGTAGGTACTGCCGATGATCTGCTCTCGATGCTTCCATCGGTGCAAGGAAAAGACGGTAAGTTCACCGTGATGTCAAAAGGTGAGCCTGAGATCTATATCAATAACAAAAAGGTACAGGATGTCAACGAACTGAGACTGCTTAAGTCGGTTGATGTCAAGAGCGTGGATGTAATCACTGCTCCTGGTGCGAAATACAATGCAGAGGTGGATGCTGTGATTCGCATCAAGACCTTGAAGCCTCAGGGCGATGGACTGAGTCTGATGGCTACCAGCCAGACATGGCGGAACAATAGGTGGAACAACTACGACGACCTAACACTGAAGTATCGCACTGGCGGACTGGAGGCTTTTGCCAACGTAGCGTTCGACTGGGGCCACTTCAGTAATAACCAGACACTGGATCAGGAACTGCACATCAGCAAGGATATGTTTAACATCCACGCAGAATTACCCTTGAGAAGTCGCTGGGCGAATTTCCAGTACAAGGCTGGCCTCAGTTACGATTTCAGTGCCGACCATTCAATAGGACTGAGTTTCTCGTCGCAGAAAGGTCTTTTTGGACACATGAAGACAAATATGGACCAGAACTATCTGAAGAACGGGGCATTCTACGGCGATATTCTTCTGAAAACGGATGTGGATGAACTCGATAAACCTGTATGGGAACTGAACACATACTATATTGGAAAGGTAGGGAAACTGGGTATTGACCTGAATGCCACCTTACTGAGACGTGAATCTGAGGACCATCTCTACCAGCAGGAGTATAGTAAGGAACTTGGCGACCGTCCCATCACCACCGTCAACTCGGAGAAGAATACAATGGCGGCAGGGAAACTGATATTGACTTATCCCATCTGGAAAGGTGTGTTGAGTGCAGGATCGGAGGTTACATCCACACAAAGCCACGGCCGTAACTACAACCAGGAGAATATCATACCAGAAGCCGACAACGAGATGAAGGAAAAGAATATTGCCGGCTTTGCAGAATATGAAATAATGTTCAATGCTAAAAACTCAATGTTCAAAGTAAATGCGGGCTTGCGCTATGAGCATGTGGCAACGGATTATACTTCTTTTGGCATCTGGCAGTCTGAACCCAGCCGCACCTATAACGATTGGTTCCCTAACCTGTCGGCAGCATGGCAGAAGGGTAAGTTGGGTATACAGCTGAGCTACAGTAAGCGTATCACCCGTCCGCCATACAATATGTTGAGTTCAATCGTCATATATGACAGCCGTATGCTCTACGAGGGCGGTAACCCGCTGCTGCGCCCGTCGGTACGTCAGAGCATCGACCTCAACCTGACCTATTCATGGCTGACCTTTGTCACGGGCTTTACCCGAGAGAACGATTTCTTCACCCATATTGGCCAGGTGTATGACGAAAAGAACGAGATAGGTATTTTCAGACCGGCAAACTTCGACCACCAGAACCGCGTCTATGCCACCCTCGTGGCCTCACCCAAGTTGGGCTTCTGGCAGCCTACCGCTACGCTGCATTACTACCAGCAGATGTTCGATGCTGAAGCCTATGGTGCGCCGGAGAGAATGAACAAACCCGAATTCAGTTTCGACCTTCAGAGTTGGTTTGTCATCAACCCCACCACCAAAGCCCTGCTGCAGGCCAGTTATACCGGCAGCAACCATTGGGGATTCATGTATCGCGGCAGCAACTTCATGATGAATGCACGACTGCAGAAGACTTTCTGGAACGGACGGCTGACAGGTACTTTGTATGCCAATGATATCTTTCGCACGTACCGGACAAAGGCAACCACTTACTATGCCATCGGCAAGACTGACCAGGATATCTACAGCTATACGCAACAGGTGGGACTCACCCTCAGTTACAGCTTCAACGCCACCCGTTCGAAATATCGTGGAACAGGTGCAGGAAATGACGAGAAGAACCGTTTTTGAATTATACTCATTAATGTTAACAAAAACGTCCGTTTGAACTACTCAAACGGACGTTTTCTTCTATCTTAATTAGGGTAATCAAAATACCTGCTTACATTCATTTTATGAGATTTGACACTATATGACGAAAGACGATTATTCTTGTCAAATATATTTGTAAAGATCAGCGTGTCGTTCTTGTATTTATCATTATAAACAAGAATTCTAGCTATCGGATGTGAGGGAATATATCCTCCTATTTCGCCTGTAAGATACTTTGCCATCAGTTTGTCTGCATCAAAAAGATCCATGAACAGAGCTATGCCAGAACGCGGTGAATAGACTGTCGTATCATATTCTATGTGATTATGTTGTGTATTTCCATAATAATCGCCAGTGACTATGACATCAGTAACAAGGTTGTCTTTCCAAATATATTGGTATTTGGGTGTATCAGTCCAAGATATTGTTGCTCTTGTCAGATGGCCATCTGCATCATAATAATACTCGTAGTCTTCTCTATAGTTAGGAAGATGAACAATATTCCCACTATCTGGCTCACTTTTGTTTACGGCAATGTCGTTTACCAAGATTGCTTTACCCTTGTTGTCAACATATATCGACAATGTATCATTCCACCCAACTTTCTTGTTTTTGTCGGTAATATAGGTTCTGTTGCTACGTACTGTCAAATATCTGCTCAGCTCTTGCCCATCATACTCTTTAGTATCTGGGATTTTATTGCAACTTGAGAGAATAGCAAGAGGTAGCAATAGAATAGCTTCAAATAATGAGATAATGCGATTGTTTCTTGTCACCATTTGTTATTCTTAAAAAAAGTTACTTAATAATTGTACATATTTTTGCAGAGTGTAAAACCAACAGAGTTTCGCTCTACCAGAGCAAGTTACATATCACCGAATATTAGTCCGGTACAATTACTGACTACAGTCACGTGCCGTACAAGGCCTACTTGGGCAAGCTAAATCTTATCTATTAACCTTAATACTCTTAAGGATGGCCTTGACGTCCTTGTCTGTCAATGGATAAGTTTTTACATCGATACGCATAGCACCCTCTTCTTTGAGTGGAAGGGCAAGGACCTGGGATGAGCCATGACCTTCATCAAAGAATGTGCGCTGGAAAGTGTTAGAACCGAACTTAATATCTTCTTTCTTTTCAGTAGCACCCTCTCCATACTGACGCAAAGCCTCTCTTATAATCTTTTCCACGGTATATGTTCTGCTTTTGAACGACCAGATTTCAAGATCAAAGCCGAAGTTAGTAGAGACGTCAGGCTTAACTTCTGGAGTCAAAGTTACCGAACTGATATTGCCGGATGACTTTTCTTTAACTATCCAGCCTTTAGGCACTTTAACAGAGAAGTTGTCGGTTTCTACTGTGGTAGGACCTTTTTCCTGAGCCATTGCTCCCAAACATGTCATTACTGACAAAACAACTAAAAGAATAGTCTTTTTCATTTTAAAATCTAATATGGTTTATAGTTTAATATATCAGGGTTATGTACCTCTGTTTTTGAAAACACGCCGCAAAGGTAGTGAAAAAAGTGGAACAGGTATCAACAAACGATGCTTTTTTTACTTTTTTATGAAGCAATAGCATTGTCCAAACAAAAATCCCCTCCTTCACGGAGGGGTGGGGTAATAAAAAAACTACTAAAACGAAAAAATAGCGCAAAGGTTTCTCACGAGACCCTTGCGCTTACATATTCAACAAATAACACTAACAATTATTATTACTCAAGACAAAATGCTATATTTCAAATCAAACTGCTATATTTTTTCGAGATCTAATATTATGTAATAGCACCTCTGGGTTCTAAACACGACGCAAAGGTATTCAAAAAATATATACAAACGAAATTCTTATGTTTCAAAAATGTTTCTTAGTTTATCATACTGAAAATATTTTGTCATTTTATGCATGATGAAACAAATAGAAACGAAATATGATACAAATAGACATATGAAAACATTCGGGAACAAAATAGATTCAAAAGATAAGGCACAAAAATGTGCAAATACAAATAATTTAGTGTCGCACTATTGCCATTACCAACGAAAAAAATTACCTTTGCAGTGGCAAAAACAATATAATTGAAAGGGAAATATTATCAAATAAACCTATTAAAATCTATGAGAAGAAAAATCATTCTTTCAGCAATCTTTGCAGTGACTGCAACAACGATGATGGCACAACAGCAGGAGACTATCCGTATGAATCAGGTGGCTCTCTATCCATCGCAGCAGAAAACGGCAGTCGTTGAGGCCGTGTCGGCTAAGAAAATCAGTGTCACCGACGTCGCATCGGGGAAACGAGTGGGCAAGCCTCGTGCCGTAAGGACAAGCACCTCGCCATGGTCAGGCAAGAAACGTACTGTCATTGACGTTGCCAACATCACCGCTCCTGGCACCTATGAACTGAGCGTTAACGGTGAGACACAGCTGTTCGAGGTGAAGAGCAATGCGCTCACCGACATTACAAAGACAACATTGAAGGCATTCTATCTCATACGCTCCGGTGTAGAGATTGAGGCGCAATATGCCAAGGAATTTGCCCGTCCGTTAGGACATCCTGACACTCAGGTGATGGTTCATGCCTCTGCCGTGTCACCAGGTCGCCCAGAGGGAACAATCATCTCATCGCCATTGGGATGGTATGATGCTGGCGACTATAATAAGTATATTGTCAATTCAGCCTATTCCGTGGGTGTCATGCTACAGTCATACGAGCAGAACAAGGCTTACTTCGACCGTCTCGATGTTAATATCCCTGAGAGCAAGAATCAGACTGCCGACCTCCTTGACGAGGTGATGTTCAACCTCAAGTGGATGCTCACAATGCAAGACCCGTATGACGGTGGAGTGTATCATAAGTTGACGACGCCAAACTTCGAGGGTTTTGTAATGCCGAAGGACTGTCATCAGCAGCGTTACGTAATACAGAAGAGTGTTACTGCCACCTACGACTTCGCTGCCGTCATGGCTCTTGCCTCGCGACTGTTCGAGGGAAACAAGGACTATTCATGCTTCTCGGCACGTGCCAAGGATGCTGCACTTGCCGCATACAACTGGGCAGAACTACATCCTAAGGCTCTTTATAACCAATTTGCACTGAATAAAGAGTTCGATCCTGATGTGAATACAGGAACATACGGTGACATGGATGCCAGCGACGAGCGTCTGTGGGCTGCCACCGAACTGTATCTGCTCACTGGCGACAAGGTATTCCTCGATGCTGCACAGCCCATTGCGGAGCGCGATTTCATGCTTCCTACATGGGGAAACGTGACTGGACTTGCCATGTTCACATGGATTGCCAACGGTCTCAGCCCGAGAGCATCCTCTCCCGACACACAGCAGATAGGGGAGAACCTGAAAGGAAAGTTGCTTGCCTATAGCGATAAGTTGTTGGCAACCACTCCGACATCGTCGTTCGATACACCTTCCGGAAACGATCCGCAAGGCTTCGGCTGGGGTTGTCTGGCAGAGAATTTCTGTGCAAATGGCATGACTCTGCTCTATGCCCACAAGATTACTGGCGACAAGAAATATCTTGAGGGTGCTCTGCAGAACTCCGACTATATACTCGGTCGCAACGCAACAGGCTATTGCTATGTCACGGGCTTCGGTCAGAAGAGCACAATGAACCCGCACCATCGTATCTCAGCAGCAGACGGAATAACGGCACCGATGCCTGGACTGCTTGCCGGAGGACCTAATCCTGGACAGCAGGACAATATGAGTGGGTCTCTCAATTATCCGTCGAAACAGCCCGACGAGTCGTATATCGACCATGCGGACTCATACGCCAGCAACGAGATTGCAATCAACTGGAACGCCACTCTCGTGGCAATGCTCGGTTGGATAGATGCCGAAATGAAGTGACACATATTATTAATATATAATGAAGCGACGTCCAAAAGGATGTCGCTTCATTATTTTTGGTAGGGACGATCGGGCTCGAACCGATGACCTCTGCAATGTGACTGCAGCGCTCTAAACCAACTGGGCTACGCCCCTATTCTTGTGATTAGCGTTGCAAAAGTAGTGATTTCCAACGATACCGCAAAATTTTCTATAAAGAAAAAACGAGGCAAGAGGGAAAAATCCCCCTAACATATAGGGAAAGACCTACCGCCTTTTAGGAACAATCCTTTTCAGGGATTACGTTTTGTTAATATCTTTGCACCAGAAACAAGAACATAAGTCGAACATTTAAAAATATACGATTATGAAAAAGATACTTGCAACAATGGTAATGATAGTAGCGATAGCAACTTCTGCCGCAGCAATGAACAGACACGAGATAAGGAGCACCGCACGTGTGATGACCGACAAGATGGCAATGGAACTGCGTCTTGACAGGCATCAGGTAGGTAGAGTCTTCGAAATCAACCTTCGTTATGTGAGTGCGATAGACAATCCACGCGTTGACATGCGCCGTTGCATTGACATCCGCAACCACGAACTGAGGAGAGTTCTCACCCCACGTCAGTTCGATCGTTACATGGCTTCTTCACATGCTCGTTGGACTCCAGCACATCATGGTCATCACGGTCCGCATCATCCGGCTCCCCATCATGAAGGTCCACGTCATCACAGACATGTAAGGTACTAAATAAGAGAATGCTGTTTCATAAAAGTTAGTTAAAGATAAAAGATTTGGTTGTTAGTAGAAGAGGGTGTGCCAAAACTGGCACACCCTCATTCTTTTTGTGACCGACTATAATAGTCGGTTAAAGCTTGTAAAGGTCGCTGGCTGCCATCAGCTCCACCTTCTTCTCGGCGAGCACACGGTCGCATGCCTCAAGGTCGGTGGGTCGCACCACCACGTGAGCCACGTCGCCATTGGCGAACGAATACATGTACTCGATGAAGATGCCATTGTCTGACAGCATCTTCAGCACTTTTGCAAGCGAGCCGCTGGTATTGGGGCACACGAAACCGATGACATCGGTGATTTTCACCGTGAACTGTGCTGCTTTCAGTTCCTTGTATGCCTTGTCGGGGTCGCTCACGATACAGCGAAGTATTCCGAAGTCGCTGTTGTCAGCGATGCTCATTGCCGAGAGGTTGACTCCCGCATTGCCCAGCACCTCGGTCACTTCGGTAAGTCTTCCAGACTTGTTCTCTAAGAACACTGACAGTTGTTTTGCTAACATATCTTTTATTTTTTATTTTGGGGAGTTAAGTAGTTATGGAGTCAAGTAGTTAAGACAGCGGTTCTTATTGCTCCTTTACTCCCTTTAAATGATTAAATCTTTCTGTTGTCGAATACTCGGCGTGCCTTTCCTGTAGAGCGCTCGATGCTCTTCGGCTCCACGAGTTTCACCTTGAAGCCCAGTCCGATGACGCTGCGCAGTTCTGCCTCCAGTTTCTTCTGCAGTCCCACGAGTTGTGCCATCTCGTCGGTGAAGTACTCTTCCTTCACCTCCACCTTCAGTTCTGAAGTGTCGGTGTTGTTCACGCGGTCGACGGTAAGTATGAAGTGCGGTTCAAACTCAGGCAGACTGAGTATTACAGCCTCTATCTGTGACGGGAACACATTCACTCCACGAATGATGAGCATGTCGTCGCAACGACCGAGGATACGATCCATGCGCACCATCGTTCTTCCGCACTGGCACTTCTCGTAGTGCAGGGCGGTGAGGTCGTGGGTGCGGTAGCGCAGCAGCGGCATTCCCTCCTTGGTGAGGTGGGTGAACGTCAGTTCGCCGAGAGTGCCTTCCGGCAGCGGCTCGCCAGTGTTAGGGTCAAGAATCTCCGGATAGAAATAGTCCTCGCTGAGGTGTGTACCACACTGGTGTTCGCACTCATATCCCACGCCAGGACCTGCTATCTCGCTCAGTCCGTAGATGTCATATGCCTTGATGCCCAGTGTCTCTTGCAGTTTCGCACGCATCTCCTCGGTCCATGGCTCAGCACCGAAGACACCCACCTTCAGCCTGAATTCCTCGCGCGGCCACTCGCTCTCCTTCATCGCCTCGCCAAGGAACATGGCATAGGAAGGTGTGCAGCAGAGCACCGTAGCACCGAAGTCGTGCATCAGGGTTATCTGTTTCTGGGTGTTTCCCGAAGACATCGGGATAACGCTTGCGCCTATATTCGTCGCTCCGTCGTGTGCTCCCAGACCGCCGGTAAACAGTCCGTAGCCATACGAAACCTGGAAAATGTCGTTCTTGGAGGCACCGTATGCGGTGAATGCACGTGACAGACTCTCTGTCCACATCGCAAGATCCTTGCGTGTATGAAGCACCACCACGGGTTTTCCTGTCGTACCTGAGGAGGCATGTATGCGCACAATCTGACTCATCGGAACGGCGGCCAAACCGAATGGATAGTTGTCTCTCAGGTCGAGTTTGTTAGTGAATGGCAGTTTCACGATGTCGTCAATGTCCTTGATGTCACCGGGTTCTATTCCCAGTTCCTGAAACTTCTTACGATAGAATGGGGTGTTGTGATAAACATAGTCTGCCATTTTCCGCAGTCTGATGCTCTGTATTTCGCGCAGTTGCTCGCGGTCCATACACTCAATACTTGGATTCCAAATCATCTTTCTAAATGTTCTTTTTGTAACTAAATCTTCGTTTTACCTTACAAAAGTATACATAATCATTGTATCTTGCAAATTAATGACGCAATTTTTACGATTTTAACACTCTCAACTCCTAACTTCTATCTTCTAACTTCTAACTCTTTTCATTGGTAACTGCGTATCCTTACCTCCACTCCGCTATCCTTGAGCATGTCAATTACAGGCTCCACGTTGGTGTTGCCGTAGTGATAAGGGAAGAGAATCTTAGGCTTGACGGTTTTTGCCGCACGAACCAGTTGCTCGGGTGTCATGGTATATGGCTGGTTGCAAGGCAAGAAAGCGATGTCGATGTCTTTCACCTGTGCCATCTCCTCGATGTCCTCGGTGTCACCGGCGATGTATATTCTCTTATCACCGAGAGACAGTATGTATCCGTTGTCGCGTCCTTTGGGGTGGAACTTCTCACGACCTGCCGTGTTGTTGTATGCTGGCACTGCCTCCACTGCAATCCCGTCACCGAGTGTCTTCTTGTCACCGTTCTTCATTGCCGTGCCCTTGCTCAGCATTTCGGCGCACCTCGGGTTGAGTACTGTCACCGTTCCTTCCTTGCTCAGTGCCGCAATGGCAGCCGCGTCGTAATGGTCGCCGTGCTCATGTGTTATGAAGATGTAGTCTGCCTTGGGCAGTTTCGAGTAGTCGGTGCTCCATTCTCCGAGTCGAGTTACAGGGTCGATGTAGATTGTTTTTTCTCCATACTCAATGAACACCGACGCGTGCTTGATGCAGTGGAGTGTCAGTCCGCCGCCCTTTGCCTGGAAACGGTCTATCTCCATGCCGTACTCGTCTTGGGCTTCTTCCAGTTGGTCGGCGGTGAACTGCTTGTCTTGGTGTTTCTCGTTCCATGCCAGTATGCCGCCTTTAAGATTAACAACCGTCTTGAAACCCTTCTCAGTGAGTATCTCCGCAGCGTTAGCCGACCTGCGTCCGCTACGACAGAACACTGCCACTGGGCGTTCCTTGTCGAGTGTTTTCTCTGCTCGCTCGGCAAATCCGCTTTGTTTGAAATCGATGAGTGTGGCCCCAGCAATGGTGCCTTCGGCATATTCCTCTGCCGTGCGCACATCCACGAGTTGCAGACCATTGTCCTTGTTCTCGTTAATAAAGGTCTCAAACTCTTCCACGTTATAGTCCTTGTATGCTTTCTGACTGCATGCCGTGCTGCTGATGCACAGTCCTGCGAACAATAGTTTTATGATTCTGTTCATGATTGTTGTTTTGTTATGTTCCTGATTGCAAAGATAATGAAAAATCTTTATCCTCGCTCCTCTTACACAATAATTAACTACCTTTCGCCTCACATTTCATGGCATATCGCACAGCGAAAAGCCACCTTTCGGAAACTAATTTCGCCGAAATTACTGACCAAACCTGCCAGGATTGGTGAGTAAACCTGGCAGGATTGCAGACCAAAACAGCCAGGATTGGTTTGCGATTCGATATGTTCAGGTGACCGTTACGGTGCTTTTTCTGTTGAGGGCGGGGGCGAAATGGTGGCGGTGAAATAAAAAATCACGCCTTTTGGCGTGATAGGGTGGAGCATACAGGACTCGAACCTGCCACCTTTTGACTGCCAGTCAAACGCTCTAGCCTGATGAGCTAATGCCCCATGATTGTTCAGTGTGCAAATGTAATACAATTAGTTTAAAGTAACAAAGAAAAGCGAAAAAAAAGACAAAAAAATTGTTTGTTATGAAAAAAAGCACTAACTTTGCCCCTGAAAAATACAAAATGGCCGAGTAGGCACTGGCGCGAGGAGAGTGATTCCTGTCCATAAGGTGCGTCTTACTAACCAATGTTGCCATTACAAATGATAAGAAATACGCATTCCGACATTATGAAGAGTATGTCGGAATACTTTTTTTGTCTTTGTTAAGCGATTGAAAACAATAAGTAATATATAAAAAAAGGAATAGTTATGGCATATATGTCACAAGAAGGCTATGACAAGCTCGTGGCCGAACTGAAGAGGCTTGAAGCCGAGGAGAGACCAAAGGCTTCTGCTGCCATCGCCGAGGCACGCGACAAGGGTGACCTCAGCGAGAACTCCGAATATGATGCTGCCAAGGAAGCGCAGGCAAAACTGGAGAACAAGATAAACACGTTGAAACGACAATTGGCTGAGGCTAAGATTGTTGACACCTCACGACTGAGTGCCGACGCGGTGCAGATAATGTCGAAGGTGGAGATGACCAATATGGGCAACAAGGCCAAGATGAGTTATACCATTGTCAGCGAGAGCGAGGCAAACCTCCGCGAGGGCAAGATATCGATAACCACGCCGATAGCCCAGGGACTGCTCAACCACAAGGTGGGCGACGAGGTAGAGGTGAAAATACCAAATGGTACGATACGCCTGCGCATCGACAAGATTACTGTGGGATAGTTGAGAATTGAGAATTGACAATTGACAATTGATAGTTGATAGTGAACAATTAATTAAAAGTTGGCAAAATGAGTATATTCAGTAAGATAGCAGCAGGTGAAATACCGTCGTATAAGTGTGCTGAAAGCGATAAGTTCTACGCTTTCCTCGACATTAACCCGTTGGCAAAAGGACACACACTGGTGATTCCACGCAAGGAGGTTGACTACATCTTTGACCTCTCTGACGAGGAAATCGCCGAGTTCCAGGTGTTTGCGAAGAAAGTGGCAGTGGCTCTGAAGGCAGCCTTCCCATGTGAGAAGGTGGCACAGGTGGTGCTCGGTCTTGAGGTGCCTCATGCCCATATCCACCTCATCCCTATGCAGAGCGAGGCTGACGTGGACTTCCGAAAGGAGAAGTTGAAACTTTCTGAAGAAGAATTCAAGGCTATTGCCGACAAGATTTACAAGGAATTCAGCAAATAAGCGATTAAATATATTCGTCCCCATACTTTAACTGCACGTCGCTGATATACTTGCGGATAAGTGCAGAAGAGTCCTCGCGCTTACATATCAGAAGCACGTTATCGTTCTCGGCAACGATAAAGTCCTCAAGTCCGTTGAATATTCCGATATGGTCTTCGGGCAGTTTTATTATATTGCCGTGACTGTTCTCGATAATTGTCTGACCGCTGATGCTCACGTTGTCGTCATCACTCTTGCGCATGCTCTCATAGATAGAGTGCCACATGCCAAGGTCAGCCCACCCGAAGTCGCACATCATCACAAAGACATTGTCGCTCTTTTCCAGTATTCCCATGTCAATGGAGAGGTTAGGATAGGCAGGGAAATTCTTCTGAATATACTCCGTTTCTTCCTCAATACTCCATTCATGGCCGTCTTCCTCAAGCTTTCCAAGCACGGAATTGGGGAACATTCTGCGCATCGAAAGACGGAGATTCTTGGCGTTGGAGAGGAACAAACCGCTGTTCCAAAGAAACTCTCCGCTCTCAACAAACATCTGCGCGAACTCGCGTGCGGGCTTCTCGGTGAACGATTTCACGCGATAGATAGAGTCGAACTGCGTCTTCTCACTATACTGAATGTAGCCATATCCGGGCTCAGGACGCGTCGGTTTCACGCCCATCGTGAGCATGGCATCATATTCAGACACTATGTCCAGGCCATATTCTATATTGTCGAGGAATGCCTCCTCCTTGAAAACGGCCTGGTCGCTCGGCACAACCAAAATCCTCGCATTCTCGTTTCTGTGATATATCCGATAGGTAGCCCATGCCACACTTGGTGCCGTGTTACGGAAAATAGGCTCGCTTAGAATGTTCTCATGGGGCAGTTCCGGCAGTTGTTCCTCCACGAAATGGGCATAAACATGGTTAGTGTTGACATATATATTCTCAACGGGAACAATCTTGGTAATGCGGTCGAAGGTGTGCTGAAGCAACGTCCTGCCAGTAGAGAAGAAATCCATGAACTGCTTCGGTCTGTCCTCCCTGCTGCATGGCCACAACCTACGTCCTTTTCCACCCGCTAAAATCACACAGTAGTTATCTTTATTTTGAGTTCTCATTTAATTAGATTTATTTTGCGCCACGAAAATAATCATTATTCTCCACACTACCAAGTTTTCAGTCCATTATTTAAATATTTTTTCCAATTCCTTTGTTTTTTACCAAAAAAGAATTACCTTTGCACCCGCTAATCGTCGCCATGACGTTTCGCTAATGCCCAGATGGCGGAATCGGTAGACGCGCTGGTCTCAAACACCAGTGGGGCAACCCGTGCCGGTTCGACCCCGGCTCTGGGTACTTTAAATAATTAGAAGTGTGCCGTATTCGGCACACTTCTTTGTTTTTGGTGCAACAATTCGTTTTTTATGTCACAAAACTGACTTTTTAGTAGGGAATAGCCATTGATTCTTCCCTCACTTAATCACGACTTTGAGCTTTGCTCGAACTCGTTCACGCTTGGAAGAACCCGAGCAAGCTCGGTTCTCCTCTCACTTAATCACGACTTTGAGTCCATTGTTGATGTAGATGCCCTTGGCCGAGGGCTTGCCGTTGAGTTTCCTGCCGTCAAGCGTGTACCATGCATCAGCCCCATTTTCAATTATCCGCTCGGCTTTGCCGCTTCGCTCGTCGAAGAATCTTGAATTTTCAATTGAGACAATTCCCGTCGTTTCATCGTCGAAGTTCAGCACAAAGGCATTGATGCTGCCTCCCTGATTTGGATTGCCACACACAAGGCCGTTGTTCAGCTGGAAGTAGGCGCGGAAGGCATTGATGTCCATTGCGGCATTGGGATAGTAGAGGGTACTCTCGGCTCCCATATAGAGTATGGTGTTGTCACCCTCGTTGCCGATGCTGATGGGGTTATAATTGCCTGAGAAACTCACTGCGCCATCGGCACTTGTGACGGATAGAGAGCCAGTTCCATTGATGGTGACACCCGTAAAGGTCGGGTTATAGATGACATCAATGGGAACATTCGGGTCGGAGTTGGGCGTACCCCATTTGATGAGGTAGGGCTTGCCCGCCTCGATGGCCGTGGCTGTTTTGAAGTAGAGGTAGAGCGCACCTGTCGTGGCATCGAAGCCCGTCTGCCTGTTGTCGTTTGTACACTCGGTGTCTAACTCCATCAGCGTAGCACCTGCGAGCGGGCTGTCTTCGAGTTGTGCCGCCGTGAGACCGAACGGCAAACACAGCGTGTTCCAATAACCGTCCTTGTATAGCGACCGTCCGCTCAGCTTCACGTCGATGGCACCGAGGTCTTTGAGTTTGCTGATGGTGGCAGCGTTGGGTGCATTGTCGGCCAGCATCACAGGCATCTCCAGCCAGATGGCATAGAGCGTCAGGTTGTTCTCCAGATTGACGGTCTCTCCTGCCTTATAGGCAGGGGTGCCCGTAGCCGATGTGGCCCAGCCGAGGAAGTAATAGCCGGTGCGTGTGCGGGTCGGCAGCGTATAGTATTTGATGCCTTGGTGTATTTCCGCCACGCCCCCAGGGTTATTGTCGTTGTCATCGAGCGTCAGGGTATAGGTGTTGGGGTTGTCATCTGTTCCTCGGAACATCGCCGTGAGGGTCAAGTTCTTTTTGGGCATGGTGAGCGTGGTCTGCTCGGCTGACGGTTTGGTGATGACGGCGCCACCCGTGACATCCCACCAGATGAACTGGTAGCCCTCGTTGGGTATGGCAGTCAGAGTCACCTTGTCACCCTGGGCTGCTACGGTTGAAGAGACCGTGGCAGTGCCGAAGGTATTGTCGGGCGAGACCTGTAGGGTGATAGTATAAACGGGGATGCCAACAATGTCGTCACTGTAGTCGCTCCAACTTTCCTGATAAGCAGCCAGGCTTTCTTCAGGGACATAGAATTTACGGCCAGAGGCATTTGACCCAAATACGCCACCACCTATACCGGGGGGTGTTGTGGCATAGCAATAGACAGAAGAAAGAGCATTACATCCCCAAAAAACATTCCAAGCTATGCCCGTTACAGAACCAGAGATAGTGAGATCCGTTATGGAGGTACAACTTCTAAATGCATCTTCATCAATGTATGTTACCCCATCTGGGATGACTACACTCGTCAAGGAGGAACACTCATAAAAGGCCATTTGTCCGATGGTCTTCACAGAGTTGGGCATAGAGATGTCCGTCAATGCCGTGCAACCCATAAAGGCACTTTTACCGATGCTTGTCACTCCGGCGGGGATGGTGAAGCTTGCAAGACCTGTGCATTCCCTGAAAACACCTTTACTGATGTTTGTCAAGCCCGAAGGGTAGGCGAACGAGGTCAGTGCCTTGCACTTCTCAAAAGCAAAGTCCTCGATGGTCTCCACTGTGTTGGGGACGGTGATGGAAGACAGTTGCCAGCAGTTGCTGAAGGCCGCATTGCCGATACGTGTCACTCCTTCAGGAAGGTTAATGGAGGGCAAAGCAATACAGTTGTTGAAAGCACCGTTACCGATGCTTGTCACCGTGCTGGCAATAATCACCTTGGTCAGAGCGGTGCAGTTGTAAAAGGCATAATTACCGATGTCCGTCACGTCAGCGTCGATGACGACCTTTTTTATTTCTCCCCTAATGCTTTTCCACGGAGCCTCTTGATTATCACCAGTATAGTAGTCATACATGGAACCTGACTGACCTTCCGCTCCTTTAAAAATCGTCAACGTCTGGGAGGAACTTTCGTAGTTGTACCAAAGATTCGTGCCGCACCTGCCGCTGAGGTCGGCCCATGCAGAGACGGTCGTGAACAGCAGCATAAGCAGCATCGCCGCTCGTGCAAAGAAATGTCGGTTGGTAGATTTTGTCTTCATATTGTCGTATGTTGATTAAGTTTCGGAATGGGCATAAAAACAAAGCCCTGTTTCTCATAGGCATCTGAAAAACTACTGCAAAGATAATGTAAGTCGAATACAATACAAAACAAAAAAGCATTTTTTTTGTTTTTATTGTTCTTTCTCCGCTTCTCTATGAAGGTTTAGCTCGACGGCCGAAGGGAAAGTCAAAGCGTCTCCTTCGTCGCCGAGCGGAGGCGCAGCCTATCTTCGTCCATAGGGCAAAAGTAATGAATACTTTGACAATATGAAAGAAGATGCCGAACTTTTCAATAGTCCGATGTTAAAATATGTTTTTATTTTGGCATCGCATTCGACTTTTATTATCTTTACAATATAATTCTTTATCTTCAAAAAAGTATATATGAAATCAAGATACATCGGAATCATCTCATTGTTTATTGCATTTCCATTGCTTTCTCTGGCAATCCTCTCAAGTTGCAATAAAAACCTTAATACTAAAGAGTACAAGGGACAAATGCTGAGTAGATATATGACAGTACTTAGCAACAGAACCTATATTACCAATAAGAATGAGAAAGTTGGGTGGAATGATACATTGGCGATTTTTGTTGATAATCAGGGTAAAGCAATCTTGGTTAACGACATTCCTGTAAATGAGATTGAGCCAAATAGCGGGATCGTTTCTCGCCCTTTTAGAGAAGAGTTTGAGTATGAATATGATGCAGATGGTCATCTGATGAATGCAGCATGTCCTAATTGTAAAGATATACCTAGATACAAGTATATTTGGAAAAACAATCTTGTTACTGAAGTCGTTATCACTGGCGGCTATTATGGAGATACACAAATTGAACACATAGAATATGATATGACTATCGATTCTCCTCGTTCTGGAATAGCTTTGTTTATGGGTATTTTTGATACAAAGATATTGATAGCAAGGTATCTTACAGGCGAAGTCGGTGGATATGTTCCTTCACATCCGATAGCAAAAATATATGTTTATAATGATAAATTTAGGAACGATACGCTGACCTTTGCAAATAAATTTGATAGTAAAAATCGTCTTACGGCATATAGTATAAAATCTCCTTTTATCAATGAGAGTAGGCATTTCGATTATCCTTAGGATAAAGTTGTAACCTAATGTCGGTTTTCATGATTCTTGTACTTTCCTTGATGTGTACCTATCAATAGAACCGCCAATAGCGTTTAATACTATTGTAATTAGACATAATCAATAATTTATGGCGGATTATGTAAACGTATTATAATTTTTCTTGCAGCAGTTTATTTTTTTCGGTTCCTTACGGTCTTTTTCAAATAAAATGTTTATCTTTGGACTCGAATTGATGCAGGTCTATAAGAAACGAATAGGACTCTGATGGATAAGGTATGTATGTAGGATAAAAACCGTTGCTGTAGCATTTGTCCTAATCTGAAGATGTTATTATGTGTTTCTGAGCTGCTAAAACTTGGTGCGAGGGGGTATTATGGAATATTAGTTTATATTGAAATTATTATGAAGTATGCTTTGGTAACAGGAGGTTCAAGGGGACTTGGAAAGGCAATTTGTATAAAGTTGTCCTCTTTGGGCTATCCTGTGATTATTAACTTTCAGTCAAATCATGACGCAGCCGAAGAGGTGAAGGCCTTAATTGAGCAAATGGGCGGTCATGCAGAATTGCTGAAATTTGATGTCAGTAGCAAAGAAGAGATAGATAATGCCATCGATTTATGGGAAAAGAACCATAATGATGATTATATAGAGGTTCTTGTTAACAATGCAGGAATCCGTCACGACAACGTTATGTTCATGATGTCTGATGAGGAATGGCATAGTGTTATTGATACGACATTAAACGGATTCTTTTATTTGACAAGAAGACTGCTGAAACATATGATGCCCAGAAAAAGGGGTGGAAGAATAATCAACGTATCATCTTTGTCAGGTATTAAAGGAATGCCTGGTCAAACAAATTATAGTGCAGCAAAAGCGGCATTGATAGGTGCTACTAAAGCCTTGGCTCAAGAGGTGGCTTCTCGAAATGTCACCGTAAATGCTGTTGCTCCTGGTTTCATCGAAACAGATATGACAAAGGATTTACCTCAGGAAGAACTTAAGAGTATGATACCTGTGGGAAGATTTGGCAAGCCTGAGGAAGTGGCAGCCTTGGTTGGCTTCCTCGTTTCTGAGGATGCAGCATATATAACAGGAGAAGTTATAAATATAAATGGAGGACTTTATACATAATGTCGAAGAGAGTAGTTATTACAGGCATGGGTATTTGGTCCTGCTTGGGAACAGATATCGAAATGGTCAGGCATTCCCTTTATGAGGGGAAGTCTGGCATCGGATTGCAGCCGGAACGTCTGGAATATGGGTATCGTTCTGGTCTAACAGGAATAGTGGAAACGCCAGTTATCACGAAGCAGATGTTAGACAGGCATACTCGTGCCGGTATGTCAGAGGAGGCACAATATGCATATATGGCAAGTAAGCAAGCCTTTGAACAAGCAGGAATTGACGATCAGTATTTGAGAGGTAACGAAGTAGGCTGTATCTTTGGTAATGACTCTTCTGCGAAGCCAGTTATCGAGGCGTCAAAGATAATGGACGAGAAGCATGATTCCGCGATGTTAGGCTATGGTATTATCTTCCAGTCGATGAACTCGACGGTAAATATGAACCTTAGTACCATCTTCCATCTCCGTGGAGTAAACTTTACTATTAGTGCAGCCTGTGCCAGCGGTAGCCATTCTATTGGATTGGGCTATATGATGATAAAACAAGGCCTTCAAGATATGATTCTTTGTGGAGGAGCCCAGGAAACCAACTACTACTCTATGGCTTCGTTCGATGCGTTAGGGGCTTTCTCCATTCGTATGGACGAACCCACAAAGGCAAGCCGTCCCTTTGACAGAGACAGAGACGGTCTGATTCCCAGTGGTGGTGCAGCAGCCCTTGTGTTAGAAGACTATGACCATGCTGTAGCACGCGGAGCCAACATACTTGCAGAAGTTGTTGGATATGGATTCTCCAGTAACGGCGGCGGCATTTCCGAACCCAGTGACAATGGTAGCATGATTGCTATGTCAAGGGCAATCAAGGATGCAGGCATTGAGCTTGACGATATAGACTATATCAATGCTCATGCCACATCGACACTTCAGGGTGATATGTACGAGGCCATTGCTCTTGATAGATTGTTCAGAGGTCAAAGGGCTTTGATAAGTTCTACCAAATCCATGACAGGTCACGAATGTTGGATGGCTGGAGCCAGCGAGATAGTATACAGCATTATCATGATGCAAAACAACTTTGTGGCTCCAAATATCAACTTCGAGAATCCAGATGAATATTCTGAAAAGATTAATCTTACTGCCAAGACTGTAGAAACAGAGGTAAATACCGTGCTCAGCAATTCGTTCGGTTTTGGTGGTACAAACAGTGCATTAGTTATTAAAAAAATAAACGTAATATGAAAAAGAAAGTATTAATTATGCTGTTCATGGTCATAGCTGCCAGCAGTTATGCACAGAATGTTACAAAGAACAATTTCCCAAAGAACATGAAGGGAGCCCGAATGAACTTGAAAATGGACTTCTCGGATGCTCTTATTTGTGGAATGAGCGAAGAAGAATTCTCAAATTATGAAAAGGACTGGGAAGAAGATAAGCCAACAATTGTTCGTAATTTCAGGTCTGGTGCAAATGTGGGTATCGGAAAGTCATATAAAATAGGTGACTATAGAGATGCGAAATACACAATTGTGATAAAAGTTAATACAATTACAGATGATGGCTATATCATATGTGATGCAGACATTATAGACAGTAGTGGTAATGTCTATTTCACGGTGGAGGAACTGACAGGCGGTAAAGAGCCCCCCTTCATGATTGGTACTAAACTTGCTCGAATGAAGATATGGGCTACAGTCACAGGAAAAAAACTGGGAAGTATCTTGAAATCAGAATTGCCTAACAAATAACATTTTATTGATTAAGGTAACGAATTAGCACGTATTAAATAAGATGATTCTATTTCCCTCATTAGTAGAGAAATACACAAAGGAGACTCTGTCTGCCCGTGAAGCCCAGAGGTTGGCTGAGTTCATTGCGTGGGGACCTGTTGTATTTCAGGCCTCGCGTATTATGCTCAAATGGGGTATCTTTGACCTTTTGCGCGACTCTGACGGAGGCCTTACCAGGCAGGAGATATGTGAGCAGACTGACTATTCCGATTATGCAGTCAAGTGTCTTTTGGAGGCTTCTTTGTGTATTGGAACTGTCCTTGTGGATGTAAATACAAACAAGTATTCATTATCCAAAACGGGATGGTTCCTGATAAATGACCCTGCCACGCGTGTAAATATTGACTTTAACCACGATGTCAATTATGAGGGATGGTTTCATTTGGAGGAGTCTCTGCGTAATGGGAAGCCTGAGGGACTGAAGCATTTCGGATCATGGCCCACGGTATATGAAGGTCTGTCCAGTTTGCCGGAACAAGTGCAAAAAAGTTGGTTTGGTTTCGATCATTTCTATAGTGATTCTTCCTTCCCCGAGGCCTTGAAAATTATCTTTGATAAGTATCAGGTCAGATCACTCTACGATGTTGGTGGTAATACAGGAAAGTGGGCTTTACAGTGTGTGAACTATAGCCCGGAAGTGGAGGTGACCGTTTTGGACCTTCCGCAACAAATAAAGATGATGCAAGATAACGTTTCTGGGAAAACGGGAGCGGATCGCATCAAAGGCTATGGCATTAATTTGCTTGATGCCAATGCCGTATTCCCTCAGCGAGAAGGTGGACTTGATGCGATATGGATGAGTCAGTTCCTTGATTGTTTCAGTATGGACGAGATAATCGACATCTTAAAACGTGCCAAGGAAGCAATGACAGAACAAACACGCCTGTTTATCATGGAAACCCTCTGGGACCGTCAGCGCTTTGAGCCTGCCGCATTCTGTCTGACCATGACAAGCCTGTATTTTTCCGCTATTGCCAACGGTAACTCGAAGATGTATAATACAGAGGACATGGAACATTGTATCAATGCTGCCGGCTTGGAAATCGAACACGTGCATGACCATCTGGGACAAGGACATTCCATAATAGTGTGTAAGATTAATAACAAATAAAATATAAGATAATGACAAGAAAAGAGATTGAAGAGAAGGTAAGGGCCTTCCTGATTGATGACCTCGAAATAGACGAGGACAAGATTAGCGACGATGCCAAACTCAAAGACGATATGGGTATTGACAGCCTTGATTTTGTTGACATCGTTGTCATCGTGGAAAAGAACTTCGGCTTTAAAATCAATCCCGAAGAGATGAAAGACGTGACAACCCTGCGTCAGTTCTGTGATTATATTGAAAGTAAGGTGGGATAAGAATAGTGACGGAGAAGAAGTGGGATGGCACAACTTTCGGCAATAGTCTGATGCACAAGTGGCTTATCAAACTGTTGCGAGCTATAGATATCAGAATTATCTATTACTTCACCTATGTGTTTGTTGTTCCCCCTTGTTTGCTACGTCCTGGTTTCAAACCGATATATCATTACTTTCGTGAGCGATGGAAGCTTACGCCCGTGAAGGCTTTCATCAAGACTTACCAGAATCACTGTATGTTTGGTCAGGTCGTCATCGACCGGTTTGCCATGTATGCTGGTAAACGATTTCATATGGATATTGAGGGTTACGACCATTTTCTGCATTTGGCAAAGCAAAAGGATGGTTTTATACTACTTAGTTCTCATATCGGTAATTATGAAATAGCCGGCTATACACTCGTTGCTGAAGACAAACCTTTTAACACATTGGTTTTCTTCGGGGAGAAACAGTCAATCATGGACTATAGAAACCAGATGTTTGCGGATACCAACATACGAATGATTACCGTCAAAGAAGACATGAGCCATTTGTTCTTAATTGACCATGCTCTTCAACAGGGAGAAACTGTAAGCATGCCAGCGGACAGAATCTTTGGATCACAGAAATCCCTCAACGTTACCCTGTTGGGGGCAGATGCTCAAATACCAATGGGACCATTTGCCGTGGCAACCATGCGCGGATTGAATGTCCTTGCAGTGAATGTAATGAAGACCTCAGTAAAGGGATATAAGATTTATGTAACGCCCCTTCCTTATGACAAGGAGGCCTCTCGTGAACAACAGATGTCTCAGTTGGCCGATGGCTACATAACAGAAATGGAGCGTATGCTTAAACTCTATCCGACACAGTGGTATAACTTCTTTGAATTTTGGAAAGCGTAAAAATGACAGATCCTAAACAACCAGATAGTGCTTTTCTGAGAAGCATCAACATCCATGAACTCTTGCCCCAGCAAGAGCCGTTTGTGATGGTTAGTCGGTTAGTTCAGTTTGATATGGTCAGGACGACGACAGAGACCGATATCCTTGCAGACAATATTTTTGTTGAGAATGGTTGTCTCAGTGCTTCTGGACTTATCGAGAATATTGCCCAGACCTGTGCTGCACGAATAGGATATGTTAACAAGTATATCTTCAAAAAAGGAATACAGATAGGTTTTATTGGAGCAGTTCGTAATCTGACGATATCAGCATTGCCGCAGGTAGGTGACACCATTATTACCAGCGTGGATGTCAAGGAAGAACTCTTCGGTATGATTTTAGCAGAGGCAACAATCTGCTGTGGTGATAAGCAACTGGTGACTACGGAAATGAAAATTGCCATAAAAAGTGGAAAGGAAGAATAGATGGAGTTGAAAGCGTCAAAAGAGATAGAGATACGGTTCAGTGAGGTGGATTCGATGAATGTGGTATGGCATGGCTCGTACATGCTCTATTTTGAGGATGCCCGTGAGGAATTCGGCAGAAAATATGACCTTACCTATATGGGCTTCTTCGACCATGGCTACTTCGCGCCACTGGTAGAGATGAGTTTCCAATGGAAGAAACCTATCAAATATG
This sequence comes from Prevotella sp., assembly GCA_017554105.1. Classification (GTDB taxonomy): domain Bacteria; phylum Bacteroidota; class Bacteroidia; order Bacteroidales; family Bacteroidaceae; genus Prevotella. Next base: position 172,656 of record JAFZIY010000031.1, on the reverse strand, counting down.
GCATGAAACCGAGAATAGATATTATCTATCGTCCCACGGAGGCGGCTAAGATAGTGTTTGATTACGAGATTCATGACACAGAAGACGAGAGCCTGATTGCCACAGGTCATTCGGTACAGGTGTTTATGGATACTGAGTATCAGTTAATCTGGGACAACCCAGATTTCTATACGGAATGGAAGCGACGCTGGAATGTAATGTAAAGGTTATAGGTTAAAGGTTAGAGTTTAAGGAGTTCAAGAGTTTAAAATAAAATCGAAACGGCAGATGGTTTATAAATTGGCGGATAATATCATTTCACCTCTTGGTGCAACGACAGAGATGAATTACCAGGCAGTTAAGTCTGGTATCTCTTCCCTATGCCGCTATGACCGTTTGTGGAGTATTCCTGAGCCCTTTACCGCATCCCTTTTCTCTTCTGAACAGCAAAAACAATACAGCATAGATGGACTAACACGTTTCGAGTCATTGGCATATTGCTCGGTCAAGGAGGCTATTCAACATACTGATATCAAATTGTCAAGTCATCGGGTAGTATTTATACTCAGTACCACCAAGGCAAATATCGAATTGCTGGAGAACCCCGCGACGCCTTCTTCTATGCTTTATCCAGGCTCATCAGCAAAGCGCATAGCCTCGAAACTCAATATACAGACAGAACCGATTGTCGTATGTAATGCCTGTATATCTGGAGTCTCTGCAATTGTGTTGGCATTGCGCTTGTTAGAATCGAACAGTTATGACTATGCTATTGTCTGCGGGGCAGATGTCCAAAGTAAATTCACTGTTTCTGGATTCCAGTCTCTCAAGGCTTTATCAGAGGAGGCATGCAGACCTTTCGATATTGAGCGTATAGGACTAAATCTTGGTGAGGCAGCAGCTACTCTCGTTCTCGGGCGAGAAGAAGTGGTGAAAAACTCTAACGGATGTTGGACTATAGAAAAAGGGGCAGTTCGAAACGATGCTTTTCATATCACTTCTCCCTCGAAGTTAGGCGATGGTGCATTTGGAGCGCTTCAGGCTGTATTGTCTGATGAGTCTATCAAAGACCTTGCGTTCATTAATGCACATGGAACGGGGACGCTTTTTAATGACCAGATGGAATCTGTCGCAATCGAGAGGGCAGGATTGCAATCAATCCCAGTCAATGCCTATAAGGGTGTTTTCGGTCATACTCTGGGTGCGGCAGGAATCCTCGAGACCATTATTTCAATGGCGTCATTGAATGAAAATATCATTCTTCACACCAGAGGATATGAAGAGAGAGGTGTTTCTGGAAAGATTTCGATAACTACAGAAAACATGGAGACTTCCCGAGATAGTTTTATTAAGATGATATCTGGGTTCGGAGGCTGTAATGGGGCTATATTATGTAAGGTTGAAAGATTAGAGGGTTCAAAAGTTCAAAGAATAGAAACTCGTCCCGTCCTCAGAAAGACCCATACTGTCAAAATAACTCCAAAGGGCCTTTCTATTGACGGATTATCAAGGGAGAGTCATGGAGAAGGGATGTCTCTTATTACGGATATATACAAGCGTTATTTGGATAATAATCCCAAATACTATAAGATGGACCCACTATGTCGCTTAGGTTATATCGCGACAGAACTTTTGTTGATAGCAGAGAATAGTCCGAGTGACATGCCTCGTAACGACAGGGCTGTCATATTCTTCAATAGTTCATCCTCTATTATGGCTGATAGGGCATATGAGAAATCCATAGAAGATAAAGACAACTATTTCCCCAGCCCCTCTGCTTTCGTTTACACGCTTCCTAATATTGTAGCAGGCGAAATAGCGGTTCATAACCATTATCAGGGTGAAACGTCATTTTATATATTGAATCAACGAAATGACGACATCATAGAACAAGTTGTTGAAGCGTCCTTCAATGACAAAGATACAAAAAGTATGATTAGTGGGTGGCTTGATTATCAGGATGATACTCACTTTGAAGCAGATTTGTTTATCACAGAAGTAATCAAAAAAAAATAAAAGATAAAATGGAAGAATTAGTTTTGGAACTTAAGAAACAGATTATCGAGGTCCTTAATTTGGAGGAAATGACACCAGATGATATAGAAACCGACTCTCCTTTGTTTGGCGAAGGCTTGGGGCTCGATTCTATCGATGCTTTGGAACTCATAGTCCTGTTAGAAAAGAAATATGGCATAAAATTAGCAAGTCCTGCAGAGGGAAAGGCTATCTTTAAGAGTGTAGGTACTATTGCAGACTTCGTCAGTAAGAACCGAAAGAAATAACTTTAATGGGTAAGAACATAGTCATCACAGGAGAAGGTATTGTCTCTGCGATAGGTAATGACAAGAATGCTGTCTTAAACTCCTTGAGGAGCAACAAGACTGGAATTGGTGAAATGATGTATTTGAAATCATCTCACCATGAACTTCCTGTCGGCGAGGTTAAACTATCGAATGAAGAGATGAAAGCCATGCTCGGTTACGGTGCGTCAGAGTTGATTAGCCGTACGACGATGATGGGTATGTTAGCCGTAGGACAAGCAATAGTAGAAGCAAAACTGGTACATCAGCAGGGACTTAGGATAGTCTTGATCAATGGGACGACCGTTGGTGGAATGGATATAACAGAGCAGTATTTTGACACTTTTGCTGACAGTGATGAATATCTCGGATGCTTAAGGACTCACGACTGCGGAAGTTGTACTCAGATGATAGCGGAGAGATTCGGTTTATTTGATGATAGTACAACAATATCCACGGCGTGTTCCTCTGCTGCTAACGCCTTGATTCTTGGAGCAAACTTAATCAAAGCAGGGGAGGCGGATGTCGTGGTTGCCGGGGGATGTGAGGCTTTAACACGTTTTCATCTGAATGGCTTTAATTCCCTGATGATTTTGGATGATGAACCATGTAAGCCTTTTGATGAAAATAGGGCAGGCTTGAATCTCGGAGAGGGTGCCGCCTTTGTTGTCCTGGAGTCAGAAGAATTGGCTCGTCAACGGAATGCTACTATCCATGCTTATCTGACTGGTTATGGGAATGCCTGTGACGCCTTCCATCAAACGGCCACATCAGATAATGGCCAGGGGGCTTTCCTGGCAATGAAAGATGCTCTGGAGATGGCTCATCTTTCCCCTAAAGAGATTGACTATGTAAATGCCCATGGTACAGGAACTCCAAATAATGATCAGACAGAAAGTGCTGCACTGAAACGCATTTTTGAGAATCGCATGCCAAAAGTGTCCAGCACGAAATCCTTTACCGGACATACGACCAGCGCATCAGGCAGTATAGAGGTCGTCATTTGTCTGCTTGCGATGAACAATGCTTTTGTTCCTGCTAATATCGGATGGAAGAATTCGATGGATAACGGCATTATCCCAACAATGGGCGTTGAAGAGTGCGAACTGAAACATGTGATGTGCAACTCTTTTGGTTTTGGAGGCAATGATTCCTCTATAATCCTGTCATCCAAACCATCTTTTGATACTACAACGACTTCCCATGTTGATGGTGAGATATGTGAGTTGTCAAGGGTTGAGATAACAAATGAGGAACAATTGAGTGACCTTCGTAACTATGTAAAGCCTTTGGAAATCAGAAGAATGGGGAAAATCATAAAGAGTTCTCTACTCTCGTCGTTGAAGGCTTTGGAGCAGGCAGGCATAGAATGTCCTGATGCGATTATTACAGCGACTTCTCTGGGTTGCCTGGAAAACAGTGAGCGTTTGTTAGTACAGCTTCATGAAGAAGGGGAGGTGATGTTAAAGCCTACCTATTTTATGCAAAGCACCCATAATACCATTAGTAGTAATATTGCCATTCATACGAAGTGTCATGGATACAATATGACATATACCCATGGCGCTCAATCCTTGGAATGGGCATTGAGAGATGCAAGAATGTTACTTCGAAGTGGAAAGGTGCGCAGTGTCTTGGTTGGATTGCATGATGAAACCACCGTGATGTGGCGTTCATTCATGGAGCATATGGAAAGAAAAGATTTATTACCGATACATTCAATAGCAATAGTATTAACATGTGGAAAATAATACCGTTAGCGATATTACAGAGTGTGTTACTCTGTGGAGGGCAGGTTTTCTTGAAATTTGCCCTGACAAAGATGCCATCCTTTTCATGGACGAAGGACTTCTGGTTTGCCCTGCTATCTAACTGGCAGTTTGCAGCATGTGGTTTGTTTTTTGGGGCGGCTTCCCTTTTATGGATGTATATCGTAAAATACTTCCCGTTTGCTACTGCATATCCTATGGTTAGTCTGAGTTATGTATTCGGTATGCTGGCAGCCATACTCTTCTTTCACGAAGAGGTTTCTGCCATAAAGTGGATAGGTGTTTTTTTAATAATGACAGGTTGTTTCTTAATAGCAAAATAAAATGAAAGTAAAGTTTGCCACCATATTTATGCTTTGGATTACGGTTTTGCCGCTTTTTGCACAGAAAAGCAGTGATGCCCAGATAATTCATACTATTAGTAAGGCTGCATCAGCGGTTACATCAATGAAATGCAGTTTTGTTCAGACGAAACATATGCGATTGCTGAATGAGAAAATGGTATCCAAAGGGAAGATGTATTATCAGAAAAGTGATAAACTGAGGTGGGAATACGTTTCTCCATATAATTACACTTTCATACTCAATGGAAGTAATGTTCTGCTTAAGAACAAGAAGAGGAATGATGTTATCGATGTGAATCAGAACAAACTATTTAAGGAGATAGCACAAATCATGATGAGTAGTGTGGTGGGGCAAAATTTGTCAGACGACAAAAGCTTTAAAACCAAAATCTCCGAGACATCTGTGGAGTATGTAGCATCTATGACTCCTTTGCGTAAGAATATGAAGCAGATGTTCAAGACAATAGTTATTCACTTTAATAAGAAAAAGAAGTATGTGACGAAAGTCGAACTATTAGAGAATAATGGAGACAAGACAATCATAGAATTACAAAACATATCTATAAATGAAGCAATTAGTGCGGACTTGTTTAGTATTCGTTAGCCTGATATTTCTGACTGCACGTTTTTGTACGATTGATGCTCAGGTTCGTTTTCCTTCTACTCAAGGGGAGAAGGCCAAGTATTCTGCGTATATAGATATGCCGCAAGGATATATTAGCGGAGTCTGTGTCCTATTCAATGAAGGCACAGTCGTTAACGGATCGGTTTTTAATGAGTTTGGAATCACAGCATTAAGCTTCTCGTATGATATAAGAAAAGAAAAGATAAAACTATATTCGGTCGTTAAAATGCTGGATAAATGGTATATCAGGAAGATTATGAAGAAGGACTTAATTCAACTGATGAAATGTCTTCAGAAAGGAGAGTCTGTCTGTCAGAACGAGAAATACCATATCACTTATAGTTTTTCGGCTTTAAATACAGAGGAAGAGTATGATACTGAGGAATAGTCTTTATACGATATCCGATAAGAGGACGGAAGGAAAAAGTATCCTTTATCAGATACTGCTGGACAGGAATCATTTCATATATAAGGCTCATTTTCCCAATGAGCCTATCACGCCTGGTGTCTGTATCATACAGATTGCCAAGGAACTCTTAGAAGACCATTTGTGTGATGAATATGAAATCTCATTTGTCAAGAATATCAAGTTCCTGTCAGTGCTTTCCCCTTTATCAACACCTTCTGTTACCTATGCCTTTGATAAGATAACTGTTTTGCCGGACTCGAATGAATGTAAGACTCAGATACAAGTGCAGCAGGACGATGTGCTGTTTGCAAAACTATCAATAATCTTTAAGAAGTCTCAATGATAGAGAAGGAATACCAGAAAAATTTACTCCACGACAGAGGAATATGCGTCGTGATTCCAACATACAACAATGCTGGAACGATAGGCTCTGTCGTAAACAAAGCTCTGGTAGAATGTAATGATATCATTGTGGTAAATGACGGGTCGACAGATGAGACTTCTTCGATATTAAGAAGTATTCCACAGATTGCCTTGGTTGAATACGACAAGAACAGAGGAAAGGGATATGCATTGAAAAAAGGGTTTGCCAAGGCGCTTCAGATGGGCTTTTCGTATGCAATAACTATTGATGGTGACGGGCAGCATTATCCTGAGGATATCCCCTTGTTTCTCCAAGCCAACCAGGAGCATCCAGGTTCTTTAATCATCGGGAATAGGAATCTTACAGGTGTGGAACGCTCCAAGGGAAGCAGTTTCGCCAATAAATTCTCCAATTTCTGGTTTTTTATCCAGACAGGGAAAAACCTCTCTGATACTCAAACAGGATATCGCTTATATCCCATAAAGAAACTACCTCTATTGTCGCTACTGACTTCAAGATATGAGGCAGAATTGGAACTGTTGGTATTTTCTTCCTGGCACGGCATCAAAATACACCCCATTCCTATAGAAGTGTACTATCCACCCAAAGAGGAAAGGGTAAGTCATTTCCGTCCTGTGAAGGATTTCGCAAGAATCAGTATCCTTAATATGGTATTGTGTTTCCTGGCTGTTGTCTATGGATTGCCTCTAAGAATCTGGCGTTTCTTATGTAAATATATAAGGACCATTTACTCATTGCTTTTCTTTATCTTCTTCTCTCTGTTCCTCGTAACCCCATTATGTTGGTTGTATGTACACTGGGGAGCCATGACGGAGAAAAAGAAGTTTCGCATACATCAGTTGATACAATGGCTCTCTAAATTCGTTATGATAAAGCATGGAATACCTGGTACAACGTTCAAGTATCAGGTAGCAAAGGATGTTTCGTTTGATAATCCTCATATCATCATATGCAACCATCAGTCACATCTGGATTTAGTGTGCCAATTGGTCTTTTCCCCTAAGATGATTTTCCTAACGAACGACTGGGTATGGAATAATCCGTTCTATGGTTTTATGATTCGCCATGCAGAGTACTATCCCGTTGCAGACGGAATAGAAGCACTATTACCGAAGTTAAGGTCGTTGGTAGAGCGAGGATATAGTATTGCTGTATTCCCCGAAGGTACGCGCTCTAAAGATTGTCGTATTGGTCGTTTCCATCAAGGTGCTTTCTATCTGGCAGAACAATTGGGCATACCTATTTTGCCGATGTGTCTTTATGGACCGGGGAAGGTGTTGCCGAAGAAAACGTATTCGCTCAACAAAAGCCCGATTTATATTCAGGTTGATAGTCCGATATCACTTCAGACATTGAAAGAAATTGGTGATTACAAGGCTCAGGCATCGTGGATGCGAAAACGATATATCCAAGAATATCAGGACATAACCAATAAGATAGAGCAAGATGTCTAAGAAGAAGGTCGTTATCATAGGAAGTGGACTTGGAGGCTTGTCATGTGGCGTCATCCTCTCAAAGAACGGATATGAGGTTACTGTTCTGGAACAGGCACCTCAGTTGGGAGGATGTCTTCAATGTTTTTCCCGAAAGGGTGCCAAGTTCGAGACGGGAATGCATTTCGTGGGAAGTGCATCGGAGGGACAGACGCTTGACAGAATCATGCAATATCTTGGAATCAAGGATGACGTTGAGTTATCGCCATTGGATAAAGACGGCTATGAGGTTATTGCGTTAGGTGGTCGGGAGTATCAGTTTGCCAACGGTCGGGATGCTTTCATTGAGAAGATGACTTCTTATTTCCCTGATCAACACTCTAATCTTATAAAGTATTTTGATTTGGTTGAGAAAGTGGCTGGTGCCTCGTCATTGCATTCGCTGAAATATGCGGAATCTGATGTGGCAGTAAGTATGGAGTACCAGTTGCGGTCTATTGACGAGGTGATAAATGAGGTGATAACGGACCCGACACTTGCTCATGTGTTAGTTGGCAACTTGCCCTTATATGCGGCAGAAAGAGGGAAAACTCCGTTCTCCACACACGCCTTTATTATGGACTTTTACAACCAAAGTGCCTACCGATTCGTGGGAGGGAGTGAAGTGGTTGCTTTTTCTTTAATCAAGACAATCAGAGAATATGGCGGTCAGGTGTTGAAACGACACAAGGTAACAAGAATAGTGTGTGATGAGTCACATGCAATAGGTGTGGAAGTCAATTCTGAGAAGTTCTTCCCTGCTGACTATATCATATCTGACGCCCATCCTATGAGGACGTTGGAACTGATAGACTCAAAGATGATACGACCTGCATTCAGAACGAGAATCAAATCACTTCCCCAAAGCATAGGGTGTTTTTCTGTCTATCTGGATTTCAAGAAGGACGCCGTTCCTTATATGAATTACAATTATTATGGGTATCGTGATAATACTCCATGGGATTGTGAACAATATGATGAGACCTCATGGCCTAAAGGATATCTTTACATGCATTTCTGTCAGCAACCTAATCCGAAGTATGCTTCGACAGGTGTTGTTGTCTCTTATATGCATATGCAGGATGTGGCAAAATGGAAGGATACGAAAGTCGGAAGACGTGGTGAGGATTATGAAAAGTTCAAGCAGCATAAAGCCAATCTGTTATTGGACTCATTAGAGAGGAATTTCCCGGGAATCAGGAAGTCGATACAGAACTATTATACTTCTACACCATTAACCTACCGGGATTATACTGGCGCAGAGAATGGTGGAATGTATGGAGTGGCCAAAGATGTCAGTCTGGGTTCTGCTGGTCGTATTCCTCATAAGACAAAGATTCCCAATGTATTCCAGACAGGTCAGAATATCAATTCACATGGTATGTTGGGAGTTCTTGTGGGAACTATCGTGACGTGTAGCGAGTTCTTGACTGCAGAGAAAATATATCACCAAATCATAGAAGCGAACAAATGAAGAAGAGGGTTGTCATCATAGGCGGTGGACTTGGAGGGCTTTTCACAGGAGCCATTCTTTCAAAGGAAGGACTTCAGGTAACGGTGCTTGAGAAAAACACCACGATAGGTGGTGGACTTCAGTCTTTCAAGCGTTTTGGTGAGACTTTTGATACGGGCATGCATGTGATAGGTGGAATGCAGGCAGGTGGAAATATCAGAAAGATTTGTCATTATCTTGGTATTCTTGACCAGGTGAAGTTAATGGATGTAGATGATGAATGTACTGATCGCTTGTATTTTGCAGAAGATCATAAGTATTATACTATTGCCAAAGGAAAACGTGGGTTCGTGGATTCTTTGGCTGCCAGTTTTCCTGAAGAGAGAGAGAATCTGGAAAGATACGTTGAGGCTGTCTTTGACTTGACGGCCCATGTGGACCTCTTTAATCTTCGTCCTTCCGAGGGAACAATGAGTCTTTTCGCAGGTTCCTCAGACTTCCTGATGTCCGCAAGTGACTTTATAGCCAAGTTCACGGATAATCAGAAACTAAGAAGTGTCTTAGCCTATATGAATCCTCTCTATGGAGGACGTGCTCATCAGACACCAGCATATATCCATGCAATTATAAGCACATTGTATATTAATGGTGCAAGTCGCTTTGTGGACGGCAGCCATCATTTTGCAGACCTGTTGGCTCAGGTGATTACCTCGCATGGCGGAAATGTCATCGTCAATGAAGAGGTGGAATGGATAGAGGTCAATAATAGGGTGGTTGATTACGTACAAACCAAGAAAGGAGAGCGGTATCAGGCAGATTATTATATCTCGGATATTCATCCGTGTACGATGCTTCAGTTAATGGATGAAAAGGCGATGCCCAAATCATATAGGGATCGTTTGAATTCCATTCCTAATTCCCATTCCGCTTTTTCATTATATATCAAGTTAAAAGAAAATAGTTTTCCGTACATCAATTATTCCGAGTATTACATGACGCGATATGATGATGTGTGGAATTTCAGTAATCCAGAAAAGCCATGGCCTTTGGGATTCCTTTTCATGACGCCGCCCAATCATCATCAGGGACAATATGCCACCAAGGTACTTGTTACAGCCCCGATGCCTTTTGAGATGGTGAAGAAATGGGAACATACCCAAGTAGGACATCGAGGTGATGATTACGAGAAATGGAAGCAGGAAAAGACAGAGGCCCTGTTGAGTCAGATAGAGGATATTCACCCAGGATTCAGGGATTGTATCTCTGACATCAATACTTCATCTCCTCTGACCATCCGTGACTATTATCACGTCAAAGAGGGGAGTATCTGCGGATTTAGCAAAGACTGTAATCATATTGCATTGTCACAAGTCCCAGTCGTTACGAAGGTAAGCAATCTCTTCCTCACCGGTCAGAACAACAATATGCATGGCTTTTGTGGAGTTCCACTCACGGCGATTAATACTTGCGAGGCCATATTAGGACTAAATAGTGTAATCAATAAAATAAACGAATGCGACAGAGGTTAATCATCATCGGTTTCTTGATGCTCAGTCTGAGTGCTTTTGCCCAGATAAACATCTGGGAGGGAGAGGCAGGAAGACCGAAGGTAAAGTTGACGGCTTTCACCGCTCAACAGCCTCGTCATGTCGCTGTCATCGTATGTCCTGGCGGTAGTTATTTCTGGCATGACACGGAGACTGAAGGAGAGGGTGTCGCACATTGGTTGCAAGAGAATGGCTTCACGGCTTTTGTGCTGAATTATAGGACTGCTTATGTGCCTGCCTTTGTAACCCATTTCCGCTATATCTTCCGTGGGAATCGTTATCCAGACCCTCAGGATGACTTGCGTCAGGCTATCCGTTATGTGAAAAGCCATGCTAAGGAATATGACATAGACCCAGAAAAGATAGGTGTCATGGGCTTTTCAGCAGGAGGGCATCTGGTTATGTCAAGCGTAGAATTATTCGAAAAGGATGACTGGCCGGCATTTGTCGTTCCTGTCTATCCCGTGGTGACTATGACGGCTCCTTGTGTTCATAAGCGTTCACGCAGAGGACTGTTAGGTGATTCAAGGGTAGGAAACAAGGAATTAAAGGATTTGTTATCGTTAGAGAAACATGTGCCTACGGACTGCCCACCCGTATTTTTGGTAAACTGTAAAGATGACCCTATCGTGGATTATCATAACTCCGTCTTACTTGACTCTGCTCTGACATCGCAGAAGATACCTCATCAATACCTTCTTTATGAGACGGGTGGACACGGATTTGGTGCGAGTGAGATAAAGGGGACACCGGAGTGCAGACAGTGGAAAAGTGAGTTTTTAAGTTGGATTAATAAAATACTATAGATATGATAAAGAACCCCAAATTTGACGATATTCGTCCATATTACGAGGATGAGATTCCTGCTGCGATGAGTCGAATCGCAAATTGTGATGTATTTCCGTTACTGGCTTCCTTCGTTTTTCCCCATGAACCCTTGGAGGAAGTGAGGAAAAGGGTTAGTTCTTATTCCACAACTAAGGAGTTTCAAGTAGATGCGATGTGCAAGGTCAACGAACAGATTATTGCACGTAGTATATCCGATTTCTCCTGTTCTGGCTTGGAATTTCTGAATCCGAAGAAACGATATCTATTTGTCTCAAATCACAGGGATATTATGCTTGATGCCAGTTTACTGCAATATTTCTTCGTGATAAATGGATTTGAAACCACAGAAATAACCTTTGGCGCGAATCTTATGATCAATCCCGTTGTCATCGATGTCGGGAAATGTAACAAGATGTTTAAGGTAGAACGTCCTGGGGGAGAGATGAAGGATTTCTATAGGGCTTCCATGCACTTGTCTGAATATATTCGTTACTGTATCACGGAAAAGGGAGAGTCGGTATGGATTGCACAACGGAATGGTAGGACAAAGAATGGAATCGATGCCACTGACCAAGGTATTATCAAGATGTTTTGTATGAGTGAGCCGAAAGACAAGATCAAGGCTTTGGCAGACCTGAATATCGTACCAGTATCGGTATCGTATGAGTGGGAATCCTGTGATATTCTTAAGTCTCTTGAACTATATGAATCCCAGTTTACGCGTTATACAAAGAAACCAGGTGAGGACTTGAATAGTATATTAACGGGTATCTTACAACCCAAGGGTCGTGTCCATTTTGAGATATGCAGACCTATCTCTCTTGCAGAACTCAGTGCTTTTGAGGGACAGACGAATAACGATTACCATAAGTCTGTAGCAAAACTGATTGACAGAAGAATTAACCTTGCCTACAGGCTATATCCAAATAACTATATCGCTCATGACTTGTTGTACGGTAATTCAAAATATAAGTCCATGTATTCAGAGGAACAATATGACGCATTCACACGTAGGTTATCAAAACTTGACAGATACGACACATGCGACATGGAGCGTCTCAAGGATATATTCTTAGGCATCTACGCCAATCCTATTGATAATAAATAATAAAGAGTAAGATGGTGGCATTTATCATTCGGATATATGAATGGATGAGAAAGCACAGAACAGTGTGCTGGCTCTCTTTCATCCTTCTTACTGTTCTCTTGTCGGTCTTGTTGCTTAAACAGACCTATCAAGAGGATATCTCTGATTTTCTGCCACTTAACAATAAATACAATCAGGCATTAAAGGTATATCAGAGCATATCGGGCACAAACAGAATCTTTGCCATCTTCCAATATGCGGATTCTACCCAGTCTGATCCGGACTCTATCATTCAGGCAATAGATGATTATGTGGAACTGTTGAAAACAAAGGATACGAAAAAGGAAGTTCGTAATCTTGTCAGTCAGATAGATGCGGAAAAGATGACGGAAATGCTGTCCTTTATCTATCAGCATATACCATATTTCCTGACAGATGAGGATTATTGTAGGTTCGACAGTCTGTTGGAAGACCCGGGATTCATTCCTTCACAGGTATCTAACGACAAACAAATGCTGATGTTCCCTGCTACAGGTCTGTTATCTGAAAACTTTCAGCGTGACCCCTTAAACTTTTTTACTCCCGTTGCTGCGAAACTTCAGAATGGTTCAAGTTTAAACTATGAGAATTACGAGGGCTATATCTTCACGCCAGATATGAGGAAGGCTATCATCATGCTGGATTCACCCTATGGATCGAGCGAGACAGATGGTAATGCTCAACTTTATAGCCTTCTTTCCTCTTGTGCTCACCAAACAGCAGAGAAGTATCCCTTCATTGATATTCACTTTACAGGAGGTCCTATTATTGCGGTTGGTAATGCCAAACAGATAAAAACAGACAGCCTGACGGCTTTGGCGATTGCCATCGTGATTATCGTGATGCTGCTATCTTATGCTTTTCGTGACATCAAGAATATCTTGCTCATTGTGATATCCGTTGCATGGGGATGGCTCTTCGCGATGGGAGCATTAACCCTCATACACAACAATGTCTCGTTGATAGTCATAGGAATCTCATCCGTGATAGTAGGAATCGCGGTCAACTATCCATTGCATCTGATTGCTCACTTAAAGCATACCCCAACGGTAAAAGCCGCATTAAAGGAGATTGCCATGCCTTTGGTGGTGGGGAATATCACGACGGTTGGTGCCTTCTTGGCCTTAGTGCCCTTGGAGTCAGTGGCTCTGAGAGACTTGGGACTTTTCAGTTCTTTGTTACTGATAGGTACAATCGTGTTTGTTTTGTTATATCTTCCTCATGCCTTAAGACGGGGTAAGCAAAACGTCCATACTCATCTGCTAAACAGGATGAGCGAGTTTTCTTTGGAAAGCAATCGCAGTATCGTATGGATCGTTGTCATATTGACATTTGTCTTTGGATATTTTAGTCTTAAAACGACTTTTGATCCTGATATCAGTCATATCAATTACATGACAGACGACCAGAAGGAAGATATGGCTTACTTACAGAGTATGAAGCCAGCATCTTCTTCGGAGAGTGTTTATGTGGTATCCTCTGATTCTTCATTGGATAAGGCTTTAGACAAAAGTATGTCAATCAGTTCGAAGATAGGGGAACTGAAAGAAAAAGGAGATATCTCTGATTTCCAGGACTGCCATCAGTTTATATGTTCTAAAGGGGAACAGGAAAAGAGACTGATAAAGTGGAACGCTTTCGTTGCCCAACATGGTGATAGGGTAGAGGCGGCTGTCAGGAAAGCAGCGCAGGCGGAAGGGTTTATCCCTGAGACCTTTGCCGAGTTCTACAAATTGCTGCATACATCGTTCAAGGCAAGTGATGCCACCAGTTTGGAGTCGTTATATGCCTTGGCATTCCCGACAAGTATTATATCCGACAGTATCAGCCATACTTATCATGTGGTTCAAACTCTTCAGACGCAACGTTCCTCAATATCTGATGTCGTTCATCAAATAGAAGGTTTCTCTTCCGAGGTGTATGCGTTTGACGTACCGAGCATGAATTCTTCCATCGCGACTCGGCTTTCAGACGATTTCAACTATATCGGATGGGCATGTGGACTGATTGTGTTCTTTTTCCTCTGGTTCTCCTTGGGTTCCATCGAACTCGCCATGCTGTCGTTCCTGCCTATGGCATTAAGTTGGGTATGGATACTTGGCATTATGTCATTGTTGGGAATCCAGTTCAATGTGGTAAATGTTATTCTTGCAACGTTCATTTTCGGTCAAGGAGACGACTATACCATCTTCATCACAGAAGGTTGCCAATATGAGTATGCTTATCGCAAAAAGATGCTCTCATCCTACAAGAGCAGTATCATTATTTCGGCTTGTATTATGTTTGTCGGCATCGGAGCATTGATTATTGCCAAGCATCCTGCTTTACACTCCTTGGCAGAAGTAACCATAGTGGGAATGTTCTCCGTAGTGTTGATGGCTTATCTGTTCCCTCCGCTTGTCTTCCGCTGGCTTGTAGAAGACAAACAGGGTTCACGTTTACGTCCTATTACGTTACGGAACCTAATCATCAAACCCGACAAGGATGATCATATCCAATTCGTAAAAGACTGCTATCGATATAAGGGCATTGAAATCTATTCCTCTGTCAAGAGAAGGCTAAAACATTATCAATCTGACTTGTCGGCTATTGGCAGACAGTCTGATGCTACTTCTTTCGCAGTAATCAACAACGGATGGGGGGAGTGCTCTCTACTTATTGCCATGATGCGTCCAGAGGCAGACGTATATGCTTTTGCTAATGATGTGGACCAATACGACGTTGCCCGTTATACTGCGGAACGCATCGCCCCCAGGTTGAGCATAGAGATGAAAAAAGACGCAGAGCAGATAGAAATGCTCTGTCAAAAACATAAGCAACTGCAATTAGTGATGATAGAACCCTCAGAGGAAGACCTGAGAGTATATGGTAAATACAATCCGATAATCATTCCCAACGATAATAAGACAAGACGATGATGAAAGAGAAAATAAGAAACTTATTAGAGGACGCACTGCCTTTGGTGGATTTTGATTCAGAGTTCCTGTTTAGTGAACTGGATTCTTTGGGTGTCACTACCATTCTCATGCTTTTGTCAGATGAGTTTGGTATAAAGATGGAGTCAACGGATGCAACCCCTAAGAACTTAAAGACACTGGACAGCATTGTATCCTTAGTAGAAAAGAAACTATCTGAAAAATAAAGCAACTATGCATTTAGAAGACTATCTTGAGAGCAACGCCAGACGATATCCTCACAAGACCGCAATGGTCTGTGGGCAAGAGCAGTGTACCTATGCAGAGTTGTACGACAGAGTAGTTTCCCGGATGGAAGAACTAAGAACGTCATACCCTCAAAAGGGACATATCGTCTGCTTACGTGCATTGCCGACCATAGACTACTTGGTTACTTATTTTGCCTTACATAAGTTAGGGTGTGTTGTCACCCCTTTGGAGCAGAATATGCCGGAAGAGACGTTCAACAAGATAGCAAAAGAGTTGGAACCGCATGCCGTTCCAGAGGACACAGCCGACATTCTATATACGACAGGAACGACAGGAATGTCGAAGGGAGTCATGATCAGTCATAGTGCGATTATTGCTGATGCGGAGAATCTGATTGACGGACAAGGCTTCAGTCATGATTTGGCCTTTGTGGTTAATGGCCCGCTTAATCATATAGGAAGTCTTTCGAAGATATATCCGGTTATCATGTTGGGCGCTACGCTCATTATCGTTGATGGAATGAAGGACATGAACAAATTCCTTGAGGCTTTCGATTACCCTTCCCCCAAGATGGCTACATTCTTGGTTCCGGCAAATATCAGAATCCTACTGCTGTTCTGTGCTGAAAGACTGGCACTCCTAAAAGACAAGATTGACTTCATTGAGACGGGTGCCGCAGCAATCTCCCAGGCAGACATGGAAGCATTATGCAAGTTATTGCCGAATAGCCGTTTGTATAATACCTACGCCTCTACAGAAACGGGAATTATCTGTACCTATAATTATAATGACGGGAGATGCATTGCGGGATGTCTGGGGAAACCTATGAAGCACTCAAAGGTAATCATTACGGACCAAGGACTGATTGCATGTAAGGGTAAAACAATCATGACGGGATATGTTGGTGATTCGGAAAGGACTTCCTCAGTTCTGAAGGCCGGAACCGTATATACTTCAGACATGGGTGTCCTTGACGAAGAAGGCATGCTGCATCTGTTGGGAAGAGAAGATGACGTCATCAATGTCGGTGGATTTAAGGTCGCCCCTTTGGAAGTGGAAAATGCTGTACTTTCTTATCCAGGCATTTCTGATTGCATATGTATATCTGTTAGTCATCCTATTACAGGCTCGGCACTTAAACTGTTATATGTGGAAAATGAAGGGATAAGCATAAACAAACGCTCGTTGGCCCTATTCCTTAAGTCAAGACTTGAACAATATAAGGTGCCAATGCTCTATGAGAAGGTAGAAAGCGTTAAAAGGACCTTCAACGGTAAAATAGATAGGAAATCCTATATTGACTTGAGTTCTACGATTTCAGAATAGGATAGGTTTGTTGACATAAGCACATAAAACACGGAACAAAGTTATTAAGATAGTTCAACAAAGTTAATAAGATTGTTGAACAAAGTTAATAAGATTGTTGAACAAAGTTAATAACATTGTTGAACAAAGTTAATAACATTGTTCCGCGATTCGATATCTCTTATATGTAAGCTTGTTGTTATTTAGGCTCGATGACCTTGTAATTTCCGCTGAGATGCATGAAGGCAAAGAGGCGCAGCAGACCGTCGTAATAGGCATCGAAGTAGCCATCGGCGAACGGCTCGTGCTTCATGTTCCACAGGGCATCGACAAATTCCTTGCGCTTCTCGTGATGACACATGGCAGAGGCGGCTGCGGTGGTTGCTACGAGACCGATGCTGTGACGTAGAGTCCTGGGATAGTTGCCTGCAGGCAGTATCTCATTCCCCTCGGGCAATGATCCGTCCACCCGATACTGGTCGACAAAGTCATTGATGCCTTGGGAGAAGAAGAAGTTTTGTATTCGCTCGCCATACTGCTCCTGCCACTCTTTGTCGGCACCGCTCCATTCATAGTCGAGGGTGATGTTCATGGGCACGCGCCATGAGTCGTAGCGGAAATTGTTGTTGCCATTACGACGTGGAGCGCCCTCAGGACGCTGCGGCATACCTGGGAAACGTGGCATCTGCATCTCAGAGCCGTCGAACTGGCACTGGTCGCCGTTCAGGCCAGTCTTCTCGTTGATGCACTTATGCAGAAACTCGCGGCTCTTCTGGGCACACTCCATCCAAAAGTCGCTGCGACCATCATCAGCCCACTTCGCCCATACCTCGTAGAATGCAGGAATGTGGTAACTGGGGTCGGTGAAGCGTTGGCCGAAACCGTCAGGCGTGAAGGTGATGAGTTTCGTCTCAGGGTCGATGAGGTACATCTTCTGGGTGGTTGGTGCTTGCTGTTGGTTGTTGGATGCTTGTTGTCCACCGAAACCACCGAAACCTCCGAAGCCGCCGAATCCTGCGGGACGGGGCTCGGGCTTATATTCTTTAGGCTGTATGCAGTTCAGGATGTGCTGTGCCTCGGCCTTGTAGTTGATGCCGCTGGCATTGCCCCACTGGTTGGAAGCAAAGATAAGTGCTGTGATGAAATACAACTCTCCGTCAGAGGCTGCGCCTGGAGAGTTGCGGGTGCCGTCGGTCTTGCAACTCCATGCGAAATAGCCTTCGCGGATGCCATCCTGATGCTGCATGTATTTCTTTGCCCATCGCCACAGACGGTCGAAGATGTCTTTCTTGTCCAACTGCACGGCAATCATCATACCGTATGACATTCCTTCAGTGCGCACGTCATGGTTCTTGATGTCGCTGACATAGCCCATGGTGTCGCCCACCTCGAAATATACCTTGTTGGGTCCATAGAATACATCGTTGAACACCTCTTCGAGTTTTGCTTTTACGTCAGATGGCGAATATCCCAGTTCTACCAACACATTACGCACGTTAGGCTGTGAGAGAGTCTGCACGTTGTCGTTGACAGTTGTAATGTTAGTGTTCTCCGCCTGGGCTGCCATTGCGCAGCACCCTATAATACAGGCAATGATAATTCTTTTCATATTCTTTTTACTTTAATAATTCTGCGTTGAAAGTGGAATTCGGTTGCAAAAATACAAATAATAAATCAGAAATCCGTTCCTCATTGTGTCAATTATTTTGTTGGAAGTGTCACAATTCCGTTCCATCCACCCGCTCGTCACGGTCGCAGAACTCGATATATTTGCTGGGTACAAGGTGTGTTTTAATACCGAAGAATCAAAAAAAACAGCAAAAATAACTGCTATATAGAAAAAAACTGTATCTTTGTACTCGGTGATACAAACTTACATGAAAGAGAAAGCAATGATACGAAAAAATATAATTCAAATGAGGCAAAGAGACAAGGTATTAGTTCTCTTGTTTTTTTATCTTTTTACCCTTTTACCTATAACGGCTCAAAAAGACAGTATAGATGCTAACAGGAAGAAAGTGGCCGTTGTGCTGAGCGGTGGTGGAGCGAAGGGCATGGCACACATAGGTGTGCTAAAAGTGTTGGAGAAGGCCGGCATCCCCATCGATATTGTCACCGGCACGTCGATAGGAAGCATCGTTGGCGGACTATACTCCATCGGTTACAATGCCAATTCACTCGACTCTATGGTCAGGGCGCAGGACTGGACCTACGTCATCACCGACAAGGAGGACTTGCACCGCCAGAGTCTTAGCGACCGCAAGAAGCAGAACACCTATCTGTTTAAGACAGGCCTGACCTTCGGCAAGCGCGACCCGAATGCAGGAGGTCTCATAAAGGGCAAGAACCTGGCCGAGTTGTTCAACCAACTCTGTGTGGGATTTACCGATTCGCTCAATTTCACCGACGACCTACCCATTCCATTCGCTTGTGTGGCTACGAACATCATGGACAACAGTGAGGTGGTGTTCCACAAAGGACGACTGCCACAGGCCATGCGCGCTTCAATGGCCATCCCCGCCGCTTTCTCGCCCGTCAGAATCAACGATATGGTGCTGGTCGATGGTGGTATGAAGAACAACTTCCCTGTCGATGTGGCTCGCGAGATGGGTGCCGATATCGTAATCGGCATCACGCTGTCGGGCAAACAGAAGACGGTAGAGGACATTGGGGGCACCATGAGCATTGTCGGTCAGATAATCGATGTGAACTGTGTGAACAAGTACGAGGAAAACAAGGCCATCACCGACCTTTGGATGAATGTGGATCCTCATGATTATTCCACCGCCAGCTTTACAGCAGAGGCCATCGATTCGCTGATTCGCTATGGTGAGGAAGAGGCAATGCGTCACTGGGATGAAATCATCGCCCTGAAGAAGCGCATCGGTATTGACGATTCGTACGAACCTGTCATTCTGCATCCGCTACGTCCCAATATCATGACAGAGAAGCATCGCGTCATAGAGTACGTCTTTGAGAACATGACACCGCAGGACGAGAGTTTTCTTCGCCAGAAGTTTCACTTGAAGGCCAAGCCAGTCACTACTTTTGAGTTACTTGGAGATGAATATATCGATGCCACCCTGATGCAGGAAATTACCACCTCTATGCGCATGGATTTGTTCTACCAGACCGCAGAATGTCGTTTAATACCGGTGAAACTGGCTAGACCTGAATTAAGAACTCACGGCATCTTTGATAGGGTCGATAGAGAGTGGAAAGAGGCCGACGGTGTGCGTGTCATCCTCTCGGCAGGCGACCGTAAGTCGATGCAGTTGTATGGCGGCGTGCGTTTCGACACGGAGGAATATGCCGCCTTGCAGTTGGGACTCGACATACCGCTGAAGACCGCCATACCTGTCAATACTGAAATCACGGTGCGGCTTGGCAAACGTATGATGGCACGCGGAGAAATTACTGTGCATCCCCGCAGTTTCACCCGTCCCAAGCTAAGCTATACTTTCCGCCGCAACGACGTTGATATTTACACCAACGGCGACCTCGACTATAATATACGGTATAATCAGTATCAAGCAGAGTTCTTGCCAATCAATTTCACTCTGCAACACTTCGACCTGCAGATGGGTCTACGATGGGACTATATGCACTACCGTAACAAGCTAGGTTCGGAAACGGCGAAACATGTGCAACTAAAAAACGAGCATTTTTTCAGTTACCATGCCCGACTTAGCTACAATAGTGAGGATAATTGGTATTTTCCCACTCGCGGTGCCCGTTTCAATGCGGAGTATGCCTATGTGACCAGTGACTTTTCAAAACTCAACTACTATGTAGATGACGGAACCAAACTGGGGAAAAAGACGGGAATGAGCGAGGTCCGTGCCGATTGGCGCATGTCGTTCTCCCTCAACAGTCGTTTCACCCTGCAGCCGATGGTTTACGGTCGTCTGCTCTTCGGATCCGTCGTCCCCGCTGTCTTCGGAAACACTATCGGCGGCGACTGGTTCAATCACTATGTAGAGCAGCAGATGCCTTTTGCCGGCATGGGACACATGGAATACATCGACCACCAGTTCATAGCAGCTCAACTACAAGCACAGCAGCGCATCGGTGGCAACAGTTATGTGCTGCTCCGTGTGGCAGGTGCACAGCAAGCCCCCAAGATGAAGGAAATCTTCGACCACCGCACCATTTTGGGAGTTCAGGGCGCATATTACTATAATACCATATTCGGTCCTGTCGGTGCCACCCTTGGCTATAGCAACCACACAAAGGAACCGTACTTTTACCTGAACCTCGGATATGAGTTCTAATTTTGTGACTAAAAATAGACGTAGTTTGTCCTCAAATAGAGACTAATTATATATATGTCATTAAATTCTGGATGCAAAATATTCATTATATATGATTTTTTATTATTTTTGTGGCGAGTATTGAATAACTCCTTTCTGTACGACCTTTTGCAGGTGCGTTTATACGACTGAAAATAGAGATTATGATGAAGAGATTGGTATTGTTCTGCATGTTGCTGGTGTCTGTGTCGGTTTCGGCACAAACATTATATTATCTGCCAACTGGCGACCCCTCGGCAGACGAGAAGGACAGGCCGGCCATCGAGGTTTATCTGCCGAAACCGGAAAAGGCAAACGGCTGTGCCGTGGTGCTATGTCCGGGAGGTGCCATGAGATGGCTGTCATGGGAGAGCGATGTTGTGAGGATGGCCTCTTTTCTTAATGAGCATGGTATTGCCGCAATAGGATTGCGCTATCATCTGAACAAGGCTCCCATGCCACAGGGTATGAAAATGCCTCCGATGGTTGACGTCACTCATCCCGACCAATTTCCGCAGGCCGATGCCAACCCTATGCATAATGCCTATGGCGACTCTATAATACGTCTTGCCACGCTGGATGCACAAGCAGCAATACGTATGGTGAGGGAGCATGCAGCGGAGTGGAATATCAGTGCAGACAAGATAGGATTCCTGGGTTTCTCTGCCGGTGGCGGTGTGGCTATCGCTGCCACGATGTCGGCAACCAAGATGGAGCGTCCCAACTTCCTCTGTACCAATTTCGGTCCGT
Source organism: Prevotella sp. (assembly GCA_017554105.1). GTDB lineage: Bacteria > Bacteroidota > Bacteroidia > Bacteroidales > Bacteroidaceae > Prevotella. The sequence goes on along the minus strand of JAFZIY010000031.1, from coordinate 150,908 downwards.
CATTGATGCCTGTCACCGTGCCTGCCGACGCACCTCCTTTGCTTATCATGACGCGTGCCGACCATCCCAATGTGGCTGCGGGACTTGTCGCCCTGTTCATGGAATGGAAGAAGGCAGGTGCAAATGCTGAGATGCATATCTATGGCGACGGCACAGGCCCTTATGAATTAATGCCAGAAACCGGTGAGACGACAACAGAGTCGTGGAGCCGTCAGATGCTTCAGTGGCTAAAGTCCAAGCGCTTTATGTAAGGCGATAACGGAGATTAAACTATAGTTTGGTTTTTGCGTCATAAAGGACAAAAACTCCTGCGAGAAATAAATCAATAAATTAAAAATAGAAAAACATGAAATCTTCTTTTAGGAAATTATTATTATCGGTAGCTTTTCTGGCTTGCGCAAGCATTGCGAATGCACAGTTGCCTAATGAGAAATTCGGCAAGCCGTCGAATATGGAATGGGACTATGTCGGCTGGGGTGATGCTGTTGATGCTGATGCCATCATCCTTTGCAAGACGATGAATGTTACTTATCAGCTTTCTGACCAGGTGGCCAACAGCAACCAGGCTTTCTCTGAACTTGGTCCGGAGAACATTGATGATTTCGGTAAGAATCAGGTTGATGACGGAAATATCCTGGTTAAATACGAGTTCAGGCTGCGTACCAAGATCCTGAAGCCTGAAGGTGCCAAGCACGCCAATATCGACATAACCTACTTCGACCTCAATGACAAGAAACTTATCGTTACTGACCAGATTGAGGACCTGAAGGTCAGAGTCTTCACGAAGAACGAGAAGGGCAAGGTGGAGAAAAAGAACATTCCTACTGAGTCTTTTGTCAAGGAGCGTGTAGATGACAACTATATGGTGATACATGTGGTGGTACCCGATGTTCAGCCTGGCAGTATCATTGAATACCAGTACAACATCACAAGCCCACGTCCCGCATATCTCTATGACTGGGTATTTCAGGAGAGTATCCCGACAGTACGTTCAAAGTGTGACATAAATATTCCTGCTTTCCTGCAGTTCAATATGAATGTTCCTATCAACAAACTCATCAAGCCGAACGTAGAGGTTGGTCACTTGACATACGACAGCAATAGGACAGACATGAAGAAGGGTAAGACATGTACCACTAACCACTACACAATCGTTGGCGACTATATCCTTCCTAAAGGTCATCCTCTTAAGAGTAATGCAGGAGACGGTGCGGTAGAAGAGGAAATAGCCATCTTTACCAGTAAGATTGCCAATCCTAATGTTACTGTTCCAGCGAGTATGCCGGATGGCAGTACGCATCTGAGAGTCAAATAACAGAATGTGATACTCCAAAAAGAATGAATGGTTGGTGCCGAAGAAAAGCAATCGTCTTTTCTCCGGCACCAATCTTTTCGTAGAGCAACCGACATTAAATAGTCGTTTGTTTTGCGATGTGTTTGCTTTCAGATTGAGATGAAAGGCGACGGTTTTGTGTCGATTTGTAACATTTTCTCTTTTTCTTGAACAAAAAAGCAGGAGAAGTTGTGTTTTTCTGTCTTTTTGTCGTAACTTTGCAGCGCGGAAGAGAAGTGCTTTGTTCATAAGTTATTTTTCTTCTCTTTTTCCGTGAGCAATTATTTGTATGGAGAGACGTATTCATTTCACCAAGATGCACGGTGCAGGTAACGACTACATCTATGTCGATACCTCGCTTTACAATGTCCCTGACCCCGAGGAAACGGCACGTCGATGGAGCCATCCGCATACTGGCATCGGCAGTGACGGACTGGTGCTGATTGGTGCGTCGCCTGTTCCTGAGGCTGACTTTACCATGCGCATCTTCAATGCTGATGGCAGCGAGGCCCTGATGTGTGGCAATGCTTCGCGTTGTATTGGCAAGTATCTTTACGAGAAAGGGCTCACACGGAAGAAGGACATCCGACTGCTGACGCTCTCGGGAGTGAAGCATCTCCATCTCGATGTCAAGAACAAGGAGGTCGTTTCGGTTACTGTTGACATGGATGTGCCGTCATTCAGTCTTCCCTCGGACGTCCCTGTTAGGGATGACTCAAAGGCTTTGAGCGACGGTTATCTGGTGTTACGGGCAGACGACAAGGAGTGGCGTGGAACCTTTGTGTCGATGGGCAACCCCCATTTCGTGGTCTTCGTTGACGACATCTCTAAGGTTGACGTTGCCCATTACGGCTCGTTGCTGGAGCATAATGCCGCCTTTCCTGAGCGGTGCAACATAGAATTTGCCCAGTTGATGGGTGACAATAGAATAAGGACGCGCGTCTGGGAACGTGGCAGTGGCATCACTATGGCATGCGGAACGGGTGCTTGTGCCACGGCAGTGGCGGCAGCAAAGACCGGTCGTGCAGGTCGTGAGTCCGACATCATCATGGATGGCGGTACGCTGCATATACGTTGGAACGATGCCGATGACCGTGTCTATCTATCTGGTCCCGCCGAATTTGTATTCGAAGGATCGGCTGACTTACCATAGGACGGCGGTATCATTAATCACAAAAACAAAACTATAAACATAAACGAAACATGTGTGGAATAGTAGGTTATCTTGGAAATAGGGATGCATACCCTATACTTATAAAGGGCTTGAAAAGACTGGAGTATCGCGGTTACGACAGCGCGGGCGTGGCATTGCTCAACGCTGGCGGTGACCTGAACGTATATAAGACAAAAGGAAAGGTGAGCGACCTTGAGGGCTATTGCGCCGAGAAGGATATCACAGGCACCATTGGCATTGCCCACACGCGTTGGGCGACCCATGGCGAGCCGTCATCACGCAATGCCCATCCCCATTATTCAGAGTCGAAGAATCTGGCTATCATCCACAATGGTATCATTGAGAACTATGCCGACCTGAAGAAGAAGTTACAGGAGAAGGGCGTGACCTTCCGCAGCGATACCGACACCGAGGTGCTAGTACAGTTCGTGGAATATGTGATGCAGAGGAAATCACTCGACCTTCTCACCGCCGTTCAACTCGTCCTGCACGAGGTAATCGGCGCATATGCCATAGCACTTGTGGACAAGAACAACCCTGACACTATCATCGCGGCACGCAAGCAGAGTCCACTCGTAGTGGGAATTGGCGAGAACGAGTTCTTCCTCGGTTCTGATGCCAGTCCGATTATCGAATACACCGACCGCGTGGTCTATCTCGAGGACGGCAACATCGCCGTGATGCGACGTGGTGAGGACCTGCAGGTGGTAAACATGTACAACGTGAAACTCTCGCCAGAGATAAAGACCGTTGACATCAGTCTGGGTCAGATAGAGAAGGGTGGCTATCCTCACTTCATGCTGAAGGAAATCTTCGAGCAGCCCGAATGTCTTACCAATTGCATGCGCGGACGAATAAACGTCGAAGCAGACAACGTCACTCTGAGTGCCGTAATCGACTATAAGGAGCAGTTGCTAGCAGCAGAGCGCATCATCATCGTGGCATGCGGAACATCATGGCATGCCGGACTGATAGGCAAGCAGTTGATAGAAAATTTCTGTCGCATACCCGTTGAGGTGGAATATGCGTCGGAGTTCCGCTACCGAAACCCTGTGGTGACCGACAGGGATGTGGTGATTGCCATCTCGCAGAGCGGTGAGACTGCCGACACTTTGGCGGCAGTGCAACTCGCAAAGGAGCGCGGTGCGTTCATCTATGGTATATGTAATGCCATCGGATCAAGCATACCGCGTGCAACAGACACGGGTTCTTACATTCACGTTGGACCAGAGATAGGTGTTGCTTCCACAAAGGCGTTCACCGGACAGGTAACGGTGCTTGTCATGCTTGCACTCGCTCTTGGTAAGGAAATCGGTACTGTGACACCTGAAGACTATGTTGCGATAGTGAGGGAATTGGCAGCCATCCCCGAGAAAATAGAGGAAGTGCTGAAGGTTAACGACAGAGTGAAAGACCTGAGCCGCACCTTCACCTATGCACGCAATTTCCTTTACCTTGGCCGCGGTTTCAGTTATCCCGTCGCTTTGGAGGGAGCGTTGAAACTGAAGGAAATCAGTTATATCCATGCCGAGGGCTATCCAGCAGCCGAGATGAAGCATGGTCCTATTGCACTCATCGACAGTGACATGCCCGTTGTGGTCATTGCAACCCACAATGCCATGTATGAGAAGGTGCTGAGCAACATCCAGGAGATAAAGGCCCGCAAGGGAAGGGTTATCGCTTTGGTAAGCAAGGGCGACGACACGATAAGCAAGATAGCCGACGAGGTTATCGAGTTGCCCGACACCATCGAGTGTCTTGAGCCACTGATTGCTTCCATCCCATTGCAGTTGATGGCTTATCACATTGCCGTATGCAAGGGCAAGAACGTTGACCAGCCACGAAACCTTGCGAAGAGCGTGACGGTTGAGTAACCTGCGATAACGGGATTACGATTACTACGAATTACACGAATTTTACGAATTGTTATTTATTGCTGCTTATGCGACATGATAATTCGTAAAATTCGTGTAATTCGTAGTTGTAGCCTTACTCTCGCTGTGGTTGCAAAACGAAAGAAGTGAGATAGTGAATGAATTTACATTAAATATTTGGTTATATTGAATCCTTTCGCTATCTTTGCCCTGTTAAACCTTAAATACTATGGCAAATAATCAACTGATGATGAATGCCAATCCCGTTGTGGCATTCTTGCAGAAACCCTCGGAAGACTTCACTAAGGCCGATATCATAAGATACGTTGAGAACAACGGGGTCAAGATGGTCAACTTCATGTATCCCGGAGGTGACGGGAAGTTGAAAACACTGAACTTCGTCATCACCAACAAGGCCTATCTCGAGACCATACTGACGTGTGGCGAGCGCGTTGACGGCTCGAGTCTCTTCTCGTTTATCGAGGCAGGAAGCAGCGACCTCTATGTGCTACCGCGCTTCAGCACCGCATTCCTCGACCCCTTTGCCGAGATACCCACGCTCAGTTTGCTCTGCAGTTACTTTGACAAGGATGGGCAACCGCTGGCCTCCTCGCCTGAATATACTCTGAAAAAGGCGTGCCAGACATTCCGTGAGACAACGGGAATGGAGTTCCATGCAATGGGCGAACTGGAGTATTATGTCATCACGGAAGACACCGAGCGGTTCCCCGCCATCGACCAGCACGGCTATCATGAGTCGTCACCTTACGCCAAGATGAACGACTTCCGACAGAAGTGCATGCTCTATATAGCGCAGACGGGAGGACAGATAAAGTATGGACACTCGGAGGTCGGCAACTTCACACAAGACGGATTGCTGTACGAGCAGAATGAGATAGAGTTCCTTCCCGTTAGGGCCGAGCGTGCTGCCGACCAACTTATGCTTGCCAAGTGGGTGATAAGGAATCTGGCATACAAGATGGACCTCGATGTCACTTTTGCCCCGAAGATTACCGTGGGCAAGGCAGGCAGCGGACTGCACATACACATGCGCATGATGAAAGGTGATAAGAACCAGATGCTCGAGGGTGGCAAACTGAGTGATGCGGCACGCAAGGCGATAGCGGGAATGATGGACTTGGCGGAAAGCATCACCGCTTTCGGCAACAAGACACCGACATCCTACTTCCGTCTCGTGCCACATCAGGAGGCGCCTACGAATGTTTGCTGGGGCGACCGCAACCGCAGCGTGCTGGTAAGGGTGCCGTTAGGGTGGACTGCCGGCGTCGATCTCTGTCATGCCTCCAATCCTCTAGAACCTTCAGTCGATGTTGACACCACTGCCAAGCAGACCGTAGAGATGCGCTCGCCTGACGGAAGTGCCGACCTCTATCAACTCATTGCCGGTCTCTGCGTGGCTTGTAGGCATGGTTTTGAGATGGAGGACGCTCTTCAGGTGGCAGAGCGCACCTATGTCAACGTGAACATCCACGATGCCGCTAATGCCGATAAACTGTCCTCTCTGGCACAACTGCCCGATAGTTGCTGTGCCTCTGCCGACTGTCTTGAGCGTCAGCGTGCCGTCTATGAGGAAAAGGGTGTCTTCAGCAAGGCCATGATTGACGGCATCATTCGCCAACTGCGCTCCTTCGATGACAGGACACTGCGCAGCGACATCGAGAACAACCACAAGGCGATAAAGAAACTAGTGCAAACCTATTTCCATTGCGGCTGATAATTGTCAGTGTTTGCTATGTGGAGATAGCAAAAGGAAATATACTGAAACAAATACGAAACAAAATGATACCAAGTGAGTGAAAAAGATACACTTTTCATTCACTTGGTATCATTTTTTTATCTACCTTTGCAGTCGTTTTTCGCAGAAGGGATTATTATTGATAAGATATGTTTAAGATTTTTACAGGATTTCACCTTGTGGAGCATTACCACAAGATGAAGAAAGAGAAAAGAAGCAGCGAATCGCATGTACTTAGGAAACTCATCTTCGCACTCATCACGATTGCTGTGACGTTAATTGTGTGGAACTTGCCTGCCGACAGTTTCGGTATTCAGAACCTCACCGTGGTGCAGCAGCGCATCATTGCAATCTTCGTTTTTGCCACCCTTATGTGGATTTTCGAGGTTGTTCCGTCGTGGGCAACGTCAATATCGGTGATAGTGTTGATGCTGCTTACCACGTCGAACAGTGCGTTTAATTTCTTCATGTCGGGAGATGTTGGCGAGCCGTTGCAGTACAAGTCTATCATGGCTTCATTCGCCGACCCAATCATTATGCTGTTCATCGGTGGTTTCGTACTTGCCATTGCCGCCACGAAGACAGGTCTCGACGCACAGTTGGCAAAGGTATTGCTCAAGCCGTTTGGCTCGAAGAGCAACAATGTTTTGCTGGGATTCATACTGATAACGGGTATTTTCTCGATGTTCATCAGTAATACCGCCACCGCCGCTATGATGCTTACGTTCCTCACACCGGTGTTCAAGCAGTTGCCACCTGAGGGCAAAGGACGCATAGCACTGGCACTCTCCATCCCCGTGGCTGCTAACCTCGGCGGTATGGCAACACCTATCGGTACGCCTCCAAACACCATCGCACTGAAGTATCTCAACGACCCTGAGGGACTGAACATGAACCTCGGATTCGGTGAGTGGGTGCTTTTCATGCTGCCACTGGTGCTCGTGCTGCTGTTCATAGGATGGCTGTTGCTCCGCTCTCTGTTCCCATTCACCCAGAAGACGGTGCATCTTGAGATTGAGGGTGAGATGAAGAAAGACTGGAAGACCTACACCGTCATCGTGACATTCATCGTCACTGTGCTGCTGTGGTTGTTCGATAAATACACCGGAGTGAACTCCAACACCGTGGCAATGATACCATTCATGGTGTTCGCCCTTACGGGAATAATCAACAAGTACGACCTTGAGGAAATCAACTGGAGCGTCCTTTGGATGGTAGCCGGCGGTTTCGCCCTCGGTGATGCGCTCAATTCTTCAGGTCTGGCAGCCAATGCCGTGAAGAGCATACCATTCGGAATGTGGTCGCCGGTGCTGATACTTGTCGTATCGGGACTCATCTGCTACCTTCTCTCCAACTTCATCAGCAACTCTGCCACGGCAGCCTTGTTGATGCCTATCCTGCTCGTTGTATGTACGGGTATGGGTGAGAAGCTTGGTGCCATCGGTGGAACTTCTACGGTGCTCATCGGTATTGCCGTGGCATCTTCAAGTGCAATGATTCTCCCAATATCAACACCGCCAAACGCACTTGCCTTCTCTACCAACCTCGTTAAGCAGAACGACATGGTGAAGATAGGTATTATTATGGGTGTTATAAGTATGGTATTGGGTTATCTCCTGCTCTACTTCCTCGGCACTAGCGGTATGCTTTAATAGCATCGAAGCACTCTGATTATATATATACTACGAATTTCACGAATTATACGAATCATTGCTGAGTGTTTATCAGTAAAATGAAAATTCGTATAATTCGTGAAATTCGTAGTAAACTATTATGACTTACCTTGCGTTTTGTGGTCTTTCGCATTCCGATTAGCCACCTTTCGGGTTACGAAAGGTCACCTTTTGCATGGTTAAAGGCCACCTTTCGCTCAGAAACGATATACCGAGAATGTCTTTGCTGGTATGGTGACGCGCAGGATATTGCCGTCTTCCTTTATCTTCGATGTCTTTGGCACCACGTTGTCTTTTCTTGAGATAGTATTGAAGGCGTCAGGATTGTCGTTGTGGAACGATGTCACCGTACCCTCGCCCAGACTCTTTATGCCATTGAAGGTTATCTCCACAGTGCGCTCCGTGGCGTTGGTATTGGCAATCTTCAGTATGTAGTCGCCCGTCGTCTTATCATATACTGCCGATGCGAACATGCCGTCCTCGCCCTCCAGAGGCTTCTTGTTCTCCGTTGTCTGCAGCACGTTGGTGCCGGCATTTGTGGCATAGAGTTGCTGCACATAGTAGTTCGGGGTGCGCATGGTGGTGAGATTATCCATCCAGATGAGGTCTGGTCGCCACTGCCATCCTTCCACATGGGCGAACAGCGGTGCGTAGGTCGCCATGTGTACGAGGTCGGCATTGCGCTCGAGTCCTGTCATGAAAGCAGCCTCGCAGAGTGCTGCCTCGAAGGTGTTTTTACTTGTTGGTTCTGTTGCAGACATCGCATCGGCGCCTCCCGCCACATGACAGGCATACTCACCTGCAAACACTTTCGGTCCCTTGCGGTCGTAGTTGTCGTAGCGTCCAGCCTGACTGAGGAACCACTCGGGACTGCGGTAGTAGTGCTCATCAACGAGGTCGGCCTTCAGTCGGCGCATCTGTTCCCATCCGTATGTGAACTGTTTGCCGTCGTTGTCGTCGGGTGATGGTCCCGAAGAGCCCACAATCTTGATGTCGGGATACTTGGCACGGATGGCCTTGATGAACTTCTCGAGTCTCGGAGGATAAAGTTCGCCCCACTGTTCGTTACCGACACCTATGAGTTGCATGTTGAACGGCGCGGGATGTCCCATCTCGGCACGCAGTTTTCCCCACTTGCTGTCGGTCGGACCGTTGGCAAACTCTATAAGGTCGAGTGCGTCGTCGATGTATGGTTGCAGGTCATCAACCGCCACATGGGCGTCGATGCTGTTGTTCTCGAACTGACATGCGAGTCCCACACTTACCACTGGCAGCGGCTGTGCACCGATTTTCTCCGCCAGAAGGAAGAACTCATAGAACCCCAGTCCGTAACTCTGGAAATAGTTGGGATACATACGATGGGGGAAGGTGTAGTTCCACCTGTTTATGTTTAGCGGTCTCTGCTCCACCGCTCCCACGGAGTTCTTCCACTGATAGCGTGTGTCGAGGTCGGTGCCTTCGACGATGCAACCGCCTGGGAAACGGAAAACGCCCGGGTGAAGGTCGGCAAGGTCTTGCACAAGGTCAGCCCTCAGTCCGTTCCAGTTATCGTCGGGGAAGAACGACACATGGTCGAGGTCGGCACCTTCCGGCGTGACGAGGAAAATGCGTAACAGTCCCTTCTGGTCTGTCTTGTCAGACTTTAACTTTGCGGTGTACTTCTGCCAGTTGTCAGAAGAGATGCTTATGGTCTGGCGGTCTATAACTTCGTTGTCGCTGCCTACCAGTTCCACGCGGATGCGGACATCGCCAGAGCCAGCCACATGGCGACGTGCCGTGACGGTGAAACTATATCCCATGTCTTTCTTCAGTCCCATGCCGAAGTGCCCGCGGTTCTCTATACCCGTACTTTTACTTGCATGTGAGGTGCGTGTCAGCGCCACATAGTGAGGGTTGCGGTCGTATGCCGGACGGTCGTTCCTTACCTCCACGCTGCCGAATGTTTGCCATCCCATCAGGCTTTGGGGGAACTCGAAGGAACGGTTCTCCACGAGGTCGGCATAGAGTCCGCCGTCACCGCCGAAGTTGATGTCCTCGAAGAAGACGCCATACATCGTAGGTTGTATCACTGCTCCTGGCTTGTTGGCCTGCACCAAGACTTTATGCACACTCTGCGCCACTGCTGTTTGTGCCAGCGAGAGCATCGCTCCCATAAGCAATATGAAAGGATATCGGTTTGTTTTCATCGGTTAATCTATTATGTTGTTAAAGATTCAGGCTATCATTTAGTTGAAAAGAACCTCTCATACGGAGATTAGTGCAAAGATACTATTTTTTTTTCGTAAATACATCGGATAAGAAAAAAAATGCGTACTTTTGCAAGGCAAAACAAAACACACACGAATAATGGCAAAGTTAATAGTTAAATCCTATGATGAATTTGCATCTTATTTAGGTAAAGAACTTGGAAAATCTGATTGGCTTGTTATCGACCAGGAGCGTATAAATCTTTTTGCCGACGCCACTATCGACCACCAGTGGATTCACGTTGACCCGGAGCGTGCCGCGAAGGAGAGTCCATATAAGACAACGATAGCGCACGGATATTTGACTCTCTCATTGCTCCCGCACCTATGGGAGGAGTTGATTGAGGCGCAGAACATCAAGTTGCTCGTCAACTACGGCATGGACAAGATGCGTTTCGGTCAGCCGGTGAAGAGCGGTTCCCGCGTACGTCTCAACGCTTCTCTTCATAACATCACCAACCTTCGCGGCGTGTGCAAGGCGGAGGTGGCTTTCAAACTTGAGATAGAGAACGAGCGTAAGCCTGCCATTGAGGGCATTGCCACGTTCCTTTACTATTTCAATAATTAATCACCACCCATCACCCACCACCCGAAAAGTTATGGTAAACCTTCTCTTGGAGACATATCCTGGAATACAGACGGAGCATTGTCTGCCCATGAAATTATGGCTCTTCTTCCTCAATAATCCCAACGTGACGCTCATCTTGTTGCACGTCGTTGTGATTATATTGTTCGTTGTGTTATGTAAAGTGTTCAAGTATCATGGATAAGAACAAGCATTTGCGTGGCACACTGACGCTCCTCGTTTTCCTTTTTTGCTGCATCACGTCACTTGCTGAGCCGAACATGACTCTGAAAGTGAATATCGGCGTGGAACTACTCGACAACGGTGATGCCATCGTTTCCGAGGAACGTGTGGCAAGAATGGGCAGTTATGGAACAGAGGGTTATATCGCACAGTATAACCTCAGACCGGGAATGAAGATTACCGACCTGCAGGTAAGCGATGAGACAGGCACCGAATATGACTTTGAAGACAAGTGGAATGTCAATCGTTCCAGGGCGGAAAAGGCAAACAAGTGCGGCTATAACTGGACAGACAAAGGTGTTGAACTGTGCTGGGGTATAGGTGAGGAAGGCTTAAGAACATATTATATAAAGTATCGCATCGTGGGTTTGCTGATGGGATACAAGGAAAGCGACGGCTTCAATCACTGCTTCTTCTCCACCGATACATGGGGAGTAGATTCTGTCTCTGTGGTGTTCTATCGCGAAGGAAAGGAATTCCAGCAGCATAATCCCAACATCTGGATGTTCGGATGCTATGGAACGATAGATGTCATGGACGGAGTGGTTCAGGCATACTCCACCCAGCGCCTTTCGGATAATGAGAAGGTGATAGTGATGATGGAGTTCCCGAAAGGTGAGTTCCATCCCGATGTCAATGTCGATGGCGAATTCAAGACACAGGTCAAGGACATCGCTATGGAGGGAAGCGATTATTACGAGGAGGAGATAAAGAACAACCCGTCGCTCTTTAAGCATATTGAGAAAGACTCAGACCAATGGATGTTCGCCTTGGGAGGTATAATATCGCTGGTAATAACAACCCTTATCGGTGGCAGTAGCCTAAGTGATGTGCGGAAGAGAAGGAAAAAGCTCGAGAGTATCTTCGGCAAGAAAAAGGAAGTGCTGTGGAATAGGGTAGTGCCAGTGGACGGCGACCTGCTCAAGGCACGTGGCATATATAATGCAGTGGAGCAGGAACTCTTAAGTAGTGATGACACCATCGCCGCATACACTCTGCGCCTGATGCTTAAGAAGAAAATAGAAATCAGAAGACGCACCTATCCCGACAACACCTATCAAGATGTGCTGCTGGTGAATACTCCAGGAATTCATGAAACGGGGAAGGCTAATTCTCAGAATTTGAGAATAGAGAATGAGATACACAAACTCTATTATGATGCTGCGGGTGAAGACCACTTGTTGGAGCCAAACGAGATAAGGAAATACTTCAATGAGAATCCAGTGAAATATCGTTCTGCCGTAAGAGGTATTGACCGTATATTGCAAAGCACGGGTACAATGTCTCTGGATAAGGTCGAGAAGAACGAGGCTCTTGCCGTGCTGGGATTCGAGAAGTTCCTCAAGGAGTTCACCCTGCTTAGCGAGAGAGGTACTATGGAGGCAACGCTGTGGAAGGACTACATGGTGTTTGCCACGCTGTTCGGTATATCGAAGCGTGTGGCAAAGGAACTGCGTTCTATGCTTCCGGAAATGCCTGTCAGCGATGTGGAACTGTATAACGCTATCTCTGACGCTCCGCTTTACTACTATGCAGCAACGTCGCTTAACTCAGGAATAAATCATGTACGTGTGTATAAAACGCCTGCGGAGATTGAACAGGAGCGTAGGGAGTCACGTTCGAGCGGCGGTGGCGGCCATTCTTCTTATAGTGGAGGTGGAGGTCACTCCGGCGGTGGCGGCAGTGGATTCCGGTAATCTCTATTTTCCATTCTCCATTATTATTGTTTCAGTATGATGCGGAACTGGAATGTCATTTCCTTGTCAAGTTTCACACGGTATGGTGGCAGCGCCTCTGCCCATCCGCTCCATGTGTCAACTCCGCCTACACCGGCATGATAGCCGTCGATGAAGAGGTTGGTGTATTTCGATTTCGAAATCTGCTCAAGGTGACGCTGTTCCTTGTCGTCGCCATCATCGAGGTCTTTGATGTCATAGTGGAGTGCTGAGGCATACATGAGTTTTGGCTCTGAAGGAATCACCTCGATGCCGAATCCATTGGCATCGGTCTGACTCCAGGTGTGTATGTCACTCTTCGTTCCTGTCTCTTGCGGACGGATATAAGGATAGAACTGCTCGTCCGCGGTCTGTGTGTACCATCCCATGAGTTGCGACTCCTTGCGGTCAGCATAGTTCTCTATCGGTCCGCGACCATAGAAACGGCTCTTGTCCATATTATAAGGCAACTGCATCACCATGCCGAAGCGCAGCATTCCAGCCACTTCCTTGTTGTCATTGGCCGGCACCATCTGCTCTGTCACGTTAAGACTCACACCATCATAGAGATAGGTAATGCGCATCTTCGTGCCTGCCTCGCCGAGGTCGTAGTAGGTGATTACTTCAATGCCGTTGCCGCTGGCTGCCTTTTCTGCCTTGATATCAGAAAGAACCATCTGCGGGTTGCGCCACACCTTATATTTATGTTGCAGTCTTGCGCCCATGTCGTTGTCGGTCACCGCGCGCCAGAAGTTCGGCATCAGTGTACCGCCCTCGCCGAGAACCGACTTGCCGTCAACAATCCATGTGGTGAGGAATCCTGATATCTTTGAGAACACCATCTCGCTGTTGGATGTCTTCAGCACGATGTCTGTCATGTTCCTGTCAATCTTGACCTTCTTGGTGTTGGATGATATGTGCTGGTTGATGGCTGTCGGCTGTGATACGGGGAACTGCTGGTAAGCTACGGTTTGTCCCATCTTCATCAGCGGCTCGTCGCGTAACAGGCGGTAGAAGGCATTAACAAAAGATGTCTCTGCCTCGCTTCCATTATATGGAACCTCGATTGTCGTGGTCTGTTGCGGCATCAGTTTCAGTTCCTCCACGGTGCCCTGCTTCTTCGTCTTGCCATCGGTACCGATGACCTCCCAGTCAAGTTGCACGTAGTCGAGTGGTCGGAAGAAGTTCTCGTTCTTCACTTCCAGTACGATGTTACCGTTCCGTATGCCTTTGAAGTTTGTCCAGATGTTCTGGTAGAAATAGCCCACCTCATACATGTGGGGATTAGGCACGCGGTCGGGCGATACCAGTCCGTTGCAGTTGAAGTTATTGTCTGACGGGTCATAGTTGTTATAGTCGCCGCCATAGGTGTATTCTCTTGTCTGGGAATTGATGATAGATAACGGATATTTCTTGTCGTTGCGGTTCGAGAGATAATCATAATTCTCCATCACGCACTCTGCATTCTCCACGGTAGTACGGTGCAGCGCCTGGTCAACAAAGTCCCAGATGAAACCGCCTTGGAACTTCGGGTACTTGCGTATGAGGTCCCAATACTCCTTGAAACCTCCGCACGAGTTACCCATAGCATGGCTGTACTCACATTGTATGAGTGGTTTCTGGTCTTCGGGAGCAGTCGACTTTGAGTATCCCTCGCTCCATTGCTGTGGGAAATACATCGGGCAAAAGATGTCGGTGTTCTCGCCTTTGCCGCCCTGCTCGAATTGTATCGGGCGACTCGGGTCGTTCTCACGTATCCACTTGTAGGCGGCAGTGAAGTTCGGTCCGTTCACCGTCTCGTTACCAAGACTCCAGATGATGACACTCGGGTGGTTACGGTTGACGATAATGTTATGTTGGTTGCGTCCCAGTATCTGTGGTCCGAACATTGGCTGATAGGTGGGCGCCTCTTTGGGATTATATCCGAATCCGTGGCTCTCCACGTTTGCCTCGGCACATAGATAGATGCCCATTTCATCACACATGTGATACCACTGTGGGTCGTCGGGGTAATGACTGGTGCGCACGGCGTTCACATTGAAGCGTTTCATCAGCATGAGGTCTTGAAGCATTCGCTCACGACTCACCACATAACCTCCGTCGGGGTCCATCTCATGACGGTCAACACCCTTTATCAGGATAGGCTTGCCGTTGAGCAGAAGTTGTGCGTTCTTTATCTCCACATGGCGGAATCCGATGCGTTCGGTGATTGTCTCCATCTCTTCGCCGGGCTCATGTCTGTTGCCCTTTCTGCATAACTTGGCTGTCAGGGTGTAGAGAACAGGTGTCTCAGCAGTCCATGGCTGTACGTCCTCAACGGTGATGACGTTACCCTTCTGCGTGCCCACGTGCTTCCCTTCATCGTTGCGCAAGGTGTAAACAATATCCACATCACCCGTTGTCTGGGCATCAATGGTCAGTTGTCCGTCGCGGAAGTTGTTCACCAGGTCGGCCGTTACACGCAGGTCATCGAAGTGAATATCCTTGTCGCGTGCATAAAGATAACTGTCGCGTGCCACACCAGAGAGACGCCAGAAGTCCTGGTCCTCGCAGTAACTGCCGTCGCACCAGCGGAACACTTGGAAGGCAATGAGGTTCTTGCCTGCCTTAACGTATGGGGTGATATCAAACTCTGTTGCTGCCTTGGAATCCTCGCTATAGCCCACGAAACTGCCGTTGACATAGAGATAGATACATGAGGTGACGCTGCCGAAGTGTGCTATCACCTGCTTCCCCTGCCAACTCTCGGGTACCTCTATCTCACGTCTGTACGAGCCGACGTGGTTGTCCTTCACCGGTGCTTCAGGCGGGTTGTTCTTGAAATGACCGCGCCATGCGAAACCGACGTTCAGATATACGGGCTCTCCATAGCCGTTCAGTTCCCACATTCCCGGCACAGGCATCGTTCCCCAACTGCTGTCGTCAAGGTCGGTGCGGAAGAAGTCGGTGGGACGTTGGTCTGTATTCTCTACCCATGAGAACTTCCAGTTGCCATGCAGCGACACTATTCCGGCACGTTCACTAGGGTCGCTTGTGATGACAAGCGATGGTGTTTCATACTTATAATATGCTGCATGCATGGGCATACGGTTCACCTCGTTTACCTTCAGGTCACGCCATTCGGTCCATGTCTGCGCATTGACGGTGGCGCATACCAATGAAAACAGGGCAACAGCAGTTGCCTTCATAACATTTATCTTCATGCTGAGTATGTTTAGGTTTTATGCCACAAAGTTAACTATAAATAATGAAACGTCAAAACAAAAGGTGAAAAAGTGAAATGCTATAAAAACAAATTGTTACGTAATACTCTCTTTTTACTTGTGAGATGCCCGAATATTTGTTGCTTTAAATAAAAAGATGTACCTTTGCAGGAGATTTAACAAGTTGACAAGTTAACGAGTAGACAAGTTGACAAGTTAACACTACTGTGTGCCTGTTTGCTTATACAATTAACTCGTCCACTCGTTTACTTGTCCACTAAAAAGAAAATTCGTATGTCAAACCTGAGATTTCAAGTTGTAGAGGAGGCTTTCAAGAAAAAGCCCGTTGAAGTGATTGCACCCGTGGAACGTCCGTCGGAGTATTTCGGCAAGTATGTGTTCAACCGTGAGAAGATGTACAAGTACTTGCAGAAAGACACCTACGAGAAACTCATCGACGTGATTGACAATGGTGCACGTCTCGACCGTTCCATCGCCGATGAGGTGGCAAAGGGAATGAAGCAATGGGCGAATGAGAACGGTGTGACACACTACACCCACTGGTTCCAACCACTCACCGAGGGCACCGCTGAGAAGCACGACGCATTCATCGAGCACGATGGAAAGGGAGGAATGATTGAGGATTTCTCAGGTAAGTTGCTCATGCAGCAAGAGCCTGATGCATCATCGTTTCCCAACGGAGGCATACGCGCCACATTCGAGGCACGTGGCTATTCGGCATGGGACCCAACATCGCCGGTGTTCATCATCGACGACACACTTTGTATTCCTACAATCTTCATCTCATATACTGGTGAGGCACTCGACTACAAGGCACCGCTGAAACGTGCCATACGTGCAGTCGATGAGGCTGCAACGGCAGTGGCACGCTACTTCGACCCCGCAGTGAAGAAGGTGCAGACGAATCTCGGTTGGGAACAGGAATATTTCCTTGTTGACGAAGGTCTCTATTCGGCACGTCCCGACCTCATGCTTACGGGACGCACGCTGATGGGACACGACTCGGCGAAGAACCAGCAGATGGACGACCATTACTTCGGTACCATCCCTGACCGCGTGCAGGCGTTCATGAAAGACCTTGAGATACAGGCACTCGAACTCGCCATCCCATGCAAGACACGTCACAATGAGGTGGCACCAAACCAGTTCGAACTGGCGCCCATCTATGAGGAGATGAACCTTGCCATCGACCATAACATGCTGCTGATGTCACTGATGAAGAAGGTGGCACGTAAGCATGGCTTCCGCGTTTTGCTTCACGAGAAGCCCTTCGACGGTGTCAACGGTAGCGGTAAGCATAACAACTGGAGTCTGTCAACTGACACTGGCGTACTGCTCCATGCACCAGGGAAGAACGCTGAGCAGAACCTCCGCTTCGTGACATTCCTCGTGGAGACACTGATGGGAGTATATCGCCATAACGGACTGTTGAAGGCAAGTATCATGAGTGCCACCAATGCACACCGACTGGGAGCCAACGAGGCACCTCCGGCAATCATCTCCAGTTTCCTCGGCAAACAGGTGAGCGAACTGCTCGAACACATCGAGAAGGCAGACAAGGAAGACCTCTTCTCGATGCAGGGAAAGCAGGGAATGAAACTCGATATCCCTGAGATTCCCGAGATACTTGTTGACAATACCGACCGCAACCGCACCTCGCCTTTCGCCTTCACGGGTAACCGCTTCGAGTTCCGTGCCGTAGGTAGTGAGGCAAACTGCGCATCGGCGATGATTGCCCTGAACGCTGCCGTTGCCGAAGCACTGGCTGATTTCAAAGAACGTGTTGATAAAAAAGTTGCCGAGTTGAATAAAACTGCAGCAGAGACAAGCAACTCGTCAACTCGTCAACTCGTCAACTTGTCAACTGAGAATATAACTTTCCAGGCAATAATTGACGTTCTTCGTGAGGATATCAAGACATGTGCACCGATACGCTTCGATGGTAACGGCTATTCCGACGAATGGGTGGAAGAGGCTACGCGCCGCGGACTCGATGTAGAGAAGTCATGTCCTGTCATCTTCGACCGTTACCTCGACCCCGAGAGCATAGAGATGTTCGAGAAACTGAACATCATGAACCGTAAGGAACTGCGCGCCCGCAACGAGGTGAAGTGGGAGACATACACTAAGAAGATACAGATAGAGGCGCGTGTACTCGGTGACCTCTCGCTGAACCATATCATCCCTGTGGCAGTCCACTATCAGACGCGACTGGCAAAGAACGTCAGTTCAATGATAGAGGTGTTCGGTAAGGAAGAGGGCAAGGATCTCACAGCACGCAGCATAAAGATTGTTCGTGAGATAGCAGAACGCACACAGGCCATTGAGACCAAGGTTGAAGAACTGGTTGAGGCACGCAAGGTGGCTAACCGCATCGAGAATGAGCGTGAGAAAGCCATCGCCTATCACGATACTGTAGAACCAAAGATGGACGAGATACGTTACCACATCGACAAACTGGAACTAATCGTTGCCGATGAACTGTGGACTCTTCCGAAGTATCGTGAACTGCTATTCATCCGTTAAGAGGACATAAAGACAGGTTTCGACATAAAGACATAATAACTATATAAAATACCATTTTTATAGCCCCTCCCTACGGGGGAGGGGTTGGGGAGAGGCTTCCTATTCTTTACAAAGATACATCTTATGATTGCTGAAGTCAAAGATGGTGGGCATGGTGAAGAACTTTAGTCCCAGAATACCATATTCATCCATTGACTTAAATGGATGCACTCCAACGGAGACATCGTTATATTTCCTGTCGCAGATGGTGAGTTTATCGGCATACAGACCTTCTGCTATCAGTTTTCCATTCTTGTCGCGTGCCTCTTTCATACTTACACCACTGTCTTTCAACCATTTTTCTACTCCCTCTGCACTTTTGTTAAGGAAGAGCAGGGCGGCATTCCCCATGTCAGCGATGAAATTTCCCGTGATACTGATATTACGTCCTTCCACTTTCATGCTTAACCGTGTGTTTACCATTGGCATGTTCCATTTGTTGAAGCTGATGTCAAGTGGAGCAACATCCTTTATAAGTTCTTGTAGATGCGCCCTGTCAATGACTCTGAACTCACTGTTCTTCAAGTCCATCCTGACAATACGGCTACTGTCGGCAGCATGGTGGAGCAAATGGATAGGTAACTTCAGGTCAGCGTTTCCTTCCACAATCTTCACGGGGCCTTCAAAGATGGCGTCGCCGATGCGGAGTCGTGCCTGCGCCGAACCAGTGACATTAAGCAGTCCACCGAGATGACGAATCTTCTCGTCGCATGGCTTGACATCCATTCCTAAAGAGTCTTTGTGAGCTTCATAAAAAGCGTCACCTATCATGAAACCAGGAACGCCAGTTTCAAACATCAACTTTGCCCTGATACCGTTCACGCTCGTATCAACGTAAAAGTGTCCGTTCTCCTTTGTCATCTTGAACACATGGTCAGATTGAGCAGACATTTTGCCTACAGCCAACCACAGTATTAAAACCAAAGCAAATCTCACTGACAACATATTTTAATCTATTACTAACAGTTCATACCCTGTGTTATTTCTCGTGCCATACCGACATTATTTTGCCGTCCGATTTCCTTATGATGATATGTGCAGTGCCGCCTTCATAACCTTCAGGAAGCGAACCTTCAACTGTCCAATATTTGATGTATTCTGTCACCCTGAAGGGTTTTTCTTTCTCAATGCGTTCTTTTCCGTATATCGGATACCATGCTGCCTTTGCAATTAAAACGGCAGACAGAGAGTCGGCAACAATGTCCCGTTCAATGGGATCATATCCCAAAGCTCCTAATACTTTGTCTGATTTTGTCAGACAAAAAGTGTAGATACTGTCACCTTCAAACCATTTAAAAGCAGTACTGTCGTTTGACCTTTCGCTCTTTACCATGATTATCTCTGCCTGTTCTTGGCTGTTCTGCCTATGTGTCATTCCTTTACATGCCGTCAATAGGGTCAGTAGGCAAAATGCAGAGACTATTATAAGATTAGAAGTTTTCATTATTCTTTTAATTTTCATTATCTATTTCTTTTTAATCTCCATTCAGCTCGGTCGGATTTGTAATCCGATCGCATTGAGTATCAGCA
The DNA here is from genome assembly GCA_017554105.1 of Prevotella sp. Taxonomy (GTDB): domain Bacteria; phylum Bacteroidota; class Bacteroidia; order Bacteroidales; family Bacteroidaceae; genus Prevotella. Next base: position 131,010 of record JAFZIY010000031.1, on the reverse strand, counting down.
TTTGTAATGCGATAAGATATATTCAACCTGCAAATATAGATATAATTTATTTCCTTATTATCAAATCCAATAATTGTTTTTTCCCGCCCGAGCGGATGACTAATCTAAATTCATCTTCAATATAGAATGTAAACTAAAAAGGATAAATGTTAGCCCTATCCCAATACCACTTGTATAATAGATTATTCCATCATGCCATGGTATATTCTTTTTTCTGTCTTCTAAATATTTATAGTGTAAAATAATAAATTCTGACACTCCAGCATATACTCCGCAAAGATAATTCAAAGTGAATTTAGTAAAAAAGGTAGATATCCCCAAGATTATCATAAGCAAAGCCAAAGCGATATATAAATACTGCCGTCTTTGATATGGCTTGGGGCTTTTTAGTATTTTTCTTATCCATGAACATGCGTATGCGATAGAAGCAATACCAGTAATAATTAGAAAGAAATGTTCACTATTTAAAAATTCTTTCATTTTTTGTTCTCTTCCTCCTTCCTTCTTTTGTTCTCTTGATTTTTCTCTATTGTTTCATCGAATGTATATTACATCAGTGATATTTTTAAATCTGTTCCATACTTTAATATGTTTTTTGTTAGATTCTCACCCGCCCGAGCGAATTAATTTTCTTCACTACTTTTTCTTCCCTCCATCTCCTCCGTGAGAACTATTTTACTCAGCCCTCAACAATTTCGGCATCCTCGATGTCATGCTCCATCCACTGGCGTAGACGGTCACGGTAGCCGGCGAGATTGTCGCTTTGTTGCTGCATCTGTTGCAGTTCTTCCTCGCGGGTGGATATGAGTTTCAGCATCTCGGGATAACTCGGGGCGAAGGTCTTGTAGTAACTCTCGTCGCTGTCGAACATCTTGAAGATGCCGGAGAATATCTCGTTGACGCTCTCCCGCAGGGTGTGTTGCAGTTCGGCAACCTTCTCGTTGCGCTGCTTCGCCTCATACCAGTCGTAGAGTTCCATGGCAACACCGAGTGCCACGCTGGCATTACCTATCCAGCGACCTGCCTTTGTCTCGAACTTCGCTGCATGTCCGACGGTCGTTCGGAACGTTTGTGAGAACACACTGTAGGCATGGCTCACCACCTCAAGTTTCGACTTCACGTCGCGGAGCACCTTCTGCGACTCCTTGAGACTGTTGCCCAGCATGTCGTTCTGTGCCTGGAAACGGCTCTCGAACTCTATTTCCTTGCGCTCGAGCGACGTATTGTTTGCCTCAGCACACTCCGACATTATCTGACTGATGTTCCTGTTGAGAATGTAGCATGTCACCTTGCCGTGCTCCATTCCGAGTTGTTCCTCGACTACCTGCACCAGTTGGTCGGCCGACTCAGCATGGCGTATCTCGCTGAGCACTCGCTGCTTGAGGTCGTTCATGCGGTCGGTCATGGTGCCTCGGCTGCTGTTCAGTTCCTGACGCAGTATGGAGCAGTCGCTTCGCATGTCGGCAATCTCCTCTCGGCAGCGCATCAGCGGTGTCGCCATCTGGCGGTTCACCACATCGATATTCTCGCCGATGTCCATCAGTACGTCGCGCACTACCGCCATACTTGAGCCCTCTGCCAGTTGCACCGCCGTGGTGGAGCCTATCAGCCGTTCCACTTCCGCACGCAGCAGTCCGATGTGTGAGCGGCGCTCATAGTCGTCCTTACGCTCCAGCCAGTACTCCAGTCCACGTCCTTTCGGGTCGGCGGCGATACACACGATTCTTAGTGCGTCGCGTTCCTCGTCGCTCAGTTCCAGCGTGTCGGTGAGCCGTTGCGCCAGTGTCTCGCGCTTTACGGCAGCACGCTCCTGATAGTCTTCCTCGTCGTTCATGTCTGTTCCCGCCTCGTCCATCTTGTTGATTCCGAATATTGTGACGGGAAGTTTCTTGAAGTCGCGTAGCACCAGTCGCAGGCTTTCCTTGTGGGAGTCCTTCAATGGCAGTACGGCATCGCATACATATACCACCACCTCAGCCTCGGAGATATAGCGTCGGGTGATTTCCGAGCAGCGTATCTGCTGTCCGTCAATTTCCTTCTCCTTGGTGCCGAAGAGTCCCGGGGTGTCGACAATCTCATAAGACGGCCCCCTCTCAATCCCCCCTTGTGGGGGGACGTCAAGGTGAAAGACGGTTATTTCGTCGGATGACTCTGCCACGTCAATCTTCATTGAGTCGTGCAGTTCGCCCAGCATGCCCGCCACGGCACTTGTCTTGCCGTCGCTGAACGAGCCAAGCATCACGATGCGTGTCTTTCCTGCCCGTGCGCTTCGTATCGCCGACTTTATCTTTTCTGCCACATCGCTGAGTTCGAGTCCCAGTTCTTGTCCTTGCTCCACTATGCTTTGCAGTTGTCTTAACCGCTCGATGTTGTTTTCAGATTGTGCCATATTCCTTAGATTTTATGTCCTCAATGAATGTTGTTATGCTCGACTGTGTGTCGTCGATGATGCCTTCGATGGTCTGCAGGTTGCGCGTCTCCTCCTCTATCGCACCGATCATGCGGTCGCGGTTCTCGGCTATCTGCTCGTTGATGCCCTTTATCAGATCCTTCAGTCGTATCTTACTGTCGATGCGTGCCGCGTCAATCTGCTTGCGTGCCACCTGTTTCGCCTTGCTGCGACGCTCGTCTCCGAAGATTGTCTTGCGTGCTATGTGCGACAGTCCGCCGAGTATCGCTCCTGTCGCCGTAGCCACTCCAGGTGCTATGAAAGTGAAGAAACTGCCTATCGAGGCACCTCCTGCCACGGAGATAGCGAAACTGCCGACATCGCTCATGCCAAGGTTCAGTGCCTGTTCGATGCGTTTCGTGCTCACGAAGAACGAGCCGAGACGTTTCTGCGGGTCGTCGATGTTCAGTTGTTCGGCTATAGGTATGTAGTCTATCTGCTGTTTCCTCTGGCTTATGTAGTCGTTCATCTCACCGATGTCACGTGCCACTGCGGCATTGATTTCCTTCTCAAGACGTGACGGAAGGGTTGACTCCAGTTGCTCGATGGCGAACTTCCGTTGCTTCTCGTTCAGCACTTTGTTGTCTATGGCGGCGCAAATCTTGTCCTTCAGTTGGTTGTAGGCGTTGTCGTTCACCTGCTTTATGTCGCGCTCCACCGCCGCCTGTGTCTTCACGGCTACGCTCCTTATGTCGCCCTGCAGGGTGTGCAGCAGCAACCGTGTGCGCCGTGTAGCCTCCTGCTGTCGGTGCAGTTCGTCGGATATCCCGTGATAGGCAGTGCGTGCCAGTGCTATCATCTTCTGCTTGTTAGCCTCCACAATCTCCTCGAGGAAGTGGTCAGCCATATCGTCGATGAGGTCTATCAGCGTATGCATGCGACTGAAGCGGAACAGTGCGTCGCCGTCGCCGAAGTAGGCTTTCAGTTTCTTCTGCGCCCGCAGCAGGTCGGTGCGACTCTCCGCGAACTCTGCAACGGAACACATGGCGAGCAGTCCCTGCAGTGAGATATTACCCTTGTATCTCTCTCCGAGGATGTCACGGAAGGTGTTGGTGATGAGCACCTCGGTCTTCACCGTCTTCTCCTTCATCAGCGTCTCGCGCTCCTCTGGCTCGTCATAGTCGCCGCTTCCTCCCCTGATGTTATATATCGAATACACGCTCACCCAGTCTTTCAGGTAGCGTTTTATCTTCTCTGCCGTCGCCGTGTCAGGCTGTTTATTATGCCCTTGAACGTAGAAGATGCAGTGAGCCTTGGCGAGTGCGCGCTTTATCTCCTCCGAGTAGTCCTCCTCGCGGCCCTCAATGCCCGGCACGTCGATGAGAGTGAACGGCTTGCCGTTAATCTTCAGGCTGTACTCGCTATATACTTTCGTGAAGTCGGCACGTCCGTCGCCCACTATCATACCGTCCTGTGCGTTGCCCGTCTCGGCACGTGCCTGTGCGCGAGTCTCCTCGTTTGTCAGAATGCGCATCGTCTCTATGAGAGTGCTCTTGCCAGCATTCGTCTCACCGAAGAAGGCAATGACGAGTTGGTCCCACACCGTTGCGCCTATGGTCTGCTCCGCCTGAGTGCTGTATTCGCTGATGAGACGCTCGAGTGTCGTGGCGAGTGCGTCACGGCTTTGCTCCAGTGCGGCATCGCGCCCACTGGTACCACGCATGTTGTGGGCTGCCTGTTGCAGTTCAGCCACTATGCGCCGATATTCACGTTGCACTTTCAGTTTTGCGTCGTCGTTAACCATTCCCATAGAGTTTTCAATGGCAAAAATATATATTAGTTGTGAAATTGCATAGGGAACAACGGCTGTTTTATGGATTATTAACCTTGATTGTTGCAGAAAGAGCGGAAAAACTCGTAACTTTGAAGCTCTTAAAGTAATCTTAGACAAAATGGAAAACCAGTATCAAAAGCAATTCCCCGACCTTATGGCGGGCAAGAAGATAATGTATGTACACGGCTTCGCCTCGTCGGCATGCAGTGGAACGGTAGGGCGCATGCGTACCATGCTGCCCTCGGCGACGGTCATTGCAGAGGACATTCCCATTGACCCTCACGAGGGACTCGCCATGCTTCGTGAGATGGCAGAGCGCGAACAGCCCGACCTCATCGTCGGAACATCGATGGGAGGCATGTACACCGAGCAGTTGCATGGCTTCGACCGTATAGTCATAAACCCTGCCTTGCGCATCGCGGACACCATGGGAGCGCACGGTATGATAGGCAAGCAGACCTTCCTCAATCCCCGCAAGGACGGTGCTCAGGAGTTCATCGTGACCAAGGCGATGGTCAAGGAGTACCGCGCCGTGCAGGAACAGTGCTTCGCCGACACGTCAGAGGAGGAGCAGAGGCGCGTCTGGGGACTCTTCGGCGACGAGGACCCGCTGGTGCACACCTATCCACTCTTCTCCGAACACTACCGTCAGGCAATATGGTTCCACGGCGAGCACCGCATGAACGACGATGTGTTCCTGAACAGTGTGATACCCGTGATACGCTGGATTGACGACCGTCAGAACAAGAAAGAGCGTCAGGTGATATTTGTTGACATCGATGCGCTGCGCGACAGGCAGGGCAACCAGCAGCCATCGGCACGCAAGGCGTTCCGACAACTCATTGAGACCTACAGCCTCTTCATCGTCGCACCGTCGCCCAACTACGATGCAGAGCAGTGCGCCGACGTGCAGTCGTGGCTGAAAGACATCATCGGTGTGCCTGCATACGACCACATTATCTTCACCAACCAGCCCCAACTGCTTCTCGGTGACTTTATGATTATCCCCACCAGGGGGGAGCAAGGGGTGGCTTTTATGGGTACCGTCATCCCTCTCGGAAGTGACACTTTCAAGACCTGGGATGAGATAATGGAGTACTTCTCACGACTAAACGGAAAGTAGGAAACCGCTACCAAAAATGTCACAGGTGGCTTGTAATGATGCTACCAACGGCTGGTAGGGAGCTTACCAGTGCCTGGTAGGGAGCCTACCGATGGCTGGTAGGAATGTTACCAACGGCTGGTAACACGTTTACCAAAAACAGGTGGTGACTTTGGTAAAAACAAACGACGACAAAACAACACGTAAATGACTGCAGAAGAACTATTTAGTAGGGCAACGGAGATTGCCCATGCCGTGCGCAACACCAATGGGATGGAGGAGTATATGTCACTCTGTCCGAAACTGCTGCGCCACATGCACGAGACGCTGGTCATGGCATGTGCCGCAGGAATTGCCGACACCCGCCAGGCGTATGGTAACCTCTTCTCGCAGGTTGACTATCTCTGCAAGCGACATAGCATCAGCATCAGTGATGTCATAGACATTCAGTCGATGCGCCGCCACAGCAATAGCACGAATGTAATCTCTCCAGAGCAGTTGCTTTTTGACGTGCGTGCGCTCTGCATCTTTATCTCCGCCGTCTTCAATAAAGACATCCCCGGCACGATAATAGGCATGGTACCGCAGACTACAAGCGAGAAACTGGCACAGCAGGAGGAGGCGAAGCGCGAGAAATACCCATACGTCAGGTGCATCGTAGACAGTGTGGAGAACACGTCGTTCTCTGCCACGGCCGATGATATCGGTGGCGGAAGGCAACTCATGGTGGACCTTTCGGCAGAGCATCTGCGCTACCTGCAGAAGATTCTCCGTCCCGGAATGCAGGTCAACTTGCTCGACAGTCGTTCGTCGCGTGGTGACAAGGAGGGACTGCATTACCTGCAACCGTCACTCATTGTCATAGAACCTGATTTCCTCATCGACATCAGTACCATCGCCTCTTGCTTCGCAAAATACGGACGGAGTCCGCTGAACTATATCGTGAAACGGCTCGGACCGCCTGTGATAACACAGCCCATACTGCTCGGTAATCTTGCGAGTGCGGTGCTCGACGACACCATCAACTCACCCGAGACTACCATCGAGGAGACCATACGCCATAACTTCCGCGACAAGGCATTGGGATTCTGCACCTGCGAGGGTTTCGATGGTGCCATGTTCACTGCCGACGCACGTCAGCAGTCGATGAATATCCGTGAGGCGATAGACGTCCTGAAGAACGACGATGTGGCCCCCTTGGACACCGACAAGGCACTGCTCGAGCCCTCGTTCGTCTGCGAGCAACTCGGTATCTCGGGACGTGTCGACCTTATGAGCACCGACATGACGGTGCTGGTGGAGCAGAAGTCGGGCAAGAACTGGAACATCGAGACGGGCACGAGCGGGAAACATGGTGTGCAACTGGAGGAAAACTACGTTCAGATGCTGCTCTACTATGGTGTGCTTCGGTATAACTTCCAACTGGGGAACAGTAAGGTGAACATGCACCTGCTCTACTCCAAGTATCCTGCCGACAAGGGACTGGTGGCGCTGAACTTCTATAGGGAACTGTTCCGCGAGGCCATCAAACTGCGCAACCGCATGGTGACGATGGATATGACGATAGCGGAGCGTGGTTTCGAGACCGTCTTGCCGTTGCTCACCCCACAACAATTGAACGAGAACAGGTGTAATGACACGCTCTACATAAGATATACCCTGCCGCAGTTGCGCAACCTCCTCGACCCTCTGCACAGCCTTTCGCCACTGGAGAAGGACTACTTCTGCCGTATGATGACATTCCTTTTCCGTGAGCAGAGGGTGGCACGGCTGGGTTTGCAGGAAGGCATCGGCTCGTCGGCTGCCGACCTCTGGAACATGCCTCTTGCCGAAAAGCGCGAGACAGGAAACATATACACCGACCTCACGATTACGAAAAAGGAGAAGAGTGAGCCGTATCGGGGCTACGACCTCATAACGCTGGCGGTGCCAAGTCAGGGTGACGACTTCCTACCTAACTTCCGTCGTGGTGACTCGGTCTATCTTTATGAGTACGAAGATGAGCCCGATGTGCGCCGCAGCATTCTCTTCAAGGGTGCGTTGAAGGAATTGTCAAGTACCGAAATCACCATCGCCTTGACAGACGGACAGCAGAACCCGAACGTCCTTGTGCCCGAAAAAGAAGGCGTCTTTGCGGTGGAGCACGCCCCTGGCGACCTCTCGCAGAAAGCCAAGATACACGCCCTGCACAGTTTCATCACCTCTCCCAAGCCCTTCCGCGACCTGCTGCTGGCACAGCGTGAGCCCCGTCAGGTATGCTGCGATGTCATCGCAGCCAGCAGCGAGAATGCCGACGACCTCACCGCCCGCGCCCTCTCGGCACAAGACTATTTCCTTCTCGTGGGACCACCGGGCACAGGCAAGACCTCACGAGCAATGCGAAGTTTCGTCGAAGGCGAACTAGCTGCCTCACCGAAGAATGCCATCCTCCTGATGTCATACACCAACCGCGCCGTCGATGAGATATGCGCCATGCTCACCGATGCCGCCATCGACTACCTCAGGATAGGGTCGCCATACCGCTGCGACACGCGTTTCCACGACCGTCTCTTTGTAAATGCAGTGGGAACTCTGCCAACTCTTAACTCTCAACTCTCCGCTCTTAACTCTACAAGAGTCATCGTTGGCACCACCACCACAATGTCGTCACAAGAGGAACTGATACGTCAGAAACACTTCTCGCTCGCCATCGTCGATGAGGCAAGTCAGATACTGGAGCCTGACATCATAGGACTGCTGAGTCAACTCGCTGCCAATAATCACCCACAGGAAGGACAAACGGGAGTCTCCACCCCAGGAGGGATTAAGGGAGGCTGTCGCTTCATCCTTATCGGCGACCATAAACAACTGCCGGCAGTGGTGCAACAGAGCATCAACGACAGTAGGGTGGAGGAGCAGAGCCTGCGGGATATATGCCTCGACAACTGCCGTAACAGTCTGTTTGAGCGTCTGCTGAGAATAGAGCGGCGTGCCGGCAGGGAGCAGTTCGTGGGCATCTTGCACAAGCAAGGGCGCATGCACCCTGATATCGCTGCCTTTCCCTGTCGCATGTTCTATTCCCGTGAGGACATTGTTCCGGTGCCAGTGCCACATCAGACCGAACCTTCCGACCCACACCGGCGCGTCATCTACATACCCTCTGACGACTGTCGGGAGCCGGGACGGTCGGACAAGGTGAACATAAGCGAGGCAGTCATCGTGCGTGACCAACTGAAACGCATATACGAGGAGCATCGCGACGACTTCTCACCGCAGCAGACAGTGGGTGTCATCGTGCCCTACCGCAACCAGATAGCAGTAATACGGCGTGAGATAGAGACGCTTGGTATTCCACCGTTGGAGCAGATCTCCATCGACACAGTGGAGCGGTATCAGGGTTCGCAGCGTGATGTCATCATCTACTCGTTCACCATCCAGAATCCCTATCAACTCGATTTCCTCACCGCCAACTGCTTCGAGGAAGACGGCATGACCATCGACCGCAAACTGAACGTGGCGCTGACGAGGGCACGGAAACAACTGATAATAACGGGAAACCGCCAGACAATATGCCGTAATGCCATCTTCAGGCAACTCATCGACGACATACAGAATGCATAAAGATAGAAGTGGAATATATGTTTGTGACCCTGCAATGAGTAGTGTGATTCCTGACCCCACCCCTGCCCCTCCCCTTGAGGGGCGGGGAGACAACAAAAAAGGGTGATGGATATTAGGTATTGTGTAATGGAGCCTTCCCTAACGTTTCCCCGCCCCTGTAGGGGAGGGGCAGGGGCGGGGTCAAAAAATATAATATTACAACTACAACCTCGCAAGCCTTGCGGAGAGTTGTCCAATCGCGAAATCTTTCCTATCTTTGCAGGCAAAACAAGGAAAACCTCATAATTCATAACTCCTAATTCCTAACTCATAACTCCTAACTATAATATGCCAGACCTTATAGATTTTGGACCCATAGACGACCTGTCGCAGAACATTATCAAGGTGATAGGTGTTGGCGGAGGCGGTCAGAATGCCGTCCGTAACATGTATAAAGAAGGTGTGCAGGGCGTCACTTTCGCCGTCTGCAACACCGACAGCCAGTCGCTGTCGCGCTCTCCCATACCAGTGAAGATACAACTGGGCGAGGGACTTGGCGCGGGTGCCAAGCCTGAAGTGGGACGAAAGGAGGCAGAAAGGAACATCGAGGACATCCGCCATCTGTTCGACGACGGTACCAAGATGGTGTTCATCACTGCTGGAATGGGTGGTGGAACGGGTACTGGTGCTGCCCCTGTAGTGGCTAAGGTGGCAAAGGAGGCGGGAATACTCACCGTCGGCGTGGTCACCATTCCATTCTACTTCGAGCGCAAGCGCAAGATAATAAAGGCTCTGCGCGGTGTCGAGGAACTGCGTAAGCACGTCGATGCGCTGCTCATAGTGAACAATGAACGGCTGTGTGATGTCTATAGCGACTCGAAGATATCACTGAAGGAGGCTTTCGAGCGTGCAGACAATATACTGAAAGACGCAGTGAAGGGAATCTCGGAACTGATAACGGTACACAGTGAGGGTAACATCAACCTCGACTTCCACGACGTGGAGACAACACTGAAGAACGGAGGTGGAGCGATAATGGCGATGGGACGTGCCAGCGGTGACCATCGTGTGGAGCGTGCCATCATCGATGCCCTCGACTCACCGCTGCTCTATGGCAACGATATAGGACGTGCCAAGCGCATCCTCTTCAATATCTATGGCAGTGAGTCGTGTCCTATTATCATCAACGAGATGCAGGACATCGACGACTTCTTCGACCAACTGGATCCCAACATCGAGGTTATCTGGGGAACCAGTACCGATGAGTCGCTGGGCGAGGACGCCAAGGTGACAATCCTTGCAACGGGCATGGACAGCATCAATACCGACGGGATGGACGACAGCAAGCGCAAAGATGCCTCGCAAGAGAAGGACGACGAGTATTTCGAGAGTCTTATCCCACTTCTCTATAAGTCGCGTAAGAAGGATAAAAAGCCCGAGCCAGAGTCTGTTGAACTTGCTGAGACACCATCGCAGGAAAGTGAAACACCAACAGAAACAACGACAGCGCCGCCGCCTGTTCCTCAGAAGGAAGAGACGAAAGAGCCAGAAACTATAGAGAGACAAAACCCGCCACAGCCTACTATCCTTGACAAGTGGAAGTCGTGGCTGGGCAAGAGAGCAGGAGAATTGGGCAAGAGAGCAGAGGATTTTTTGCAGGAAGACGAATGAACAGAGACGAAGCAGACAGGATACTTACCGCCGAGGAGAAAGCCGAAACGCTGAAAGCGCTTGTGCAGGACCTGCAGATGGAGGGCAGAACCGACCTCCTTCTGCATGCCATTGGTGCGCCGTTGCTCGAGGAACTGCGCATCGAGTCGGCACGGCCTACCCTCAGCCGACTGCGTATCACGGAGGATTTCCGCTTCATCCTTATGGATTATGGTAACCGTGAGGTGGACATCCAGCCCGTGCACAAGGCGGTCTATCTGCTCTTCCTCGCCCATCCTGAGGGCATAGAGTTCAAGCATTTGCAGGACTATCGTGATGAACTGCGGTTCTACTACGCTGCCGTTGCACCCAACCTCGACCCCGAAAAATTGGAGGAGAGCGTGTCGCGTCTCGTCAATCCCCTTGACAATGCCATCAACGAGAAGTGCTCGCGCATAAAGAACGCTTTCCTGAAGATGATGGACAGTTACTCCGCAAGTTACTATATCGTGTCGAGCCACACCAAGAAACACGTGCAGTCGTCCGCCCGTATATGGTATCTGCGCCTGAAACTCATCACCCTTCCACGCGAGCTTATCGTCTGGGAGTGACCTGTTACCTTAAGACATATTCTGTCTTCTTCAGCATATTGTCGTCTGAAGAACCGCCTATGAGGATGTTGTATCTGCCTTTCAGCGGACGCACTGCATTGTGTTCGCTGTCCCACCAGTTGAATGTCTCGTTCGAAAGGACAAAACTAACGGTGGCGCTCTTGCCTGCCGCAATCTTCACTCGCTGAATACGGCGCAGCGTCTTCAGTGGTCCCTGACTGTCGTCGGGGCGTTGCAGATAGAGTTGCACCACCTCTTCGCCGTCCGTCTTGCTTACGTTCTTCACCTTTACGGAAACTACGTTGTCCTTGATTACCGGCTTGTCGTACTCGAACTGCGAGTAACTCAGTCCGTGACCGAAGCAGAACAGCGGTTTCGACTGCATGTAACGGTAGGTGCGTCCCTTCATGCTATAGTCCTCGAAGTCGGGCAGTTGCTCTATGCCGCGATAGAAGGTGACGGGCAGTCTGCCGGCAGGGTTATACTTGCCTGTCAGCACCTCGGCTATTGCAGTGCCTCCTGCCTGTCCCGGATACCATGCCTGCACGATGGCGTCGCAGTTCTCTGTCTCAGGAACAAGACCGATGGCAGAGCCTGAGAAGTTCACAAACACCACGTGCTTGCCAGCCTTGTGCAGTGCCGCAAGCACCTCGCGCTGCACCCGTGGCAACTGTATGTCGGTGCGGTCGCCGCCCTTGAAGCCCTCGATATCCACTGCCATCTCCTCGCCCTCAAGACTCGGTGCTATGCCGCCGGCGAACACCACCACTGCGGCATCGGCCACCTTGGTGAGCAGTTGCTCTGTTGATGACGGCACAAACTCGCCCATGTTGAATGTCAGTCGGCTCACGCCGCGCCTGTTCTGATAGCGCAACTGTATATCATAGCGTTTCCCCTGCTCGGCATTCAGCGTGTAGAACGACTTCCTTCCGTTGTTCCTGCGCTCCTCCTTTGCCACCGTCTCACCGTTGATGCGCAGTTCTGCAGCACCCCAGAGCGTGAGGAAGAACTCCACGTTGCACTGATGGTCGGGAGTGAATGTCGTCTCATAGACAACCGAGAAGTCATCGATGGGCACGCCGGCGGCAAAGGCAGTGCCACCGTCGGTGGTCAGTTGGAATGTCGTGGGGTAGTGGGCAGTTGCTGCCGGACTGCCTTCAAAGTCCTGGTTGGCATAGTATGTCGCCTTGAAACCATTGCCCATGGTGTTGTGGCACTTGTCGAAGAGCGAGTTGAAGATATCCGTCGAGGTGCGGTCGCAAGCGAAGTCGTAGATTATCCTGTCTTCCCCGAAGACGTTCCTCATCCCCTCGAGCAGTGTCACGGTATGCTCTGGGAAGCCGTTGTAGTTGCCCCACTGCATCACGGAGTCGTTGGCATTGGGTCCTATTACTGCGATGCGGGCGGTCTGACTCAGTCCGAGTTGTGATGCCAGCGCCTGCAGTTTCTCGTTAGTCAGCGGCAGCAGAGCCTCACCCTTGCTCAGTGATGCGATGCCTTTGTTCTGCAGCAGTACGATACTCTCGCGTGCCATCTGCAACGACAGTTGGCGATGACTGTTGCAGTCGAGCAGCGAGTCGGGCAGGAGGTCCCATTCCGAAGTGTCGTCCATCTCGCCGAGTTCGAAGCGTGACTTCATCAGTCGCATCAGCGAACGGTCGATGTCGCTCTCCTTTATCAGTCCTTTCCGCACCGCCTCCACCAGTCCCCTGTAACTCTGTCCACATTCCAGGTCGGTACCGCTGAGCACTGCCATTGCCGAGGCCTCGACGTTCGATGTCGTCACCTCATGGTGTCCCTTGCGATAGAAGTCGTCTATGGCACCGCAGTCCGACACCACCAGTCCGTCATATCCCCACTCGTTGCGCAGTATATGTGTGAGAAGACGGTCGCTGCCGCAGCATGGGTCGCCCTCATAACGGTTGTATGCGCACATCACCTCCTGCACATGTGCTTTCTGGACGAGGTCCTTGAAGGCTGGCAGATAAGTCTCGTAGAGGTCGCGGGGGTTGATGTTCTCCGCGTTGTATGTGTGACGGTTCCACTCTGGTCCGCTGTGCACTGCGAAGTGCTTGGCACAGGCATGGGATTTGAGAGTCGTTTGGTTGTTTGGGGTGATGGGTATTTGGCGTTGCGTGTTGTAATCCCATTCCTCGTCGGGCGTGAGGAACGGCGTGCCTTGCAGTCCGCAGACAACGGCCTGTCCCATGATACTTGTCAGGAAGGGGTCTTCTCCGTAAGTCTCCTGTCCCCGTCCCCATCGTGGGTCGCGGAATATGTTGATGTTCGGAGTCCAGAACGTCAGTCCCTGATAGCGCAGTCGTGAGCCCTTCTCCCTTGCGATGCGGTTCTTCACGCGTCCCTCATCGCTGACGGCGGAGAACACGCTATATAATAACGGAGCGTCGAAACTGGCAGCCATACCTATCGCCTGCGGGAAAACGGTAGCCCTGCCGGCACGTGCCACACCGTGCAATGCCTCGTTCCACCACTCGTAGGGCTTCACTCCGAGACGTTCCACGGCAGCGGCATTGTTCTGCATCAACGCCACCTTCTCCTCTATTGTGAGTCGGCTGATTAGGTCTTGCGCCCTTTTCTCAGGCGATAAAGTACGGTCTTTGTAGTCTTGTGCACTGACAGCGGTGCAGCATAGCAGCGCCATCGCGAATAATAATTGTTTCATAGCGGTTCTGTAGAATGATGATTAATTATATAAATAACGAATCTTTACAAAATATATTATATGAAAAGAGAAGCAATTTCAAAATAAATTAGTATTTTTGTAGCGTGAAATGCGCAATGACGACAAAACATCGAATACTAAACAAATACTATCATGACACTTGATGAAATAATGTTGAGACGCCGCAGCATCAGGAACTACGATGCAGAGGCAGTGGTTACGGAGGACGAGTTACGGCAGATAGTGAGTGCCGCACAGGAGGCTCCGTCGTGGAAGAACCAGGAGACGACACGCTATCACATCGCCTTCACCGATGAGAAGTTCAAGGCAGTGCAGCAGTGCCTGCTCAGTACCAATCCCAGTCGTGTGGAGGGGTCGAAGGCCCTTGTCGTAGTCACCTTCGTGAAGGACATCGCAGGGTACACCCTTGAGGGAGAGCCGAACAACGAACTGGGCAACGGCTGGGGCATTTACGATGCCGGTCTGCACAACATGCTGCTTATGCTGAAGGCCGCCGAACTGGGACTCGACACGCTTGTCATGGGACTCCGTGATGCCGAGGGACTGCGCCGTGAACTGAATATCCCTGAGAACGAGATTATCGTCGATGTCATCGCCGTGGGCAAACGCTCTGCCGACCCTGCCCGTCCACCTCGGAAACCTCTCGATGAGATAATGAAAATCTACTAATCAGAACAAATAAATAGGGGAGAAGTTCGCTTCTCCCCTATAATATTATATGATGTATCGTTTACATATACCCTAACCAGCGCAGGATGTCGTTGAGATTGGCGACAATCATGAGGAGGATGAGGAGTCCGAAACCGAAGTACTCGGCATAGAGAAGGAACTTCTCCGACGGCTTGCGACCCGTTATCATCTCGTAGAGAAGGAACAGTACGTGACCTCCGTCGAGTGCGGGGATGGGCAGGATGTTCATGAAGGCGAGGATGATGGACAGGAAGGCCGTCATCAGCCAGAACGAATGCCAGTCCCATGTGGGTGGGAAGAGGCTGCCTATGGCACCGAAACCACCGAGCGACTTGGCTCCTTCGGCTGAGAAGACATAGCGCAGGTCGCTGACATATCCCTTCAGGGTGTTCCATCCGTAGGCCACTCCGGCAGGAAGGCTCTCGAGGAAGCCGTACTTCACCTCAGTGGGCTTATAGTAGGTGGCGATACTGGTCTGTGTCACGCCGAGCAACAGTTCGGGCGTCAGGACTACCTTTAGGGTGTCTGTTGCCTTGGTGTCTGCATGCTCGATGACTACATCGGCGTTTCTCGCCTTCATGGAGTCAGCTGGTGTCTTGGCTGTTGCGAGCATGTCGACAAGCACTCCGCGCTGGTAGTTGAACTCGTTCCATGAGTCGATGGGCTTGCCGTTGATGGCCACCAGGCGGTCGCCCTTCTTTATTCCTGCCTTCATGGCTGGTGACTGGGGCAGCACGCTGTCGATCTCTGCCGGCACGAAGGGACGTGCGAAGACGGGCTCGTCCTTGAGCATGGTGAGCAGGCTCATGCCTTCGGGCATCTTAATGTCTATCTTCTTGCTGTCGATGACCTTGCCCGTGGAGTCGCTCTGGTTGCGTATTACCTGTACTGTCTGTGCGTCTGCTATGTGGCGATAGACATCGACATTGAACTTCCCGAACTCCTTGCCGTCGTATCCCACGAGGATGTCGTGGTCCTGGAATCCCAGTTTCTTTGCCTCGGTGTTGAACTTCCATCCCATGGTGAGGTCGCTGGTCTTGAAGTAGGAGTCGCCCCAGGCGAAGAGTACCATGGCGTATATGAACAGTGCGAGGAGGAAATTGACGAGGACACCGCCTATCATGATTAGCAGTCGCTGCCATGTGGGCTTCGTGCGGAACTCCCACGGCTGTGCCGGCTGTTTCATCTGTTCGGTGTCGAAACTCTCGTCTATCATTCCCGCTATCTTGCAGTAGCCTCCGAGTGGAAGCCATCCGATGCCGTAGGTGGTGTCGGACTTCTTCGGCTTGTATTCGAAAAGATGGAACCAGGGGTCGAAGAAGAGGTAGAACTTATCTACCCTCACGCCGAAAAGTTTTGCGAAGAAGAAGTGCCCTCCCTCGTGAAGGAGCACCAGGAGTGAGATTGCCAGCATGAACTGCAGCAGTCTGATTAAGAATTCTTCCATTGTTTATGACTTCTTTGATTAAAATGTTTTTAATGTTTATATTATCCTTTGCTTATTATCATACGTTCAGCAGTTCGCTTGCTATCGCCCTTGCCTCGCGGTCGGTCTCGAAGTACACGTCCAGGTCGGGGTTGGCATTGTATGTGGCGCGCTGCATGGTGCGCTCTATCGTCTCTGCTATCTGCGGGAACGAGCAGCGGTCTTCGAGGAAGGCGCGGTTGGCTATCTCGTTGGCTGCATTCACGATGCACGGCATGTTACCGCCTCGACGTATCGACTCGAAGGCGAGAGCGAGGCAACGGAACTTCTCAAGGTCGGGCTCGAAGAACTCCAGCGGATGCTTGAAGAGGTCGAGGCGCTTGCCGGTGAGTGTCAGACGGTCGGGGAACGAGAAAGCATACTGTATCGGGAGGCGCATGTCGGGCACGCCGAGCTGTGCCTTGACGGCACCGTCGCAGAACTGCACGGCACTGTGGACTATCGACTGCGGATGGACAAGCACCTGTATCTGGCTGGCATCGACGCCGAAGAGCCATTTGGCCTCAATGACCTCGAAGCCCTTGTTCATCATCGTGGCGGAGTCAATGGTTATCTTCGCTCCCATGTCCCAGGTGGGGTGGCGCAGTGCGTCGGCCTTGGTGACGTGTGCTATCTGGTCCTTCGTCATCAGTCGGAACGGACCTCCGGAGGCTGTGAGCAGTATCTTGTCGATGGGGTTGTCGCCCTCGCCCACGATGCTCTGGAATATCGCGGAGTGCTCGCTGTCGACGGGAAGGATAGGGGTGTGGTTCTCCATTGCCAGTTGGGTGATGAGCTCTCCGGCCACCACCAGCGTCTCCTTGTTGGCAAGGCATATCTTCTTCTTTGCCTTGATGGCGTGTATCGTGGGTGAGAGACCTGCGAAGCCCACCATCGCCGTGAGTACCATGTCGATGGGGTCGGCCTCCACTATCTCGTCGATGGCGCGTGTGCCGGCATATACCTTCACCTCGGGCACATCGCTGAGCAGTGACTTCAGTTCGTCGTAGTGCGACTCGTTGGCGATGACTACTGCGGCGGGTCGGAACTTACGGGCCTGCTCTGCCAGTTCCTTCACGCGGTTGTTTGCCGTAAGGCAATACACCTCATAGAGGTCGCTGTGCTCCTCGATAACCTCAAGGGCCTGTGTGCCGATGCTTCCCGTGGAGCCTAAGATGGCTATTTGTTTCTTCATATCCTTATGTTTCTTTGTCAGATGTCGAGCAGTCCCTCGGGCAGTTCCATGTCTATGGCAAGGTTCTCGGTGTCGATGCTCTTTATCAGTGTGGGCGAGGCAGGAATCAGCAGTTGCTCTCCGTCGGCCGTCCTCACCTCGAAGAGGATGTTGGCCGTGCTGTCGTCGATGCCGCAGATGGTTCCTATCTCCTTATTATATATATGGTCGATAATCTTGTATCCGTTCAGTTCGCTCAGCGAGACGTTGTCGCCGTCGCTCTCTGAGAGGCTCCGCGGGAAATATACCTCACAGTTGGTGAGTTCCCGTGCCTGCTCCTGGGTGTCGATGTCGCAGAACTTCACCAGTGCCGTCTCATCGGTGCGGAAGCGGTATTCCTCAAAGAAGAAAGGCACGAAGATGCCATCGATGAGCAGCACCACATACTCAGCATCGACGCGGTCGAACACATCGTCGCTGAACATCATGGTCACCTCACCCTTCACTCCGTGCGGTTTCCCTATCTTTCCTATGCGATATACCTCTTCTTCCTTAATCATTTCTTTAGTTGACGAGTATTTTAGTTGACAAGTTGACGAGTTGCTTGATTTCAAGACTTGGTGACAATTAACTTGTCTACTTGTCAACTCGTCAACTTGTCAACTCAACACTCAACTTTCTACTCGCGTGATATGTGCACCGAGGGCATTCAGTCGTTCCTCGATGTTCTCATAGCCGCGGTCTATCTGTCCGATATTGTCGATGCGACTGGTGCCATTGGCAGTGAGGGCTGCGATGAGCAGGGCGATACCTGCACGGATGTCAGGACTCGTCATGCGTCCTGCACGCAGCCGCTTCTGATGATCGTGACCTACGACAACGGCGCGATGGGGGTCGCAGAGGATTATCTGTGCACCCATGTCTATCAGTTTGTCAACGAAGAACAGACGGCTCTCGAACATCTTCTGATGGATGAGCACTGAGCCGCGTGCCTGCGTCGCCACTACCAGCAGCACCGAGATGAGGTCGGGAGTGAGTCCCGGCCATGGTGCGTCGGCAAGAGTCATTATCGAGCCGTCGATGAAGGAATCGACAACATAGTGCGGCTGACGCGGTATAATGAGGTCGTCGCCGTCGGCGATAATCTCCACTCCCAGTCGGCGGAAGGCATCGGGGATGATGCCAAGGTTGCGCAGCGACACGTCCTTGATGCGGATGCCGTCGCCTATCATCGCTGCCATGCCGATGAACGAGCCCACCTCAATCATGTCGGGCAGCACCTTATGCTCAGCGCCGCCGAGGGAAGTCACTCCTTCGATGGTCAGCAGGTTACTTCCTATGCCCGTGATGTGCGCTCCCATGTTGTTCAGCATGGTGCATAGTTGCTGCACGTAAGGCTCGCATGCGGCGTTATAGATGGTCGTAGTACCTTCGGCGAGCACGGCAGCCATGACGATGTTTGCGGTACCTGTCACGCTGGCCTCGTCGAGAAGCATGTAGGTCCCTTTCAGGGAGTTGCTGTGTTGCGCCCCTGTGGCACTTCGCTCAGGCAGTGCATGTATCTCATATACGTTGCGCGTGTCGTTGAACTCGAAGCGTGCACCGAGGTTCTTGAACCCTAGGAAGTGAGTGTCGAGACGGCGGCGTCCTATCTTGTCGCCACCGGGTTCTGCCACCACGGCCTTGCCGAAGCGCGCCAGCAGCGGACCAATCATAAGCACCGAGCCTCGCAGCGCGGAACACTTGCGCACGAAGACATCGCTTCCGAGATAGTCGAGGTTGAGGTCGTCGGCACAGAAGGTATAGTCGCCATCACCCAGTTTCTCCACTTTCACGCCCATGTCGCGCAGCAGTTGGATGAGGTTGTTGACGTCAAGGATGTCCGGCACGTTGCATATCCTCACCTTCTCTGCCGTGAGTAGCGATGCGCATATCACCTGCAGTGCCTCGTTCTTTGCTCCCTGTGGCACTATGGTGCCGCTAAGCATGTGCCCACCTTCAATAATGAATGATTGCATAGCAGATAGATTGGTTATTTTCTTTTTCTCTTCTTTGCTTGCTGTGACTGTGAGGCCTGTTTCTGCGGATACTGAGTATCGAACTTGAACGTGGCAAGGTCGAGTTGTATCACGCCGTCGGTGAAGCGTGCGAGGTCGCTCGCAATCTTCTCGTCGTCGCTCGAGCCGTGGCTCCATTGTGCCAGGTTGTGCTTCATCTGGTTCGCCGTGAGGCGCGTCAGTTCGTCACGTTCCTTGCCTGCAGGCATGCTCTTCAGTTTCTCGAAGAGTTCGAACATCATCTTGCCATAGTGCCTCACGGGTATCTCCTGCATGGGATACTCCATCGGCTCGGGCTTGGTGGCAATCTTCAGTGCCCCCGACACGTCGTATGGATAGTCGATGTCGAGTTTGAAACCACTCATGATGGCGAGATGGTCCCACAGTTTACGCTCGAAATCGACGCTCTCCTTGTTCTTCGGAATCATCTGTCCCATCACCTTTATGATGGTGTTGGCACAGCGTTGACGTTCCTGTTTCGACTCCAGAGTCATGGCATAGTCGACCATGTTCTGCACTTCCCTGCCATATTCCGGCATCACAAGTTTCTCACGTTGCGTGTTGTAGTCAAGTCCTTCAATATTCATATCTCGTCTTGTTTATATTCAACTCCTCACTCCTAATTCCTAACTTCTAACTTCTAACTCCTCACTCCTAACTCATAACACTTTCTTCGGCATCTTTGCCACAAAGTCCTTGAGATAGAACGGCACGTAGTATGCCACGTCCTCGAACTCCTCCTGCACCCATTTCCGTTCAGCCAAGGGGAACATATACTTTGCCAATGGCTCGATGCCCTTTATCAGGTGAGCGTTGGGATGGTTTATCGTCTCCATGCATTTCGCAGCACCGTTGCCGAAGAAATATACCGGGTGTTGGTCGAGGAACTCGCGATAGGTGTCACCGTCGACAACATCGGCGCGTATCTCGCGTTGCTGTTTCAGTGCACGGTCGTAGATTGCGGAGTACACCTCCATGCGTCGTGCGTCAATCATAGGGCACAGCAGTGCGTCATCCTCAATCTCGTGGTTGAGCAGTACCGGCACGGCCATCACTTCGAGAGTAGGCACCGAGAGCAGTGGCACGTCACGTCCGTAGCATATCCCCTTTGCCATCGAGACGCCGATGCGAAGTCCGGTGTAGGAACCAGGGCCGCTACTAACAGCCACAGCACCCAGTGGTATGGCGTGATTATCGGTGAACGACAGTGCCTCATCGACATATACTCCAAGGCTTACGGCATGGTTCGGACCGCTGTGATCTTCCTTCTTGAATATGCACTGACCATTCTCGCTCATCGCCACAGAACAGACGTCTGTGCTCGTCTCAATGCTTAAAATACACGACATAAATTCAAAGATAGTCTTAATAATTCTGCAAAATTACTCATTTTTCCAGAAAAAATAGTACTTTTGCAAAAAATTAACGTGAAAGACAGTTATGATACAGTCAATGACAGGCTACGGCAAGGCCGTTGTCACCTACAAGGAGAAGAAGATAAACGTTGAAATCAAGTCGCTGAATTCCAAGGCTCTTGACCTCTCCGCGCGCATTGCACCGCTCTATCGCGAGAAGGAGATGGAGATGCGTCAGAGGGTATCCACAGCCCTTGTCAGGGGAAAGGTGGACATCAATGTGTGGGTCGAGAAGGATGAGAACGTGGACGCCACACCTATAAACGCCGTCCTGGTTGAGAACTACTACAACCAGATGAAGGCAATAGCGGACAAACTGGACATCGACATCGACTCAGATATGGTTCTCCCAACGCTGATGCGCATGCCTGACGTGCTCGCCAAGACCGAGGTGGAGACGTTGAGCGACGAGGAGTGGGAGGCAGTGCAGCAGGCACTCGCCCAGGCTATCGACGCCGTTGTGGAATTCCGCCGTCAGGAGGGTGCCGCATTACAGAAGAAATTCACTGAGAAGATAGACAATATCGCAGCCCTGTTACAGAGCATCGAGCCGTATGAGAAGATGCGAGTGGAGAAAATACGCCAGCGTATCGTTGATGCACTGAGTTCCATTCCCGAGGTGGACTACGACAAGAACCGCCTTGAGCAAGAACTGATATACTACATCGAGAAACTCGACATCAGCGAGGAGAAACAGCGACTTGCCAACCACCTGCGCTATTTCCGCGAGACAATGGAGCAGGACGACTGCCAGGGAAAGAAACTCGGCTTCATCGCACAGGAGATGGGACGTGAGATAAACACCACCGGCTCGAAGAGTAATCTCGCTGAGATGCAGAACATCGTCGTTAAGATGAAGGACGAACTGGAGCAGATAAAGGAGCAGGTGCTTAATGCACTATAAGGTGGAAGGTGGAATTTTGAAGGTGGAAGGTAGAAGAATTGAGGGTTGAGCGTTTCTGTTATCGCTCAACCCTCAACTTTTTATCTCTCAACGTTTATCGTCAACGTCCGATAAGCACCTTCACTGCCGTGCCCTCGCCGTCGGCGCCAGGCAGAAGAGTCATCTTGCCGTTCGACCATAATGCGCCTGAGAAGACATGGTCTCCGGTGGCATATACATTACCGTTGCTTACGGCGATGGATGCTATTCTTCCCATCTCGTCCATCTTGTCGATGTCCATCAGTTTTCCGTTCTTCCAGATGCTTGGCGAGCCAATCATTACGCGGTTCTCCTCGTCAACCATCTTCTCGTTGTATCCTCCCACATATACGTCCTTGCCGTCGATGGCGATACACTCGGTCATAGGAAGATTGAGAGGCTTCACCAGTTCCGTCTCCACCTTGCCGTTCTTCCACAGGGTGATGCCGCAGTTATCGTCGCCCTTGGTCTTTCCAGATACCATAGTGGTGTAAACGTCACTGCCTGACACGCCTATTGCGGTGAAGCCGAACATCGTGATGCCATTGTCGGGTGCGGGATAGGTGGACAACTTGCCGTTCTTCCATATCGCACCTACACCATGCCAGATGTCTTCGCCATATACCCTGCCGCAGGCATACCAGTCATCACCTGATACTGCTATGTCGTTGAGGTTGCAGTTGGTGTACTCGCCCATGTCCACTTTCGTGCAGTTGCCGTCCATGTCCCATATTGCGGGTGTTTCTATAAGGGCATTGTTCTCGCCTCTTGCCTCAACGCATCCTATCATCTTTATCTTGCCGCCTACATAGCAAAGGCGCAAACCATTGCATCCCTCGTGTGACATGATTTTCGAGAACTTGCCTTTCTCGTAGATGAACAAGTCGGAGTCGTCCGACCCTTTGCGTGAAGCAGCACCAAGATAGACGCGGTTGCCGTCGACAATCATCATGTCCATGGGTGAGAACTCGTCGTAGCCTTCGGGTACTCCCGTCTCTTCGGAGATAACATAAGACTTTCCGTCCTTCCAATACACGACGATGGATTTCCCTTCAGGATACTCGTCACTAATGGAGGTGGAGTCTCTCTCATATCCGAATACATAGACGTCCTGGGCTCCGTCATTTTTAGAAGACACCTCTCCCGATTTCCCAGGAGTGCAGGCCAGCATCATCATGGCCGCAAAAGCGATAAAAATTCTTTTCATAGAGTGTTTTGGTTTTGTTACATGATTTGCGGCGCAAAGATAAGAATTATTGTCGATATGACAAACATTTTTGTACGATAAATTCAAACAATCACATAAAATACTCAAGTACAACCATTTAGGATTATCAGTATTCCACCTTGATGTCAAATTCCTTGTGAATAAGACGTCCCTCGCTGGTGACGCCCTCGATGACCACATGACAGTCTCCCGGGGTGTCAGAGGCGCTGAGCCTTATCTGGTCGGTGGTGATGTTGGGATTCCAATATAGCGTCTTGCGACGTCCCGACATGCTGAAGAAGTCGGATGGCGGCTGGAAGCCCAGAGGTGCTATCTTCACCTGGTTCACAGGTTCCTTGACATTGCTCATCCTGTAGTTTCCTTTCTTCGTTGTCACGCTGATGACACCGCCGCCGCCTTCCACTCCCCACAGCACGCTGCTGCCGGGCTTGAACACATCGACGCGCGCCACGTCGTGCATAGGGATGACGTCGACGCTGAACTCATCGGGGATGATGTTGCCATCGACGGCGATAATAGCCGGTCTGTTGGTATATATGGAGGATGCCGTGCGGATGTAGCACTTGTTGCCTTCGATGCGCAGGCTGGGGATGCGGTACAGCAGTTCGTAGATGCTCGTCACACCCAGTTGCTCTATCTTGCTCTCGTTGAACGAATAGTCGGAAACCGAGGCGAACGCACCGTTGTTTCCCGTTTTGCGCTGCTTTCCCGTGACTTCCACGTTCTCGAGCATTATACCATCAAGGTACATCAGCGTGTCGTTGTCTATCACGTAACTTTCGCCTTCCATATCTTCGTATTCCTCGTAGTGGGGTGCATGGAAGGCGGGACGTTTCTTGTTGTCGATGACAATCTCCACACGTCCCTTGCCGTTGGCATCCAGGGCATGCATCACATATTGTGTGCCTTCGGGATGGTCCATGCCGGGGAATGAGAACCGTCCTTCCATGTCGGCAGTCGTCGAGGCGAGGCATCCTGCCTGCGGTGAGATGAGATCGACCTTCGCCTCGGGGATGGGACGCCTTCGGAACAGTGCCTTTACCCTGCCGTTAATGGTATTCGTGGTCTCACATTCGTATTTCGGCTTCGCATAGTGACCGTGCAGCAGACGACCGAAGTCGTAGCGTGTCCACTGCTCATTGGCAAGCAGCATGTCGGCACGACGGGTGTCGGTGGTGAACAGTCCGTTCGCATCAACCCTCTGCTTCATGTCCGTTGCCAGCAGCAGACTCGACACTATGGACGAGGGGCGGTGGCGGTGTGACAGGGTGGTGCCCGTGACGCTGATGGAGATGTCGGCACTCTCGCCCTCATGCAGTGCGGGAGCCTTCAGTGTCAGCGTCACCGAGTCGTTTGGACTATATCTTGCCTTGTCAGCGATGACCGTCAGCGGACATTGCTCACTGCCGTTCACCGACAGCATCAGGCGTTCTGCCTTGACGTTCAGGCGACGGTCGAGCAGCAGCATCGAGATGACGCCCTCGGGCAGCGAGTCGCTCGACATCACCACAGGGTGGTCGGCGCTGATAGGAGAGATGGCGATGGGGTAGGCACGGCAGTGCACCAGCAGCGTCAGCGCGTTGTCGGGAAGCGTCGTCGAGATAGTGATGCGATTGCCGTTCCTCGCATACCGCAGCGGTGCGTTGTCGTCGGCAACGGCATTGCTTACGTCCTCCTTGCTCTGACTTTTCTTCCCCTTAGTGTTTCCTTTCCTGCCGATGAAGACATGGGTGTAACTGTCGTAGTCTGTCGCATTACTCGAGAGGTCGGTGTAGGAATGTACGCTGTAATGCCCCTTCTCCGCCGTCTCCGGGATGTCGATATAGCCGGCATAGATACCGTCACGGCACAGCAGTTTTGCCCTTGCCTCTACCGTCTCCTGCGGCGATATCAGTTCGACATAGGCATAGAGGCTCTCGCTGACGGGCTCGTGACTGAGCGAGTTCACCACATACACCTTCAGCCATATACGGTCGCCGGGCGCATAGTCGGCGGCATCGGTGTGGGTGTAGGTCTTCTCCTGAGGGAACATCCGCAGTTGGCTTATTATCCTGTTGATAATAGTCTGCTCGTCTTGTGCTTTGGCAGAAAACGCAACAACCATAAGGAGCGCAGCGAAAAGAATCCTCTTTATGACAGTATCCATTATTGTTCTGTTAGTAATTATGTCGCAAAGGTAATAAAAATCTTTTTTATTCCATTACAACTCAAAAAAAAGGAGAAAAAAACGTGATGTTACAAACTTTTTTAGTACTTTCGCAGCCATGAACGACAAGAAACTCATTATCTTCTCTGCTCCCAGCGGGAGCGGAAAGAGCACCATCATCAACTGGCTGATGACAGAACACCCCGAACTGTCACTCGCCTTCAGTATCTCATGCACCAGTCGTCAGCCTCGTGGAACAGAGCAGAACGGAGTGGAGTATTTCTTCCTCACGCCCGAGGAGTTCCGCCAGCGCATCGCCAACGACGAGTTCCTGGAGTATGAGGAGGTATATGAAGACCGCTTCTACGGCACGCTCAAGGCTCAGGTGGAGCGGCAGTTGGAGGCAGGGCAGAACGTAGTGTTCGACGTTGACGTGAAGGGCGGATGTGCCATAAAGCAACATTATGGTGAACGTGCGCTCAGTGTCTTCATCCAGCCTCCTTCGATTGAGGCGCTTCGTGAGCGTCTGGAGAAGCGTGGCACCGATGCCCCCGAGGTGATAGAGCAGCGACTCCAGCGTGCGGAGTTTGAACTCTCGTTTGCCGAGAAGTTCGACTGCGTAGTGGTCAACGACGACCTCAGTACAGCAGAGGAAGAGGCGTACACGATAATAAGCGAGTTTCTACAACAACCCCACCCCCTTCCCCTCCCAAAGGGAGGAGAGAAAAATCACACTACCTCTTAACTCCTAACTCCTCACTTCTAACTCCTAAGTGGCAACTATTGGTCTCTTCGGCGGTTCGTTCAACCCCATCCATAAAGGACATGTCGCACTGGCGCGTCAGTTGTTGCGCAAGGCGCGGCTCGATGAGGTGTGGTTTCTTGTGTCGCCGCAGAACCCGTTGAAGCCCCAGTCGTCACTGCTCGATGACAACCTTCGCCTTGAGATGGCGCGGCTCGCCCTCGAGGAGGAGCCACGCCTCGTGGCAAGTGACTATGAGTTTCAGTTGCCGCGACCGTCATACACGTGGAACACGTTGCAGCATCTCAGCAAAGACTATCCGCAGCACCGCTTCACGCTGATTATCGGAGCCGACAACTGGCAACTCTTCAGCCGGTGGCGCAACAGCAGTGACATACTTGCCAACTACTCTGTCGTGATATATCCGCGCGACGGTTACCCCGTTGACGAGACCACGCTGCCGCCTAACGTACGCATCGTAAAGACCCGACTCTATAACATGAGCAGCACTCTTGTGCGCCAACTCGTATCTGAAGGCAAGAGTGTGCGCCGCTACCTCCATCCTAAAGTCATAAATTTCATTAAAGAAAACTGTCTTTTCTTTGGATAACCAAATAATCCCCTTAAATTTGCATCAGAAATAGCCGCTCCCAATGTAGTACGACTAAATGTAGGATTACATTGCGTAGGAATGGAGTGAGTACTAACCTCGCCATTTCCATCGGCTTTTTCTTTTTTATCCCACCTTGCCAGCCCTCTTAATGTTAAATAAATATAAATCTTTTGTTCTACTTTTGCCTTGCGCATATTATTAGGAATAAAAGAAGTATCTTTGCACCCACAAATTTTGGAGGGGCCTTAGAACCCCCAGAGCCACTGTGTAAATAGCAGTCACCAACAACAGAGGTCATTGCGGTTTGAGAATCGGTGGTTCACTGGCAGGCGGAGAGTCTGCTCGCTCCCAGGTGCGTGAAGCCAGGCGCAATCGGATGGCGACATATCCGGCATTTATAAAACGTTTTAAGTAATAATTTCAAATTACATGAACACTTTAAGTTACAAGACTGTTTCCATCAACAAGGAGACAGCACAGAAAGAGTGGGTGATCGTCGATGCCACCGACCAGGTAGTGGGACGTCTCTGCTCTAAGGTAGCGAAGTTGATTCGCGGTAAGTACAAGCCAACGTTCACACCTCATGTTGACTGTGGCGACAATGTTATTATCATCAATGCCGAGAAGGTTATCTTCACTGGCAAGAAGGAGACTGACAAGGTTTACACCCGTTACACCGGCTATCCTGGTGGTCAGCGCTTCAACACTCCTGCACAGCTGCGTGCTCGCAAGGGTGGTGTTGACCGTATCATCCGCCATGCCGTAAAGGGTATGCTTCCAAAGGGTCGTCTGGGCCGCGCTCTGCTCGACAATCTCTATGTTTACGAGGGCACTGAGCATCCACACGAGGCACAGAAGCCAAAGGCAATTGATATTAATCAGTACAAATAAAGAATAAGGAAAAATGGAAGTAGTTAATGCAATAGGTCGCCGTAAGAGTGCTATAGCACGCGTTTACGTAAGCGAAGGAACAGGCAAGATAATTATAAACAAGAAGGATATTGAGGCATATTTCCCTTCTGCAATTCTCCAGTATGTGGTTAAGCAGCCGCTGAACCTCCTCGAGGTGGCAGAGAAGTATGACATCAAGGCTAATCTCGACGGTGGTGGTTTCACTGGTCAGAGCCAGGCTCTGCGCCTTGCCATCGCTCGTGCACTGGTTAAGATTAATGCTGATGACAAGAAGGCTCTGAAGGATCAGGGATTCCTCACACGCGACAGCCGTACTGTTGAGCGTAAGAAGCCAGGTCAGCCAAAGGCTCGTCGTCGCTTCCAGTTCAGCAAGCGTTAATATCCAGTTGATAATTGACAATTGATAATGGATAATTATCAGTTGGCAGTTATCAGAGGGTGTTTAGTATCTAAACCGCTGAGACTTGAATTGTCAATTATCAATTGTCAATTTTCAATTACCCAGTGGCTGATTCTAACAAGAATTAAAAAAGAAAGTAAACAACAAACAAAATTAAAGCAAAAATGGCAAGAACAAACTTTGACCAACTGCTTGAGGCAGGTTGCCACTTCGGTCACCTCAAGCGCAAATGGAATCCAGCAATGGCTCCTTACATCTTCATGGAGCGCAATGGCATCCATATTATAGACCTTAACAAGACTGTAGTGATGATTGACGAGGCTGCTGACGCACTGAAGCAGATCGCTAAGTCGGGAAAGAAAATCCTCTTCGTCGCTACTAAGAAGCAGGCTAAGGACATCGTGGCTGAGAAGGCTACAAGCATCAGCATGCCTTACGTTATCGAGCGCTGGCCGGGCGGTATGCTCACCAACTTCCCAACCATCCGCAAGGCTGTGAAGAAGATGGCTACCATCGACAAGATGATTAACGACGGTACATTCGCTAACCTCTCAAAACGCGAGATGCTGCAGATTACACGTCAGCGTGCTAAGCTCGAGAAGAACCTCGGTTCTATCGCTGACCTTACACGTCTGCCTTCTGCACTCTTCGTTATCGACGTTATGAAGGAGCACATCGCAGTGAGCGAGGCAGTGCGCTTGGGTATCCCCGTGTTCGCTATCGTTGACACCAACAGCGACCCGAAGAACATCGACTTCATGATTCCTGCTAACGACGATGCCAAGGACTCTATCGACGTAATCCTCACTGCTTGCTGCGACGCTATCAACGAAGGTCTCGCTGAGCGCAAGGCTGAGCGTGCCGACGAGAAGGCAGCAAAGGAGCAGAGCGAGGTGGCAGAGGACGCTAAGCCACGCCGTCAGCGCCGTCAGCGCAAGGACGAGCAGGCAGAGGCTCCAGCAGCAGAAGAGGCTCCAGTAGAGGAGGCTCCTGTAGCAGAAGAGGCTGAGGCTCCCGCAGCAGAGGAGACAGAGGCACCTGCAGAGGCTGAAGAGGCTCCAGCAGCAGAATAATAATTTAGTTTAAAGTTTAAAGATTATAGTTTAAAGAATTATGGCTATTTCTATAGAAGATATCAAGAAACTGCGCGCTATGACAGGTGCTGGTCTGGCTGACGTTAAGAAGGCTCTGACCGAGGCTGAGGGCGACTTCGACAAGGCGAAGGAACTGCTCCGCGAGCGTGGACTGGCTATCGCTGCAAAGCGTAGCGACCGTGAGACATCCAATGGTTGTGTTCTCGTGAAGAGTGTTGACGGCTTCGCTGCAACCCTCGCACTGAAGTGTGAAACCGACTTCGTTGCCAACGGCGCTGACTTCATCGCCCTGACACAGTCTATCCTCGACGCTGCCATCGCAGCAAAGGTTAAGACTCTCGACGAGGTGAAGGAACTGGTGCTCGCTGATGGTCAGAAGGCTCAGGATGCTGTGACACAGCGCTCAGGTATCACTGGTGAGAAGATGGAACTCGACGGCTACCTCGTACTCGAGGGCGACAACATCGAGGTGTACGACCACATGGGCAAGCACACCCTCTGCACCATGGTACAGACCAACAAACTGGCTACCGACGCAGGTCACAAGGTGGCAATGCAGGTGGCTGCCATGAAGCCAGTGGCTCTTAACGCTGAGAGCGTTCCACAGAACATTCTCGACGAGGAGTACAAGGTTGCTGTAGAGAAGACCAAGGAAGAGCAGGTGGAGAAGGCTGTTGTGGCTGCACTCAAGAAGGCTGGCATCAACGCTAACCTCGTTGACAGCGACGACCACATCGAGTCGAACATCGCTAAGGGTTGGCTCACACGCGAGGAGGCTGACAAGGCAAAGGAAATCCGCGAGAAGACCGCTGCCGAGAAGGCTGCTAACCTCCCTGCACAGATGGTGGAGAACATCGCAAAGGGTCGTGTGGCTAAGTTCCTGAAGGAGAACTGCCTCGTTGACCAGGAGTTCCAGTTCGGTGACGGCGACAAGGCTACAGTTTCACAGTGGCTCGCTGCACAGGACAAGGACCTGAAGGTTGTTGACTTCAAGCGCTTCACATTGGTTGCTGACTAATAAACGGCAATTAACTGACCGATCATAATGGGTCGGGCGAAAGACTTACAAACGGTCTTCGCCCGATTTTTTTATGTCACGCACAATGATATATCAGCAAATGGGGTGGCGTTTATAAGAAAATATTTGTAACTTTGCGCCCAGTAGAACGTTATAAACAATCAGGCGATGAAGATCTTTGCAGTAGGAATGAATTACGCACAGCACAATAAAGAACTCGATGGTGCGTTATATATACCAGAGGAGCCGGTGATTTTCACCAAGGCCGACTCATCGTTGCTGAAAGACGGGAAGCCGTTTTTCGTGCCTGACCACCTCGGACGAGTAGACTACGAGACCGAGATGGTGGTGCGTATCTGCCGTTTGGGCAAGAGCATCCCCGAGAGGTTCGCCCATCGCTACTACGATGCGGTGACGGTGGGAATAGACTTCACGGCGCGTGACCTCCAGCGTCGTCTGCGCGATGCCGGTCAGCCGTGGGACCTGTGCAAGGGCTTCGACGGTGCCGCCGCCATAGGAGAGTGGATTCCGAAGGAGAAGTTCCTTGACATCCAGGCACTGCATTTCCATCTCGACATCAACGGAAAGACCGTTCAGGAGGGATGCACGAGCGACATGTTGTTCAAGGTGGACAGGCTCATAAGTTACATCAGCCAGTTCTTCACGCTGAAGACAGGCGACATACTCTACACAGGCACTCCTGCGGGAGTGGGACCGGTCAAGATTGACGACCATCTGACAGGGTATCTCGAGGACCGCAAGGTAATGGAGTTTAATGTGAAGTAGGGGCCCACCCCGACCCCTCCCTGGGGAGGGGAGACAAGTAGACAAGTTATTAATAAGATATATGGCTAAAAGAAGAATACTTTCACTGTTGTTCTTGCTGATGCTGGTGGTTACGGCATCGGCACAGAATCGTTTCTTCAACCTGACTGCAGAGGAGGTCAGGATAGACTCGGTGCTGCCGTATTTTTCTTTCAGGCATAAGTTAGGCGAGAGCTTCAGGGACACCACTTACACCGTAGAGATAGACTATCCTGAGTTTATAGACATGTCACCGAACGACATCATGAAATATAAACTAATCTCGGCTGAGATGCCGGGGGAAATGCCCGAGATGGAAACGCATGTTGCGGTGGAGCGCAAGCAGGGTGTGCTGGAAACAGGTTTCACCCCGATAGTGTACCGCAACGGGAAGTACCAGAAACTCGTGAGTTTCATGCTGCGCGTGGTGGCCACTCCCAATCCCTTCAAAAAGGAATGGACACTGAGAGGGCATAAAGTACAGTCGCCTAACACCCAACACCAATCACCCAACACCCGTCACTCATCACATAATGCCCAGCGCTATGCCGAGAACTCAGTGCTCGCCACGGGCAACTGGGCGAAGATAAAGGTGAGCAAGACAGGCATACACCAACTCACCGACGCCGTAATAAAGCGTGCGGGATTCAGCAATCTCGACAAGGTGAAAATCTATGGTTATGGTGGTGCATTGCAGAACGAGAAACTCGTGGCAGAGGACCTCGTGGCTCTTGACGACCTGAAGGAGGTTCCCACATGCAACGTCGACGGCAAGCGACTCTTCTATGCGCAGGGTCCCGTGTCGTGGGACGCCTCGAATGTGAGGGTGCGCAACCCCTATTCCGACTATGGGTATTATTTCATAACACAGTCGGATGAGACACCTTTAACCGTCTCGGCAGACGAGTTCCTCGCGGAGAACTATCCCAAGGCCGACGACTACAATGCGCTTCATGAGATAGACAACTATGCATGGTTCCGTGGTGGTCGCAACCTCTTTGAGAACACCCCGATAAATCTCGGCTCGGACAAGACATACACCATAGCACGCAAGGGTGCCTCGGATGTAGGACTGATGAAGGTGGTGATATCGGCGGGCAATAACTCAACGGCAGAGGTGGCGGTGAACGACTCCGTGGTAGGCACCATAACCATCTCGCTGTCATCTTATGACGAGGGAAATTCTGGATTGAAGACATTCAATGTGTATTCGCTGAAAGACGAGAACAGCGTGAAGATAACGCCGAAGAGTGGCGGTCCGATACGTCTCGACTATATATCACTGCACACCGACCAGCCTGCTCCGGCACCGTCGCTTGCCACATCAGCGTTCCCACAGGCAGAGTATGTATATAATATCACCAACCAGAACCTGCACGCCGACCGTAATATCGACATGGTAATCATTGTTCCCACATCGGGAATACTGAACACCCAGGCACAGAGACTGAAGACCTTCCACGAGCAGCACGACACCATGACGGTGAAGGTGGTGCCGGCAGACGAACTGTATAATGAGTTCTCATCGGGCACTCCCGATGCCAATGCCTATCGCAGATACATGAAGATGCTGTATGACAGGGCGGAGACAGAGGACGAGATGCCGCGATATCTGCTGCTCTTCGGCGACTGCGTATGGGACAACCGTATGAACATCAGTGATATGTCAACGTATTCCGTTGACGATTTCCTGCTTTGTTATGAGAGCGAGAACTCGTTCAGCGACACCTATTGCTATATTGACGACGGTTTCTTCTGCTTGCTCGACGACGGCGAGGGAGCCGACCTCCTTGGCTCAGACAAGCACGACATTGCAGTGGGTCGTATCCCTGCCCGGAATGAGAACGAGGCAAAGATAATGGTTGACAAGACCATCAACTATATTAACAATGAGAATGCCGGGGCATGGCAGAACGTAGTGATGTTCATGGGTGACGATGGCAACAACAACATACACATGGAAGACTCTGAGGACGCGGCACAGCAGACCGAGGCACAGCAGCCGGGAATGGTGGTGCGCCGCGTCATGTGGGATGCTTACCAGCGACAGAGCAGTTCCACGGGAGTCACCTATCCTGGTGCCACGGCCGACATCCTGCAGCAGCAGAGCCGTGGTGCGCTGGTGATGGACTATTGCGGCCACGGCAGCGCATGGCAGTTGAGCCATGAGGGAGTGATGAGACTCAGTGACTTCGAGACAGCCACCAATGCAGGTCTTCCGCTATGGATTACCGCCTCATGTAACGTTGCTCCCTTCGACGGTGTTGAGGACAACATCGGTGAGGCATCAATATTCAACCGCAAGGGTGGTGCCATCGCCTTCTATGGTACAACGCGAACGGTGTTCGTAAACCGCAACAAGGTGATAAATCTTGCCTTCCTTAAATATGCGCTTGGCTACACCAACGGCAAGCCGAACACCCTCGGCGAGGCACAGCGACTGGCAAAGAACGAACTGATAACATCGGGAAAGGACCGTACTGCCAATAAACTGCAGTATTCGTTGCTCGGCGACCCCGCCCTTGCCTTGAAACTGCCGACGCTTAGCGTGGTGGTGGACAAGATAAACGGTGTTGACATCTCATCAGGTACCATGCCTACACTGAAGGCAGGAAGTGTTGCGAAGGTGGAAGGACATATTGAGCGGAACGGGGCAACGGAAACGGCGTTCAATGGTCAGATGACTGCCACGGTGCGCGACAGCAAGGCTCTTGTGGTATGCAAGAAACAGGAACCCACTGCCGATAAGGCATTCACCTTCTACGACCGTACAAAGACTCTGTTCAATGGCTCCGACAGTGTTTCCAACGGTAAGTTCTCCTTCTCGTTCGCCGTTCCTATGGACATCAACTACACCGACGGTCAGGGAATGATAAACATCTATGCCATCAACAGCGCTAGGACGGAGATTGCAAACGGCAGCACCGAGCAGTTCACGCTCGGAGGAACGGAGACCGCAGGCAATGACTCTATCGGACCGTCAATATTCTGCTACCTCAATAGCCCGTCGTTCACCAATGGCGGCAACGTGAATGCCACCCCGTACTTCGTGGCGCAGATAAGCGATAAGGACGGAATAAACACCACGGGCAACGGCATTGGTCACGACCTGGAACTCGTTATCGACGGAGACATGTCGAAGACATATATCCTTAACGATAATTTCGAGTACGACTTCGGGTCATATACCAGTGGTACGACTCACTATGCGATACCTGAACTGCCGGCAGGACAGCATAAACTGAGGTTCCGCGCATGGGACGTGCTGAACAATT
The DNA here is from genome assembly GCA_017554105.1 of Prevotella sp. Taxonomy (GTDB): domain Bacteria; phylum Bacteroidota; class Bacteroidia; order Bacteroidales; family Bacteroidaceae; genus Prevotella. Next base: position 97,186 of record JAFZIY010000031.1, on the reverse strand, counting down.
CCTCTGTAGCCGAGCTGACATTCAATGTGGTGCGCGGACTTGAGCCTACGCTGTACAGTGTCAGTTGCACGGAGAATCCCGCCTCTACGACGACCACTTTCATCGTCAACCACGACTACACGGGCAACAACCTCGATGTCTTTATCGACATCTTCGACATCAGTGGACGCCACCTCTGGACATACAGCGACACGGGAGTGGCCACTGCCGGCACATATACCGTGGACTGGAACCTTACCATCGACGGCGGCGAGAAGTTGCAGACGGGCGTATATCTCTATCGTGTGCGCATCAGTGCCGATGGCAGCAACAAGGTATCGAAGGCAAAGAAACTCATCATAATACAATAAAAACAGGATAATAGAGTTATTATTAATGGTGTGCAAGGTTGTGCACCACAAAAAACTTCACAAGATGAACCAGAAATCAAGAATAATTTTCATCGCTTTGGCTGTTCTCTTTGCCGTCAGCGTCAGTGCTCAGGACAAGAAGAACATGTTCAATCCCGTGAATACATCGGTAACATCACAGAGCATCGCTCCTGATGCTCGTGCGGCAGGTATGGGTGACGTCGGTGCTGCCACCGACCCTGATGTCAACTCGCAATACTGGAACCCTGCGAAATACCCGTTCAATATCAGTCGTGCGGGAGTGTCACTGAACTATACCCCGTGGCTCCGTCAACTCGTTAACGACATGGACCTGGCGTATATGGCAGGCTATTACCGCATCGGTGACTATTCTGCAGTCAGTGGTTCGCTGCGCTATTTCTCACTTGGTGAGGTGATAATGGGTAGTAGTATCACTGCCGACGACGGCATGACCATCAAGCCATACGAGCTTTCTCTCGACGTGGCATACTCTCTTATGCTTAGCGAGAAGTTCTCTCTGGCTGCTGGTGTGCGCTGGATTTACAGTGACCTTACCTACGACTACAGCGAAGACACGTCTCCTGGCTCTGCCTTCGCGGCAGACATCGCACTCTATTATCAGAACTATATCAACCTCGGTTCGCGTGAGTGCCAGCTCGGTCTGGGTATGAACATCAGTAATATCGGTTCAAAGATTAGTTTCGGAGGTGATGATCGCAGCGAGTTCATACCTACGAACCTGCGTCTGGGTGCATCGCTCATGGTGCCAATAGACGAGTATAACCGTTTCTCAATAGCCGCTGATGCCAACAAACTGCTTGTTCCTACCTATCCGAAGATTAACGAGGGAGAGTCAACATCCGACTATGACGACCGCGTTCAGCGTGAATACTACGACGTATCGTCAATAAGCGGAATATTCAAGAGTTTCAGTGATGCGCCAGGAGGATTCAGCGAGGAACTGCAGGAGATACAATGGAGCGTAGGTGCTGAGTATACCTACCACGACCAGTTCTCTGTTCGTGCCGGTTATCACCATGAGAGTGAGAACAAGGGTAACCGTAAGTACTTCACCGTCGGTGCCGGATTCCGCATGAGTGTGTTCTCACTCGATGCTGGATATGTCATCGCAACGGCTAAGAGTAACCCTCTCGACCAGACGCTTCGCTTCTCCCTTACATTCGATATGGACGGAATCAAGGACTTGTTCCATAGGAGGTAATCCACCTCCATCCCCTCCCTAAGGGAGGAGGGTTGGAACACCTCCGAATGTTTTCTTAACCCCTCCTTAGGGAGGGTAGTTTATTTTGACTATTATGAAACACGGTTACGAGACAACAGATGGCGCGACATACAGATTGTTGCTGGAGAAAGCGCGTGAAATGAGGAACAATCCCACGGAAGCGGAAGCGTTGTTATGGAACTATCTTGATAGAAATAAAACAGGGTTCCATTTCAGAAGACAGCATCCTATATTTGGATATATTCCTGATTTCGTATGTCTTGAAAAGAAACTGATAATAGAAATAGACGGAGGATATCATTTCGAAGGTGAACAACCAGGGAAAGATAAAGAACGTTCAGAGAGGTTGTCTGAAGAAGGCTATACCATATTAAGATTTAAGAATGAGGAAGTTACTGGAGGTATAGATTTAGTTCTTGAGACAATAGATGATTATCTGATAACTATTCAGCCCACCAATATTCAAGAAAAAGATGCAAAGTCTGATATAAACCCATCCCTTAGGGAGGGGCATAGGGTGGGTTGCATCCGTGTTGGCTTCGGCTACGATGTGCATAAATTGGTGGAGGGCCGTGACCTTTGGCTGGGCGGCATAAAGATTCCTCACAGTGTGGGATTGCTGGGACATAGTGATGCCGATGTACTGATACATGCTATCTGCGATGCTCTCCTTGGGGCTGCAAATATGCGTGACATCGGCTACCATTGGCCCGACACCTCCGACGAGACTGACGGCATGGACAGCAAGATAATACTGCGTGATACGATGAAACTCATTGCCACTAAGGGCTACCACTTCGTAAATCTTGATGCTACGGTGTGTGCGGAACGTCCGAAGATAAACCCTCATGTGCCAGCAATCAAGGCTTGTCTTGCCGAGATAATGGATACCGACGAGGATAACATCTCCATAAAGGCAACCACTACCGAGCGTTTAGGATTCACAGGCCGCGAGGAAGGAATGTCTGCCTTCGCCACAGTGTTGATAGAGAAGTAATACAAAAACATATAAAAAAAACAGTTCCGGCATCAAGAAAGGGAGAACCTTCTTGATGCCGGAATTGTTATGGAATGGTGGTTATTCTTACTTTATTACCACCTTCTTGCCATTCACGATGTAAATACCCTTCTTGGTCGGCTTGCCGTTGAGACGTCGGCCATCGATAGTGTACCATGAATCACTCTCCTCACCCGGATTGGAGATGAGGCTTATACTTGTGGATTCATCATCGAAGTTTAGTACGATGCGACCTTCCTGTTCGATAATATCGCCAGCGGTGATGCCGTTCAGGATGAAGTAGGCATGGAACGCATCAATGTTGGTGACACCTGAGCCGTTTGGATAGTAGAGTGCGTCATCACCCTTCATGAAGAGGACGCTCTTGTCAACTACGCCAGCGGCATAGATCACCGGAGCATAGAGTCCCTTGAAGGTAACCACGCCAGCATTGATGTCGGAAGTCGTATTGCTGATAGTGACATCCATGAAAGTCGGATTTGTTATGTCGTCATCGACATCCCACTTGATGATGTATGGCTTACCAGCCTCAATCGTGGTGGCATCTGCGAAGTTGAGTGTCAGCGTACCGTCTGCGAAGGATGCACTGCTAAGCGTCTTCAGAATCTTCGGTGCCAGTTGTTCCGTCACCTGTTCGGCAGTCATCGCGAACGGTAGACAAAGCGTGTTCCAATAACTGTCCTTATATAAGGTATGTCCGGAGAGCATAACGTTTGTTGTCTTGCTGTCGTACTTTTCAATGGTTTCACTGTTGTCTGCCTTACTGTTCAGGAGTATACCCTTAGGCGTAGTGAAAAGAACAGGATCGCACCAGTTACTCTTACCTTCACTGCCGTAGTCACTGAGCACTTGGACTTCATACGTGGTTTCTTCGTTTAATCCAGTGATTTCGTATGGCGGGGTGACATTCTCAATAGTAGTCCATTCGTCAACATCGTTGGGGTTGCCTACAAAAATGTCATCAAGCATGACACCGAAGACGTCCGTAGAGACGCAGTTAATAGCCAATCGTATAGTCTGACCTACGTATTCTGTCAGTGGATATGTATACTTAGTCCAAACTGTTTGTGAGATGTTAAGATTCTCCTTAATCGTTGATGCGAATGTACCATCTGTGTCACCGTACACACCAATGTTGAGGATCTCTGCACCATATTGGTCGGTAATTTCCCTCGCCCAGAAAGAGAACTCGTCACCTTCTTGAATAGTGATTTCCGGGAGTATTAGCCAATCGTTGGCAGTGGATTGGTCGAGTGGATTGAACATCACACCGAAGGCATTTCCGCTATGGGCATTCATGAAATCGGATCCATCATTGTCATTCTGGAAAGCGATGCACGCACCTTTGTAACTCTGGTTGGTGAATGACCAACTACTGAAGTAATATGTTTCTTGGCCATCACCATCGTATGTAGTGCAAGGAGCGAAGTCATCTACAGCCCATGGGGCAGCCGTCTCGAAGCCATAATGGAATCCTTTTATCATTCTGTAACGTAGGTCATATCCATCTGCGGAGCCCGTCCAGTTGACTGTGGCTGACGTATATGACGGTGTAGCAGTAAGGTTGGCTGGTTTTCGGAGTGCACTGCAATCAACATGGTAGGTGACCGTGTTCATGGCTCCACTGCCAGAGAAGATTACATCGTCATACGCATCATATACCTCGTATGAGCATTCGCTGTCATAGCTTCCGCTCATCCATACGAAGTTGATGTCACGCCCGTTGGGAACATCCATAAGATAGGTCTGTGCCTCATTTGCCCCTGCCTCATTAGTGTTGGTCACAGTGCCGATAATAATGCCCGTGAGGGCGTCCACTACCTGAATGGTAGCACCGTTCCAACCGTCGCCGTAACTGTCGGTAAGTTTAAAAGAAATTTGGCACATTTCATCAGCCAAGTCAGTGTTGAAGGTAACGGGATTAGACCATTCGCTTACCTCGCTGCCTTTCTTGGCACGTACCTTTACAGTATAGGTAGTGGCTAATTCAAGATCGGTTAGGGTGTAGGGATTGGTGACATCCTCCGTCACGATGCCGTTAACGTCAATATCCCATGCACTCTCCGTACTGCTCCAACTTACCTCGGCAGTTGTACCGCCTGAGTAGTTGACGGTAAGGTCCGTAGGTTTTGCCACGTCAGGAGCTTCGCCTGGTGTGAAGTCAAAGGTGGTCTTGGGCAGGAAGTTTCTTTGGATGACGCTAGAGTTGTATCCACCTAAAGAAGCACCGTTGGCTACAGAGCCAATCCAGTTGCATGCTACATAACTGCCCTTATCTGTTTGGTTGATACCTACCAAGAGGTTGCCGCCCTGATATTGGTAAGAATCATCGAAGGTGACTACCATCTTTCCATCGCTGATGGACAGGCTTCCTGAATAAACCTTATTTAACGAACTCCAGTCTTCGAGTTCAGAAATGGTGGTTCCCGACACCTCGCTCAGATAAACATCGAACCTTGCATTGCCCCAGCTGACAGACCCGTCCGTGGCATAGAACGTCACTCCATTGAGATTGGAATAAAGCATATTCTCCAAATTTGCTGCCGGAATGATGAACTGGCTCCTACTGAATTCGTCACAGTAGAGTCCATATATTGGAACGTATTGGTTGGTCGTCGGTGTTTCGACCGTGAGTGTGGTTTGCACCACTCCGTCCGTAGAATATGAGCCGATGCTATTGGGCAGGAAGAATACCAGATTGTAGGTGCCAGTCGCAGTAGGCGTGAATGGAATGACAATATCTTTTGTCTCTCCAGCAGGAATTACGAAGTTGCTGCCTTCAAGGAGTGCGTAATCGTCTGATGAGTATTTAAGGCCGAGCCAGATGTCACCGTCGTAGTCGTCCGTGCTGTTGTTGGTGATGTTCAGCGTGATGTCCACCTGCATATTAGTGTAAGCAGGATTGATACTTGGTGTCATGCTGTTCAGCGTCAGGTTGACGACATTGGGTGTTATATCAGCAATGTCTCCTGTGCCTGTTGACGGCTGAATACCGATAACGGCATCCTGTCCGTAGTTAAAGCCGTCATCCGAACTGCTGCCACCGATTCCCTGCTCGTCAGGGTCAAGTGCCGAGAGGACGAAGTAGCCATCGCTGGTACCGCTCCAACCCCAGTTGATGTGGAAAAGGTCGGTGCTGTTCTCGTACTTGTAGCCGTCGCACACGAACTCATGTCCGCCGCCCGACGACATGCCTCCATAGACAACAGGACGTCCATTGGCCAGCTCATGGTATATGAGGTCAGCCCATTTGGCAGCGGTGTACATGCTGCGCGACACAAACTGTGTTGTAGTGGTGTTATAATCAAAGTATTCCTTGAGAGCGGCAGCCACCATGTCGGTATTGGAACCCGACGAGGGACCGTAGTCCATCTCTACCGAGTAGCCGCAATACTGCATCAGCGTGGCAACGGCATCGGCAGCAGCGCCAGTTGCATTGCTAGAGTAACTGTTCTGCATGTTGTTCCAGTCGAAGGTGACGGCAGGTAGTGATGACAAGCTCAATTTGTAGCTGTACGATGTGTAGCCGGGTATAGCTGTCGTAGCCGACTGTGGCCATTGGTGGTAGTTCATTACCTGAGCCATAGCTGTTGCCACGCAGCCTGTAGCAGACCTGTTATTGCCAGAATATTTAGGACATAGGTTGTTGTACGGTGCCCCCTGGTCCCATGTGGTGGTCACTAATGGGCTAATGGGTGTGGTGACGTGCGAGCCCACACGGCGTGGAACGTCGGTACTCGCTGGCGCGATAACGGTACTGCTGTGCTGTTGCAGCCATGCAATCTCATCGGCATATCCCTGTAGCCATGCCAGCATGTTGGATGGCATGTTGTTAGGGTCTATGGCACCGCTGTCGCTATACCCGAGAATAGGAATGGTGCGGTCGTCGTTGGAGACGATGACGAAACCTCCGTTTTTCTCCACGTTGAATACGTAGAGACCTTTCACCTGCTTGACCATAGTCAGGCGTGGTGCTGTTGTCGTGCCGGATGCTTGTTTAACTCTGCTTTTATGATTCTGGATGAAGCTCTGAGCCTGTTGCAAAGCCTCTCCAGGCGTCACATCGCCTGCCATCACAGCAATTGCCATGATGAAAGACAAAAAGATGATAAAAGTTCTTTTCATATTTGGTTGTACTTAGTTACGTAGGGTCTATAGTTATTTCTCCAAAGGAGATACAAAGGTATGGCTATTTTTTTACATTATTCATTCTGCAGAACTATTTTTTAATTTTTTAAGAATTTGGAGCGGGGAATAGGTGACTGCGCTATGTTGTTCTGCATGTATTGGCGAACTGCCATGAAAAAAACACGCTACAACTCTCAGCGAGCTGTAGCGTGTAAAAAATATGTTTAACTAAAAATCCTTTCTGAATCAAAAGACAGCCTCACGGCTCTCTTTGTCATCCTTAACAATCATGAAAAACTTACCTTAAATTTAATAACTAAAAACCTAAATCTATTACTACTAACCTAAACAATCTATTAACCTTTTGACGATGCAAAGGTATGACGATTTTCAATTCCACGCAACAAATAGAGTCTCTTTTTGTTACTTTTAGCCCTTTTCTTGACGTAAATCAACAAACTGTGTGCGCAAACAGCATCCCAAATGCACTTTTTTTTGTTTTTTACGCAAATTAGAAGTATCTTTGTCAGCAATATGAAGGTACTCATTGTCAGTACAAGTGATGTCAGCGGTGGAGCCTCTGTGGCTGCACGGCGTCTGGTTGAGGCTCTCAACAACAATGGTGTTGAGGCGCGGATGCTCGTGCGTGAGCGGCTCACCGACGACTCTTTCGTAGTTCAGATGCCTGGAAGATGGTGCCAGAAGTGGAACTTCCTGTGGGAACGTCTGCGCATCTTCGCCTCCAATCTCTTCTCGCGGAAGAACCTTTTCACTGTCTCTATAGCCAACACCGGTCAGGACATAACACGCACCAAGGCATTCCAGGATGCCGATATCATACACCTTCACTGGATAAACCAGGGCATGCTGTCGCTTGGGAACATACGCAAGATACTGCAAAGTGGTAAGCCGGTGGTGTGGACCATGCACGACATGTGGCAACTTACGGCAATTTGTCACTATGCCCATGAGTGCCGTCGCTTTACCGAACAGTGCGGAAACTGTCCCTTCCTGCGCTTCCCCCATGATGGCGATTTGTCGCGTAAGGTGTTCCTTAAGAAACAGGAGATACTACGTGATGCACATGTGCGCTTTGTGGCAGTAAGTCATTGGTTGTGGGATGAGGCGCTCCAGAGTACGCTATTGCGTGACTGTGCTGTCAGTGTTGTACCCAATGTGCTGTCGCTCTCACGCTTCCAACTGTTCCCACGTGATGAGTCCCGTCATCGCCTTGGTATCAAGAGTCGCTATGTAGTGATGTACGGAGCCGCCCGCATCGATAATCCTATCAAGGGCTTCGGTTATCTCTGCGATGCCCTGCGACATATCATCGATACGGGAAAGATAGCCAAGGACGACCTCTGCCTGTTGCTTTTTGGCGGCATTAAGGACAATACGATACTTCAGCAGGTGCCCGTACCTTATATATATAATGGGTATGTGGAGGGCGACGATAATCTTTCCATGATGTATTCCGCTGCCAACTGCGTCGTTTCCTCGTCGTTGTACGAGACCTTTGGACAGACGCTCATCGAGGCATTGGCATGTGGTTGCCTTCCTGTTACGTTCGACAACAGTGGACAGACGGACATAGTCCGCCATCAGGAGAACGGTTATCTCGCACGGTGGAAAGACCCCGTGAGTCTCGCAGAGGGCATCCTATGGGCATCCCTTGACAATCATATCGACCGTGAAAGCCTGCGTAGCGAGGTGATTGACCGATATTCCGAGAACGTCGTGGCACAGCAGTACATCAGTATTTACAAATCATTGAAACAATAAGCGGTGATGATAACCTTCAGTGTAATAACCATAACATATAACGCGGAGGCGGTGTTGCAGCGCACGCTCGACAGTGTTCTCAGTCAGACATGGCGTAATGTGGAGCATGTTATCGTCGATGGTGCGTCGAAAGACAATACCGTCAGCATTGCCGAACAATACCGCCAGCAGTCTGATGAGGCACATAACGGTCATCAGGTGATGATAAAGTCGGAGCCTGACGGTGGTCTTTACGATGCCATGAACAAAGGACTGGAGCGTGCCACGGGTACATACGTCATCTTTATGAATGCCGGTGATACCTTCGCCTCGCCTGAGACGCTCAGCGAGATAGTGACGAAGGCGCGGCTCATGGAACTGGAGGCGGAGCAGAATCCGCTGCCTGCCGTGCTCTATGGCGACACTGACATCTATGATAACGAAGGCAAATACCTTGGTCCGCGCCATCTTTCAGTGCCCGAGCAACTGTCATGGCACTCGTTTAAGAACGGCATGCTGGTGTGCCATCAGGCATTCTATGCCCGTACCGATATCGCCAAGCGCACACCGTTCAATCTGAAATACCGCTACTCATCGGATGTTGACTGGTGCATCAACGTCATGAAAGCAGCTGAGCGCAGCAGTCTCCCTCTGGTCAATGTGCATCAGGTGGTGGCACATTACCTGCGTGAGGGCCAGACAACCCTGCATCATCGTGACTCCCTAAAGGAACGCTTCGCCGTAATGCGCAGCCATTATGGTCTCTTCACAACACTCCTTATGCACGCGAAGTTCATCTTCCGCTCTCGCCGATAATCTTTTTTCGTCGCCGCAAATTACCGCAAATTACACGCAAATTATAAAAATACTCTAATTTATTATCGTTTCATTTGCGTTAATTAGCGGAGTTTTAAAACGTAAATAACTTGTTTGTATTATCGTTTTTATTCGCGTTAATTAGCGGAGTATGGAATGGGTTAGAATGGAGAAAAATGCGATAAAATTTTGTCGTGTGGCAAAGTTGCAGTAATTTTGCGGCGAAAATAGTGATAATGAAGATGTTGAAGAAGATAAACAATTTGCTTGCCTTGCCCCTTTTGCCCATTACGAGGAATCCTTTGTTCTTCGTGATGATGTTCATTCTGGGTACGGTTTGCACATATGCCGTACTTCCTGAGCGTCGTGGTGCTCAGGTCTATGAGTTCTGGTGGCAGGAACTTTTTGTGGATGTATATGTTGTATGTGCACTTTTGGCACTCATCCCCGAGCGGTTTCGTCGCTGGGTACGGCTTGTATTGTATGTCATTTTCTATGCCATTGCCATAGTTGACGTATATTGTTTCGTGAAGTTCGACTCCACTTTGACCCCCACCATGCTATTGCTTGTGGGTGAGACCAACAGTGGAGAGGCATCGGAGTTCTTCAGGTCGTATTTCAGTTGGGACCTTCTTTCAGGACGTCTCGGCTGGGTGTTGCTTGTATTGCTGGTAAACTTAATCATCGGAGGTTTTTTGGCATGGCGTTCCCACATACGAAAAAAACGTGAGCAGGACGATGAAGGCATCCTTAAAGGTATGTTCTCGGCATCGAGGAGTTGCTGTCTGTCCACGACACTGGTGCCTTTCCTCTCGCTTGCCGTCACGGTCTTCTTCATCTATTGCCTTACCGCATGCTGGGACAACAAGCGTGCGGAACACAGGCTGATGTCATACGATAACATCGGTGACGTGGAACATGAACTGACGGAAGTGAAGACCCGCGCCAACCTCTATCTTCCCATTTACCGCTTTGCGTTCAGCGTTTATGCCAATCACCTGACATCAAAGCAGGTGACGCGTCTCATCGATGGTATCAAGGAAGCGAAGGTTGACAGTTGCAGTTTCACCTCGCCAAACATAGTGCTTGTAATCGGCGAGAGTTACAACCGCCATCATTCCCAACTCTATGGCTATGAGAAAGCCACCGCACCGCGACAGTTGGAGCGCGAGCAGAAGGGAGAGTTGATAAAGATGGAGGATGCTGTGTCGTCGTGGAACCTCACAAGTTATGTCTTCAAGCAGATGTTCTCGATGTATGCCGTGGGCGACAAGGACGAGTGGTGCGACTATCCCCTGTTCCCAGAACTGTTCCGTGACGCGGGCTATCATGTCACCTTCATCACCAACCAGTTCCTGCCACAAGCGAAAGAGGAGGTATATGACTTCAGTGGAGGCTTCTTCCTGAACAATAAGGAACTGAGCAGTGCGATGTTCGACACGCGCAACGAGAGCCTGCATGACTACGACGACGGTGTGCTGAGCGACTATGACCGTCTGCGGAAAGCCAACAAGGAGCATAACCTCATTATCCTTCACCTCAAAGGTCAGCACGTGCACTATGCTTCGAGAGTACCGAAGAATCAGAAGCATTTCACGCTCAACGACTACCAGCGCAAGGGATTCACGAAGAAGGAGCGCCAGGTGATGGCCGACTACGACAACGCGCTGCTCTATAACGACTCCATTATGGATGAGATAGTGAAGCGTTTCGAGGACGATGATGCCATCGTTATATATGTCCCCGACCACGGCGAAGAGTGCTATGGCGGTGATGTTCACTTCTTCGGACGCATGCACAGTACCGAGATTACGGCACGTCTGGCTCACGAGGAGTTTGATATCCCGATGTGGTTCTGGTTCTCCGAGAGATACCGCGAGGCACATCCCGACATCGTGGAGAAACTGCGCAATGCATCGACGCTGCGCTATATGATTGATGCCTTGCCCCATACGCTGCTCCGTCTGGCGGGAATACATACCAAGTGGTACCGTTCGCGTCTCGACATCCTCAGCGACGACTACGATGACGAGCGTCCGCGAATATTGAAGCTTACCACGGATTACGATAAACTAGGGAGTCAAGGAGTTAAATAATTATCATATATATAATGAAACCGAACGAATCACCTGACACACATACTTCATCCCCCTCAGGGGGGAATGAGAGGGGCCTTAGTCTACTCACCATGTCTGAGTCGGCGGCGCTGCGTGGCATCGCCATACTCGGCATTATGCTGCATAACTACTGCCACTGGCTCGGTTTTGCGGTGAAGGAGAACGAGTACACGTTCGACGCGGCTCGTCCGGTGCAGTTCTGGGATAAGTTGTCATCGTTCGATTCCGACCTTTTCATACATTTCTTCTCCTTCTTCGGACATTATGGTGTGCCCGTCTTCCTCTTCGTCAGTGGTTTCGGACTGGTGAAGAAATACGAGAAGAAGCTGAGTGACAATACACACATGACGTACTCCCGCCCCCAGGGGAGGGCAGGGGAGGGGCTTTTTTCCTTCATGAAGCGCCATTTTATAAAACTCTTCCGCCTGATGATAATAGGCTATGTCGTTTTTGTGGCGGTATATTTCCTGCGCAACAACAATGGTGCGGAGGTGTATAGCATCGACAGGGTGCTGGCACAACTGACGATGGTGATAAACTTCGTGTATTCCCATCCCGACCAAGTGATAAAGCCCGGACCATACTGGTTCTTCGGACTGATGCTTCAGCTCTATGCCCTATACATACTGTTGTATAACCGCTGGCGTAATTGGCAGGTGCTTGTTGTCACCGTCGTGATATGCTGGGCAATAGAGTGGGCTGCTAATGCGGCTGGTAGTGACGTGCTGAACTTCGTGCGCTACAACTTCATCGGCGGTGTCCTGCCCTTTGTCATGGGCATAGCATACGCACGATGGGGTAGGGAACTGCCGAGTATGGGTTACGTCTCGATGGCATTACTCTCTGCTCTGGTGGTGCTCATCGGCGGTTTCTGGTTCCACAGTTGGCTGTGGGTTCCTGTCTTCATCGTCATCGGTGCGGTAAGTACGGTGCGCCTTCTACCCTCATGGTTGCTCAATCCCGCTGCCTGGGTGGGTGCTTTGTCGGCAGCCATCTTCGTGATGCACCCTCTTGCCCGTGAGCTTATAATCGGCCATTATCGCAGAAGTGAGATATATGGAGGTCTTGTGATTTATGTCTTCTGTGCCTTCGCAATGTCGATGCTGCTGAGTTTTTTTCTTCAAAAAATAAAGAAAGTTTGAGGAAAAATAGTTATCTTTGCCCTATCTTATCAAACAAACACTTAACAGGTAATATACTTATGACAATGAAAAAACTACTACTTACGATGATTATGGTGGCAATGGCTGTTGTCGCCAATGCCCAACGTTATGCCGGTGGTGACATCTCGCTGCTTACAAAGTATGAGGAGCATGGCGCGAAATACTTCGACCACAATGGTAATGCGATAACCGATCTGCTCACGTTCTTCAAGAGCGAGGGAATGAATGCCATGCGCGTGCGTCTCTTCGTTGACCCCTCGAAGGCTCCATCTGACGATAAAGGCGAGGGCGTATGCCAGGACCTCGACTATGTTAAGGCACTGGGCAAGCGCATAAAGGATGCGGGCTTAAAGCTGATGCTCGACTTCCACTACAGCGACTCATGGGCTGACCCTGCCGAACAATTCACTCCATACTCATGGACTTCGCTCACCGACGCACAGTTGCAGGACAAGATATACGAATACACCAAGGAGGTATTGGAGCAGATGGTGGCCTACGGTGCCGCTCCCGACTTCATTCAGACAGGCAACGAGATAAGCTACGGCATGCTGTGGGCAGGCCGCTCGGCATCATCATCCACATGGAAGAAATACTACGCAGGGCAGAGTGCCAATGCGTCACGGTTCTTCTCACTGCTGAAGAAGGCAGGAGAGGCATGTCGTGAGATATGTCCCTCGGCAAAGATTATCCTTCACACGGAGCGTGTGGCGAACATAAACTACTTGAAAGCTTACTACAACGACATGAAGACTGCTGGTGTTGACTACGACATCATCGGACTAAGTTATTACCCATATTGGCACGGTAACCTCACGCAACTTGAGAGTGCGCTGACAGCTATGGAAACAAATTTCACCGATAAAGACATAATGATAGTGGAGGTGGGATACTACCACGACTGGCAACCCAGCGATGTCACATATGACCTCTCGGCAACCTATCCTATCAATGACGCAGGACAGAAGGCTTTCACCGATGACCTGATAGCGAAACTGCTCACACATCCGAAGGTGAAAGGACTTTTCTGGTGGATGATGGAGGCAAACGAATACGGACTGGACTGGTCAACACAGCGTGTCACCGATAACTGGTATAATGCCGGGTTGTTCGATAACCAGACGGGAAAGGCATACTCTGCACTCTCCTCACTAAAGGACTTCGTTGGCACCTCGGGCATTGACGGCATCACATATAACCCAACATCCGACACCCAGTCACGCGTCTATTCTCTCAGTGGCCAGAAACTATCTGCTCCACGACGCGGAGTGAATATCATCAATGGCAAAAAGGTGATTTGGAAATAGGCAACAATCATATTGCATCAGGTGATGATGTTAAATGACATTCACATTGAACATGCATTAAATACCAACCATTTAAAGAAAAACGAGATGAAAAAAATCCTGGCAATCGCATTGTTAACAGTACTTGCAACAATCACCGCAAGTGCACAACTGTACGATGACTACGTGGATGAACTACGCGACACGTGGCAGAAGACAATCACAGTCCCCAACTCGCAGGCTCCAGTCGTAGAAAAACTACTCTTGGCGTGGGGCAAGGAGTTTCCAAACGAGTTTGTGGAAATCTTCGACACCTACAAAAAGACTGGCGACACCAAAAACCAAGGTCTCTACAACTACAAAGTTGACTACGCCCCCCAGAACGGCTTCATTGAAATATACGGCTCGTGGACGATGATTGCAGAAGTGGACGGCAACTTCTTAAAAGGCGACACAATCACCAGAAAAAAAATCCTCCAAGCCGTATATTGGAACCTACCTAACGGCAACAAACTCTTTGGTGTAAGCATCGAGATTGATGGCGAAATATTTGCCAACTGTATGATTGCCTTCTACGAATACAACGCCGCTAAAGGCACGCTCACGCCCCGTTTCGACGTTGTAAAGAGGATATACGACAAAATGGGCATATCGTACCCACCTGAGGCCGATGAAACCGAAATCTTCGTCAAACTTCCCAAGGTAGGTCGCGACATCAAGTATAACGACTTCTCGTCCGACAGAGACAAGGTAATCAAATGGAACGGCAACGGATTCTAACGTCAGCGAATACTGTGTTTCTCGATGAAAGTCCTGAAGGAGGCTAAATAGCCATCGGGGACATGTATGATTTCATCGCCAATGTATATGCAGTCATTACGATCTACTCTCTGTATTTTATCAACTGCTATGATGTAACTGCGATGCACGCGTAGGAATTTGTCTGCTGGCAACATACTCTCAACTGATTTCATCGTCAGATGTGAGATGAGAGGTTTCTTCTCTCCGTCGAGATAGAATAATACGTAATCTTTCATGCCACTGACATAGGTAATCTGACTGATAGGGATGTTACGCCACTCGCCATCGACCCGGACAAACAGTGTTGAAGGAGTGTTGGAAGGAGCAGAGTCAGCGGTGTCGGCAGACTGATGGTCAAACCACTGGAAGGCTTTCTCGACAGCCGCGAGGAACTTATTATAGCGGACAGGCTTCAGCAGGAAGTCGAGGGCATTCACCTCATAACTCTCGAAGGCATACTCCTTGAACGCTGTGGTGAAGACAACGCGTGTATCGGCTGTGAGACTATGAGCCAGTTCCATGCCGTCCATATTAGGCATCTGTATGTCGAGAAGCAGAAGATTGGGCTTCTGTTCCTTCACCGCATTGAGGGCGTTGATGGAGTCGGTGAATGAACCCAGTAGACGCAGGTCGGGTGTCTTTTCCACATACGACTCCAACAGACGAACGGCCAGAGGCTCGTCATCTACAATGATACATGTCAGCGGTCTCATAGCTTAAGGGTTATTTTAACGTGATAGATATTGTCGGGCGTGATGGTTTGTTGCCACTCGTAACGTCCGCCATAAAGCAGGTCGAGACGGCGACGGGTGTTCTCAATTCCAATGCCCGAGCCGCTGCGGTCCTTGGTGGGCTTGGGATTGTTGGTGTTGTCGCAGACAAACGTCAGTCGTTGGTTTTCCTCTGTCAGACGGATGTTTATAATGGCTGGGGCATTGCTGTTGGCACCATGTTTGAAGGCATTCTCAATCAGGGAAATAAAAAGCAGCGGAGCCACTTCTAATTGATAATTGATAACTTCTAATTGATAATTAACGCTGGTCATATCATTGCAGCGCAGTTTCATCAGCTCGATATAGTTGCGCATAAACTCCACTTCGCCACTGATGGGCACCTTATTTTTGTTTGACTCATAGAGGGCATAGCGCAGCAGGTCGCTCAGCTTCATCACGGCATCCTGAGCCTCATCGGCATCTATCTGCGTCAGACTCGAGATGTTGTTCAGCGTGTTAAAGAGAAAGTGGGGATTAATCTGGTTCTTCAGCCACGCCAGTTCGGCCTCCACCTCCTTCTGTTTCCTTTCGCTCTGCCGCATCAGATAACGGATGCTCAATGCGATGCCTATAGCCATCAGACAAAGTAGGAATGAGATCATCATGAACGAAGAAAAGCCTGCTTGAACATCTTTGGGCAGATTGCTGATGTCATTACTGATAAGGTGCAGGTTGCACAAAACTATCAACACAACATTTGCGACGGAAAACTGCCAGAAACGGCGCCGATACCACATCTGGGGGATGAAGAAATAGAAGTTCAGAAGATAGACGACCACCATAGGACCAAGCCAGTTGAGCGATATCCAGATTGATCGAACGGCCAACTCGCCGTCTTTACTGCTGATATAGCTGATGAGTCCCGGTGAGAGCATAATGAGTGACAGCAGCAGCAATTGCGCCGCCAACAACCAGATGTCTTTTCCTTGTATCTTCTTCATTTCGTATGCAAAGATATGATTAAGTAATCAAAAGACCAAACTCATTCCTTTTTTTCTTCAATTTTAGTAGCTTTGCAATCAAACATATTCATGAAACTGCCCGTGAAGTTTCCATCTTCCTTCCGGCTAAGGTTAATAGAAAGATGGAAACCTTTGACGTCAAAGAATACCTGTAGTGAACTATCCTTGATGATAATATCAGTTAGTTCGGCAAATTCACTGCCGTCCATACGGCCAAAACCGCCTTCTAACTGGCCTTCCTCGTTCTTTAAAATGATGAGGAGCATTTCTTTATCACCAGTGGGTAATCCATCTACTAATAACTTCCATTTGCCAATGAATAAATCCTCATTATTTGTCTGAGCGAATGATACTGTGCCTACCATGAACATCATCAACACAAAAAGCATTTTTTTCATAACTATTCCATTATATTGTTAATAATACTTTGTCCTTTTTTATACAAGAATCGGGGGAACAAGTCGCTTGAATGTGTCCAAAGTCACTAACCTGCTCCCTCCTAATTCCTCAGCCTTGGCTACTATTGAGCAGCCGTAGCCTCGCTCATCATCCGTTCAGCATTGTTTTTAGCAGTTAGGTCGAGCATCTCAACGTACTTATTGTATTGTTTCTCATTCAGAATCTTCTTCATTGTTGCTTTGTGGCGATTCTGAATCTTCTCCCATGCCTCACCAATCTTGGAGGCATCTTTCATCTGATAGATGGATTCCACCGAACTTGAGAACTGAGCCATTGCCGTCTTCACAGGTTCCACCTGGTCAACTCTGAGTTCCAGATAGCTGCTTATACGGTCGAATGTCACCTTACTGTTGTTGTCACTCTGTGCATTAGCACTCATTGTAATCACGAACATTGCCACGAGGGCGATAATAACCTTTTTCATATACTTAACTTTTTAAATTGTTAATACTCTGTTTTGTCTTCTGACATTGCAAAGGTATGAAAAGAGGGGGCATGTTCAAAATCAACTTCGACGTTTGACCAAATGTGTTTCGACGTTTAAGGTTGTGGTGAGTCTTCTTAACCAATGATTGCTGAGTAAATCCGGCGAAATTACAAAGTAAACCTGGCAGGATTGCAGACCAAACCTGGCAGAATTGGTGAGTAAACCTGGCAGGATTGCCATGCGAAAGATATGCTTTCGCAGTCCGAAAGATGTCCTTTGAGGTTGCGAAAGGTGATGATTTAGGGTGCGATTGATATCCTTTCGGATTGCGAAAGGTGGCTTCTTACGATGTTAGTGGGGTGCTTTTAGATTTTCTCAATGTGCAATGTCTGGTCGCAATAATCTACAACGGCAGGACGGTGGGTGATGAAGATTATCGTCTTGTCGCGTTTCTCAAGTATGTTCTTTAGTAGTTGTCGTTCGGTGTCGGGGTCAAGTGCACTTGTAGCCTCATCGAAGAGCATGATGCTTCCCTTCCTAAGGAGTGCACGGGCGATGGCGATGCGCTGGGCCTGTCCTTCGCTCAGTCCACCTCCACTCTCGCTACAGATGGTGTCGATGCCCTGCGGCAGTGAGAACACAAAGTCGGCGCAAGCCTGCTTGAGCGCTTCGTTCATGTCTTCCTCGGTGGCTTCCACACGTCCCAGACGGAGGTTCTCGCGTATCGTTCCGCTGAGCAGCGTGTTGCCCTGTGGCACATAAACGAAGTTGCATCGCAGCAATGGTGACAGCGGCTTCTCTTCTTCCTTATTATATATAACGGCGTTGCCGTTTCTCGGTTTTATGAGTGCGAGAATCATGCGCACCAGTGTCGTCTTTCCAGCACCCGTCTCACCGAGTATCGCGGTGCATGAACCAGGGAAGAAATCGAACGTTAGGTTCTTCACAACGTCGCCGTCTTCATCGGTATAAGCATAGGAAACATCATCAAGACGCACACCGCACGGACTGTCCATCTCTATCGGGTCGCCCTGCTCTTCGAGTGGATTCTCCTCCAGTTCCATGAGTCGTTCGGCAGCGGTGAATACGCTTACGAATGCCGGGACGAGTTTTGTCAGCGAGCGTGCAGGTCCCTGTATCTTTGCCACCAGTTGCAAGAAGGCGGTCATTCCACCAAATGACAAGGTGTTGTTATACATCCTCATGGCACTCCAGAGGAACGCAATGAGATAGCCAAGGGCAAATCCGAAGTTGAGTATAAGGTTGGAGAGAACAGAGAAAATAGTGCGTTTCACCACGTTGTGGCGCAGTTCGCTCTGTGTGTTCTCCAGCTTGCCCACCATGAAGGAGTCGCTCTCGAGAGTCTTGATGATCATCCTGTTCTGCACTGTCTCTTGCAGAACGCTCTGCACCTTGGAGTCGCTGTCGCGCACCTTGCGTGTCAGTTTGCGCATCTGCTTTATATAAACCTTGCTGACAAGGATGAATATCGGCAGCATGACGATGATGAGTACAGCCAGCAGGGCATCCATCGAGAAGAGATAGAAGAAGGCACCGAGGAACAATGCCAGTACGGAGAGCGTGCTGGGGATGGTCTCTGTGAGAAATCCCACCACGTTGCTGACGTCGCCTTCGAGTCGGTTGATTACGTCACCGCTGTGGAAACGCTCCTTGCCATGCCACTCTGACCGCAGTATTCTGTCGAGCATGCGCTGTTGCATGCGGTTCTGTGCTCGTATTCCGAGTATGTTACGCACCCAGATACTTGCTATGTGGAGGGCGAAGTCGCAAAGAATGAGCGCACCCATGAGTGCCACTGCCCAGTAAAGAGAACCGTCGATGGTATGTGCTGCCACGTCAATGGCATGCTGCACCGCCCATACCTGTGACAGACTGACGGCAACGCCAACCAGTCCCAGTATGGCGTTGAGGCACGCCTGCAGGCGATTGCCGCGCCATGCACGCCACAGCCAGCGCAATATCTGTCGCACTGGGTAGCGGCTGTCCTCCATTTTAAGCAGTTCCTTTACTTTCATTCTTATATAGTTGAACAGTTGTAACTCCTAATTCCTCGCTCGACCCGCAGGGGCGCTTGCAAGGCAAGAACTCCTAACTTCTAACTCTTCACTCCTAACTCCTATTGTCCCTTCCCCACATCATCTTCTCGCGCAGGGTGGAGTAGTAGTTTCTGCCGAAGAGTCGCAATATTCTTATGGTATGGGCAGCGCGACGGATGGTGAGTGCGGTGCCCTCAAGACATTTCTCTGACCGTCCGTCGATGGCAACGAGGAAGTTATGTGAGCGGCTCTCCACCGAGAGAGTTATCTCTGCCGTGTCGGGAATCACTATCGGTCGCACGTTAAGACTATGCGGTGCCACAGGAGTAAGGCAGATGATGCCCGACTGTGGAGCCACTATCGGTCCGCCGTTGGAGAGGGAATAGGCTGTGGATCCCGTTGGTGTCGACACTATCAGACCGTCGGCCTGATATGTAGTGAGATACTCACCGTTGATGGATGCCTTGATAGAAATCATCGATGCGTTGTCACGTTTCAGTACGGCGATATCGTTCAGTGCGAACGGACTGCCCGAGATGTCGCCCTTTACCTCGATGACTGCATGCTCCTCAGTGGTGAAATTACCATCGAAGATAGCGTCAATAGTGGTCTCTATCTCTGTTGCCGTGGTGTCGGCAAGGAATCCCAGCCTCCCGGTGTTCACTCCGATGATAGGCAGTTGGCGTGCTCCGACATAGTTGGCAGCCTTCAGCAACGTACCGTCTCCACCAATAGACACCACGAAATCGGCATCGAAATAGGTGCCGCTGAACACCTCTGCGGCATCGATGGCGAGGTCATGGTTTCGTGAGAGATACTTATGGAACTCCCTTTCTATGCACACCTCACCCCCATGCTGTGCCACGCAGTGCAGGAATTTGCTCACTGCCTCGGCACTCTTGGGCTGATAGGTGTTCCCGAATATGGCGAATCGTAACCGTCGTTGTTGCATATATTTTAAACTTTCGTGACTAACCTTTTGCCGTTTAGCAAAGTTTTTGTATCTTTGCGGTGCGGTATCTCGCCGTGTGGCGTGGTTGCCAATTATCTGCAAAGGTAATGTTTTTTAATTGAAATAACATAAATCTAACAACAAAATTGATAAATCATGGCAAAAGTTTTCCAATTTATGGCTGATGGCTTCGAGGATATCGAGGCTTTGATTCCTGTTGACGTGCTGCGTCGTGGGGGTGTTGATATAAAGACAGTGAGCATCACGGGCAGTGATATCGTGGAGTCGGCTCATGGTGTTAAGATGCATGCCGACCTCACTTTCGAGGAAGCCGAGCCGATGCTTGACGATGCCGACCTGCTGATGTTGCCAGGTGGTATGCCGGGAGCCGTCAACCTTAACGACCATGCGGGTGTGAAGGAGGCGTTGCTGCGACAGGCAGAGAAGGGAAAGATGATTGCTGCTATCTGTGCTGCTCCGCTGGTGTTGGGCGGTCTCGGACTGCTTAACGGTCGTCGTGCCACATGCTATCCTGGTTTCGAGCAGACACTTCTTGGTGCGGAATATACCGCCGAATTGTTCACCGTTGATGGTAACATCACCACCGGTGAGGGACCTGCTGCTGCACTCCCTTATGCATACTCACTGCTCGAGCGCCTTGTTGATGCCGAGACATCGCATGCGGTGGCAGAGGGAATGAGATTCGTTCATTTAATGGACAATTGATAATGGATAATTGACAGCCATTAACTCCTAACTCCTAACTTCTAACTCCTAACCCCTAACTCCTAACTCAATGGACTATGCCATAATACTCGGCGGCGGCAAAGGCCTGCGCATGGGTACCGATATTCCGAAGCAGTTCCTCCCAGTGGGCGGAATCCCGATACTGATGCGCACCATCAGGCGGTTCCGCGAATATAGTGATGCGCTGAAGATAATACTCGTGTTGCCAGAGAGTCAGCAAGACTATTGGCGGAAACTATGTGAAGAGTATGACTTCAGGGAGGACTATCAGATAGCCAATGGTGGCGAGACGCGTTTCCATTCTATAAGCAATGGACTGGCGTTGATTCCCGACGATGCTGAGGGTGTTGTGGCTGTTCACGACGGGGTGCGCCCATTCCCTAGTGTTGAGGTTATCAGACGGTGCTATGACACTGCGCGGAGGACAGGTTCTGCAGTGCCGGTCACTCCTGTCATCGAGACATTGCGCCATGTGACACCTGCCCAGCCGGAGGGAGTCACGGTGCCACGCGGCGACTATCGCCTTGTTCAGACACCGCAGGCTTTTGACATCCAACTGCACAAGAGAGCCTATCGTCAACCATATAATGACGGTTTCACCGACGACGCATCGGTAGTTGAGGCATATTTTAACTTTCAACATTCAACATTCAACATTGAACTTTCCCGTATCACGCTGGTTGAAGGAAATCGTGAGAACATCAAGATAACCACACCTTTCGACTTGAAGATTGCGGAGGTGCTGGCAGAACATGACAAGGAAGACGACAAGTGATTGACATTTTCCAGCAAGACATAATGTACGTTCCTGGCGTGGGACCTCATAGGAAGGAACTGCTGAAGAAGGAACTGGGCATCGAGACATTCGGTGACCTGCTGGAATACTACCCTTACAAATACGTTGACAGGTCGAAGATTTACCATATCAACGAACTAAATGGTGAGATGCCGTTTGTGCAGATAATGGGAGAATTCGTCGATTTCGAGGAATTCAGCATGGGAGCACGCAAGAAACGCATCGTGGCACATTTCACTGATGGCACGGGATATGTCGATATCGTGTGGTTCGCTCGTGCCCAACAACTCACAAAGAACCTGAAGGTGGCGACTCAGTATATCATCTTTGGGAAGCCCACGATGTATGGCGGACGATATCAGTTCGTTCATCCCGAGATTGACTTGGCGAAGGATGTGGAACTCTCCACGATGGGAATGCAGCCATACTACAATACCACGGAGAAGATGAAGAAGGCGGGAATGACTTCTCATGCTATGGAGAAAATCACCAAGAGCATGCTTGAACGCATTCAGCAGGAGATACCTGAGACGCTGCCGCCGTTCATCGTGAACCGACTTCGGATGGTAACGCGCGACACGGCATTGCGACATATCCACTATCCGAAGAACGCCGACGAGATGAGTCATGCCAGTCAGCGACTCAAGTTCGAGGAACTTTTCTATGTACAGTTGAACATCCTGCGCTATGCTTCCGACCAACGGCGCAAGTATAGCGGTTTTGTTTTCACTAGAGTGGGGGAGATGTTCAACACGTTCTATCACAGTCACCTGCCGTTCTCGCTTACTAATGCACAGAAAAGGGTGATTCGTGAGATACGCACCGACATGGTGTCGGGGCGTCAGATGAACCGTCTGCTTCAGGGAGACGTCGGCTCTGGCAAGACCCTTGTGGCGCTGATGTCAATGCTGATAGCAATAGACAATAACTATCAGGCATGCATCATGGCACCAACGGAGATACTCGCTGAGCAGCATCTTGCCACAATCAAGGCGTTTCTTGGTGACATGCCAGTGCGCGTGGAACTGCTTACAGGTATGGTGAAAGGTAAGAAACGCAAGGAAATCCTTGAGGGACTTACTACTGGAGAGGTACAGATTCTTGTTGGAACGCATGCCGTGATAGAGGATACCGTGCAGTTTGCGCGTCTCGGTTTTGTCGTTGTTGACGAGCAACACCGCTTTGGCGTCGCGCAAAGGGCGAAACTATGGAGTAAGGCAGCACCTGAGGAAGGAAAGAAAACAGGCATACCACATGTGCTTGTGATGACCGCCACACCGATTCCCCGTACGCTGGCGATGACCCTCTACGGTGACCTTGACGTGAGTGTGATTGACGAACTGCCGCCCGGACGTAAGCCAGTGCATACCGTTCATAAGTATGAAGACCAGACAACGAGCCTTTACAATGGTATTCGTCAGCAGGTAAGGCAGGGCAGGCAGGTATATATCGTGTTCCCTTTGATAAAGGAGAGTGAGAAGATGGACCTGCAAAACCTCGAGGAAGGATTTTGTCGTTTGTGTGAGGTGTTCTCCGATATGAGACTGAGTAAGGTTCACGGACAGATGAAATCCGCGGAGAAAGAGGCTGAGATGCAACGCTTCGTCAAGGGCGAGACACAGATATTGGTGGCTACAACGGTTATCGAGGTGGGTGTCAATGTGCCCAATGCCTCTGTGATGGTTATCCTAAATGCCGAGCGCTTCGGACTGTCACAGTTGCATCAGTTGCGTGGCAGGGTAGGACGAGGTGCCGACCAGTCGTATTGTATTCTAGTGACGAAGCGTGCCTTGACATCAGATACACGAAAACGAATAGACATAATGTGCGACACCAACGATGGTTTCCGCATTGCTGAGGCCGACCTTAAGTTGCGCGGTCCCGGTGACTTGGAGGGCACACAGCAGAGTGGTATGGCATTCGACCTTAAGATTGCCGACATCGCACGTGACGGACAACTCGTGCAACTCGCACGTGACGAGGCACAGCGCATTATCGATGACGACCCGGAATGCAACAAGACAGAAAACCAATTACTATGGTCTCGCCTTGCCGCACTACGCAAGACAAATGTCAACTGGGGAGCGATAAGTTAGTATTTCAGTTGACGAGTTAATTGTAATATATCTTGAAAACAAGCAACTCGTCAACTTGTCAACTTGTTAACTCGTCAACTGAATTTATTAAAAACACAATAAAAATGTTAACGCACACACTAAGATAGAAAATAAATCGTTATCTTTGCAGCGACTTTTTGGGAAATGATAGGCTTTTATTGGCCGAAATGCTTTTGTTGAAAGGAGTTTTTGTCATTTCCTCTTGTGTTAAACTATAAATTCGATTATGCGATTTAATAGAACAATAAAGACTTTAGCAGTTTCAACCGTGCTCGCACTTTCTGCCATTCCAACAATGGCACAGGATATTGTTGCATTCCAGGCACCGGTTGACCGTAAGATGAAAGCAGTGGACACAGTAGCACTGCGTAGTATAGCAGAACGCGAGATGGCTTCAAACCCATCAGCACAACTCTACAACGAGTGGAGCAACAAGTATGCACATCGTGCCACAGAGTTGCCCGACTCATTCCGCATCGACCTGCGTCATTTCTGTATGCCGACACCAAGTCGCGTCATAACAAGTAACTTCGGACGTCGTTGGGGTCGTATGCACAAGGGTCTCGACATTAAGGTTTATATTGGTGACACCATCCGCGCGGCCTTCGACGGCAAGATACGTGTCGTACGCTATGAGGCAAATGGATATGGTAACTATGTTGTAATACGTCATAACAACGGACTGGAGACGATTTACGGACACATGTCAAAGCATCTCGTTTCAGAGAATCAGAATGTTCGTGCTGGTGATCCTATCGGTCTTGGTGGTAATACTGGCCGTAGTACTGGTTCTCACTTGCATTTTGAGACACGTCTTTGCGGCGTTGCCCTTAACCCTGCTTTGATGTTTGACTTCCGCAACCAGGACGTTACCGACGACTATTATGTATTCCGCAAGCACTCATACGAGCGCGAGAGCGACACTGCAAACCGTCTGCGTGGCAAGGACGCCGGTCCAAGTGTAGCATCAACAGGCAACCCACAGGCTTCAGCACAGCCAGTGCGTCAGCAGGAGCAGCCACGTCCACAGGCATCATCAGCAAGTGGAGAGGTGCGCTATCATAAGGTTGTTGCAGGCGAAACACTCTACAGCATTGCCCGCAAGCGTGGCGTGAGCATTGAGCGCCTCTGCCGTCTTAACCACATTGGAAAGAACATGCGTGTTAAGGTTGGTCAAATCCTGAGATATTCCTAAATCGCAATAAGAATAACGACAAAGCCTCCCAGCGTTATGCAGGGAGGCTTTTTTTTAGTCTTTTAGTTGCTGAAACCGTTTCTGGCATCGTACCTTATAACTATATCCGAAGGCATGTTTCAGAAACTTCCGCCAGTTATATGTGAGCACAAAAGGAACGGTGTCGCAAAGTTTCGGTTTTTCTGATGCATAGATGGAGCGTCGCATACGCACAAAATACAAGTCGGCGATGGTCTCGAATGGGGAGAATACGCGTCCGTCCTTGCTCATTGGCCATACCTCAGAGTAGAAACGGTCTTTGGCAATCACCTCGTCATTAAAGTCTGGCAGTTGTTTCCCGTAGTCGGAGTTAATCCACCAGAAATTACCAGAGAACATCTTATAGTCGCGTGGTGGCCAGCGATAGCACCCGTAGAGGTCGTAGCCTTCGTTCAATACGTTCACCGCCACATGCCATTTTGTGAACACGAAGTACTCAAGCATTTCCCTCCATGCCTCTATCTTAGCCTGAAATCCACGGAAAAGACTGTCGTTGGTATTCACACTCTGATAACTGATTCCTTTGGTGTGGAAGTAATAGACGAGACAATCGCCCTCACGACAGAGGCTCAATACTTTCTCCAGGGCAGGATACTCATATCTGTGGGCATCGTTAGAGAACGATATTATCTCCACTTTCTGACTGCCGATAATACGTTTCAGTTCGTCAATGTCATTGTCGTTTTTCGAGATACAACTCACGAAAAGCGTTTTCGTGGCATCCAGTAGCCCGTCACGCTTCAGGTTTTCCACCTGTCTTGATACCAGACGTTGCCACCCCTCGATGCAATATACATGATATACACCATATATAGTTCGCGATAGTTGCGGCTCATGTTCCCATTTGCTGATGTCGCGGCGGTCGTAAACGTGAAACAGTGTATCGGTTATATTTGACATTTGGGGGAGTTAGGGAGAATTATATTATTGATGCAAACATCTCCTTCAGATTATGTGTCGGGCGCCATCCCAAGGCCTTAAGTCTTGAGGTGTCGAGACGTAGATAAGTGGTGGGCGAGTATCCCATGCCCTCTTTCAGTTCTATTCTCACCTTCATCTTCTTGCCGAACTCACGGCATACCATCTCTGCCATGTCGCGTATTGAGATGTATGTGTCCTCGTTTGCCACGTTATAAGCCATGCCACTCTCACCACGCAGCAGAATATAGAGCATCGCCTCCACTGCATCTGCGGTGTAGCAGTAGCATCGGCACAGTTTACCTTCTGTATGCAGCACGATGTCCTCGTCAGCCCTTGCACTGCGTGCGAACTGTGCGAATACTCGATTATCATTCTCTGTGATTCCCTCTCCGAATGTCTGCGCAAGTCGGGCGGTCATCACCCTCACCCCATGTTCCGCGCTATAGGCATGGCACAGGCACTCTGCCGCGCGCTTGGCCATAGGATAACTGCTACGTGCCTGCATCGGGTCAAGGTAGCCCTGACAGTCTTCCGTCAGTGGTTTGCTGTCGTCGAGCACTGTTCCGTACATCTCAAGAGTAGAGACATAGAGCATTCCTTTTAGTTGCTTTCCCTGTTGTTCGGCATAGCGCAGCACCTGTTGGGTGCCAAACAGTGTGGTGCAGAATGTTTCCACTGGCTGCTCAACGAAGTATTTCGATGCCGTGGGTGCAGCGAGATGCACCAGATAGTCGGCATGTTGAGGCGGACAGAATGGCTTGTCAGAGGCGAAGTCATATTCGTAATAACTTATCTCGTCGCTTTCCTTGCCAAACATAGCCTCTGCCTTCGCCACGTTACGCACCACGCAGATGACGTGGATGCCCAGCCCTTCAGCGCGATTCAACTCCTGTAACCTACGTACGAGGCACGAGCCGATGAGTCCTGTGGCACCAGTTACGATGAAGGATTGTCCCTGAAGACTCTTCCTTATCTCCTCCTTGGGAGCGGAATAGTTCTCTGTTTGCATGTTATTTTGGTTTTAGGTATTGCAAGTTCAGTAATAGGAGGGATACTCCTAAAAACCGAATATCTGTTGATTCTCGTGTACTTCCACCATGGCACGTAGAATGAAGAAGTCTGTCGGTGTGGTTATCTTGATGTTCTCCATTGGTCCGATGATGGTTTTCAGTTGAAAACCGTAGTGGCTCATCATGGTGCATGAGTCGATAAAGTCGTGCCGTCCCTCGCTTATCGCCCTACGGTGAGCTTTCATTATATCGCTGAGTCGGAAACTCTGGGGTGCACGGGCAATAAGAGAGTTGGCTCGTTCAGGGATTTCGAGTGATCCGTCTTGCTGACTCACCACGAAAGTCTCTGTTGCCGGCACGCAGGTGATGCACGACCCGAACTCCTCAACGGTTCTGATGTTATCGGTGATGGTCTGTTCTGTAATCAACGGACGCACCCCGTCGTGAATCATTACCGTTGCCTCTTTCCCGTCGGCGATGCCCTCGGCAGCCTCAAGTGCGTTGTAGATGGAGTCCTGTCCTGTCTCTCCGCCTGGCACGATGCTCACTACCTTGGTTATCTCGAACTTGCGAATCATCTTCTCAAGGAATGGAATCCACGAGTCGATGCATGCCACAACGATGGCATCCACTTGAGGATGGTTGTCGAAAAGTTCCAGAGTATAGATTATTACCGGTTTCCCATTAAGTTCGAGAAACTGCTTCGGGCGTGACTTGGTGTGCATCCTGACACCAGAGCCACCTGCGAATATTGCTGCGATGTTCATATATTAATTATTCGGTTATCTTGATTTCGGTGTTATGTCTGTTTCTCTTGTCCCGTGGCGGCAGTTCCATGTAGTTGCCATAGGCTATGCGACAGAGTTCCTCGGGGTCGGCAGGACCCTCGAAGGTGTGACCTTCGAA
The DNA here is from genome assembly GCA_017554105.1 of Prevotella sp. GTDB lineage: Bacteria > Bacteroidota > Bacteroidia > Bacteroidales > Bacteroidaceae > Prevotella. The sequence goes on along the minus strand of JAFZIY010000031.1, from coordinate 69,121 downwards.
GACAATGGTTTTATGTGGCAGCATGGCGTGACGAGGGTTCTGCTCGTAGAACCAGGCACCGTACGAGTGCATGAAACTGTCGCGTGAGCCGAACACTCTTCCGATAATGCGGAACACGGGGAACACTATGTAGTGCAGAATGTCGTATCCCCACTGTGCCAAAAGAGGGTAACGACCAGCCAAGTCGAAATTCACGCCGCATGAGAGTTTTGCCGCCAGCCGCTGCAACCATGGTATCATATAGGGCTCATAGGGGAAGATGTCGATGTGCAGTCCCTTGTATTTCATTGCCTGGTGTGCCCGCCAGTCGCGGCTTCCCTCCTTTTCAAGCGAGATATACTCGCTCTTCAGGTCGCGCAGTGTTGCCCATTCCTTATAGTAACCCTTGTCGGTGCGGTTGGTCTGAACCACATACTGCGGATGAGGATGCTGCTCCAAGTAATCCACAATCTTCTTATAGTCCTCGCGACTCACCACCATGTCGGCATCGTCGTCCCATGGTATGAAGCCTCCGTGACGCAGACTGCCCAACACGGAACCACCATCGAGACGTGGATGGGCACCGCATTTCTGTCCGACATCCTGCAAATAGAGCAGCATGTCGAGCATTCTCATCTGTGCCTTCCTCATCACCGAGCCCTCAGGGTTATATTCTCTGCGCAGGCTCTCGTCGGTCTCTCCGGTGTTATATGTTCTGTTCATACCAACTGCAAAGTTAAGACTTTATTTTCATTATTCCCTTTGTCGTTCTATGAAATTATATTATTTTTGCATGCAGAAGAGCGAAATGAAGATTTATTATTATCATACGCAGGATGCAGAGCATATAATTAGTGAGTGGAAACGAGGCCGTTATCCCTCCCATTTGCTCTATGGTGTCACATGTTTTGCCGAAAACGGCATAGACGTTGTGATGCATCAGCATCGTCAGGAGAATAACCGCCTGATACGCATGCTACGTGTGGCATGGCAGGTGATGCGCTGTCGTGAGCATTATGATGTGCTCTACGGCACGTCGCATCGTGGACTCGAACTGCTCATCATGCTGCGTGCCCTCGGCATATACCGTCATCCCATCTGCATCTGGCATCATCAGCCGATAGTGAAAGCCAGCGGTTGGCTTCGGGAGCGTGTCGCCCGCCTTTATTATCGTGGCATCGATCAGATGTTCATGTTCTCAGATACCATAATGGAAATGTCGAAGCAATCTGTGAAGGCACGTCCTGAACGGATGCACATGGTGCATTGGGGAGCCGACATCGACTATTACGACCGTTTCATCAGTGAGCATCCGACGGAGCGTAGTGGCTTTGTCTCGTCGGGAATGGAGCGTCGCGACATGCCAACGCTGATTTCTGCCTTTAACAATACCAGTCTTCCGTTGCGCATTTTCTCGATAAGGAGTTATCTGGGCAACGACTACGAGAAGATAATAGGAGCCATAGAGCGACGCGAGAACATAGCAGTGACCTTTAACGACCGTCTTATAATAGATGAACTGACGACGGAAGTGAACCGCTCGGCATGCGTTGTTATATGCTGTCAGCCGACAAACTACACCACAGGACTGACCACCGTCGTCGAGGCTCTTGCCCTTGGAGTGCCCATCATCTGCACACGCAACCCTCAGATGCCTATGGACATCGAGGCCGAAGGATGTGGAATACTTGTCGATTACGGTGATGTCGCGGGATGGGAGAGTGCCATTCGATACATCGCCGAGCATCCCGAAGCGGCGAAAAAGATGGGAGAACGCGGAAGAGGTCTTGCCGAGCGCATATATAACATTCGTCAATGCACGCGTGAGATGTCGCTTGTACTAAAGCGAATGGCTAAATAATAGGCTTACGGATAATCCGAAATGTCTGGATTATCCGGTTCTTTTATTTCCTGAATTTATTCTTAATGAACTCAAGACACTCGTCGAGTATCTTGACGCGAAGCGTGCGCATGATAATGAAGTAGATGGAAGCGGCGATGAAAATGCGCAGAAGAAGTCGCAGCAAGAGTGAGTCCACAGTGTCGGTTACCCATCCTGTGAACACCATTACAACAGCGGCAATGACGAGGAAGGGTACAGTGTCTTTGAAAAGATGGAACAGACTATAGCCTGACAGTCGTTTTACGAAGAAATACCACACGAAGAACCACACCACAAAGAGTGCCGTATATGCCCACACCATCGTGTCGATGCCCTTGCTATGCAGTACAAGCATCATGCCGATGAGCAGTGCGCAGAGCACCGACGTGCATCCGAGATAGATACCACTGCGCCCCCGACTCACTATGTATTGCGACAAGACAGTACTCAGCGGACTGAAAGCGGCGGCGATGCAGAGCACCCGCAGCAGCATGGCACTGCCCAACCATTTCTCTGTTATCGTGACAACGATGAACTCCTCGGCGACGAGCGACAGTCCGAACATCAGCGGGAAGGACACGAAGGCGGCAAAACGAATCATCTTGCGGAGCACGCGTAGTTGTCTCACATGGTCGTCCTGAAGCCCCGAGAACACAGGTTGCGCCACCTGCGCCACCATGCCCTGTACCAGCGATGCACCCTTCTGGCTCCAGTTGTAGGCGGTGTTATAGATGCCCACATCGTGCTTTGAGAAGTAGCGACCGAGCAGGATGTTCATTATGTTGACGTTGACGCGCTCTACTATTGTCGTGATGAGCATCTTCACCGAGAAGCGGAACATGCCTTTGATGGGTGTGAAGTCGAACGTGAACGTGGGGCGCCACGGACTGTAATGCCAGTTCATGAGCATATAGACACCTATGAACACCAGCCCCTGGGTGGCAAGTGACCAGTAGGCAAATCCCTTCCACGCCATCACGATACACACGATGCCCGACAGCAATACCGCTATCATAGCAGCCTTTGCCTGTTGCTTGGCGCGCAGGTTCTTGAAAAGCCATGCCGACTGTGCGGTGTTGAGGCTCGCGAGAATAATGCTCAGGAATGCGTAGCGGCTAAACCATGTCAGTTCGGGAGTGTGGTAGTATTTCGCGATGAGCGGTGCGCAGAAGAACAAGATGAGATACATCAGCAGTCCCATCAGTATATTGAACCAGAACACTGCATTGTAATCGCGGTGTGTCGGTTCCTTGATGTTCACCAAGGCGGAGCGGAAACCACTGTCCTGAAGCACCGTAGCCACCTGCGAGAAGATGGCGATGATGGCCATCATACCATTGTCCTGCGGTGTCAGAAGGCGCAAGGTGACGATGCCGAAGATGAATCCCAACAACTGTTGCACAGTGTTGTTCATCCCTCCCCAGAACAGTCCTTTTGCGGTTTTCTCCTTTAGTGAATCCATTTTGGAATTATGAATTACGCATTTAGAATGCTTGTCTTACCTATCAATTATCAATTCTCAATTGTCAATTAATCAAGAAGTTGGTTGTCAGCCATAGATTATATATAAATAGGTAGAGCATCAGCAGGGCGGTGACGGCACGCAGCGTTACGACCCACTTGCCTTTGAGCTCCCTGAAGGCGAAAGACAGGGCAATGGGTAGCACGAAGAGCCAGTGTGCGGACATGATGTACACCTCGTTGATGCCGAAGCCGAGCACCAGATGGATGGCTATGTCAGGCAGTATGAAGGCGAGGCACAGCCACAGGAACCTGCTCCGACGACCGCACCAGATGCCGATGACGAAGAGAAGCACGAGCAATGCCTCCACGACATAGTTGTAGATATGGTCGTAGCGCACTATGACGGGCCGCTTTCGCAGCGTGTCTTCCAGCAGGTGTTGCTTGTGCAACTGTATCGATTCGCCAAGAAGGTTCTCTATCATGGTGTCCCATCGCGACGTCGTTATGTCGGTCCAACTGGTGAACTCACCCTTTGCGATAGGCTTGCCTTGGTGTGCGAAGACGGGTTTCTTTGCCTCCTCAGCCTTGCGTTTCTTTGCCTTGACAGCCTGAATGGAGTCGAACATTGCCCTTCGTTTGGCGGAGTCGGCAATGGCTATGGTGTCGCAGAAGCGGCGATATGCCTTGCGGTCGGCATTTGCCGCGCGCTGAGCCTTTATCTGTTTGCGCTGTTGTTCGCGTGGGAAGACATAGAACTGGTATTCCCATCGGGCAAAAAACCAGATGGCGACAGACGGCAATATCACTGCCAGAAGCAAATAGACAGGGTGGAAGAAATGTCGTTTGTTGGTGAACAATGCCGCGATGAACGTCTTTATTCCGTTGCTCAGGGTGATGCCTGCGGTGACAAGGAACAGTATGACTGTCTGCCAAATCTTGAAACGCGTCCCCTCTTTCATCTTCTTGCCTGCGGCATAGAGCGTAATTATCAGCACTGTCATCGATACCGCGAAGTGGTCGGGACAGATGTAGGAGAGCAGGATATACGCGAAGGAGAATGTGAGAAGGGCGAGCAAAGTAGAGTCGAACTTGCCCAGACCGATGTGCTCACGGAAGATGCGGAACAGGAAAACGGCACCATATACGAGGCATGCGAGCAGTATGACGGCCACGATTATCTGTACGGGATTCATGCCAAGCGTGCCCATCAGCCATTGATTCAGTTGCGAGGGAATCCACGCGAAGAATGCCAGCAATGGGTGACGGTAGACCTGATAGCGCGCATCCCACTGGGAAAGCACCGAGTATGTGATGGGGTCGAAGCCTGAAATGTCGAACTTACCCACGTAAAGCCACCAGTAGTCTTTGCCCAACGGCGAGAATGCCTCCCAGAAACGGCGCACCACAAGGACATGCAGCGCAGTGAAGATGACGAGGAGGATACCTACGAGTGGCATCTCCTCTTTCTTTATTTTCAGCATTCTCAGATATTTCTTCATCTTTTTACTTTTTAAACTCGCGGTAGTGCGCCTCGTCGGCATAGGCAAGCAGTTCGCGGTCTCCACGGCTGTCGCCATAGGCTACAAGACGATACGACTTGCGGTCGGGGTAGAGTTCGAGCAGTCGCGCCACCTTCTCGCTGCCGTAGCAGTTGCGTGTGAGGAAGCGCCCGGTGAGTTTTCCGTCAACCACTTCTATCTGCGTGCCTGCAATCTCAATGCCCTCGCGTCCTTGGAAGAACGGACACACCCAGTTGTCGATGCTCGCACTGATGACCACTACCTTGCACCCGCGTCGCAATGCCTCGTCGACACGCTGCATGCCGTCGGTCCTCAGTATGCCCTTTTGCTTCCGTGCATAGTCCTCGCAGAGAGCATTGAAGTCGTCCAGCGTCATTCCTCCGAAGCACATACGGAACACCTTCTGCTTCACTTTCCAGTTGGGATACTGTCCAGCCTTCATCATCAGCAGTTTCGGTGCATGCATAATGAGCACGCGCATCAGTCCGGATGTGCCGCGCTGATGGCGTATTATGCCGAGCAGCGAGTCGCTCCGTGTCAGCGTTCCGTCAAAGTCGAAGGCATGAATCTCCATTATTCAAATTATACTTTTATCACAATACATCCGACCTCCCTTCCCTTTGGGAGGGGATGGGGGTAGGCTTATCACATCAAGTATATAGCAATGAGGAACATGATGCCCCATGCGAGCACCACGAGTTGCATGAATCTGTCGGTCAGCATTATCTTCGTGGGGTCGCCGCTCTTCTTGTCGACCACCGTGATTTGTATGTATCGGAGCAGTCCTATCAGCACAAACAGCGACGTGAGGTAGATGTATTGGCTGCCAGTACGTGCCTCCACCTCCGGCGATACGGTGTACATGATGTAGCACACCAGCGTTACGGCTGCCGTGATGGTGATGGCCTGATTTATAAAGGTGAGGTTGTAGCGTATGGTGTTCTTGCGCGGTGCGATGCCGGTAGCCTCCATACGCACCACGTCGTCGCGCCGCTTGGCGAACGAGAGGAACAGGGTGAGGAGGAAAGTCACCATAACAATCCACTTGCTAAGTGGCACACCCGCTGCGAAGCCGCCTGCGAGAAGCCTGAGAACAAAGCCGAAAGCCACCACGCAAACATCGACAATGGCATACTGCTTCAGACGGGCGCAATAGCAGATGTTAAGGATGTAATAGCCCAAAAGCACCAGCGCCACCTTATACCATGCCGCTCCGATAAACAGCAACGGCACTATTCCCAGCATGAACATCAGCACCATGAGACCGTAGCCCTGCTGAATGGAGATGGCACCCGAGGCTATCGGACGATTGCGTTTCACCGAATGGCGGCGGTCGGCCTCAACATCAACGATGTCGTTGAAGCAATATACCGAGGAGGCAACAAAGCAATAGGCGAAGAACGTGGCTATCGTCGGCAGCAAGGCCTTGCTGTCGGTGAGAGCACCGCCGAAGAACATAGGCAGGAAAACAAACAAGTTCTTCAGCCATTGCTTAGGTCGTATCAGTCGGAATATTTCCTTCATTTTCATATCTCCACGCGTGCAAAGTTACATTTTTTTATGAAATAATATCATCGTAGTGGTTAAAAAGTTGTCATCTCGGTAAAAAACGGGTGATGAAAGCCACTAAATGATGCAGTAAGTAGGCAAGGACGAGCGAGACAACGATGGTGATGAGCGCCGTGAGGACATAACCGAGGTGGTATTTCTGTACGTTTACAAGGATGAAATGCAGATGTATCAGGTATGCCTCAAGCGACAGCATGCCCACGAAAGCCATGCCGCGCAGCAACCAGTGGGGCGCCTTCTCGAGCCAGTGGGATAGTAGAAGAGAGATCGAAATGGCAAGAGGAATGTACACCATGCGCTCGAGGAAGAGTGGGAAACGTCCGCGCCACGACTCCTCGAACTCAAGACACATCACGAGGCTGAGCACCAGCGTGAGTAGCAGGAGCCACAGGGCGGAACCCTCCATAGAGCGTTTCTCGGCAACCAGAAGTCCGCAGTTGATGCCCAAAAGGAAAATGGGAATACGGCTCCAGAATATCTCCACATGTCCCACAAGCGAGTGGACGGGAGGATAATACTGCACCATCACAGCCCAAACCATTGCCACCACGGGCAGCCACCGCCACGTAGGGTGGCGGAGGATGAGGCGGATGTAGAACGGAACGATGAGATAGAGCGCCATGATGGCGGGTATGAACCAGAACGTGAGGTCGTCAATGCGCCAGAAACTCCATCCGAAGAGAATGTTCAGCACGAGGTTCGGGATGTCGGGACTGTAGCCTCCGCCGGGAGTGTTGATGTAATTGGGGATGTAGAAAAGCATCGCCATGATGAGCCATGCGGGATAAAGACGCACGAAACGGCGCCAGTAGAACCGTTTCAGCGAAGGTCTCTTCAGCCATGCGAACCATAGTCCGATGCCGCTGAGGAACAGGAAGATGTCGACGCCCACGTTGCCGACGCGGTGCAAGGCATAGAAAGTGCTGTGGCGGTCCATGCCCACATGGAAGAGCATGACAAAGAGCATCGCCGCCCCCATCAGTGCGGTGCGGTGCTCGCTGAGCGAAGAGAACTTAATACTTGACATCGACTAAAACTCCCATTCATTATCATTTGCATTCCCATTGACCATCAATCGCACTCCAATTAGGCATCAATGACACTGCCATTAGCCATCAATCGCATTGTCGTTGGGCAACAATCACAACCTCGGAAACGCTCTTTGTAGATACCGGCACTTCTAAAGTTTCACCACAAGGTTAAGACATGTCGGTGAGACGGACAGGGAATACTGTTTGTTGTCGGGCAGAACGAGTCCCCCGATGTAGTATCCTAACTCGGTGGTGGCAATGCCTATTGCGGCACCCGTCGCTACGTCAATCCACCGATGGCGGTTGCGGCGCACGCGGTCGGCGGCAGTCACGGCGGCAATGGTGTAACCTCCCACGGTAATCCACGGTGATATGTGTCCGTATTCCTTGGCCAATATCGTTGCTCCGGCAAAGGCAATGGCGGTATGTGCCGACGGGAACGAGTGGTTGTCGGTGCCATCGGGACGCGTGGAGTTGACCGAATGTTTCAGCATATAACTGATGATGGCGGTGTTTGCGTATGTCGTTGTGGTGTTGATGAGAAGGTTTCCCCACTCGCTTTTGCTCTCTAAGCCGAACAACTTCAGTGCTATGGTGGCGGCAAGCGGGGTGTACTGCAACACGTCATCGACACCGTCACTATGAATACTCTTACCAGTATTCACGGTGGAGGTGCCGATGTCGGCAGCGCCTGTCTCCTGCGCCATGCATGAGAAGGCAACTGCCGTGAGCAGTAATGATAGGAACAGTTTCCGCATTACTTATGCTGGTTGTCCTTGATAACACCTACGCAAAGTGCACCGATGACAAGGAAGATACCTGCAACAATCATCATGGTGCTCTGGGTGCCGCCAATGGCACGCATAATCATTCCGCCACAGAGAGCAGCAACTATCTGAGGAATGCAGATGGTACCGTTGAAGAGTCCGAGATAGGCTCCCATGTGACCATAGCCTTGCAGGGCATTGGTAACGAAGGTGAACGGCATGGCGAGCATGGCAGCCCATGCACAGCCAATGAGAAGGAATGGAATGATTTGCAGATACTGACCAGGACAGAACGGGATGAGGGCAAAGCCCAGTCCTCCAAGCAACAAACTAACCGAGTAGGCCACCTTGGTGTTCTTGAAACGAGGCAGTACCATAGCCCAACCCACTGAGCCCATAGCCTGTATTGCATAAAGAATTCCTGTCCAGTTGCCCGCATTCTGATAGTCGAGACTTGTGGGGTCGTCGGTTTTCCAAACGGTGAGTGACACGGCGTCAACGACGTAAGTCCACATATAGAGGAATGCTGCCCAGCAGAAGAACTGCACCAGTCCCACCTTCCAGAATGTGGAAGGAGCATTCTTAAGCAGTGTAAACCAGTTGCTGCTTCCCTCGTCTTTCTTCTCGCTCAGATTGTTGTACTTGGCGTACTCCTCAGGATTCCACTCCTTAACCTTTATCGTGGTGTACAGAACACACAGGATGAGGATGGCTGCTCCGACGTAGAACGACCATACAACAGGCTGTGGAACGACTCCCTCAGGTGCCTCCTGACTCATTCCAATGGCAGCAAAGATGTATGGGAAGACAAAACCTACCACACTACCGGCATTGCACAGGAACGACTGGATGCTGTATGCCTTTGCCTTCTGCTTCTCGTTTACCATGTCGCCAACCAGCATCTTGAATGGCTGCATTGCCATGTTGATGGACGTGTCGAGCAACATGAGCAGGATGGTACCCACAACAAGCACTGCTCCTACAGTGGCAAGACCCAGCACACCGGCATTGGGTAGCAGGCACATCACGGCAACTGCCATTGCCGCTCCTACGAAAAGATACGGGATACGGCGACCGAAGCGTGTCCAAGTCTTGTCGCTCAGTGTTCCGATAATCGGTTGCACGAGTATTCCCATCAGTGGTGGCAGTATCCAGAAGTATGAGAGGTCGTGTGGATCGGCACCAAGTGTGCGGAAAATACGTGAGATGTTAGCGCTTTGTAGTGCATAGGCAATTTGTACTCCGAAGAATCCGAAGCTTAGATTCCATAGTTGCCAGAATCTTAAATCAGGTTTTTCCATGTTTGTATATGTTTAAAGTTTAAATTCAAAAGGTTGGCGATTGAGATACTTTCCTTGAGGAGCGACTTAACGTGGGTTGTCACCTCGTTGTTCCTCTTACCACAAGTCGTGTCCTAACTACTTTCTTTTCAATCTTGCCAGGGGCAATAAGTCTTTCGACATGAGCCACAAGCACATCGACAGCCTCTTCGCCTACCATGTGCCCGCGCTGCTCAACGGTGGTGAGCATAGGGTCGCATGCCACGGCGCGTTCACCATTGGTGAATCCGCAGATGCTTACATCGTCGGGCACCTTGAATCCCATTCGCTTGGCAGTATACAAGATTCCGATGGCTGTATCGTCGTTGATGGCGAAGAAAGCGTCGGGCCTGTCTTCCCTGCTAAGCACCTTCGGAGTGAGTTCTTCGGCATCGGCGCGGTTGTCGCATATGAACACCAGCGACTCGTCAAGTTCTAACCCGTGGCGCAGAATGGAATCACGATAACCGTTATAGCGGTTCTTTGATATCTCGAGTTTCATCGGTGCGCCGTAGAAGGCGATGCGTCTGCAGCCCGTCTCAATGAGGTGTGTCACGGCAGTGAATGCCCCCATGTAGTCGTCGACGACAACACGGCTGGCATTGATTCCGGTACAAATGCGGTCGCAGAACACCAAGGGAACTCCCATGTCGGCCAGTTTCTTGAAGTGGTCGTACTCCACGGTGTCCTTTGCTTGTGACACAATGACTCCGCAAACACGGTTTTCCATGAAGTGTTCGCATATACGCTTCTCCAGATCATACCTCTCTTCACTCTGTGCCACCATAATGCTGTATCCGCGAATCCTTGCCTGTTCCTCTATACCGGACAGTATCGTGGAGAAATAATAATGCGCTATCTGTGGTATAATAACTCCAATGATGTTGGAAGGTTTCACGCGATTATGGCGCAGTTGCTCAGCAGTGAGGTTGGGGTAGAAGTTATGCTCCCGTGCAAATTTCTTGATGCGCTCCTTCTGTTCGGTGCTTATGCGCGGACTGTCTTTCAGTGCTCGCGACACAGTAGCCACCGACACGCCCAGTTCCCGGGCGATGTCTTTCATCGTGAATGAAGCATTTCCATTAATAGCCATTGTCGTTTTTCCTTATAATTTTTTGCGTAACTGTTGCACAGTTTTTCTTCTTGGCTGCAAAGTTATTTAAAAGTTTCTAATCACGCGCGTACATTATATAATTTTAATTAGATAACGTTGTGCAAACGTTTGCGCGCAAAAATAATAAAAATATTTGGCAAAACAAGTACAATGTAACACATTTAAAGTTAAATTTGCAAAGTGAAACAGCCATAATAGGCTTTGGACGGAAATGATACTACTAAGGATGTAGTCTATTGACCTTGAATAACCTGAGACAGTTTAAATATAATAACTAATAAATATTTCACTAACTTAAAAAACAATGTAGAATGATGAAGCAGGTAAAAATTAGAATCCCTATGCGGGTTCTTACCCTCTTGTTTGGGTTATTCCTATCTGTCGGGACCTTCGCGCAGTCGAATACTGTGACAGGTCAAGTCAAGGATGCTACCGGCGAACCAGTGATTGGTGCTACTGTCCGCATTGATGGGCAGAATGGCGGTGCCATCACCGACTTCGATGGTAACTTCACGATTGAAGCTCCAGCAGGAGCGACTCTGACGATTTCGTATATCGGCTATCAGGATGCAAAGGTTACCGCATCGCCACACATGGTTGTGACGCTGGAGGAAGACGCAGCCCAGAGCCTTAATGAAGTAGTCGTTATCGGTTATGGTGCTGTAAAGAAGAGCGACCTCACGGGAAGCGTTACAGCATTGAAACCAGATTCAAAGAACAAAGGTCTTGTAGTTAATCCACAGGATCTCATGCAAGGAAAAATCGCAGGTGTGAATGTCACTGACGGTGGTGGTACTCCTGGTGGTGGTGCTGAAATCCGTATTCGTGGTGGTTCTTCACTTTCGGCAAGCAACAAGCCTCTTATCGTTATCGATGGTATCGCAATGGATAACGATGGTGTGAAAGGTCTTGCTAACCCCTTGTCAATGGTTAACCCTCAGGACATCGAATCGTTCAACGTACTGAAAGATGCTTCTGCCACTGCTATTTACGGTAGCCGTGGTTCAAATGGTGTTATCATTATTACAACAAAGAAGGGACGTCGCGGTCTGGAGGTTGCATACAATGGTAGTGTTACCATGAGTATGAAGAAGAAGACTGTCAAAGTGATGGACGGTAACCAGTATCGTGACTTTATCACAGAGCGTTTTGGTGAGGGCAGTGCAGCCTATAATGCTATGGGCACAGCAAACACCAACTGGCAGGACGAGATTTATCGTACCGCTATCAGCCACGACCACAACGTTTCTTTGTCTGGAACTCTTTCTACAGTGCTTCCTTATCGTGTAAGCTTAGGCTATACAGGACAGCAGGGTATTCTAAAGACCAGTAAGTTTGACCGTTACACCGCATCGGTGAACCTTAGTCCAACTCTCCTCGAGGATCATCTGAAAATCAACCTGAACGGTAAGGGAATGTGGGCAAAGTCACGTTATGCTGACGGTGCTGCTATCGGTTCTGCTCTCTGGTTTGACCCGACTCAGAGTCCTTACGACAACACCTCGGTAGATGCTGCCAACTTCGGCAACTTCTTCGAGTGGAAGACTGACGGAACAGCTCTTAACGACCCGACATGGCCAAATACCTATTATTCTTTGGCAACAAAGAATCCTTTGGCAGTGCTCGAGTTGAAGGATGACACAGCTATCAGCCGTGACTTCATCGGAAGTGCTGACGTTGACTATCAGATTCATGGTTTCGAAGACCTCCGCTTGCACATGACGGCTGGTGCCGATATCTCAAGTGGTCGTCAGGTTACCAACGTCCTGCCATCGAACCCACTTGCTATTTACTACGGTTCTAATGGTACTGACAGAGTTACTAAGCGCAATTTGCAGTTCAGTACTTATGCACAGTATTACCACGACTTCAATGATGCCGCAAAGAATCACTTCGATATCATGGTAGGTTATGAGTGGCAGCACTTCTGGCGTTCACAGTGCAACCGCTATTTCTCTTACTATCCTTCAACAAATCCTAGGGCTGGTCAAATCTATACCGACTCAGGTGTTGACTACGACGGTGACGGTGTGCTTGAGGATTATCGCTTCAAGACAGAGAGTTTCCTCGTATCTTTCTTCGGTCGTGCTAACTGGAGTCTGATGGACGGTCGTTACATGTTGACAGGTACTGTTCGTCGTGACGGTTCTTCACGTTTCAAGAAGCACTGGGATACATTCCCATCATTTGCTTTCGCATGGAAGATTAAGGACGAGAACAAGTTCCGCGAGATTGAATGGCTCTCTGATCTCAAGCTTCGTCTTGGTTGGGGTATCACAGGTCAGCAGGATATCCAGCAGGGTGACTATCCTTACTTTGCTATCTATCAGGCAAACTCTGGACAGGGTAGCCTTTATCCTCTGATTCCTGGCGTTGTGATGGTTCGTCCAAACGAGTACAACCCAGACCTCAAGTGGGAGAAGACAACGACATACAACATCGGTCTTGACTTCGGTATCATAAACCACAGACTTACCGGTAGCGTTGACTGGTACTTCCGCAAGACCACCGACCTTATTAATAAGGTGACTGTTCCTGCAGGTACAAACTTCCGCAACCAGGTGATTTCTAACATCGGTTCTCTGCAGAACGTTGGTACTGAGGTTACACTTAACTGGCGTGCCCTTGACACCAAGGACTGGCACTGGCTCATTTCTTATAACTTCACATATAATGCTAACAAGATTACCAAGCTGACTGGTGGCGACGACGAGAACTACTACGTTCCAACTGGTGGCGTTTCGGCTGGTACGGGTAACACATGTCAGGCTCATGCCGTTGGACATCCCGCAAACTCATTCTATGTTTACCAGCAGGCTTACGATGAGGCTGGCAAGCCTATCGAGGGCGTTGTTGTTGACCGCAATGCTGATGGTAACATCACTCCAGACGACCTCTATTTCTACAAGAGCCCGATGGCTCCTGTTACAATGGGACTTTCATCACGTCTTGAGTGGAGAAACATCGACTTCGGTTTCTCTCTCCGTGCAAGCATAGGCAACTACTTGTTCAATGACCTTGCAGCAGGAACCTCTAACGTCGGTTCAGGTGAAATCTACGGAAACAGCATATATCTGACAAACCGTCCGGTGGCTGCTATCGAGGATGGATGGTCAACCTACAACCAGCATGCAATGCTTTCAGACCGTTGGGTACAGAACGCTTCTTTCCTGAAGTGTGACAATATCACGCTGGGTTACAGCTTTGCTGACCTCTTCCGCTCTGGCAGCTGGCACGGAATCAATGGCCGTGTTTATGCAACTGCTTCCAATGTATTCTGCATCACGAAGTATGATGGTATTGATCCAGAGGTGTTCGGTGGTATTGACAACAACATCTATCCACGTCCTATCTCTTTCATTCTTGGTCTTAACTTGAACTTCTAAAGAAATTATAAATAGGAAACAATTATGAAAAAGTATATAAAATATATCTTCTCGGCAGCAGCATTGGCACTTGCTTTGGGTACTACGTCGTGTACAGGAGACCTGGACGTGACTCCAATCAACCCGAACCTTCAGACTGGAGATAAGATCAGTCCTGACGCGCTGCTGAACAAATGTTATGGCGTTATTGCACTTGCTGGACAGACAGGTCCGGACGGTGACAGCGACGTTGACGGCATCGACGGAGGTACTTCAGGTTACTACCGCCAGTTGTGGAACTCTAACGAACTCACCACCGACGAGGCTATTTGCGGTTGGGGTGACGACGGTATCTATCCTTTCTGCATCAATGCTATAGACAAGAGTCACCCGATGCTCCGTGGTTTCTATTACAGACTCTATGTTGCCATTGCATTCTGCAACCAGTATCTTGAGGATTTCTCAGATTATGATGCAACGAAGACTGCAGAGGTTCGTTTCCTCCGCGCTCTTGACTACTTCTATCTCATGGACGGTTATGCAAACGTGCCTTTCACACTTGCAGTGTCTACTGCTAAGCCAGAGCAGATACAGCGTGCCGACCTTTTCAATTGGATCGAGCAGGAGCTTCTTGATATTGAGCCAAGTCTGAGCGATGCAAGACCTAAGACATCAAGCGACTCTGATTATGGTCGTGTAGATAAGGCTGCAGCATGGTTCCTCCTCATGCGTCTCTATCTTAACGCAGAGGTTTACACTGGCTCTGCTCAGTGGTCAAAGGCTGCTGAATATGCTCAGAAGATAATGAACTCCAGCTACAAGCTTTACACCGCAGAGAAGAATGGTTACAGTGCATATGCACAGCTCTTCATGGGTGACAATGGCGAGAACGGTGCTTCTGTTGAGGCTATCTTCCCAATCCTTCAGGATGGTCTGACAACTCAGTCGTACGGTACTTCTACATTCCTTATGGCAGGAAGCATAGATGCTAACGTACACATCTTCAGTTCAAGTGTTCCTGGAGGCAATGCTTCAGAGGCTTGGGGCGGTAACCGTATGCGTGCTGACTTGGTTGCAAAGTTCTTCCCCAACAACGATGCTCCTAACATCGGTGCATATGCTATGCCTGAGGCAGCTGGTGACGACCGTGCAATGTTCGATGGTCAGGGACGTGAGGTTGACGGTGCAGAGACTCTCACCGACATCAACTCTGACGGACACTTCGTTCGCGGTTTTGCAGTTTGTAAGTTCAACAACTTCAACACTGCAGGCACTTCTGGCCATGGTACCAAGTATTCTGATGCTGATGTATTCCTCTTCCGTGTTGCTGAGGCTTACCTTTCTTATGCAGAGGCTACCGCACGCCAGAATGGCGGTACCGTTACCTCTGAAGGTCTGAAGGCCATCAACGACCTGCGCAGCCGTGCACATGCAGAGACAAAGGCTAACTTCACTCTGGGCGAGATCTGCGACGAGTGGAGCCGTGAGTTATACTACGAGGCAGTACGCCGTCCTACTCTTATTCGTTTCGGTCGCTATGCAGGCAATGTGAACTACAACTGGGCTTGGAAAGGCGGAGTGAAGACAGGTCGCAACATCGACTCTCACCTTGCTATATTCCCGTTACCAGAGACCGACCTCATTGCTAACAGCAATCTCGTGCAGAACCCTGGATATTAATCAATAAACATATAAAGAAATATTCATTATGAAAAATATAATCAAGTCAACATTGCTGCTGCTTTGCAGTGTATGCTTGTTCACTGCTTGTGAGGACGACCTCGACCACAACCCTGTGCTGCAGTCGCCAACGTCATTCACGCTGAACACCCCTGGCTATGCTGAAATGGCAACTGATTTGTCAACTTCGACCTCTCTTCCTTTCACGTGGTCGCAGCCTGATTATGGATTCCCTGCTGCTGCCCAGTACGAACTTCAGGTTTCAACTAAGAACGACTGGACCATTTCTGACGAGCAGGCAAATGCTGATGAGAGTGGCAACACGATACCGACTTACGTTACTGTAGGTACTCCTACGGGTGTTTGTTCGACAGCAATCGATGCTGCTGAAATGGCAAAGGCAATTCAGAAGATGGAACAATGGCCTGAGGACCAGGTTCCTTCAAGCCAGAAACTCTATGTTCGTGCACTTTCTACTCTTGCGGGCAACACTATCTACTCAAATATTGTTGAGATAAACACTGTTCCTTATTATGTAGAACTCAAGGATGCCGCTCCTCTGTTGTGGTATGCTGTAGGTAACTTCATCGGAGGTGGATGGGGCAACGGCACCGACCAGATTGGTAATGGCCTGATGCCTATGTTCCCAGCAAAGGACGCTGAGTTCGATAAGAAGACAGGTACTGGTATCATCGACCTTACATTCTATGTTCCTGAAGGTGGACAGTTCAAGTTCGTTCAGATTCCAGGTAACTGGGATATCCAGAAGAACTACGAGTCGTTCTTCGGCGATGGCGAAAACGAGTACTTCGAGAGCAATGGCGATGGAAACCTCTGCCTCAAGGAAGGCAAGGCTGGTTACTATGTTGCAACCTTCAACACCGCTACTGATGAGGTAACTATTGAGCCTGCTACGGATATTGCGGGTACTGTTTACAACTCTGTTGCAATGCCTGGTTCACACAACGGATGGGATGCTGCTGCCGATGCACTTTCACTCTGTGCTGTAAAGGACGGTGGTATAAGCCACATCTGGAAGGGCGACTTCAGTCTCAGCGCTTGCGAGCTTAAGTTTGCTGCTAACGGCAACTGGGACGTTAACTGGGGTGGTTCAGGCTTCCCATACGGCGTCGGAGTACAGAACGGAAGCAACATTCCTGTAACAGAAGGTGAGTACACCGTATTCTTGAACGACCTCACAGGTCAGTATATGTTTATCAGTAAATAAAAAAACAGATAGCTTCACCGTCTGTTAACGCGGACGGTGAGGCATCCTAAACACAATATCTGAATATGAAAAAATTAATGATGATGCTTAGTGCAGCCCTGCTTCTCGTAGGGTGTGCTGGCAATGAATATGAAGATTGGGCGTCACCTCAGAGTAACGAGGCCGAGGAAAGCATTGTAGTTCCTGGTTTCAGTGCATCTGCTGTTGATGTTATCAACCTTAACAACATTAGTCTTTCAAACGAAAAAGATGTGAGGGCATTCACACTCTCTGGTACTCTGCCAGATGGATTCACGCTTACGGTTGCCAAGATGATATTTGATAATGCTGAGCTTAGCGCTGATCCTGATGGAATGGTGTCGAGCCAGGCTCTTCAAGACTTTTTCTCTTCACTCTATGGCGTGCGCCCTGTGGAGCGTGAGGCAAGGGCAGAGGTTATTCTCAATGCCATAGTAAATGGTGTAGCAACAAACATCAATGCCGGAGTCATTACGGTGAAGGCTATACCGCAGGCACCAGAGTTAGAGAATACATATTATATCACAGGTACTGTTAACGGATGGAACAACTCTGATAAGACCTATCCTGTTGTCAATGGCGGTGGTGATCCGTATGAGGATCCTGTGTTCAAGGTTACGATACCTGTTGAAAACATCAATGGAGAAATCCAGTTCAAACTCACACCAGAGTCTGGCCTCGGTGGCGACTGGAGCAAGTGCCTCTGCTCTGCAGACGAGGCAGGCAAGTTCAACTATAACAATGTTGGTGGAAACTTCTTGGTTCCTGCTCCTCCACGCACTGCCAAGTATGTGCGTCTGACGTTCAACATGCTCGACCAGACATGGACTTACGAGTACATATCATTTGAACCGTTTATCTATTTCATCGGAGCTACCGATGGTTGGGCAAATGCTGAGCAGAAACTTGCGCTTACTAACGATAATGGTACCTACACTGGTTACATCTATTGCGCTGATCCTAACGGATGGGGCAATGAGTTTAAGTTCCAGCGTGTTGCTGGTTCATGGGATAACGAGATTAACTACAGTACCTTCTCGGGTGGAGTCAGCGGTGACTTTACTCAAGGTGGTGGCACTAACTTCAAGGCTAATGCAGGCGAAGGTGTATATTACGTTGTTGCTGACCTTGCAGCACTAACACTGACCGGTACTTACATCACAAACATGAACCTCGTGGGAGACTTTAACGGTTGGAATCCTGGTGACGATGCCCAGCAAATGACTTGGGACGCAGCAAACTACTGCTACGTAATCAGAGCTGCTGGAGTTACTGCCAACGGTTGGAAGTTCACTGCCAACAATGACTGGGGTATCAACCTCGGTGGTAATGACACCGTTGAACCATCGATGGTTATTAATGACCTCGTTGGAAACGGAAAGAACCTCGGAGTCGTCGGAACTACCATTAAGCTTTATCCTACCCGTAAGACATCTGACAAGATTTATTGCACGGTAGAATAACAGTTCTAGAACTTTCAAATAATTCAGGTGGGTTTCTTCGGAATACCCACCTGTTTTTTTATAAGGTAGGTGCAATCGTTTGCACATACCAAGTGGTGAAAAATCAGTAGGTTAGAGAACAACGAAACGATTTTTCTATTATCTTTGCACTTGGAAACGTAATAATAAAACTACACCATTATGAAATCTCTTCTGAAAACTATTATCGCAACGGCTTTGATGATAACCTGCTCACAGAATGTGAGTGCTCAGGGATGGCCAGAGAATTATGGTGGCGTTATGCTGCAAGGATTCTATTGGGACTCTTTTGCACAGTCAAAATGGACAAAGTTGGAGAGTCAGGCAGAGGATTTTGCCTCTACGTTCGATCTCATCTGGGTGCCACAAAGTGGTAACTGCGGAGGAACTTCCATGGGTTATGATGATTTGTATTGGTTCCCAGGAGGCAACCATTATACCAGTTCTTTTGGCACTGAGCAGGAACTGCGGAACATGATTTCAACATTCAAGAGCAAGGGTATTGGTACTATTGCCGATGTGGTTGTTAACCATCGCAAGAATGTTAGCAACTGGGTTGACTTCCCTACCGAGACTTATCAGGGTGTTACCTACCAGATGACGTCCACCGATATTTGCAAAGACGATGACGGCGGTGCTACGCTGTCATGGGCTAACAGCAACGGTTACTCGCTCAGTCCTAACAATGACTCTGGCGAAGGTTGGGATGGCATGCGCGACCTTGACCATCTCAGCACAAACGTTCAGAATATATGTAAGGCCTATACCAAGATGCTTATCGATGACCTCGGCTATACAGGTTTCCGCTATGATATGGTGAAGGGCTTCAGTGGTTCCTATGTTGGAGCCTATAACAACTATGCAAAGCCGCAGTTCTCAGTCGGAGAGTGTTGGGACGGTACAAATACCATCAAGAACTGGATAGAAGCCACAGGAAAAACCAGTGCCGCCTTCGATTTCCAGTTCCGCTACACCGTGCGCAATGCCATCAACAGTGCTGACTGGAGCAAATTGGGAGAAAAGAACGATGGCAGCTGGCCTTTGATTAGCAACGATTATAACAGCGGCAATTACCGTCAGTATGCTGTTACGTTCGTGGAGAATCATGACACGGAAAAACGCGCAAATGCCGAGCAGGACCCGATAAAGAAGGACACGCTGGCTGCAAATGCATATCTGCTTGCCATGCCAGGCACACCATGTGTGTTCTATAAGCATTGGCTCGATTATAAAGATGAGATAAAGGCAATGGTGGCTGCCCGCAAACTGGCTGGTATCACCAACCAGAGCACCTATTCCACAATGCGCAGCACGGCTACTTACTATGCTAATTCCATTAAGGTTGGCGGTGCCAACAGATTAATGGTTGTGGTGGGAAGCAATCCTGACGGTTTTATACCATCAAGTTCCACATATACCCTTATCCTCTCTGGTTATCATTATCGCTATTATCTTGCAAACGCGCTTGAGACGGCGTGGGCAGACAAGGCTTCAGGTGTTTATGATGGGGCTTTCAAGGTTAAACTCACAGCAGTGAGTGCAACCAGTGGCGCACAGCTTGTATACACTACCAACGGCACCACACCGACAGTAAGCAGCCAGAAGGTTAATAGTGGCACAGAGATAAACATTACCGAGAGTTGCACACTGAAGGTCGGAATCCTCGTTGGTGGGGTAGTGAAAGGCATCATCGAGCGCAACTACACCATTGAAGAGAATACCTTCGACCCGAAGACCATCACCGTTTATTGCCGTGTGGGCGAGGGTGTGACAGGATGGACCACAATGAACTACTGGACTTGGAGTGACTTCGGTCATGCACCTGCTAACACCAGTTGGCCTGGTGACCGCATCACTGCAACGAAGACAGTTGACGGATACACATGGTATTACAAGGAATATACCCTGACCAGCGAGGAAGACTACGTGAACTTCGTGTTCAGCAACGGCTCAGGCTCACCGCAGTCGGTGGATGTTAACAACGTACAAGATACCAAGTACTTTGTAATCCGTAACCAGAAGGACGGCGCAGGACACTATTATGTTGACGATGTGACAGCAACCACATCAATCGACTACCTTCGCTCAACCCTCAATCCTCAATCCTCAACCCTCAAGATATATACTATTGACGGTCGTCTGTTGCGCAGTGTACCAGCCGGAGCATCTGTAAACGATGCTATCAACAGTCTCCCACGAGGAATATACATCGTAAATGGAAAGAAGGTCGTGAAATAAACTCATATAAAACAATTAAAACCTTATTGCAAAAAACATAAATAAATTCATGCTTGAATAAAACATTAAGTTAAGTAAGATTGTTGTTGGGACGCCTTTGACGTGAGTCACGGGCGTTCCTTTTTTATTCCTATGTTATTATTTCCTATCATCTTATCATCTTGTATGCAAACGTTTGCACAACTTATTTGTGCCTAATATGCTGTTTTTAGGACAGAATACGCTGATTTTTAGTAACTTTACACCAAAATACTAACCAGTGCAATTATGAACTTACAATTTAATATCAATTATCAGACGAGTTTCGGTGAAGACCTTATACTCAACCTCATTGACAAAAATGCCAAAGACGGAATTACAAAGTATAGAATGAACACTCTCGACGGCGTGCGTTGGACATGCGAATTGCGTCGGGAGGAGAAAGTTGGTGCTGCACTCTGCTATTACTATAGCGTGGAGCGCAATGGTTCGGAGACCCAGCACGAGTGGCTCGTAGAGCCGCACAAACTGGAGATTTCCAGTCTGAAGGGTGAGCGCTATATCACCTACGACCACTGGATTCAGATTCCAGAGGACAGCTATCTCTATAGTTCTGCATTCACCGAGTGTGTTGCACGTCGTCGCCGCCGCGATGTCGTTCAGAACAAGTATAACGTAACAGTGCGCCTGAAGGTGCGTGCTCCGCAGTTGCGCAGCAACCACCGCCTTGCTGTTGTCGGTGCTCAGGACGTGCTGGGCGCATGGCAGTTACACGAGGCAAAGCCGATGGTGGAACACCAGTTCAACGAGTGGATTATCGACATCGAGGCAATGAACATGTCAGGTGTCACCATTGAGTTCAAGTTTGTGGCTCTTGACGAGAACCACGACATCATGCCGTTGTGGGAGACTCAGGGCAACCGTGTCGTAACCCTGCCGCCGATGGGTGCGGGAGACGTTGTCGTATATGAACTTGATCAGGCGTTCTTCCCCATTTATAACGTGAAATGTGCCGGTACTCTGGTGCCTATTTTCTCGCTCCGTTCCAAGGACAGTTTCGGTGTTGGTGACTTTGGCGACCTTCGCAAGATGATTGACTGGGTATCAAAGACTAACCAGCGTGTGCTGCAGGTGCTGCCCATCAATGACACCACAACCACAAAGACATGGACCGACTCTTATCCTTATTCATGCATCAGCATATTCGCCTTACACCCGCAATATACTGATTTCAGGCAACTTCCTAAGTTGAACGACGAGAAAGAGCGCAAGCGTTTCGAGGCACTAAGGAAGGAGTTGAATGCTCTTCCGCAGATAGACTATGAGCGCGTGAATACCGCCAAGCAGGAGTATCTGCATCTCTTGTTCGAGCAGGAAGGTAAGGCAATGCTGTCGTCGGCAGAGTTTAAGGCATTCTTCAAGGAAGAAGAGCAGTGGCTCGTGCCCTATGCACAATATAGTATGTTGCGCGACAAGAACGGCACTGCCGACTTCTCTACATGGAAAGACCATACTACGTGGAACGAGGAAGACCGCAAGGCACTTGCCAATCCACGTAATAAGGCATTCAAGGATGTTGCATATTTCTATTTCATTCAGTTCATTCTGAACCAACAGATGAGCGGTGCACACGAGTATGCCCGCTCGAAGGGTGTGGTGCTGAAGGGCGACATACCTATCGGAGTGAACCGCACGGGATGTGACGTATGGCAGGAGCCACGCTACTTCAACCTCAACGGACAGGCAGGAGCACCGCCAGATGATTTCTCTGTGAATGGTCAGAACTGGGGATTCCCAACATACAACTGGGATGAAATGCTCGCAGACGGATGCCAGTGGTGGGTACGTCGTTTCCAGAACATGGCGAAATACTTCGACGCCTATCGCATAGACCATGTGCTTGGCTTCTTCCGTATCTGGGAGATTCCCGTTGAGTCGGTGCATGGACTGCTCGGTCATTTCTCTCCTTCGCTCGGCATGACGCGCGAGGAGATAGAGGCTTACGGTCTCCACTGGCAGGAGGACCTGTTCATCAATCCGTTCATCACCGACTGGGTGCTCGACCGTGTTTTCCATGAAGATGCCGACCGCATACGCAATGAGTTCGTGGAGCCTATCGGTGACAACCGCTATCGCATGAAGCCGCAGTATGACACACAGCGCAAGATAGAGAAATGGTATGAGGAAACAAAGGCAGCCGAAGCCACCCAATATTACTCCATGCCATTGGAATCTATCCGTGATGGCCTGTATGCCCTCATCAGCGATGTGCTCTTCGTGCGCGACCATAAGGATGAGAATCGCTTCCATCCTCGCATCTCAGTACAGTTCGACTTCATCTACGAGTCACTTTTCGACAGCGACAAGTTCCTGTTCAATAAACTGTATAACGACTACTATTACCGTCGTAACAACCAGTTCTGGTATCGTGAGGCGATGAAGAAACTGCCGCTATTGGTACAGGCAACGCGCATGTTGGTGTGTGCTGAGGACCTGGGCATGGTGCCCGATTGCGTGCCTTGGGTGATGAATGAGTTGCGCATACTGTCGCTCGAACTGCAGTCGATGCCGAAAGACCCGACCGTTCGTTTCGGACATCTGTCACAGAACCCCTATCGCTCGGTATGCACGATATCAAGTCACGACATGCCTACACTCCGTCAGTGGTGGGACGAGGACGAGTCACGTACGCAGGAATACTACAGTACGATGCTCCATCGTGAGAGTTATGCGCCGCACCCACTGCCGGGATGGCTTGCAAGTGACATCATCTCACGTCATCTCACGTCACCTTCGATGCTTTGCATCCTTTCCATTCAGGACTGGCTCGCCATCGATGAGAAACTGCGTCTTGCCGATGCCAATGCAGAGCGTATCAATATTCCAGCCAATCCAAAGCACTATTGGCGCTACCGCATGCACCTCAATATCGAGGACCTGATTGGAAACAAGGTCTTCAATGAGAATGTCATCGAACTTGTGGGACAAGCAGGTCGTAAATAATGTTTTTTGAATTTTATATAATATGTTACACCCTTTAATCGCAAAAGAATTATGAAGAAAACAATGATGGCACTGTTGTGCCTTGCAGTCCTTGCCATGATAGTGGCATGCACTGGTAAGAAAACAGACAAGGAAGATGCTGGACAAGAGAGTAATGTGGAATCGACCGAGAATACTGAAAATGAAGGTGAAGGACAGGAAGTCAACGGAGAAAAGGCTGAACTGACTTTGACGGTTGACTCTGTAATCCCTGAGAATATGAAAGGTATTTATGCCAAAGGTGACTTCAAACCATGTCCTGCAGCGTTCTTCAAGGACAATCTCGCAGGAGAGAAGGTAGGTGAGTTCCCATCGAAATGGAGCTTGACAAATGGTAGTGCTGAGGTAGCCAAGTTTGGCGATCGTAACGTAATCAAACTTGCCAACAACGACGCTCGCCTCTTGCCTAAGGTGGTTGGCGAGAGCAAGAACTACCTGCCCGAGGTGTTTACCATGGAGTTTGAATACTATTGCAATGGTGAAGAGGATTTCAATGCCTGCTACCACCTGTTTTTCTATGATGGCGATGGCAATGAAATGAGTGAAGTAAGGGTGGCAACTGAGGATAATGTGGATTGGAACCTTCTCAAGAAAAACGATGAGAATGTTAGTGGTAGCTACTCCCAGATGGGTGAAGTAGAGAAGAAGAACAGTTGGAACCACTTCGCTATGTCGTTCGACAAGGGCACTCTGAAGATATACATCAACGGAACCCGTATCGTGAGCTTGCCTGATATCAAGGCTCCTGGAAGTATCGGAATGGGTGGTGAAGGATGGGAGGACCATCGTTATCTGTTCACTAACGTCCGCATGGGTACTGTTTTAAAATAATCTTTTTGAATAAAAGTCGTTGTAACAAACTTCAAGATGAAGCTAAGAAATATTATATGCGTACTGATGCTGCTGCCGTTGACGGCAGCAGCACAGACCGTTAAATCCCCCAATGGGAATATTGCCGTCACTTTCTCGCTTACCGACAACGGACGTCCAACGTATGAAATGACATACAAGGGCAAGGCAGTTATCAACAAGAGTCATCTCGGACTGGAACTTGCCAAGGACAAGCATGCCTCGATGGGTCTGGAGGAAAGCGATTTGATGGATGGTTTCTCCATCGTCAATACCGAGACCTCCACCTTCGACGAGACATGGGAACCTGTTTGGGGTGAGACCAAGACCATTCGTAACCACTATAACGAACTGGCGGTGACACTGCAACAGAAATACTCATACAGTAAGGTGACAGCAGAACCCGGCGAGCGTGGCAGGGCATTCTTCGACCGTTACCGCACTATGATCCTTCGTTTCCGTGTCTATGACGATGGTATGGGATTCCGCTATGAGTTCCCGCAGCAGAAAGAACTCAACTATTTCCTCATAAAGGAGGAACGCAGTGAGTTCGCGATGGCTGGCGACCACAAGGCATGGTGGCTTCCCGGCGACTATGACACTCAGGAGCAAGAGACACAGGAGACACGCTTGTCAGAGATACGTGAGCGAATGACGGAGGCTGTCAACTGGGGCAACTCTTCTGTTGCTGTGTTCTCACCAACTGGAGTTCAGACCTCTCTTCAGATGAAGAGCGACGACGGGCTTTACATCAACATTCATGAGGCGGCATGTCTCGACTATGCCACGATGCATCTAGAACTTGTTGATGCGCAGACCACCAATCTCTCTGAGAAGTTGGGAGGAGGTAGCAATGCCTATACTCCTGCACCGAAACACTCCGACTATCCGCTGCCTGCACCGTTCACGTTTGTCAGTCATCTTACCCCCGATGCCACAGGTTTGAAGGGTTGCATGCAGACGCCATGCAACACACCGTGGCGTACAGTTATGGTAAGCGATGATGCCCGTGACATGCTGTCTTCAAACCTCATCCTCAACCTCAACGAGCCATGCGCCCTTGACGACACTTCATGGATTCACCCCACGAAGTATTGTGGTGTATGGTGGGAGATGATTGTTGGTAAGAGTAGTTGGAACTATACCGACGAGTTCCCCAGCATAAAACTTGGCGGCGATGCTTTCCCAAACTCTCAATCGTCAATTGTCAATTATCAATTGGCAAAGCCTAACGGTCGCCATGCTGCAAACAACGAGAAGGTAAGGCGTTACATTGACTTCGCTGCTGAGAATGGTCTCGACGAGGTGCTTGTCGAGGGCTGGAATGTCGGATGGGAAGACTGGGCAAACATGTGGAAGCGCGATGTCTTCGACTTCGTGACACCTTATCCCGACTTCGATATCAAGGCACTCAACGAGTATGCTCATTCCAAGGGCGTGAAGATACTGATGCACCACGAGACATCGTCATCGTCACAGAACTACGAGCGCCACATCAAGGAGGCTTACGAACTGATGAACAAGTATGGCTATGATGCCGTGAAGACAGGATATGTGGGCGACATCATACCACGTGGCGACCACCATTACTCACAGTCGATGAACAACCATTACCTGTATGTGATAAAGGAGGCAGCCAAGCATCATATTATGGTCAATGCTCACGAGGCAACGCGTCCTACAGGTATCTGCCGTACCTATCCTAACCTTGTGGGCAATGAGAGTGCACGCGGAACGGAGTATGAGGCTTTCGGCGGTTCGCGTCCCGACCATACATGTATCCTGCCGTTCACTCGTTTGCAGGGTGGTCCGATGGACTACACCCCAGGAATCTTCGAGACCAAGTTGAACACATGGAGTGACAACACCTCATGGGCACGCATCACCATTGCTGGTTCTTTGGCGCTTTATGTCACGATGTACAGTCCGCTTCAGATGGCTGCCGACCTTCCCGAGAACTATGCCAAGTATATGGATGCCTTCCAGTTCATCAAGGATGTGGCATGTGACTGGGACGACTCACGTTATCTTGAGGCAGAGCCGGCTGATTATATCACTGTGGCACGCAAGGCAAAGGGTACCGACAACTGGTTCGTCGGCGGCAAGTGCGATGAGAATGGTCATAAGGCTAAGGTGACTCTCGACTTCCTCGATAGCGGAAAGAAATATGAGTGCACTATCTATTCAGATGCGAAGGATGCTCATTACGAGACAAATCCGAAGGCATACACCATCACTAAGCGCACCGTGAAGAAAGGTGATGTGCTGAACATTACCGAGGCTCCCGGCGGTGGATTTGCAGTTAGCATTATAAGGTTATAATAAACATAAAACGATATGTCTGATGAAATAAAAAAACTACAGGCGGAGAATGAGCAACTGAGAAAAGAATTGGATCGTCTCAAGGATGAACTCATTCGACTTGTGAGTCGTAACCTCGACCTTTCAGAGAGGCTTGAGTGTGACATAGAACTGCGCCGACGTACCGAGGTGGCACGTGAACTGTTGGATGGTAATATCCAGCGACAACACAATGCCGACTTGAAGGACGATGCCCAGTTGATGGCTCTTATAGATTTGAAGGTGGAGAGCGAGCGTCCCCACCTAAAGCCCGACTTCTGCACAGCTGACTTAGCCGAGATGCTTGATGTCAGTCAGGAAAGACTGATTCGGCTTTTCAGGCATCAGACAATACACCGCACGCCTGATGCATACATCGACAATCTCCGTGTGTTAGCCGCATTGCAACTGCTAAGGGAAAAACCGCAGTATAACATCGCCGTAGTTGCGGAAGAGGCGGGGTTCAGTAACGTGCGTACTTTGCAGCGTCGTGTGCAGGATGCCATCGGTATGACACCGGTGGAGTATCGTAACATGCTCACACGCGATAAATAACAGGTATTAACTTACACTGTCATCAACAATTATGAAGAAATATCTAATCTTATTACTATTGGCTTTAGTAACATCCCATATTCAGGCACAGGACTTCCACTTCGATGAGGTGACATACACACCACAGAAGACTGTCTTCAAACTCTTTGCTCCCCGTGATGCCAAGAGTGTGAATGTGGAGTACGACGCCAATCCCGACACCGCCGCCACCCTAGGAAAGCAAAAGGTCGTGAAGATGAAGTGCGGCAAGGACGGCATTTGGCGTGCTGTTGTGAAGCGCGATCTCAATCATCACGAATACCGCTTTTGCGTTGATGGCCAGTATACCGTAGGTGTCTTCGCTAAGGCAGTCGGTGCAAACGGCTCGCTTGCCTTAGTGCTCGACTTGTCGGAAACGAATCCCCCAGGATGGGAGAACGACCGTCGGCCTGTAGTGACGTCGCCTGCCGACCTTGTCATCTATGAGATGCACCACCGCGACTTCTCCATCGACGCTTCATCGGGACTTGAGCATAAAGGCAAGTTCCTGGCGCTGACAGAGCCGCGAGCCATCAGCCACCTGAAGTCTTTAGGCGTTAATGCCATACATATCCTGCCTTCATACGACTTCGGCTCTATCGATGAGACGCGCCTTGACATCAACAAATACAACTGGGGTTATGACCCGGTGAATTATAACGTTCCCGACGGCTCCTACTCCACAGATCCCTATAATGCTGTTTGCCGCATACGCGAGTTCAAGCAGATGGTGCAAGCACTGCACAAGGCGGGCATCCGTGTCATCCTTGATGTCGTTTACAACCACACTTACGACATTGAGAACTCGAACTTCCAGAAGACATATCCCGACTACTATTACCGCAAGACTTCCGACGGCAAGTACAGCAACGGCTCAGGCTGCGGCAACGAGACGGCTTCAGAGCAGCCCATGATGCGTCGTTTCATGATTGAGAGTGTGAAGCATTGGATTAACGAATACCATATCGACGGCTTCCGCTTCGACCTCATGGGTTGTCACGACATCGAGACGATGAACATCATCCGTGACGAGGTGAACAAGATTGACCCTACCATATTCATATATGGTGAGGGGTGGAGTGCAGGCGAATGCGCCTATCCTGCAGAGAAGTTGGCAACAAAGGCAAACACAAGACAACTTAAAGGCATCGCCGCTTTCTCCGATGATATTCGTGATGCCCTGCGCGGACCGTTCAGCGACGACACAAAGGGAGCCTTCCTTGCAGGCATCGCCGGTGAGGAGGAAAGCCTGAAGTTCGGCATCGTCGGTGCCATCAGTCATCCGCAGGTGGACATGACGAAGGTGAATTACTCCAAAGAGCCATGGGCGAATGAGCCTACACAGATGATTTCATACGTCAGTTGTCACGACGACATGTGTCTTGTTGACCGTCTGAAGACAGAACTGCCTGGCATCTCGATGGACGAACTCACCCGTCTCGACCTGCTTGCCCAGACGGCGGTCTTCACCTCCCAGGGTGTTCCCTTCATGCTCAGTGGCGAGGAGTTACTGCGCGACAAGAAGGGTGTTCACAACTCGTTCGAGTCGCCTGACTCCGTGAACCACCTCGACTGGAGCAACCTCCAGCGCTATCCTCAGGTGTTTACCTATTACAAGAATCTGATACAGATGCGCAAGAACCATCCTGCGTTCCGTCTTGGAAAGGCTGACCTCGTGCGCCGACACTTGCAGTTCCTGCCATCGCAGCCGTGCGTGGTGGCTTACTGTCTCAAAGGAAATGCGGGCGGTGATGCATGGAATGATATCTATGTAGTGCTCAATGGTAACACAGAACCACGTGAGATAGAGGTGCCCGAAGGCACATATACTGTTGTGTGTTGCGATGGTGTGATTAACGAGGATGGACTTGGCACCATGCAAGGTGGCTTGGTCACCGTGGCACCTCGCTCTGCATTGATTTTCCATAACTAAACTCTTACCTTCCAAACTCCTAAACTCCTAAAAAAATGAAACGTATATTGTTATCCATATTGTTTCTGGCTGTCATGGTTTCAGTGAAGGCCTCTCCAGTGAAGGTCAGTAGAATAGAACCCACTAACTGGTATGTCGGAATGAAAGACCCGACGCTCCAACTGATGGTATATGGTGAGAATATCCGTGAGACCGACGTCACAACTGACTACCCCGGCGTGCGTATCGACAGTGTCGCCCGTCTCGGCAGTCCTAATTACTTGCTCGTTTACCTGAACCTTGAAGGAGCAAGGCCAGGTACAATGAAACTCAAGTTCACTGCACGTAAGGAACAGAATGTATTACCCAAGAATGTAAAGTCATCCAACTATTTCGAACATAGTGCGAGTGAAAAAGTCAAGGGGTCGCAGACAGTATCGTATGTCTTGAAGGAGCGCGAGATGAGCGGCGACAAGAGAATCGGCTTCTCCAATGCCGATGTCCTCTATATGCTCATGCCCGACCGCTTCGCCAGCAGCGGAAAAAATACTCTCAACTCTAAGAAGTCTTCCCCCTACGGGGGGGATAAGAGGGGGGCTCTTAATCCCTACATCGTCGATCGCACCCAGCCCTCCCTGCGTCATGGTGGCGACCTGGAAGGCATACGCCAGCATCTCGACTATTTCAATGAACTGGGAGTGACCGCGCTGTGGTTCACACCTGTGCTTGAGAACAACGCCCCTGACAATGCGGCAGGCTACAGCACATATCATGGATATGCCACTACCGATTATTATAGCGTTGACCCACGCTTCGGTACCAATGAAGAATATAGAAAACTCACCGATGAGGCGCATCAGAAAGGACTGAAAGTGGTGATGGATATGATTTTCAACCACTGTGGTTTCAATCACCCATGGGTACAGGATATACCTTCAAGCGACTGGTTCAACAGTCAGGACTGTATCGAGGAGGCAGACTATGCCGACCGCATCGACCATTCAAAGCAGACAGGTAAGATAGAGAAGAGTCGCATGGGACAGGGAACGTTCAACGATGATTATGTTGGCAGGGCAAAGACCTTCCTGCAGACAAGTTACAAACTGACGCCCGTACGCGACCCATACGCTTCTGAGGTTGACAAGCGTGAGACAGTGGAAGGATGGTTCGTTTCGACTATGCCGGACCTTAACCATCATAACCCGCATGTGATGAAGTATCTTATCCAGAACAGCATCTGGTGGATAGAGACAGTGGGAATCGACGGAATACGCATGGACACCTATCCATACGCCTTCGGTGATGCCATGGCACAGTGGATGAAGACCATAAATACGGAATATCCTAACTTCAATGTAGTGGGTGAGACATGGGTGACCGAACCTGCCTACACCGCATCGTGGCAAAAAGACTCTAAACTCACAACTCAAAACTCTTACCTGCCCACCGTCATGGACTTCTCTTTCTTCGAGAAGATGTCACAGGCAAAGAACGAGGAGACCGACCCGTGGTGGAACGGTCTGAACCGCATTTATAACTCTTTCGTTTATGATTATCTTTATGAGAATCCTGATAACGTGATGGCATTCATCGATAATCATGACACCGACCGATTCCTCGGCAACGGCTGTGACACCCTGATGCTGAAGCAGGCGCTTGCATTGCTACTCACGGTGCGTCGCACACCTCAACTCTACTATGGTACCGAGATACTCATGAATGGAACAAAGGAAGTGACCGACGGCAACGTGCGCAAGGATTTCCCAGGCGGCTTCCCCGGCGACACACACAATGCCTTCACTGCAGAAGGACGCACAGCGGCGGAGAACGCTATGTTCAACTGGCTCTCGCGACTCCTGCATTGGCGTAAAGGCAATGATATCATCACACGTGGAACGATGAAGCAGTTCATCCCATACGATGGCGTATATGTCATAGCACGCCAACTCGACGGTCACGGGGTGATAGTCCTCCTCAACGGTACGACAAAGAGCCAAACCATCAACACCTTGCGTTACAGCGAACTCTATAAGCGCGAAGGCAAGAAGTCGGATAGCGAGATACTGCTTCACGAGAAACTCCGGGATGCAGCCATCAACTACGAAATGGAAATGCATGATATAAGTAAAGATGGTGAAGAGATAGACTATATAAGGAGTGTTTATCATCCTCAACTCCTCGTTACTAAGAACGTAATCACTGGCAAGGAAGTGAAGTTCGGCGGTGTGATGACCTTAGGACCTCGTGAAACTCTTATCCTCGAGTACTAGTACGAAGTTCAAAAGTGGTCTCTTTTTATCGTCTATTTACGTTCCATTTACGGCAATTCGCGGAGAACGTTCAACGTAAATGACCGAAAATTATACGTAAATACACGTTATTTTGCCCTAGAGTTGATAAGTGTTATGTAGGTATGTGAAAGCAATCCTGGCAGGTTTGGTGAGCAATCCTGCCAGGATTGCTTTGCAAACCTGCCAGAATTGCAGAGTAAAATCGCCGAAATTGCAGAGTAAAATCGCCGAAATTGCAATGCATAATGGTGTCACTCATTATGCAATTCAACGTATATTATATGCGCCATCCCTATTGTCTCCCCGCCCCTTTAAGGGGAGTGGGCAGGGGTGGGGTAAAAACCAGCCTTTTTTACCACTGTTTTTAACGGTAAAATCTCATTTTTTTATCGTCTATTTACGTTCCATTTAGAACACTGATAATTCACCAAACTGAGTTAGCACTAAACGGTTTGTTATATTTGAAAAACCGAATATCAATTTTTTTTATCAGTCCTATCTATATTTATGCCAGATTTGCACTGATTTAAAAAAGAAAGTTATATCTTTGTACCAGAAGAATAAACAAGAGGAAATATAATAAATGAAGTCCACGAGGCTTTGCAAAAGGCTAATGAGAGTATTAACAAATTAGGGCTTGTGCCTGTGAGTTTGTAAATTGGAGAACAAATTGTTTAATAAATATGAGCAATATGCATATATCAGAAACAGAAACTGTCAAAAAAAAATCCTTCCGTATTTAGAAAGAAGAGGTTATGACATTGAGACCGATATGACATTTGAAAGCGTAACGGCTAATGATGGTATTAATAAAGGTTATATTGATATTCTCGTATCTATAGGTAACAAAAAGTGCTTTATTATTGAAGCGAAGAAAATCTCAAAGAAATTAGATACCAAAGATAAAAAACAAGCCTTGAAATATGCAAAAGCAGAAGGTGTTCCGTTTGCAGTATTAACAAATGGCGTTAATATCTTCTGCTTTAATACAATCACTAAAGAACGAATAGCTTTTGATGGTGATTATGTTGACAAGCTACCAACACGAAATGAATTACCACAGGTTTTAAAACTCTTTAAGGCTAACAAAAAATGTAATGATATAGCACTGTCAAATAAATTGTCGTTACCTTATAGACAGGGATTGTCTTTAAGACAGTTGAATGTTGTATTTGAGAAATGTCACAATATTATAAGAAAGATAGAACATAACGAACAAGATGCTTTTGAGGATTTCTCTAAACTATTGTTTTTAAAACTTCTAGAGGAGAAAGCTGAAGATGAATTAGGTAAGCCTAATGCATTTAAGTTACCATATTTGTACAGATTCTATGAATTAGTAAAAAGGCAAAAAACTGAGGCAGATCAAGTTCAGGCATCAATAGAAAGGATGATCTGTAAAATAAAAGAAGAGACAAAGTATTCGGAAGTTTTAGGTAAAGGTGTTGGTCTTAAGAATGCTAACACATATTATGAGATTGTTAAAATATTGGATACAATTTCATTTATTGATTGTTCAACTGATGTTAAAGGAGCTGCATTTGAATATTATGTAAGAGCAACCCTTAAGGGGAAAAAATTGGGTCAGTATTTTACACCTCGAAATCTGGTTCATTTGATGTATGCCATATTAGGTGAGGATAAAATATATGACACAATTAAAAACCTAGACGGCAATAAAAAATTCAAGATATTAGATCCAGCTTGTGGTACTGCAGGGTTCTTAGTCTATATGTTGCAAAAGAACCTTAAAAGACTTGACAAAGAATATGAAGACAACAAACTGACAGCTGAAAGATACAAAAACATAAGAAAAAGGATAAAAGAAAACACATTCTTTGGTTCTGACGCAAATCCAGCAGTAGCAGCATCTGCTAAAATGAATATGATAATTGCGGGTGACGGCCAAACAAATATAAGAAATGAAAATAGTTTGGCATCTGATGCAGAAAACTGGAATATGGATATGCCTGATGTGGATGTAATTATGACTAATCCACCATTTGGCACTTCTGAAAATGGTAGTTTAAAAGAAGAAGATAAGGCGAAATATGATATGAATTCTTTCAAAGGGCAAGTTCTTTTTATCGAGAAGATGATAAAATCTACAAAACCTAATGGAGAGATTTTCACTGTTATTGATCAAGGAATATTGAATACAGATTCTAATATTCCTATTAGAAATCTGATATTACACTTTTGTAAGATAAAGGCTATTGTTGAATTACCAATAGAAACATTTAAACCAAATAAGATAAACGTAAAATCAAGTTTGCTTTATTTGCAGAAAAAGACAGATGAAGAAATCAAAAACGATGAAGATTATAGTTTTTATCTTGTTAAACTCAACACTTTGGGATATGATCCATCAGGAAATGATATTAGGGGCTTCAATTTCCAACAGTTAATAGACGACATTACGAAAAACTTATTTATCAACAAGTCTGCTTTTTACCAAGATGCAGATAACAATTGGGAGTTTTATTATATCAAAATATCAGATATTCTTTCTGAGGAGTGTCATCGATTTGACTATAAATATTTGAATCCTAAGACGAAGAAACTTATTAATTCTCTTTATGAAAAGAACAAAACCACAATTAGAGATTTGAATACGATATCAACTGGACGTGGAAAAAGCCCTGATTTGGAACAATATGTTGACGAAAAAGATGGTTTTGCAATTGTAATTAAAGCAGGAAACATATCCAAATACGGAACCATTATAAGTGAAAACAATGATTGGATTGAGAAATCTGTTTATGAAGAGTATGAGACATCCAACAACCATTTTAATATTATAGCAGAAAAATATGATGTTTTAGTAGCATCAACAGGAGATGGTACTTTAGGAAAATCTGCAGTTTTTGATATGGATGTACCTGCCATTGTAGATGGTCATGTCACAATAATAAGAGTTAACCGTAAGAAAATAGATCCATATTATTTGGCAGATTTTATCCGAAAAGGTGCTGGCGCGATTCAAATAAACAGGGCATATACAGGAGCTACAGGACTTATAGAATTAACGCCAGATCAGCTGAATTCCGTTGTAGTTGACACTCTGGATGATTCTGTTAAAAAGCAAAAAGACTTGTCTCATAAATTACGAAAGGCAGAAAAGGATGCGCAACTATTCTACACTAAAGCAGAAGAGAAATTAGAAGACTCGCTATCCATTTTATAATTATAAGTACAGGCACGATATCTTTTCTAGTTACAGGTTAACTCCAAACCACTTAGTGGGTAACTTGAAATGAGAGAATAAACAATGATAAAAGTATAAGAAGTGACAATATACGAAAAAGTAATTTCTGATATCAACGGGCATCTTGATGATGGGTCAAAGAAGAAAAGTATTGCCCAGGTACTTCTTTGTAATGAAACTACAAACGAAGAAATATTATAATCCGCAAAACGAAATGTTCCTGAAAAATTAAACGAAGCGTTCCGTTTCGCAAAACGAAAAGTTCTTTTTCAGGGTTCCCTCCCCACACAAAAAACGCCCCAGAGAAATCTGAGGCGTTTCTGTTTTCACTCACTACATTATTAGGTATTCAACTCAAACCGCACATTCTCGTCGCCATCGAGCAACTGGCGCGTGCGCTCTATATTGTTCTCGTATATGTGTACGTTGCCGAGGTTCAGCGTGATTGACTTCAAAGGCAGGTCTATATGTCGCGCCATCAAGTACAGGTGGTATATGTCAGCCGGCAAGCCAAGGTTGGCATCGCTGCTCCTCTGGTATGCGGATAGCACCAATTCCCCGTCGTCTATCTGGAACTGCACCAGACTGAGACAAGGCGCCTGATTACTCTCCGCCCCCGTCTCGCCCAGAAACAGCACATAGTTTTTGCTGTTGCGCTTTTCACGGTTTATCTTCGCAATGAGTGGCGGCAGCTTCTCAAAGTAGGTCGGATAGCTGTTCACCAACACGCTCCCGCAGTAGTCCCACCAGTTGATGCCCACGTCGCGGTACCGTTCTACGTTCCGCTCACCCTGCATGAATAGTTGCAGCTCATTCTTCAGTTTCTTTCTCGCAATGCCGTGACTCTCGAAGATGTCGAGCAAGTCAGCCGGAGTCAATGACAGCTGCTCATTCAGCAGGTAGCGGATGTTTCCTTTTTTGTTGGTCTGGGTCTTCCCATGTTCGAGAACCTTGCCCAGTATCTGATAGTATTTGTTCATCGTTTTAATGGCATTAGAATGTTGTTCAAGCGGCTTTCGTATATAGCATAATGTCCGTGTAGGACGCGCTGTAATTCATGTGGGCGTTGAACTCGCGACGCTGGCAGTTCTCAAATGGATTTCCAAGTTCCGGATGCCTTCCCATCCAATCGCACAGTTCAATGATAGAAGATTTGTTCGAGGTGAAATAGATAAACCTGTGACCAGCAAGCACCGTCAGCACATCGAGGTAGTCAGATAGTTTCCAGTACATCTTGTAGGTCTTGGAATCTGTGCTCAGATAAGGAGGGTCAACCAGGAACACCACGCCTGGCACATCCTTGTATTGATTGAATACCTCCCTGTAGTCGCAGGAGGTAATAGTCAGACCGTCGAGGTAGTCCAGGCATGGCTCATAGTCTGTTGTCCTTATATTATTATATAATGTCTCCTTTTCCAGATCCGCGAACTCATTGGCATATTTCATGGAAAACATAACCGACGAAGACAGCGTGATATAGTCAATGTAACCGTAGTCGTGCTCATACTTGCGGACGCATGAAAGCACACGCTCTTTGACCTCTCCCAATATGGGCTTGTGGCGTGGCACGTCAACTATCTCCCTCAGTTCTGCCAGCAGCGCGTTGGTGACGGGCAGGGCTTCCAAGCGCTGGCGGTAACCGTCAAAGTCATTATACACTACAGTGGAATGCGGCTTCTGGCACTTGGCTATGTGTGATAATAAACCAGAGCCGCCGAATAGGTCCACGAAGGTCGTGCCGTCAGGGAACTGCTGGAGCACCTTGATGTACTCCTTGGCAAACATCCGCTTCTGTCCCTGGAAGGGAAGTGGTGCCGATAAGTATTGTTTTCTCATTTTCTCGCTGGTTTTGTTTTTGCAAAGGTTGCCACTTTCAGCGAGACAAAAGAAAGTTTGCAGCAAATCACACTGCACCAGCCGTGCAGTTAGTCTCAAACTTTTTGATGATGTTATACACTTTGCGCTCACTCACCTTGTATCTGTCAGAGAGAACGGTCACGATATACGTTACCTTCTCACCACGTCTGCGCATCTTCATATAGTCTGCGTAAAGTGTCACATAACGGCAATCGTCGAGCTTTACCCCCACCGAAATCAGCCTGTCAATTAATTCTTTGTTAAAATTTAATATCTCAAATAGTGTCATTTTCAATTTAAAATAGTACCTTTGTACCGCCAATCATTTATTAGACCAAAAAAACGCAATAGTGCGACGAAGGATTTAACCCCCAGTTGTGCACTATTGCGGTGTCGTTGTTAATAAATGATTGGCGTCTATATTAACAGGCTGGGGGCTTTTTTATGCCCGCCCCCGAGGGCATCATATTTATGTTTTCGCTTCCGCCTTGCACTGCTCACAATAAGCGTACCATGCGGCATATTCATCAGCCTTTGTTTCTTTCTGCCGTAGAATGGCTATCTCATCGTCAATGGAATATCGCTGACGAATCAATTCAACCACCCTTTCCTCGTAGGTAGGCTGATATTCTTCACTCGGCTCTTCTTCGGGGATATACTCTTCCCACCCAGCAGCCAAAATCATCTCTTCCGTTGGATTAAGCACATGCTTATTTCCAACGATTAACGGCTCGCGATAATACTCCGTGACGCCGTTCACGGTCTTTTTGTATTGCTTCATATTATATTTTTTTTTAAATCATCCATATGCTACGAGTCGTGCTATTCGTTCGGGCAGGAAGACTGTTGCCATTGAGGTGTTTCCGTATCGGAACATCATGTAGGAATATCCGCTCGGTACTGTCACCACTCTCTCTTTTCCTGCGGGTATTGATATCAATGCCGCGGGTGTTGTTGCCTTTCTCGACGCCCATACATGGTCGTTGCAGAATATTATGGTGGTAGCAGCAGAACTGTTCGCCTTCACTTTGTATCGCTGGCCTTCCATTACGTCGAGCGTCTTATGATAGCCGGTATAATTGGTGGCATACCAAGCCAATCTGTTCCCTGAGACATCTCCCCAGCCACGTTCCGTGTATCTTCTAACGCTGCTTATAGTGATGACCTCATCATACTTCCATTTCGCCATTGGATTATACACTTCTTCCACAGCCATATTCATTAGTTCCCTTCGAGTATAGTATCTTGCACTCATGCCGCCCTCCTTTCTCCGAGAATCTGGCATAAGTCATTGATAATTAGGTTTTTACCCCCCCCCTATCAAGATGGGTATAATACTGTTGTGCATTGTTCTCATAATGTTATGTTTTTGAAGTTATAATTCTAGGGCTATTCCGTATCTCTTAGCATCCTGGATTTGATTCCACCTCATTTCTGCCTCCGTTAGTTGGCGGTTGTAAATGCGGATTTGATATATATCTCCTTTAAAAGAGATTCCGACTCTATTTGCTTGTTGGGTTTTGTAGGTTTGGGACCCAACTGCTGCCATTGTTCCGTTGTAACAAGTTCTTGCAGCGCAGCAACTATGTGTGAACTTACCAACACCTTTTCCACTGATGGGTGCTCTGGGTGCCGGACCTGAATTTCTGTTTGAGATGGTGACAAAGGTACCTGACTTGTCAACGTCATAATGAATTGCTGGCATTCCTGATGTAGCATAGAGAACTTCATCGGTAACTGAGTTGGTGGTACCACGTCTGTAAGCACACACTTCTATCGTCCCAGCATTAGGGGAAATGGTAGCGATACTTTTGTTACCTACCATATATGCTCCAGCCCCCATATTGAATGTTACACCTTTGCCGTCTGCAGTTCCTTCGCTTCGAGTGTAGATGATACCAGCTACCCTGTCCACCCACGTCTTTCCGTCAGAGTCTGCTCCATCAAGATGAAACACAAGTCCATCTTGGATGTATGGCTTCACTTTAGAGTCTTCCATCATCAGGTTTCTTCTTGTGTAGTATCTCATGCCGCCCTCCTTTCTCCGAGGTTTCGGCATAAGTCGTTGATAATTAGGTTTTTACCCCCCCCCATTAAAATGGGTATGATACTGTTGTACATTGTTCTCATATTGTTATATAATAAAAGTTCGTTTTACGGGACCTGGCATGACACGTCCTGCTCCTGAACGGGTTAATTTTTTCTTATTAAGCCTATCATAAATACATATTTCGCCATTTACAATTGCAGGAACCCAGTCTAAAACCAAGGTGTCGCCTTTCCACCATTTAAGATAGTAAAAACGACCCTTAAATCTCCTATTTGTATCAATTATATATAAAGCACAATCATTTGTTCCTGTGGGATTAGAATTTGTGTAGGTATATCGAGTCCCATTTATAGTAAAATATTGATTTTTATATATATAGAACTCATATATAGAACCTTTTGTCACAGGGACTCGGTTCTGTGATACATAATTTCCTCTTCGTCCATTTTGAACAGTAATATAACCAACAGCCCCAGCGGACATGATTCTATAGTTTGGATAACCATCACCTCCTGACGGTCTTGCCCAATACCAAGAATGATATATTGAACCCGATTCATTTATGTATCCATCGAACTTGAATTTGCACTGTATTACATTATCCTGTCCATTAGGAATGTAATCAGAAGCGAAGCAGACACTTCCGTTTGGTATTTCAAGATATTCCAGTTCTTGAATTAATCCGCCCATCAACTCCCTTCTCGTATAACTCTTAGCTCCCATATCATACTATGTTGTAGGCAAATCCCAACCAACTATGATACCATAATAGGTCTGGTCTGTCTGATTCCACACAATACTAACCTCATAGTGCTTATTTGCCTCTATAGTAGGGGTTGATGTCCATATGACACTGCTCGGATAGGAGAATGTCGTAGCCGTGCTTCCACTGTCAAAACTGAACTGCCATTCATTGAGAACGTCATCAACAAACCCCGAAAACGCAAAGTCAAGACTCGCCATCTCAGGAAATTCATACATCTTATTGGGGGACAGAGTAACCGACGTGTCCGTTGACTCCATTTCCTCAATAATCTTTTTCGTGGCCTCGTCAACCGCAGTCTCACAGTCCATGATGCATTCCCACTTCGTAGTGTCTGTGAGCAGATTGCCTTCGTTGTTGTCCACCTTCGACACATACACTTTGGTTCTTTTCTCATTAGTCACCGTAGCAAGAATGGAGTATTTAGTGCTTTCGCTATAGACTCCATCTATCGTGATTCTTACTTTGCCGATTCTGAAAGTTGTTTTACTCATATCTAAATATTTTAAGGTTCGTTATTTTCAAATATTAGGTAGCCGTCATCGTCAACGGAAAAGTTCCCCGCAAGGTGGCTTGCGAGGTCAGCCTTCTGGCCTTCCGTCATGTCGTCGTAAGTCATGGGGTCACCCTTGATATACATATTGGCTATCATTTCCAGGTCCTCCGACGAGAACTCCGCATCAGCAGGTATGCCAGCCTCGTCATCGTAACGTACAACCGATAGTTGCCACCGCTTGCGAGAAACATAAGTGTCCTCGCCACGCACAACACCGACCTCTACCTCATAGTCGCCAACGGTAAGTTCTGTGCCAATCCTAAACGACAGCACGTTGCCTTCTATCTTGGGGGTGTACCAGTTTGAATTGTGCCCTTCCTTGATATTAACTGTCACCTCGTCGCCTTCTTGAACATCAAAGGGAGCGGTCTCGCCTGTCTCTATATCGACGAGTTCCTTTAGTATGATGGCAGCGTTCCGCGTGTTGCCATACACCAGTTTCATTTTTGCTTCGCTATACTCCATATCTTTACGAATTAGGTTGTTCTTCCTCTTCTTCCTCCTCTTGTGAAGTATCCACAGTGGTATCCACACACAAATACCCGTCGGAATCTATCGAGAATCCGAGTGTCGAATCTATGCTTCCCTGCGCTATCGTCGCCAGCACCTCGTCAACTATTTCTTGAATGTTTACGTCTGCCATATCTATCGAGTTTTACGTTTAATTTCTTCCATATAGTTTATAGACATTAGTTCCCAAGTTAACCACGCACCATTCATATTGCGTGTATATCCCGTCGCTTGGCAAGCATTGTAGTTCAACGAGACCGTCAACAAACGATATTCCATATACAGGGTCGTACTGGTCCATAAGAACGGGGTCTGATGAGTGGACGGGTAGCCCAACGCCCCTTATTACGTCTGTTTGTAAATTATAGACCGTACCGTCACTGTAAACCTCTCCCGCATGGATAATGGTAGCATGCGATGCACTACGATATGCAATATACGGATTATAAAGAACTATTCGCTGTCCCGTCAAGTCTATGCCGTCGAATATATGGGTAGGATTGTTGGGGTCAACCTCAGAGAATTTTGTCGGCAAGAAAATCTCCATACCTACCTCTCCGACACGAAAACACCAGAAACCTGCAATATTCAGCGCGTTGTCATTCGCATCATACATCGTTGTATGGAAGCCTGGTATGAAAAATCTATCACTATAACTTGCGCCCGGGCTATTATAGCAGTATCTTGTCAAATCCGCATAGCGAGTGAGGTAACTTTTCGCATTCAATGTGCCTTGAAAATCGCCATCCGCTGCGTGTAGCGTTCCTGTTGCTGGGTCTATCCATATCTTTGTGTCAACGCCGCCATTTGGGTCAATAAAATTAACCTTGCCAGCCACAAGATTGATAGTCGAATTTTGTCCATTAAGATGTATTCCTGCGGCTTCAACATCGTTTTTCTTCGCACAAAGACTTACACCTTGACTACTTTGTTGTATTGCGGTGGAAAATGCGGCGATTTGTAGATCCCCATCCGCATCATAATATGTGACGGGCATTGATGAAACCGCCGACATCGTGTCGTTCACAACGTTTAGTTTCCATTCTCCCAATAGGTTTGCCGCCCAATTCAATGTAAGCACAACGGCTTGATTATTTACCACAACCGTGACATCTACCTTTCCAGAGGAATAGTAATGCTTTTGATTGTTTGCATCCGTTGTGTAGTTTATGCTATTGATATAAACCGTGTTTCCGCTAAAACTTGCTTGACAGTTTGTTCCGCTTACACCATTTTGCGGTATAAAATTGCCCGATAATGGTGTCGCACCTTGCCAAACCCTTACTGTTGCCGAGAAACCGATCGTATCTATTCCATAAGGAGATGTTTCGGCTTGGTTAAATATGACCGTAGCAGGGTCTAATATGATACTTATTCCATCCGCACCATCCGCACCTTGAATAACACCCAAATCATGCCATGCGGTATCGCCATCTTCTGCGTTCCACAAATGACCATCATAACTCGTAAAATAATTCACTTCCCCACTTTGCGGTAAAGAAACATACTGTAAATCTCTTGGGTCGGAAGATTGTGTGTAAAAATACCATAGACATGCTTCGGGTGTACTACCATCATCGGTATCGGTAAGGTAGTAGCCGAAATCGCTATCGGTATAACTCGCTTGTTTTGCGACAAGATAATTCCATAAATCGTTGTAAGATGCAAAGTGACGTATTCCTTTTTCAAACTCTATTGATTTGCCCACAAATCGTATGGCGGTAGTCCATGTAGAACCACCATCGTAACTATAATGCACATATAAATCTCCATTTTGGAATGTTGAGTGCCAAGAATTTGCAGCACCAGTGGCAGAATATTCTGCCATTACACTATTCCCATTTGTTCCGTTTTGTACAAGAATAACCGCCGCACTCCATTCATTTGATGCAATGGTGTCGGTTGCGGTATTAGAATATGCCGTTGCTGCGGTCACATAGAGGGGATTTGTTCCCGAAGGGATTGTTTGCGACCAATTCCCCAATGTTCCACTTAATGACTTTGTGGCGAATGTATATGTTAGTGTACTTGTTGGCGTTTGTGGGGTTGAGGATGCCCTTTGGTATAAATATACCGTAGCAGTATTATATCCTGCCGCACCAGATGCCCCATCTTCTCCATCTTCGACCAACACCGTTGGGGAAGACCATTCGGAACTTGCGATTGTGTCCGTGGATGTGGTCGCCACCGCAGTCGCTTGTATCACATAGCATGGGTTTCCATTTGATGTTGGAATAATCTGTGTCCAATTGCCCAAAGTACCACTCATCAGACCCGACGAGAAAGTGTATGTTAAGGTTGAAGAAGGCTTGCTCGGAACGGAAGAACTCCTTTGATACAAAAATACCGTCGCAGAATTAAGTCCGTTAGCACCATTAGCACCACTTGCACCAGGTCGTTGGACAGTCAAGGGAATACTTGTCTCGGCAACATAGGTCTCACCATTATAAGTGAAGACAATATGAAATGCAAATGATGTCGAATCAATAACTGGATTGATAATTGTCTGTCCGCTGACTATTGGATAATATTGCCAATTTATCGTGACATAATCAGCCGAAGCGGTAAAACTACCGATATTAATACCTGACTGCAATCCCGATTGGTTGAAATATTGCGTTCTATTATAATAGAATACATAACTGCTTGGCAGGTTCCATGCCGATACAGGTATCTTGTTGCCGTCAACGTAAAGTTCTATCTTTGTCGGTTTTACAACAATGGCTGCATTACTGCTTATTCTTCCCTCGCTATCGGCACTGACAATAACATTAGAACAATTAAGTTGTATATATGGAGTTGCCATGCCACGCTGTGCAAAAGCCGTCCAATATTCTCCCTCCGCAGGAGCATGACCCGATGAAGGAGTGTCATTGATATACAGCCACGATGCTCCGTGATATTGCACGATGTCATTCTTTCCGTATGTCTCGGTTGCCGAATATGTGCCACGCTGACAGTAGATAGGAGAAGAAGCACCTGTTCCAGCAGCACTG
Source organism: Prevotella sp. (assembly GCA_017554105.1). Lineage (GTDB taxonomy): Bacteria > Bacteroidota > Bacteroidia > Bacteroidales > Bacteroidaceae > Prevotella. The sequence continues at coordinate 25,540 of JAFZIY010000031.1, read as the reverse complement.
ACTATCTGGAACTTGTCAGAATGAACATAGATACCGCTCGGACTCTCCTTTTTGAATCTAAAGTTGTCGAGTGCGCTGAAAGAGTTGATGCCAGCATACATCTTCACGCAAGGAACGGTGATTCCGCTTGTATCAGGGTGTGGGTCATAAGTAATGGTCTGTTTAGCACCGCCTCGTGTACTCCATGACACTTGATTACCGAGACAAGCCACATCGTCACCAGCTTCGGGAGCATCGGAACCTGAGTCATAGCCTGAACAGGCAATCAGTCCGCTATCAACTTGTGCGTCTATCGGAGTATCTATCTTGCTTGCTTCCAAGTATAATGTTTCCTCGTTTGACAAGTCGATGTACGCATACTCAACACCCTCAATAGTCTCATAACCCGTACCTACAACAAGTCGCCAATAATATTTATTAGATGCGAAGCCACTGCCTTGCGGAACACGTAGGTTAAAGGTCTGACAATACGCTTGATCGCCAACCTTCCAGTTGTTCTCAACGGCTTTCTTTGCCTCTTTGTCATCAGCAGTCCAATAGCAGCGGTAATATGCCACCTCTGCCGTCTCGTCCTCCTTCCACACACCGAAGAACTGACCGGCAACATGCACAAGCTTATATCCCCACGACAAACCGAAGCCGTAACGCCGCGCATGCCACTTGTCTTTTATCTCTTCATCGTCGGCATTGAACTTCTTGACCAAGGCAAGCGTATTGCCAGCAGGACTCTCTATCCTGTTGCCGGCCGAATGCTCTATCTTCCGTATCTCCAGAGAGGCGAAGAACGCCTTCACTCTCGCCGTGAAGTAGTCGGTAATCAAATGACTCTTACCCTCAGAGTCCTCCCATACCTTGAAACCCTTGTCCGTGATGGTGTCCGTGCCGCTATAGCCCTCCGACTGAGTGCTTTGCATCCTGATGTCACGGAGCGAGGCATCGCCGTCCTCTGTTATGCCATGACTGCCGTCCCCAAACAATATGCCCTTCGCAAAGGTTATCACACCCTGCGCCGCATCATTGACAAGACGACTGAGGAATTTTCCAAATACAGGACTGTCCTCAACAAGGTCTTCAGCAACGTCAGAGTATGAGGAACGTGAGGCATGGCCCGAACGGTCGGAGTATTCGGCACGGTCGGCAAAGTCGGCACGGCCCGAACGCAACGACTCGTCTGCTTTCAGGGCGTGACGCGACTCGTCAGCGGTACCCGGCACATAGCGGGTGCCGCCGGAACCGGCGCTGCCGCCTTTGGGCTTCTTTATAAGTTTTACGTCTATCATAAGCCTGTCTCCTTAATAGTTAAGTCTGCACGGCACTCAAGCAGGTTACGGCTGATTCCCTGAACGAAGAACGTCTTCTGCAGAGCAGGGTGCGTGTAATGGTTGAAAAGACCGATAATACCGTTGGCGTCTGTCAGCTTCTGCTCCATGAGTACACGGGGCAGATGGTATTCACTGTAGTAACTGTCCACGTAGAGTTGTTCCGGCTTGGCCTGGAGACCTCTGCAGTAGTCGTATATCGACAGTAGTGCGTCACCCGTCAGCTCGTTGACGGGAGTGGAGAGATTGACGCTGTTGGTCACACCAAGCGACTGGCACTCCGCCGAAGTCAAGGCCGAGTTTATCCTGAACTCCAGGTCGCTCTTCTCGTTCTTGAACTCCTCACGCGTGTCGCTCATATAGACGATGTCGTTGTCCTCGGTGTTGTTCAGATGACCGTTGTCACTGTAAACCTTCACCTCAAACTGCTTCACGACGATGTTGCTCACATGTGACAACAGTGGAACGCTGTTCAGACCCCACCGCGTGTGGCGGAAAAAGGTAGGATGGCGACGCGTGTATTCGTCCCACACAGTGTTCACAGGACCCAATATCATAAACCTCACCTGACCGCTCACCCTGTCGGATTTCCTTATGGGGATGGCTATTCCCTCGGCATCTATGCCCAGAGTGTAGCTGAAGTTCGTCTGAAGGTCATATTCCGTGCCTATCAGCTTGTCCCCTATCTTCGGGTCAAAGCCTATCGTAAACGACTGTTGGTAGTACTCATCCTCACTCGAGCATTCCGACAGTGGCTTGTATTCCTTCCAGACAAAATCATCGGGCAGACCGTGGCCGGTATAGGGAACACCGGTACCCCAGTCATTGGAAGGTGTCTTCTCGCATACGCATTTGTCACCGATAATCAGCATACAGGCCAGTACGGCAATCTTCGAGATCGTGTCGCTGCTGTCACCTACCGCACTGTACTTGAATTCATACCACTCAGGACCCTTGCCCGTGAATGGCACCAGACCGAAGTCGGTCTGAGTATCCCACACGGCATCTTCCGATGGGGTTCCGGCCTTCCAGTATTGACGCGTATAGTATCGACCGTCAGGGTTGTCACGGCTCGGAACGGTCTTGTGCCAGTAAGAGGAACGCGACCATTCCTGGGCGTCGTGGAGGGCCTTGTACGTGCCCGTCATTTCCATAAGAGGATTCAGCACTACCTTGCCCGATAGCACTATGTAGTTCGTCGTGGAGTCATCAGCGGGAGAGAATGTGCCACCGGCGATGTTGCCGTTATATACGGCGTAGGGGATGTTGGCCCTGATGTCTGAGGCGTCGGGGTAATAAGCGTTCTCGCCGTCCTTGCCGTTGCCGTTAACGCTCACCACAAGACAGTTCGTCATGTTCACCTTCGACGTCGGACGGTTGTCATCATTCGCACAGTTCGTCTCAACGCTGCCAAGGGCGATGATGGCGGCACCGGGATGGCTGCCCAGCCAGTTCGGCAAAGCCTCCTGGTGCTCGTTGTCATTGCAGTAGGTCGATATCAGGTCTCTGCTCAAGTCACCGTTCTTCGGGAAAATCCACTGACTGTTCGACATCACCTGAAGGAACCAGTCCACAATACGACCGGCACCGTAGTCCGTCTTGCGCTCGTGAGTCATGGCAAAGAAGGCATTGTATGCGTGGTTGCCCTCACCGTCGGCCGAATACTCGGTGCAGTATTTCTGGAACCATGTGTAGGGCGACGTAAGCAGGTCGCCGTCAAGCGGACTTTCTATCACGTTGTCCGCTTTCTCAACACTGCAGGTCAGCAGTATCTGGTTGAATACCTCGCACAGGCTTATAACGGTGTCGCAATCGGCGGCAATGGAGGTCTCTATAGCCACCGTATCAGGCCACATGGTTTCTGACCCACCCCTGACAATATCACACCACGATATGCTGCCACCCGACTTGCACGTCTCCCACGAGAAAATGTAGAAGGTAAGACCGTCCTGCACTATATGCAGGTTCAGGTAGCGCAGAATCTCCTCCAGCACTTCGTCCTGGCGCCACACTTCATCCTCGTCAGAACCCAGAAACAGCAGTTCCGATATCGACACCTGCTCCAGAATCGCATAACGGTTTGCCAATACGCTGTCAACGGCTTTGCTGCCGTCATACAGATAGCGCACACTGTGGCCGCCGGCAATGTCCATGCCCGAGGTGATGCCGTCAAGAATATCCGTGAGGATGGAGTGCAACGTGCGCTGGCATGCGGCACCCTTCACGATATCGTAAGCGGCACCGGCGCTGCCCACGTCCTTGTACCTCGAATACTGCAACGCCGAGAGAACGTCGATGCAGTTCAGTTCCACTTCGTCATATACCTCGTTATAAGGCTGGCTCAACGTCTGAGGCTCTATAAAACCGGCAAAAAGACACACTCCCCCACGGTAGATGTTCACTACCGCGTCACGGCATGACGTGCAGAAGAAATCCGACATGTAGTCACGGCATTGCAGACGTAGGCAGGCACTGTGGCGCAGAAGCACGTCGAACGTGTCGTTAACCTCACTCGTAATATCTACAGGGTCGTCGCTGAAGTATATGCCGGAGACATCCGTGCCTATCTCCAGACTCGGGGTGCGCGTGGACGAGGTGACGATATGCACCGTCACCACCTCACCGTTAGCGTCTGCAAAACTGCCGTGTATATACATTTCTTCTCTCTATCTTTGTCACCTGTGCCGAGACATCGTCGCGGCACTAACCGTTAACTACTATGTTACTACGCCTGCCAGATTTACTGCTGATCCTGGTCTCGTTGGATAGAACACCAACAAGCTTCCTCCCGTGCAACTCAAAACGCATCTTGCCGATTGCCATGCCCGCAGGCTGAAGCATGCCGCGCAACTTGTCCAGAGGGGCAATAACCTCAGGGTTGCTGCTCGCACCGGCATACTCGCCCACAAGGGCCAGAGTCGGACCGCTCACAACACCGCCCTGAGCAAAGGCTGTCACCTGTTTCACACTCGAAATCATAGCAGTAAGTTGTGCCAGTCCGGCAGCAGCAAAGGCAATCCATGCCCACGGACCTAAAGTGGCAGATTCAGCCGTGGCCGTGGCATAGCCTTGGGCCATCGTCGCTATCGCCTGGGCTAAAGTTCCTGCTATATTAAGTTCTGGCAATTCCAAACAACTTCCTAAACCAGATATGGATTGACCCATTGAGGAAATAGCATCGGTCGCACCTTGGTATTTCTCTTTGGCCTTGCTTATATCGTCGGTCATCACCTCTATTTCTATCGGTTTCAACCCCAACTTTTCAAGTGCGATGTTTAGTTCCGCGATTTCACTCAATGCCTTATCCTTGCCGATAAGCCCTATTTCGTAGTCCTGTTGTATGCGGCTTGCCTTTTGCTGGGCATTGGCGTAACTCCGGCGTTTGTCCGCGTCGCTGCCTTGCTCGATGTATGAGGCCTCTACATCTGCACCGATAGTCACTTTGCCACTCGTGGCTTCGTCTATCTGCGCTTGTATCTCACTGACTTTAGCGGCAGCGGCCACCTTGGCTTCTACGGTCAAGGCATTATCAAAGTCACGCTGAGCGGCAATCAACTCGCTTTGCATCTTCTCGGCAACGGTCTGCACTTCCTCTTTGCGAGGCTCTTCAATACCGATACGCACCCTATATTCACCCAATTCTTTTTCTATGGCTTTATAGTCTGCTTGCAACGTCATTGCTAATTGCTCATCGCTGGTAGACTCAATCTCCCGCTGCAACTCCTCTAACCGCTCCCTATACCAATTTATACTCCCCTTAACGGATGGAGGCTCGGGGGTGACTGCACTAGTTCTCGGTGTAGTACTCGGGGCAGTTCTCGTAGTTGAGCTTCCACCTCCTGACGGAATAATCGACAAAGCGGAGGTGGACTTGACATCGTCTGCCATACCTGCCTCAAGTCGTGTTGTGCGAGCGCGACTCTGCCGCAAAGCCTCCCTGTTGGCTTTGTCGCCATCAGAGTTCGCAATCCATTTCACTCTGTTCGCACGGTCCGCGCCTGCTTGGGTATAACGGTAACTGCCGTCGCTTGCCAACTCGATATACTTGCCGTCGCGCTTCCTGTCCCAGGACGTTATGTTGGCTTTGTCACCGGCGTTTACATGATGGCGGGCCTGGGCTGCGTCATTAGATGTGTTTATCTTGTCTATAAGTTCGTTCTGCAACTTGTATTCTTCTGTCAGTTGCGCTAGTCTCGCAGCTGCTTTAGCACGGGCAATAAAAGACTGTACTACGGCATCGGTGTTCTTCACAAAAGCATTTTCGGCATCGCTAACACCGTCAATCTTCAAGCCTAACGACTGAAACTCTCGCTGGTTGTCCTTTATCCAAGCTATCTTCTGGTGTTCGTCGCTTAACGATTTCCAACCGGCCTGTAGTTTCTTATAGCTCGTCATCAGAGTGCTATAAGTCTGAGAACTGGTGCTCTCAAAGACATTCTGAACACGCTTATACGAATCGGCCACGACATCGGCTTTATCTCCGAACTTGCCTAACTCGTCGGAAGCATCCGAAGCGGAATCACCAAATAACTCTACGGCAAACGATATGGCGGCGATTACAGCACCTATAGCAGTGGCTACCTCTAAAGCCCTTAACGCCCACGTTAAACCCTTTACCGCTATCGTCGCACCCTTGATGCTCACCGACGACAGGTTCATTACCGTCGTAAACCAACTGACAACATTGCCGGCTATCCTCGTGTTTATGCCCGCAAGTCTTGCAGTGTTCGTCCAAAGTGTCAAAGCACGTGTAGCGCCCAAGATACCGTTGGCAGTCATTATAATGGCATTCAATGCCAAACCCATCTCGCCAATCTGAACAATAAGCGTTTCGTAAGGGGCTATCAAAGCACCCACCTGCTCTTTCAGGTCACCTATGTCGTTGGCTGCCTGCTTGGCCTTGCCGGCGTCGGTCTGCGCCAACGCCTCGTTCATACCCCCGACAGCGCTCTCGACAACCTCCGAAAGAACAGCGACACGCTGCTCCTCGGTACCGAACTTCAAAATCTGTTCCTGAGCTTCGTCAAACTTGTAGCCGTAACGCGACAAAGCACCTACCTGACCTTCCATCACCTTGCCAAGCATCGTGGCAATATTCGCAGCGCTCTCCTGAGTGGCGTTCAGACCGTACTGCTGCGCTACCATGTCGTTCATCACGGGGATGAGCATCTCCAGACTCGACTTCTTCTCAAGATACGTCGCCAACTCCTGGGCACCGGCCAACTGAACTTCGTCACCGATAACACCCAGCTGCTGCTGGGCAGCGCAAAGGTCCTTGATACTCTGGATATCCTCTTCCCTTGCACCCATCGTGTTACGCATGTTGTTGGCCAACTTAGCCTCGGCCTCCTCCTGCACCGCACTCGCGGCAGTGTAGGTGCGCATAACACCGATAATCTGCTGTAAACCGCTAAAGGCGTTTTGGAATGCCTGGCCAACTTGGTTTATTTTGAGCAGGGCATCACGGAATTTGGTTGTTTCCGTCTGGGCAATCTCCATTTCTTGGGCAAGCCGTTTGACATTTGTAGATGCCGTAACAATATGCTCTTTGCCGTCAATGGATATTTTTATGTTAAATTTTACGTCTTTAGCCATTTTTTTCGACTTAGTTACTCATTTATATCGTTTTTTTTGTATATTTGCAACGGATAAAAAGCATTAGAGACGTGAAAGCATCAAAAAAATATCTGTCAATCGTCACGCTTGCCGTTGCCGCCATTTCATTTGTCGTAATGGTTGCAGGCTTTTTTATCCACCGCACGGTCGTGGGCTTTTTTGCTTTATGGGTGTTTGCCCTTTCGTCCTACCTGTTCGTTCACCTCTGCATTCCCGATGATGATTTTGGGAAAAAACCGACTAAACCATTCTCTTAATCAAGGCCTCTAACCTCGCTTTGCGACGCCTAACTCCTGAGGCTCCTGTTTATCTCCCTGATACGACCCTGCAACAAACCGTAGATCATCCACAACGTGTACTGACCCTTCTTCTTGCTCATCCATACCGTGCCACTGTTGAAACCGCTCACAAATTCATCCAGAGTCAAACCGCAGGGACGGCTCAGACCACGATAGACTATTCTTAATACATCCTCAGGCGTAGGGGCCTTGTAGATATAAGCCTTTCCAAGAACACTCTCTATGTGCTTCGTCTGCAACGAGTAGCTCACAACCTCACCATTGATATACAACTCCTGTCTCACAACTCCTAACTCCTAACTCTCTTCATAAGCCCCTCGAACCTTGCAAAGGCCTCACTCTTTGATACAGGCTTGTTCTCCTTTTTCTGTAAGGTCTTTTCCTTGTCCCAAGGCAACGGATAGACTTGTAAGGCCGATGGCTTGCCTTTAAGATGAGGACGAAGCGTCGCCACTACTAACGCACGCGTGCGCTCCCAGCCGTCACGCCATTCGGCTTCGCGTTGGGCATGGTACGCCTGACAGATGCACTCAAATTCCTCAGGGGTACAACGGCAGAAGTCAGCATACGACAGACCCACACACCCCAACGCAAAACCCAGGTAGTCATTTATACCTTGCTTTTTTTTTCGGCTGTATCACGACCTTCGGAATCCGCATCGGCAGAATCTTCTTTGACAGAATCAGCCCAGTCTGAGGCGTCGTCAGGAGTAACGCGGTCCGCAAAGTCCAGCAAGGTCAGCTTGAAGTCTATGCCGTCAGCTGCACACGCTGACTTCACACAACACCAAAGATAAGCGCAAAGGTCACTGAAACTACCGTCCATCTCCGTGACCTCCTTGCCTGTCTCTTGCTTGAAACGGAGCATAGCCCCCATAGTCTGCCTACAGGGGTATGTCACACCGTTGATGGTAATAGAGATTTTTTTCGAGTGTTTTTTCATAACTCCTAAACTCCTAAACTCCTAAACTCCAAGGTTAGCCTTCAGAAACTGGCTTGCCAGGATATACCGACGGCTCACCGTCGTTCTCAAGGTTGATGCTGTAGGTGGCATCATCCTGGGCAGGACTGCTCTCCTCAATAGAGGTAATCACAAAATTGCCCTGAAGGTAAGGAGACGCGTCTCCCTCACGCTCAAAAGCCTTCACCTCTACATGCTGACCGGCACCCCAGAGAGCGGAAATCTCATCAAAACCGTTCTCTGACTCGTTGTAGAAACGAAGACCCTCAGCACTGATGCTGATGCTAAGAGACGTCACACCCTTGCCCTTCCATAAACCAGAGGAATAGGGGGCGGAAGAGGCAGGCTTCACACTGCGGTCCTTGGTCTCGCTGTTGAATGTCGTAGTATGGCTCGTGCAATGACCTACGGCCTTGCCGCCAATACTCAATAGAATGTCGCTACCGTTAACGTAGCCTGTGTTTGGTAATGCCATTTCTTTTTCCTTTCTTTTTTCAGTTCGTTATAAAAAATCTAAAAAGTATCGTAGCTATGATACCGGACACAAGTCCGATAAAATACCATTTAAATGCCGTTAAAACAACGTTGGAGGGCTTCTCCACCTGTTCTGTGTGCTGCGACGCTGTCGCGGCCAGGTCTTGCATCTCGTTAAGACGCTCAGCCCACTCGCTGCGCATGCTGCGTATCTGGCGCTCATAGCGCTCGCACTGAAGCGCCAGACTGTCACAACTGGCATATACATAGATGCGCTCAGGTGTAGTGGAGGTGGCGGGCAGGCGCGTCACCTTGACGCTCGCCTGACCGCTGCGCTCACTGTAGCTCGCACCGCTCGGCAGACGGCGGAGACTGTCCGTCGCTATCGTCAGACTCACCTCCGACTTCGGCACTGTCACCGGCTCCGTCCTTATCTCCACCACCTCGCTTGCGCTGTCCAGTGAGAGGTGAAGCGCGTGCTCTGTGCGCAGCGATGACATCGCTGACGACTCTTCCGCCGTCACGGTCACACGGCGTGCTGCGCATCCGCTCAAGAACAGGGCACTCAGAACTATAGCGACAGCTGTTGGCACTGTCAATGGCCTTGCGCAAACGGGCAACCTCACGCTTGATAGAGCCAATCTCTTTTCTCGTCTCATTAAGTTCTTCTGTTAAGGGTTTCACAATGTTGTCAACCAGAATACGGGTGGCTTGCTCAGTGTTCGTTATCTTTACCGTGTCACTTTCGGCCAAAGCCTTCTCAGCCTCCGCACGAGCCTTCTTCAAGGCACTGCGGATGGTCACAATGGAGATAACGGCGCCGACAAGACTGCCGCCGAGAACCACGTTCAATATCTCACTCAGCTCCATTTCCATAAATCCTGGTTATCATCTAACTCCTATCTCCTTAAGCCACTTCGGCACGTCGAAACTCGGACATGCCTTCGCCGCAACCTGATTGTGGCCGATAATCTTCACCTTCGGGAAACGCTTGTGGAAGTCCAGAACATATTTCTTCAGGGCTTCCTTCTGCGCTGCAGTACGGGTGTCTTTCGCCTTCTTCACGTCGTTGGCGTCAACACCGCCCACATATACCACATGGCGGCTGATGGCGTTGTAGCCCTTGGCACCGTTGGTGATTTCCCATGGGTCCACCTGGGCGTCCTCGTTGTTCTTCACAAGACGCTCAACACGGCCGTCCAGATGGATCATGTCCGTGTAACCCACCTGCTTCCAGCCACGACCACCCTTCGACACAGGGTCTGTGTGCCAGTGGCGTATCTCGTCAGAGCTTACTTCACGGCCTGGCTTCGTGGCTGTGCAGTGGATTACAAGGTATTGCAGGGGCTTGCTCATTACTTTTCGTCTTTAGGATCTCCACCTTCTACTGGAGTCTCGGGAGTCTCACTGGCAGGGGCTTCATCGCCAAGAGTGACGGTGGCAGACTTCCTGCCTTTATACTCAGCGCACAGACCGCGCTCAACGAGGTCGGCGGCACGCTCTTCGTCTTTCACTTCAAGTATGGTACCATCCTTATACAAAGTCACATGGTCCACCTTGTCACGGAAGGTTTGTTTCACAATCAGTCTCATGCCTCACCTCCTTACGCATTCTCGGCCATTGCCTGGGTCACGGTCACGGTCTTGGTGACATCCGTGTTGACAATACCGATGGTTACAGTTGCACTGCGGGTTGCGCTGCCTTCTGCATCGTAGGCGTAAGCCTCACGGGTAAAGGTCACCTTGTTGCCATTCACAGCTACAGTCAGCCATGCAGCATCGCTCTCTGCAGTCACACCGGCACCGTTGCTGGTGGCATAGGTACGCACGTTGCTGCCAGCGGTTGCAGCTACACTCAGCGTGTCGTCGCCCTCGATTGTAGGTGCACCACTCGCATCATAGCCGCTCATAATCACACCGCCTGCATCGGCCTTCTTGGGCATGCAGATGAACATGTGGCGGAAGTTGATCTTGTTGCGCTGGTACTCGGGGTCGGTAGCAGCCTCGCTGAAGTACATCTTCGTACTTCCGGTAGCCTTGAACACACGAGGTACATAGAAGGCAAACGAGCACTGGAACTCACCGGTGTCGGCACTCGCACCGACGGCCTTCTTCACACCGGCAGTGGTGTACAGCGGATTGTTCGCGAACTCGTAGATGTCAAAGCCGTACTGACGGCCTACTGTGCCGTTGCCACGGTCCAGGTTGTACTGCTCCTTGAAACGCTGGTCGGTCTCCAGAAGGTCGTTAACATGGTCGCTGCACAATACCAGACGGCGACCCTGGGCAGGTACACCCAACTTGTCCATAGCACGCTTCAGGTTGATGATGTCCTGCATGCACAGCTTGATACGGCCCGTGTCAGCGTCACGCGAACCAGTGGTGACAAGCACCGGGGTGGTGGCGCTGTTCTGCTGCGCACACAAGGCATGGGCTGCCTTCTGGAACTTAGAGTCGTTGATGGCGTTGCCGTGGCTTTCCTTCACACGCTGCATCTTGTCGTAAGAGATGGCATACAGTTCATCGTCCGTCACAGGGGTCACCTTCGTCTGGAACTTGTCCAACTGGATGGCGATGTCCTGGTCTTCCAATGCCTGCAACGGGATAGGATAGGTGGTGTTGTTGATTAGTACGTCAGGGTCAACACCTACCTCCACCAGATGAATCACGTCGTTGTTCACAATACTTGAGTTGTCTGGAATACCATCAAGCCAGGTCGCTTCCAGACCGCGGCGAAGGTGCTTCACCAACTCACCGGTCCAGATCTCGGTATATACACCAGAACACAACGAACCTGAGGGGAATACGTTACCGGCAATCGCGGCAACAACATTCAGACCGACGGCACCCACAGCGGGGGCAACGCCAAGCATGGCAGCAATCGTGCTACCCATTAGGCAGTTCACAAGAACCGCGCACATCATTACGAGAAATCTTTTCATAATTATCAATTATCAATTTTCAATTATCAATTAAAGAATACACTCCATACCATACTCGGCCTTGTACAGTTTCTTGTACAGGGCAGGGTTCTCATCACGCAACTTCGCCAACTCGTCGCTCGGCACATCGCTCAGTTTCTTGTACTCGGCAGGGCCGCTGGCAGACGCTCCACCGCCGCCTACGATATTGCTCAACTTTACCTGAGCAGACATCGCACCAAAGGTCTTCTCTAACTCCTCGGCACCAATCTTCTTGCCAAGGTCAAGGAACTGCTGCTTCTTGTCCTCGCCAATCTTCTTCTCCGCAATGGCGGCAGACACAATACTCTCAATACGCGCGGCACGCAACGTGTCGCGTTCCTGGCGCAGCGTCTCCGACTCCGCACCCGCAGCCTTCAGTCTTGCCAGCTCAGCGGTGATCGTCGCCTCGTCGGCATCCTTCGGCAAGCCCAGTTCAAGGGCTAACTTCTCTTGATCCATTTTCTTCGTTTTTTGATTTTTGGGGTTAATAATTGTTTTCAGTGACGGCATGGCCGTTATCTTCTCAAACTTCATTCCACTCCAGTTCCCCTCGCCCTCTGGAGAGGGGGCAGGGGTGAGGCTCTTCCTAAGCACGATGGCATCGTCATTCGCGCCGATGTCAACAACAGACACCTCGAACAGCTTGCTCTTCGTAATGGTCGGGGCGGTCTGGCCCTGCACCAGGAACTCAGCGTCCTCGCTGGTCTCCAGGATGTCAATGCCTACACTGACCATCTTCAGACTGCCGAACTCCCACTGCTTCTTGCAGCGCACACTCAACTCGCTCGCCTCGTCAAACACTAGCTCACCGGTAACTTCACCGTTCTCTACCAGCAGGTCCTTAACATATCCTATTACCTGCCCACGCTCGTGCATGTATAGCAGCACGGGGTTCTTGCTGTACTGCTCAACGTTCATGCCGCTCGTCAGCACCCTCGTGCCGTAACTGTTGACGCTCTCGTTACTGATTCTTACTCTCTTTGTCTTGCTCATATCAATTTCAATTATCATCTGCAAATTTGGTGCTTTCCTCATAAACGGCAAAAAAAGTGTGAAACCATTGCACACTTCTACGCAACCATTGCACGCTTTTTTTCAAACATCAAGGAAAATGGCCATTTTTGCACCGTTAAGTCACATATATAGTTGCGACATAGTCGCAACTGAAAATCGAAATAGAGCATGAAAAAAAAGGACATTGAAAGTAAAAAAACGCTCGGAAGGTCACTGTACCTCTCCGGCATGGAACTCACAGAGATTGCTGACCAGTTGGGAGTGTCCCGTCAATCCGTATCCAAGTGGTGCAGTGCTGAGGGATGGAAGGAGGCACGAGCCGCTAAGAACATCTCGCGCCCGGAACTCGTCAACAAACTCCTACTCGCAATCGACAACCTCATCGAGCAGGTAAACGCATCAGGAGAACCGGAGGCTATCGGAACACTCGCAGACAAACTGTCGAAACTCTCATCCACCATCGAGAAACTCGATAAGAAGGCAAACGTCATCGACGCCATCGAGGTATTCATGGCATTCAACAAGTGGATTCAGGAACATGCATGCTATGATCCGGAGATTACACCCGAACTCATCAAGGCCATCAACAAATACCAGAACAAGTTCCTAATGGAGAAAATGGCAACACCATCATCCCTGTAATCCAGAACATCCAGAACATCTAGAATATCTAGAAAAATCTAGAACATCTAGAATATCTGGAAAAATCTAAAAAACAATGAATACCTCAGAATTCAAGAAACTGCAGGAGGAGTGGCGAGAGCATTGCCGGCAGATACAGAACTTGACCGACACAAAAAGTCTCGTCCGTGAGAACGCCACCCAGAAGGAGCGGCGCATACGACGCCTCCAGCGTGACTATGCAGCGTTCTGTGAGTATTACTTCCCGCATTTCCTCACACTACGCGACAAAGTGACGGGGGAGCCTATACGCATTATCCACAATGCACCGTTCCACAACGCAGCTGCAAAACTCGTAAAAAACTCACCTAACCTGAAGGCGGTATTCAAGTGGCCACGTGGCCATGCCAAGTCAACACACTTCGACATCTTCATGCCGCTATGGCTCATGTTCCAACCGAAGAGGCTCATCAATTTCATGGTGCTTGTCGGTAAGTCTGAGGACAGCGCAAAGCGTCTCATCGGAGACATACAGGCGGAACTCCAATATAACAAGCGCATCATTGCCGACTTCGGTAAGCAGATGCAGTCAGGGGCATGGACAGAAGGGGAGTTCACCGCACGAGGGAACGCCTCCCCTGCGGGGGGAGGATGGGAGGGGGCTGTCTATTTCCTGGCATGTGGACGCGGACAGTCACCGCGTGGTCTCCGAAAGCGGGAGGCACGACCGGACTATATCGTTATCGACGACCTCGACGACGACGAACTCTGCCGCAACGAGCGACGGGTCCGCGAACTCACCGACTGGGTGAAGGAAGCACTCTTCGGAGCTCTCGACGTGGGTCGCGGTCGTTTCCTGATGGTTGGTAACCTCATTTCCAAGACCTCCGTACTGGCGAACATCTGCGCCACAAAAGGCGTTCACGTCTCAACGGTATATGCAGTTGACAACGAAGGCAACCCTGTCTGGAAGGAGAAATGGACAAAGGAGGAAGCACGGGAGTATGCCGAGTTTGTCGGGTACCGCGCATGGAACAAGGAGATGATGCACAACCCCATCGTCGAGGGAACAGTCTTCCGCCAGGAGTGGATCAGGTGGGCAAAGCGGCCGGCATGGAAAGACTTCTCAGAACTCGTACTCTACATCGACCCGTCGTGGAAGAGCAAGAAAACCAACGACACCAAGGCGGCAAAACTCTGGGCCAAGCAAGGCTCCAACCTATGGCACCTACGCGCCTTCGTACGCAAGGCATCATTTGCAGAACTCGTCCGCTGGTGCTACGACCTCTACGAACAATACTGTCTCAACATATCGCCAACTCCCTCCCTACGGGGGAGGGATGGGGAGGGGCTTCCGATAAAATTCTATATGGAGGCCTCCTTCATGCAGGACATCATCCTCGACGAGTTCACCACAGAAGGCAACATCCGGGGCTACCAGCTGCCCATCACGGGCGACACACGGAAGAAGCCCGACAAGTTCCAGCGCATCGAGGCCATAAGTCCGCTCTGGGAGCGTGGCTTCGTGTTCTACGACCTCTCGCAGAAGGAAGACCCCGACATGCAGGCAGGACTCGAACAACTGCTGGCCTTCGAGAAAGGAATGTCCGGCAACGACGACGCACCCGATGCCGACGAGGGAGCAATCTACATCCTGCAGAAATCAACAAGACAACAAACCTATACACCAAGGTTCGGCAAACGACCAACCTCTAAAAACCTATGGTAATGTTCAAACTCATAAAAAACATCATCTTCGGCTTCCGATTCAAACGGGCCGTCAAAAAGGCTGACAGCCTGCACCATATCACACATCGCAAATACATGGTGCTCGTCATTAACAAGAAACTCGAAGTCCTCTCCAAGAAGGAGGTTAAGGAGTTCGTGAGGGGCGGCATCTTCCGCAAGGGAACGACTGTCTCTGACATCGAGAAAAGAGCACTATACATAACACTTTAATACAACAACAACATGTTCATCACAGACCAGGACTATAAGGTAGTCATAGGAGAACAGGCACTTAAGGTTATTTCGCAAGTAAGCGAGAATAACAGAATAAATGCCGAACAGGAGGCAATAGAGGAGATAAGTTCATACCTCCGGCCAAAATACGACACCAACGCCATATTCACGGCGATGGAAAGAAACAGCCTCATAGTAATGTACGCATGCGACATCGCACTATACCACATGGCGGCCAGCGCACCGCAGAAAATGGGAATGGAAATACGAAAGGAACGCTACGAGCGTGCAGTAAAATGGCTCGAGGGAGTGCAAGCCGGAAAAATCATACCTGACCTGCCGCTCGCAACAGACGACGACGGGAACCCGTCGGGAATACCATTCACATACGGCTCACAGAAGCCTCTCAGACACAACTGGTAACAATCTAGAACATCTAGAACAATCTAGAACATCTAGAACATCTAGAACAAAACTCAACATCTATGAAAAAAAATAAAACACAACTCGTACAAACACCCTTCGGAGAACTCCGACTGGCACGGAAAGACGCCAAGACCGTCAAGAAAATAGTGATGCAGTTGCAGCGGACAACCGACTCGCTCACACGCAAGGACATCGGTGACTGGCGCAACGCATGGCAACTCGCAATAAACATCGACAACCCAAACAGGCAGAGACTATACGATATATATAGTGACGTCGAGGTGGACCTACACCTCTCAGGATGTATCCAGCAGCGCGAAGGCTTCGTACTCGCACGCTCCTTCAAACTCGTTAACCAGAAAGGCGACGAGGACACCGAGGCACTCAACTACTTCAACACACCGTGGTTCAAGCAACTCATGAAATATGCCCTCGATGCCAACTACTGGGGACACTCACTCATAGAACTCGGCAACCTAATCCCCTCCCCTGCAGGGACTCTCACTTACGACGGAGTGCGTCTCATTCCGCGTAAGCATGTCATACCGGAATACCACCGCGTCATCACAGAACTGGGGCAGGATTGGCACACGGGAATAGACTACCACGAAGCACCCTTCAACGACTGGCTCATAGAGGTCGGACAGCCGGACAGCCTCGGACTGTTCCTCAAAGCGGCAATACAGACCATACCGAAGAAAAATGCACTCGCCTTCTGGGACACCTTCGCAGAGATATTCGGAATGCCAATGCGCATCGCACGAACAACGACTCGTGACGAGAAGGAGAGAAAGAAAATCGAAGAGATGCTCGAGAAATCAGGACTCGCAGGATATATGCTCGCCGACCAGGGTACGGAACTCGAGTTCGTCGAGTCTTCAAAGGGCGATGCCTTCAACGTATATGACAAGCGCATCGACCGGGCAAACTCCGAACTATCTAAACTCATCATCGGACAGACCATGACCATCGAGGACGGCTCCAGCCTCTCACAGTCTGAAACACACCTCGAGGTATTCCAGAACCTCGTAGAGGCTGACTGCGATACACTCCGAGACATGGTCAACAACCAACTCATACCGCGTATGATACACCACGGATTCCCGCTCAAGGGAATACACTTCGACTGGGACTACTCCGTGGACTATACGCCTGAGCAACAAAACGCATACGAGCAACTCGTACTCGACAACTACGAGGTCGACCCATCATACTTCCAGGAGAAATATAACATGCCGGTGGGAGAACGCCGGCAGACACAGCCCGTACTGCCCACACCGGACAATTCCGATAATTCCGACAAAAAGCAGCACAACTCCTCCCCTGCGGGGACTTTCCCTTTTTTCGACTAAGCCCCAGCGACTACCTGGGGCTGCACCAGCGTTATGCCCAAATTCTCTCCCATAACCCCCATATCTCCCATCCTTCCCAGTTCTCCCACGACCAGGAAGAATCCATCCGGGAAAAACTCACCAGCCTCTTCAACGGCATGATGAGCGCACTCTATCAGGAGAAAGGGGCTAACCTGCGCATCGGCATCATCACAGAACAGCCGGCACAGGACTTCATCAACGCACACGCCGATATCCTCGATTCCGGCTTCCAACAGGTCAGCATGTCCGACGCCATGCGTTCCCGGCTCCAACGCTCCAACTACGTCTTCTCGGGCATCAAGACGTTCCACGAGCTCAACGAGGCGTTCCCGTCCCTCATCGACGAGAACGGCAATAGAAAGCCATTCGAACAGTTCTTGAATGACGTTCAAAAAATCGACCAGACTTACAACCGCAACTACCTCCGAGCCGAGTACAACTTCGTACAGGCATCGGCAACAATGGCGGCAAAGTGGGAGGAGTTCCAGCAGGACGGTGACAGATACAACCTGCAGTACCGAACAGCCAACGACGACCGAGTACGTCCGGAACATGCAGCGCTCGACCGCGTCACACTCCCCATGTCCGACCCCTTCTGGGAAGAATACTACCCGCCCAACGGCTGGAACTGCCGTTGTACCGTCGTGCAGGTTCGCAAGTCAAAGTACCCTGAGACACCCCACGACGAGGCAATGCAGCTCGGAGAACTCGCCACAGGAAAGGACACGAAGGGCATCTTCCATTTCAATCCTGGAATACAGCAAAAGACTTTCCCCGACTACAACCCCTACACCATCAAACGGTGTCGCGACTGCGATTTGGCAAAAGGAAAACTCAACCTCGCTTTCATTCCCGAGAACGAACTCTGCGCTGCATGCAGATTGTTGCACTCATTGGAAAAACAAAAAGAACCCATACCTGCTTCACGTTCACAAGTCAAAAGAGCACAAAAAGGACTCGAAAACTGGTACAAACAGAACCTTCCAGAAGATATGGACGGGAAATTCCCAGCAAGACGTTTCAAAGTCGAGACAACGGATGGGATTAACGTGATTGTCAATAGAAATTTCTACAAAGAAACTATCAACAAACATCAGGACGATATACTTTATACACTGAAACTGGAATACGCCAAAAGGGCTCATGAGTTAATCACCAAAGCCACAATCACAAATCCAAACGAACCTAGTACCGATCATCCTAAAGAAATCTTCAGAGTGTATGATTATGTTGATGACTGCTACCGTGTGGAAATGAAAGTAAGATGTAATAGAGATGGTAACTACTTGCACATCTTAAGGGTATATAAAAAATAAAAACGCTTTTTCCGTCGCCTCCCCCGTGTGTCTCATGCAACGCATGGACGAAGGGTAACTTGAAAAAACGCTTTTACATCTGCAAAGGTACAAAAAAATCCGCAACCTCCAAACAAAATGAAGAAAAATAAACAGAAAAAAATCAGAAAATGGCAACTATACACATTTGCCATCACTTTCAACGAACTCCTAAAGCAGCAGAGACAAAAGACTGGCCACAGCAGCAACAACACCGCTGACGGCACCAACCAACACAAGCAGACGCGAGAGCCGCTCACGGAGAAGCCTCTTCTTGAAACCACCTTCGTGTATGAAGATACGACCACGGCGGGTTATCTGAAAGCCATCTGCCAACTCCTTAAACAAGCCCTCTTCCACAAGAAAGGAGTACACTTCTTCCTCATCGGGTACCGGGCAGTTCCTTCTGATCTCAGCTAATTGCTCAAGACTTACAAAGCCATCAGGCAATTCATCGTATGTCTTAAGCAATAGGTCACTTGAAGCATAGTATTGATATAATTCTTTCATATTTGCAATTTGCCTGCAAAAATACAACAAAATGAACGAAAACATCCAGAAAATCATCAAAAACATCCTACGCGACATTCAGGTAGAGATGAAAGACGAGTTCGACCAGAACTTCGAGCGGCAGGCTTTCTTCTCCGAGGCATGGCAGCGGCGAAAGTCACCGACACGTCCTGGAGGGCATATCCTCGTCGATACAGGACAGCTCAGACGAAGCATCAAAAGCCGCACAACGGAAAACTCGATCATCTTCTACACCGACCTCCCATACGCCGAGATACACAACGACGGAGGGGAGATAGTGGTGACAACCAAGATGAAGAAATTCTTCTGGCACAAATACTACGAGGCGACTGGCTCCTTCGGACGAAAGAAAGACGGAAGCCGGCGTAACGACAAGCGTACCATCCAACTCTCCGACGAGGCACAGTTCTGGAAGTTCCTCGCACTTAAAAAAGCCGGTACCACAATCAAGATACCACGACGACGTTTCCTCGGTACATCACCAGAAGTAGAAAAAGCTGTCCGAGACATCATCGAGGAAAATATCACCGATTACATCGAACAAGCCATCGACTCCCAAATCAACAGAAAATAAAGAATCCGCTAACTTCAACTGTCAGCGGATTCTTTTCTAATATCACCAACACTCAACGCTCAACACTCCGCTCGACCCGAAGGGGCGCTTTCAAAGCGAAGCGGAGAAAGAACGCTCAACACCCATCCTTCTTACGATGCAACGCCTTATGGCACTCGGGACACAGCAATTCCAGGTTACGCTTCGACAGCATCAAACCGGGATTCTCGCTCACGCCGATGATATGATGTATCTCCATACCGTCGGGAGGAAACCAACGACCGCACTCACCACAGCGGCCATCTTGCTCACCGTATAAAACTCTCTTGTATTTACGCAGCACCTTATTCCTATTACGCAACTTCTCATCAATACTGCGCCTACGCTTCATCCTGATGCTCGACACATAGAAATACAGACCGAACACCTTAAAACTCTTAAATACTTCCATATCTTTATTCTTAATTCCTCGCTCTTAATTCGTATAATTCGTGAAATTCGTAGTCCCTTGCTAAGAACTCCTAAACTCCTTGTTCAAGACACACTCGAATATCTCAATGCTCTCTAACAACTCGTCATGGTTGTGGTTCGTCTGCGACTCCACAAGGTCAAAACCACCGAACGTCTCACCGTGAAGACCACGCAACGACGCGTGAATATCTTCAAGAAGGTCTAAATAAGACAAACTCTCTTCACGGCAAGAACTCTCCGAAGAGCTGCTGCCATGCCAGTCTGTGACAACGTGAAGCGATACGCGGCAGCGAGAGGTGTAGTCCACAGAATGACCGGTCTTCACCTGACGCCAATGTATCGGATGGAACTCCACAAACACCGCAGGACGTTCCCACTGCTCCTCCTGCTCGATAAACTCCACATTGTGATTCCACAAATCAATGTGCTTGATCGCTCCGCCGCCTACTGTCTTCAGCCGATCACAGAGCATCTGATATACTTCTTTTCTCATAACTCCCAACTCCTAATTCCTAACTCCTAACTCCTAATTCCTAACTCCTAACTCCTAACTCTAAAATAACTCGGGTCTCTGACTTCATCCTCAGGGAATAATAACTCAGGGAATAAAAAGCCCTCTGCAGAAAGCACCGAACGGTCCTCAACCAAAGGATTGCCCGATGCCTTCAGCAGATTGTAGAAAGTGCGCTCACTGATGCCGTACTGAGGCCAGATATAACGACGCCATATCTCACGGTTGCTAAGACCGGTCTTCACATAGCTGTCGTATATCTGGTTGATGTCGGCAACACGCTTCGCGTAACTCTTTCCCCTGCGCTTCTTCTTCCCCATAATCTAAACTCCTAAACGCCTAAACTCCTAACACCCATCACTATAAGGACGGATATGCAGAGTCATCTCACAACTCACATATACACGGCCGCTGCCACCACAGTGGGGACACTTGACACGCTCCTTCAGGAACTTACCAACGGTAACACTGCCGGTACCGTGACATTCCAAGCACAAGGCAACTTTCTCAGGCTTAGTCACTTTCTTCTCCATAACCTATAACCTTTAACCTTTATCAAACAACTTCTTCTTTCTTGGGCTCCACATAGAACGTCTCGTCCTGTACAACCTGGATGCCACACTTCGCCATGTGCTGAGACATGGGGATTGCGACTGCCTCACCTAATCCCACGCTTGCATACTCAATGTCGCGGTCAGCGAGCAGCTTGTCCTTGGCTATCTCTTCATTGGTACGCACGTAGCCGGGAAGGAACTCCTTCACCAACTGCAACGCACTTGCCCAGGTAAAGCCCTTCAGCGTCTTCAACTTAGGAGTGCCGGTTCTGAAACCGATGGTACCGTGGGCCATGTCCAGACTCTTCTTCTTGGTGAACAACTCCGCCTGGTTCTCGGTGGCGAAACTCTGGAGCACGTCGAAGGCCTTGTCTCTGTCGTCACCCAGAGTGGCTAACTTGTCGGCGTACTTCTCTCTAATCTTGGCGCACTGCAACTCTATCTCTGCATTGATTTTCTGGATCTGTGCGTCATTCTTCGCATAGGTTGCGAATGCTTCATCGGCGGCCTCTCGGGTCACACCGCTGATAATGGTTTTCTTTTGTCTTCCCATAATTCTTTTTTTTAATCGGTTTATAATCAGTTCACATCGTTCTCATTCTTCCCATAATTCCCATCAAGCCCATAGAGTGTTATCGTACACTGCTGTTCTTCGGCCCCCTCCCTACGGGGGAGGGATGGGGAGGGGCTTTTCAAACCGCCTTTCCTTTCTATGGCACGCAACTTCACCTGCAGCGCATCGAGGTCTTTCAACCCCAGCTGGGCGAACACCTTACCGGCAATCCGAGGACTACGGCAGAAATCGTTCACACGCTCCCAGTCGCTCGTATCGACACCGGCCTTCTGCATCAGCTTCAGGCACAGGCTACGTTTTTTCTTCAACTGCTCCTTCCAACCTGTGCGCTCCTCCAAAGAGGTGCACAGGGCATCGTACTCCTTCCGTGTCATTTCGTGCAAGTGGGTAGTCCGCCCGTCGGTGAAACTCGACACAAGCATTGCCTTCGTCTCATCACGGTCTGTCGTGTACAGACGGCCAAGCAATGCGTAAAAACGGTGATAATTCACAATCTCTTTCATAGCCGCATCGTCCTGATTGATGTCTCATAATACACGGTCAGACCGCACGTGCTCGCAACGTCGTGCTCCAGCTTCGCACCCTTCGACTCCTCCCAGCCGTCCATCATGCAGATGGCGTCACACTCCAACAGCATCTGAAGGTCGGCACGCATGTGGTCGCGCCAATTGGCTTGTTCACCACACCCCAGACGGTACAATTCGTTATCAAAAGGATTAACAGCTTCAAAACCGCAAAGTTCACAGAACTCGGCTGCTGCGCGGAACGCTGTCTTGCGCTCCTCAATGTCATGGTGCGATATCGCACCGCTGATGTAAATCTTCTTCTTTCCCATTATTCCTTGTCTCGTTTGTTGCGACGCTGTCGCAACCGGTTAAACATTATTAGTCGTCCTCAGCACGCCTTCTTCCCACACCACGAAGCTGTTGCCAGCATCGGGATTGAAACGGCCTTGGCAGTAGGCTCTGAAACCTACCACTCGCACCTTGACACCGGCACGGTAGCGGAGCCTGACGGCTGGTTTTCCTAATGGCTGACCTTTGGCTTCCTGACTGATGAAGATGAAACATTTCTTCGGGAATGCCTCGAGCAGGGCTTTCGTTTCGGGCCATTCCCAGCCTGCGTCCTGGAACGAGTCCACAATGATGAACTTCGCACTGTGCCGTTTCTTCAGGCGCTCAGTCAAGTCCCCCACCGTGTCACTGGTTACGACACGGAACCAGCCCTGCTTCGTGTCAAGGTCAAACCTCAGCATTCGTTCCTGAAAACTCTGGTTTAATCCCTCCTCGTAGCTTAGGTAGAGCACCTGCCCGTAATGGGTCAGCTCGTAGGCCAGTTGCATCACGAAAGAACTCTTGCCGCTGGCAGACGCGCCGCTGATGAACCACGTGGAGTTTTCCTCCGGCAAACCGAAGGCTTCCTCCCACCGGCCACCCCACGGCAGCGTCTTGTAGGTCTTCTTGGCTATTTCTTTCGGACTATAAGCGCGCTTCATAACTCACATCAATACCCATTCTTCCCATAATTCCCATTCACCGCAACACCTCCCCTACGGGGGGAGGACGGGAGGGGGCTTTCCTTTTTTATTTTCTCGATCTCCGTATATACACGCCTCAGACCGCCACCGCTCTTGCGCACGATCTGACCGATATCGGTTCCCTCTGGTGCGTTCACACTTGCCACAACTCGCGCCTGTTCCATCAGGAACGCCTTGCGGTCGTCTTCCTGGTCTGGAGTAACACGGCTGTACTTGCCGCCGTAGCGTGAGAAGATCTCGGCGTAGCCCACCTTCTTGCCTTCCACGTTGCGGTTGATCTTGGCGGCCAGTCCGTCGGCTCCCATCATGTACCAGCCACAGCACATTTCCGTAGCGTTCCATAGGGCTTTGAGTTCCAGGAAGGCCTCGTATGCAAGGTCACCGGCTTCATCAAGCACTACCAAAGGACGCTCCATCGAGCGGAGGTAGTAAACCAAATCCTCGTAGGTGTCCTGATACTTCCCCGTGGCTCCCACACCGAACTCGTTGGCAATCTTCTTCACAAGGGCGCGTTTGGTCTTTACCTGGCTGCAGTCGATATACACGGCGTTGCGGTGCTCGTTTACATACCAACGGGCGGTATAGGTCTTCCCGATGTTTGGCAGGTCGCACAATATCACGCTCAGGCTTCGCTCCTGACAAGCCTCCAGCTGGGTGGTGATATAATCAAAGGTCGCAGTCTTCGCGCCCTTCCACTCAATGGTGTCGCGCAGGTTCACGTCCAGGCGGCGGGCGATATTCACCCAGTTGGCATCACTCAGAGCCTTATCCGTCTGGCCTTTCTTCAGACTGTTGTACACGCTTGCGGAAATGCCCAGCGCGGCAGCGTGTTTCGCGTCGCTGGGGTAGTTTGCGCGGTTGGCGGCTATCGCCTCCAAAATCCGCTGTTTGTTCGCTGTTGTAATCATATTCTAACGGCGTTTTAATGGGGTTAAATATCTGCTATCGGGTCGGGCTTCCAAGGGCTTCTTGCTGGTTGTTCCTCCTTAACCTGGGGTTCCAGTGCCACCGCTTCTGTCTGTAGTGGCGTTGCCGATGGTCTCAATATGCCCACCTCGTCGATAGCGTGGTCTCTCACATACTTGCTGAACTTCGAGATCTTCTTCTGTTGCTCAATATACTTCACAACATCCTCCTCGGTCTGTTCAGCCATCACGCGGTTGTAGGTCTGCACCTTCTCCACCGTGTCGATGTACTTGTCACCTTGGAAGATGAACACTTCCGTCGGTTTGCCGTCCTCGTCGGGCATGTAGTACGCTGTCACCTTGTAGTCATTGGGCTTCAGACGCTCCAATACACTTGTGTCACTCAGCCACCAGTCTTCGTAGCACACCTTCACCGTTGAGTTCCTGCGGATGCTCGTCTCGACACGCTCGCCGATATACCTTGCCAACGTCAGCTTGTCAAGCGGCTGCAGGGTCGGGTTGATACGCTCACAGAGGACGTCCCACCTGGTCATGCCTGGGAACTTCTTCTGGTTGGGGTGCAACTGGTGGTTCCACTCATAGCTATCACGCCGGTCTTCTGCCACCAGCTGGTCCCAACTGAAGTATTCCATATCCTCGTAGAGTTCGTTGGTCTCGTCACTCACCTTCTTGTACTCCTGGCGCCACTTGCCCTTTCCGTAGAAACGGCCAATACCCTCGTGGTTCTTATGGATCACGCTGCGCTTCTTGGCACCGTTCAGAGGCTCGGCATATTTCTCCTGTGAGTTCTGAGGGGCGCAGAAGTGGACGAATGGGAATGCAACACCGGCTTGCAGGAAACCGTCCTTGTACTGGGTCATCAAGTGGTTTTCTACCTCTATACCGGCAGGCATTCCCCAGCCATTCTTCTCAATCAGCCTGAACATGTCGCGGAAGCAATCCACAACCAAGCACTCGTCCTTCTTACGGGCGTATGACGCTCCGACAACGCACTGGCTCACCACATCGTAAGCATAGTAGGCGTGGACGCGCTGCTTCGTGTCCTTCAGCTTGCGCGTCAAGTCCACGTCGTCCATCGTAATCTGACTCAGAGAGAAGTCGCCGCCGTGACGGTGGACATGCGGCATCTGCTCGTGCATGAACGTCGTCCAGCTCATCAATGAGTGCTCGATGAGCGTCTTGTTGGCTGGCTTGTTCAGATAGTTCGTGATAGTGCTCTCGCTCAGTTCCTTCGGCTCCCCTGTCTTTTTATCGACAAACTCGTCGGGGTTCATCAGTTCACCAGTCTTCGGATCGTACACGTCCAACTCCCCACAAACGAACATATTGTACATTTCCGCAATGTTCGTGTTGAAAGGCTTGTTGGGCAGTACCGCCAGACCGAGAATCAGACGCTCAGTCTTGTGGTCCACCTTCCTTGCGCACTGGTTGCCGAACTTGCCGCTGATAAGGCAGCCATACCCGTCGCGCTTGTACTCGTTCACCTTCTTGCGAAAACGAAGCGTACTCGCTGGCAACGTATG
>JAFZIY010000030.1 GCA_017554105.1 Prevotella sp. | reverse complement strand
CGCTGAAAGCATCTAAGTGCGAAGCCGGCCGCGAGATTAGGACTCCGTTGAGGGTCGTCCGAGACGAGGACGTCGATAGGAGGCAGGTGTAAAGGCGGCGACGCCAAAGCCGAGCCTTACTAATAGCCCGAGGCTTTCGTGTACGATTCGTTCTTTCCGCCGTTTTGTGTGCCGTGCGCCTTGTGCGCTCGGACTGTCTCACGGTCTTGCCCTGCGCTTGATGTCTTACCATACGTCCGCGCGCCCAAGGACAGGACATGTCCTGTGCGTCGCGTTGACGGGACGAATATCAGGTGGCTATAGCTGCGGGGTCCCACCTCTTCCCATTCCGAACAGAGAAGTTAAGCCCGCCCGCGCCGATGGTACTGCAATGCAATGTGGGAGAGTAGGTCGCCGCCTTCTTTACGTTGGGCCCTGGTTCCTTTCAATGGAGCCAGGGCCCTTTTTGTATTTCTTTCTGTCCTTTTTGGATGTCTTTTCAATTCATTGTCTTTTAATCGGTAACGATTTATATCTGTCAGCAAAGTACTTTTTTCTTGTGTATAATTTTTTTTTGTTTTTCTTTTTATTATCTTTGCACTCAATAAGTATAATAACTATTTATATCAAAATACGATTATGAAGAGGCTTGTTGTTTTATATTTAATGATGATGTCATGGTGCATGGCATCATGGGCAGACTCGCCGCTGACGAGTACGAACTTTTCTTATGCGTATTCTGAGCATCCTATGGTTGCAATGGCTGCTGAGTATGACCCTTTAGGCGATCCGATACCAGAGAAACTGCTTAAATTCTTGACTAACAAGAAATCACCGGTCGATGTGCGACTGGCAGTGGTCAACGAACTGAAATGGAGTTCGGAAGGAAATGACGGATTTGGTCAGTTTACTGAGGCTCTTATAAGGCGTTACAAGGCGAAAGACCAATTTGAAATGGCTGGGAAACTTGATGCCAAGACTCTTGCCGTTTATGCCTATGCCATGGCGATGAACAACCGGTATGACCTTTATGAGTCCAACCGTTTAGCTCACGAGGCAGTGGATAAAGACAAAGAGCATAGTTTCAGTGTTGCCATGGCATGTGCCTTAATAGAAGCGCAGGTGCATTTTGACGGTAGTTGGTCGAAGATATATCCCACTGTTGCAGAGGTTGTTAATGATACCACTCTGAAACGTGACATGCGCCAGAGTGCCATCGACATAATCATGGAATACATCGTTCTGTATAAGGAAGAATAACATATTTCATGCAATTTTGCGGTGAAGATTGATGCATAAAAGGGGGTAGACGCCCCCCTTTTTTGTTTGTTATGATATTGTTTTAACAATTGCAAAATATTGATAATCATTATGACGTAAATCAAGAAAACCCTTAAAATAACACAATAATTATACGGAATGCTTGTATAAAATGTTGATATTGAGTACTTTTGCACCGCAAACGTATGAGTCAGACGGCATCTCTCACATTTTTGCGATGTGCTGGTCATCTTATACTAAGTCTAACAGAGCCACGGTGCATCAATACTCATTCTCACATACCGTTGCACCTTGAACATCTTCCTATATCTTGTTCTGGCTCTTAAATAATTATTATTATGAAGGGAATTTTGAGATTTGTAACCTTGTGCGCATTTTTGACATTCTCGTTTTCAGCATTTGCAGGAAATAAAGAGGCAGAGCGCACTAATGAGTTTGATTGGAATCCAGTGATGGAAGCCATCATTCAGGTAGAGAGCGGTGGGAACCGCATGGCTAAGAACGGCAACCAGGTTGGCGCGATGCAAATTACTCCGATTGCGGTTGCTGAATGTAACAAGATCCTGAAGCTGCGAAACAGTTCAAAGCGTTACACCTTGGCAGACAGGTTCAGTATTGAGAAGTCTAAGGAGATGTTCGTTTTGATTCAGTCGTACCACAACCCCACAAACAATGTGGAGCAGGCAATCAGGGCATGGAACGGTGGGCCTCGCTACAGTGTTCAGAAGACCCAGCGTTATTATGAGAAGGTGATGAGACATCTGAAGAAACAGTAAGATGTAAGAATAAGAATCCGGCCATTCTTTAAAAGAGGATGGCCGGATTCTTTTTTAAAGCATTTAAAGTTATAAATAATTCTTAAAATAATTCGTTATTTTACACTTTTGCATTATATTTGCATCATAGTAGCAACATTGTTTGCTACATGTGATATGAATTTTAAAGACTTTATAAACACCTAAACTCTAAGTATTATGGTAATAGGAATCATTATTTTAGTAATTGTTGTGCTGCTGGTGATATGGCTTGTATCACTGTACAACGGTCTTGTACGTCTGCGCAACAATCGTGAGAATGCTTTTGCGAATATCGATGTTCAGCTGAAGCAGCGTGCCGACCTTATACCGCAGCTCGTGTCTGTTGTGAAGGGTTATGCTAAGCATGAGAGTGAGACATTGCAGAAGGTGACCGAAGCCCGCGCAGGTCTTGCCAATGCCACTACCATCAACGAGAAGATTCAGGCAGACAATGCCCTCACGTCAGCCCTTTCCGGCCTGCGCATTCAGCTTGAGGCATATCCTGAGCTCAAGGCAAACACCAACTTCCTGCAGTTGCAGGGTGAGATTTCAGACATCGAGAACAAACTTGCCGCATCACGTCGTTTCTTCAACTCCGCCACTCGCGAGCTGAACAATGCCGTGCAGGTGTTCCCATCGAGCATCATTGCAAGCATGTTCCACTTTACCAAGGAGCCTATGTTCGAGATTCCGCAGGAAGACCGTGCGACAATAGAGAAGGCACCCGAAATACAATTCTAAAAGCAATAAGGCATGAGATATGTTGGCATGCAAACCCAGATTCAGCGCAACAACCGCATGAGCGTGTTGTTGCTGCTGATGTTCCCAATAATCATATTGGCTACGGTTTACATGTTCTTTTTCATCCTCGGCATGCTGGGCGGTGGCTATTATGACGCGTACGGCAACTGGATTAGTTCTTTCGACATCGACGAGGTTAACCATGAGTTCATCACCATTATCCCTTGGGTGATACTTATCGTTGGCGTATGGTTCTTGATTGCCTATAAGTACAACACATGGATTGTAAGCAAGGCAGTAGGTTCTCGTCCGTTGACGCGCAAGGAGAATCCACGTGTATATAATATTGTGGAGAACCTTTGCATAGCATGTGGCATGGACATGCCTATGATAAATGTCGTTGACGACCCACAACTGAATGCCTTTGCCAGTGGCATAAACAAGAAGACCTATACCGTAACGGTAACTACTGGCTTGTGCGAGCGTCTCAACGATGCCGAGCTTGCGGGAGTATTGGGTCATGAACTGACTCATATCCGTAACAACGACACCCGTCTGCTCATCACCAGCATAGTCTTTGTAGGCATCATTTCCACCATCGTCAGCCTGGTGTTCCGAATGATATGGCGTGTGGGTATATATGGAGGTCGCGGTCGAAACAAGAACGGAGTATCAATCATTGTGGTGATGCTCGTAGGACTTGTGTGTGCCGCCATCGCCTATTTCTTCACCCTCGTCACCCGCTTTGCCATCTCTCGCAAGCGTGAGTACATGGCAGATGCCGGTGGTGCCGAACTTAGTGGCGACCCTATGGCTCTTGCATCAGCCTTGCGCAAGATTTCCAACGCCCCAGGTCTTGCCGACTGTGAGCGCGAAGACGTGGCACAGTTGTTTATCATCCATCCCAAGGATATGCAGGAAGGAATAATGAGTTTCTTCAATTCCCTGTTCAGCACCCATCCCGACACGAGGAAGCGCATAGAGATTCTGGAGCAATTCTAAAAGTCATTCGCGCAGATGAAGTTAAAGATACTATCGATTTTGCTACTGATGGCACTGGTGCCTGTTGATGCGCAGCACTCAGGTTTCAAGCCGTTCCCGCATTACAATGACCGCATGGCAGAGTTTGCTCGCGAGAAACCCATATCTCGCGAGACAATAGTCATGCTCGGCGATAGTATGACAGAGTTCGGACTCGACTGGAATGACCGTCTTGATGGTGCCAACATAGTGAATCGTGGTATTATGAGCGACACCGCCGAAGGAGTGCAATACCGTCTCGACAAGGTGCTTGCAGGTCATCCCAAGGCAATATTCCTGATGATAGGTATCAATGACCTGAGCCATAACCTCACTGCACAGCAGGTGGCCAACCGCATAACCCGTCTTGTGAAGCGCATCTGCGACGAGGCTCCCGACACACAGTTGTATGTAGAGAGTTGTCTCCCCATCAATGAGAGTTTCGGCAAGTGGAAGACCCTGTGGGGCAGGGGCGATGCCATTCGTGACATCAACCGTCTCGTCAGCGACTACTGCAAGCACCATGACGTTGAGTTCATCAATCTCTACCCACGTTTCCTCAGTCAGGGTACCGACCAGTTGCGCAAGGAACTGACGCGCGACGGACTTCATCTGTCACCTGCAGGCTACCGTATCTGGGGCTATGAGTTGCGTCCGTATATCCGTGAACTGATGGAAGAGGACAGGGATTGAAATAGTTTTTATTTTATCTTACTACTTTTGCAAAACCATACTACAAATGCTTATGAGACATATTTCTTCCATCATAATGAGAATAGGACTTTTTTGCTTCTTGTTTGGATGCAGCAGTCCTAAAGGAGACTCACAAAAAGCAGCTGCCGAGAATGTTTCAGGAAACGAGGTTAATAATAAGTCACGCACAGAAGTCGTACAACAAGGTCCTATCGTTAATGTTACCAAGCAATTATATTCTTACAGTGAATTGCTTGAGGACTTAGACTTGCTTCAAGAGAAATACCCGGAGGTCATCAAGTACGAACTGAAGACAAAGACCTATCAAGGGCGGCAGATTCCACTTGTCACGTTAGGTAATCCCGAAGCAGACAATTTTGTTATGGTGCAGTCTGCCATTCACGCACGCGAATACATGTCTGCTCAGATGGTCATGGCTATGATAGAGCATTATGCAAGCAATTATGATAATGGTAAGTTTAACGACATTCCCATCAAAGAACTATTCCAGAATGTCTGCTTCATAATCATTCCGATGGTAAATCCCGATGGCGTGGAGATTGCGCAGAAAGGCGAAAATGGTGCACTTACTGCTGATGTGAAGCAATGGGTTCGCCAAAACACGAAAGCAGGGACAAGTTATGACCAAATAAAATCGAATGCCCGCGGAGTGGACCTTAACCGAAATTTCAGAAACGGTTTTGGAAAAGACCGTCGTCGCAAACCGTCAAAGAACTACTCACATTATCCTGGACCAGAACCCTATTCCGAAGTGGAGTCAAAATTTGTTTTGGAAGTGTCCCAAATGCATGATTACTCGCTTTTCCTGAATTACCATACGTCAGGCAATCTTGTATATTACGGATGTAAAAATGCCCCTGCGAGTGTGAACGATTACGCACTGAAGCTGTCGAATATCATTAAGCGACATACACGCTATCCTCTTTATGGTCCTCAGACATCACCTGAATGTGGTTCGTGGGCAGATGAGGTGGAAGTAGTTTACAAGCGGCCAAGCACAACCATTGAGTTGGGAACCAAGAACCCCGTTCCTATTGCTGAGTTCCCGGGACTGTTCAAGAAGAACCAATGGATTTGGGCAGATGTGGCATTGGCTATAATGAATGGAGAATTATAAAATCACAAACAAATATCAATTACTAATTTTAATTCAAATCCTTATGAAAAAAGTATTATTTATCTTTGCGTTCATGCTCTTTACCATGAACATCATGGCACAGAGCCAGATTATTTTCGCTGGTGATAATGTTTGCCTGCGATTAAGACCAAACGAGAGTTCTAAATGGACAGGCAGTAGTGCACCACATTTCTTCACAGGTCAGAAACTGTCATGTGCAGGAGTTGTTGGAAATTACTACAAAGTTGTTTACGATGGCGAATACTATTATGTCCCCAAGCAGTATGCTCGTCCACGTGGATCCGGTTCTTCAAGCTCGACAAAGACCCAGTCAACAAGTTTCGATTACATCATCATTGCAGGTGACAATGTATGTTTCCGAACCCGTCCTGATGAAAGTACAAAACTTGTAGGCAGCAGATATGATCATGTGAACACAGGCGATGTGTTGCAATGTGTTGGACAGACTTCTGGTTATTATAAGGTAAGATATAATGGCAGTTATTATTATATTCCAAAGAAATACGGACGTCCAAGATATTGATAATTAACCTACCTCTAAACAATAAAGCCAGTCACATCGACTGGCTTTATTGTTTGCGGAGGCAGGACTTGCGCTCCCCTAACGAATAAAGCCCGAGAAAAACTCGGGCTTTTGTAGTTGCGGAGGCAGGACTCGAACATGCGACCTCCAGGTTATGAGCCTGGCGAGCTACCAACTGCTCCACTCCGCGATGTTAACCATTAGGAAATCATGGCAAAATAGCCGTTTCCTTTTTTGCGAGTGCAAAGGTACTGCTTTTTTGCTAAATTACCAAATAAATATGTTATTTTTTGCTTTTTCTCCCTTGCCGATTGATGTAAAGCAACAAAAACAGTCCATTTACGATGCATTTTTCCATCCCTTTTTCTTGTATCATATCACTATTTATGGTTATTTATCGCACTTTATATAAGAAAAAATTTGGAGTTGTAAAAATAAATACCTACTTTTGCACACGATAATGCTAATGTGCAATTAATTAAAAAATGAGGAGGGGAACAGATGTCAATATCTAAGACAAGGCAACTACTCGTTGACGTGGCGCGCCAGTTGTTTGCAAAGAACGGCCTTGAGAACACCACGATGAATGACATTGCAATGGCCTCGGGCAAGGGGCGTCGCACTCTTTACACTTATTTCAAGAGTAAGGAGGATGTCTATTATGCTGTTATCGAGAGCGAGTTGGAGCGCCTCTCCGACCGTATGGACGAGGTGGCTGCAAAGAAGATAAAGCCTCAGGACAAGATTATCGAACTCATTTACACCCATCTTACTACCATCAAGGAGACGGTGATGCGCAACGGAAACCTGCGTGCTGCCTTCTTCCGTAATATATGGATGGTGGAGAAGGTGCGCAAGAACTTCGATGAGGACGAGATAGAACTCTTCCGAAAGGTCTATGCAGAGGGAAAGGCAGACGGAGAGTTCGACATCGAAAGCGTGGAACTGGTTGCCGACATCACCCACTATTGCATTAAAGGTCTTGAGGTGCCGTTCATCTATGGCCGTCTCGGTCATGGCATGACCCCAGAGACCAGCAAGCCGTTGGTAGCAAAGGTGGTCTATGGAGCGTTGGGACGCACCAATGCCTCCGGAGTGCGCATAAACGGTTAGTGTGAAACGTAGAAATCAGAAATAGAATTTATATAACAAACAAATTAAAAGAGAAATGGGATTATTAGAAGGTAAGACTGCGCTCATCACTGGCGCAGCGCGCGGTATTGGTAAGGCAATAGCGCTGAAATTCGCGGAAGAAGGAGCAAACATAGCATTCACCGACCTTGCTGTGAACGAGGAGACAGAGGCAGAGATCGCTGCTCTTGGCGTTAAGGCTAAGAGTTACGCAAGCAATGCTGCCGATTTCCAGCAGACAGAAGAGGTGGTAAAGGCTGTTAAGGAGGAGTTCGGCAGCATCGATATCCTCGTAAACAATGCCGGAATCACCAAGGACGGCCTGATGCTTCGCATGACAGAGCAGCAGTGGGATGCTGTGATTGCCGTTAACCTCAAGTCGGCTTTCAACTTCATCCACGCATGTGTTCCTATCATGATGCGCCAGCGTGGCGGTTCAATCATTAACATGGCATCAGTTGTTGGTGTTCATGGTAATGCTGGTCAGTCGAACTATGCCGCATCAAAGGCAGGACTCATTGCACTTGCAAAGAGTGTAGGTCAGGAGATGGGACCGAAGGGCATCCGTGCCAACGCCATTGCTCCGGGCTTCATCGACACAGCCATGACACAGGCACTTCCAGATGACATCCGCAAGGAGTGGATTAGCAAGATTCCTCTTCGTCGTGGTGGTCAGGTGGAAGACATCGCCAACACCGCACTCTATCTTGCCAGTGACCTTTCAAGCTATGTCAGCGGTCAGGTCATCCAGGTTGATGGCGGTATGAACATGTAATCACAAGCCCCGTGCCACATCAACTACGGTACGGGGCTTACTGTTTTCAATAGAGTAATCGGACTGGACGGAAAGAAAGCGAGAGGTTATGCAAGTAATATATGAGGACAATCACGTGATTGTCGTAAGCAAGAAGAGCGGAGAGATAGTTCAGGCAGACAAGACTGGCGACATGCCCTTGTCTGAGATGGTGAAGCAATACATCAAGGAGGCGTATGCCAAGCCTGGTGCGGTGTTTCTCGGAGTTGTTCATCGTCTCGACCGTCCTGTCTTCGGACTCGTTGTTTTTGCCCGGACGTCGAAGGCACTGACGCGACTCAACGATATGTTCCGTCGCGGCGAGGTGCATAAGACATACTGGGCAATAGTGCAGAACCGTCCTAAAGAGGAGGAAGGCGAACTGGTGCATTGGATATACCGCAACGAACAGCAGAACAAGAGTTATGCCCTCGACCATGAGGAATATGCGGCCAAGAAAGCCATCCTGCGCTACCGTGTCATCGGCTCTTCAGACAATTACACCCTTGTGGAGGTGAATCTTCTTACCGGCCGTCACCATCAGATACGCTGTCAGTTGGCAGCCATCGGCTGTCCCATCAAGGGCGACCTCAAGTATGGTGCCCGCCGCAGCAACCCCGACGGCAGTATCTCGTTGCTCGCACGTCACATCGAGTTCGTCCATCCCGTCTCCAAGCAACTCATCTCACTCGATGCGCCCTTGCCAGAGGATAATCTCTGGCAGAGTTTCGCCGGTCTTTGACATCATCTCCAGATGCCTGTCGGCTCCCCATTACGTGCCTCTTGTTCTTCAATAACTTACGAATAGGGACATTTTTTGTTGTTTTTATTCGTTTATCTCGATTATTTTTTATTAATTTGCAGTCGTTTTATGCACCTAAGGTTGTCATTTGCTGAGTGGCAATGCGGTGCTTTATGACATTAGCAGATGAAGAAGTTCCTCAAGTGGCTGGGCATTTCGTTGCTTGCGCTGGTGCTGGCGGTTGCCGCACTGGTAGGTCTTCTATATTTCCCTCCGTTCCAGAACTGGGCTGCAGGGAAGGTTGCAGAGTATGCATCGAAGGAGACAGGAATGGACATCAAGATTGAGAGCGTGGGTATTAGTTTCCCTCTCGACCTCAGCATCAAGGGACTTCACATTGAGAAGCCCAACGATTCAATCCCTAACCTTCGCGACACCATCGCCGACGCCCGTGAACTTGTGGTCGATGTCAAGTTGCTTCCGTTGTTCAAGAAGCAAGTTGAGATTGACGCATTGCGCTTCAAGGACGTGAAACTCAACACCGACGGACTTATCCACTCCACACGCATCAGCGGCAATTTCGAGCAACTTAACCTTGAGAGTCACGGCATAGACCTCAAAGCAAAGACGATACGCGTGGACAGTGCGATGCTCGCCGGAGGCAACATAAACATTGAACTGGCCGACACCGTGCCTGAGGACACCTCGGCAAGCGACAACCGCTGGAAGGTGAATGCCGACAAGGTGAGGTTCGAGCGCAGCAAGGTGGCACTGCACATGCCCGGCGACACGATGTCCATAAAGATAGCAATGGACGATGCCGTTGCCAGCAACTACTATATGGACCTTTACCGCACCCATATCAAGGTAGGCAACCTGAAATGGAAGGGTGGGGGATTCAACCTCGACTATAACTACGACCCGCCGTCGGCAGGCATCGACTTCAGTCATCTGGCGCTTTCCGACGTGGTGCTCGAAGCCGACTCCTTCGACTTCTGTTCGCCGAAACTCGACGTCGCCATTCGTAAGTCTTCGTTCCGTGAGAAGAGTGGAATAGACGTCCGCAACTTCACCTCCCACTTCTCGCTTGACGCCAATAAGATATATCTTCCCGATGCCGACCTCGTCACGTCGGAGTCGAAACTGAAGGCCCATTTCGTGATGGACCAGAACACTTTCAGCGAGACGCTGCCCGGAAAGATGCACCTCACGGCAGACGGTTATGTCGGAAAGCAAGACCTGATGCAGTTCTTCCCCGACATGCCGGCGGCAATGAAGGCCAAGTGGCCTGCCCAGCCGCTGAAGGTGAACACCGTCCTTGCGGGTAATATGAGGCACGTCGAGTTGACGGGACTTGTCGCCGACCTCCCCACGGCGTTCCATATCAATGGTCGTGGAACGATAGAGAATCTTGACGATATCGACAACCTGCGCGCCAACATCGATGCCAACGCCACCACATACAACCTCGATTTCCTCACCTCGGCACTGCCCAAGGGAACACTCGACGGCGTGAACATACCGCGAGGTATAGGCATCAAGGGTAAGTTCGGCGTCGATGGAAGCCGCTACAAGGCAAAGTTCAGCGCCACAGAGGGTAAGGGAACGCTTGCGGGAACAGCCGACATCAACACCGCCGGCGCGCTGAGTTACACCGCCGACCTCGTTGCCAACAACCTAAACCTCGACCACTTCCTTCCCAAGCAGGAACTTGGCACCTTCACAGGCAAGGTGAACCTGAAGGGCAACGGCACCGACATATACTCTCCGAAGACCAGGATTGACGCCGATGTGGACATCAAGCAGTTCGCATATGGTGGTTACGACCTCAGTGGAATGGGTGGTAAGGTGCGTGTTGCCAACGGTCACGGCATTGCCAATATCAAGAGCAACAACCCTCTGATAAAGGGAGATATCAACCTCGATGCACTGCTCGGAAGCAAGATGGTGAAGGCAACCATAGGCGCCGACCTGTCACATATCGACTTCTATAAACTGAAACTGTCTGACACTCCGCTGTCGGCATCCTTCTGCACACACCTCGACATCACCACCGACAGGGACGAGTACTACCGTGTCGTGGGTACCGTGGGCGACCTCGTGGTGCAGGATGGCGAGATGGGTTATTTCCCCGATGATGTAAACATCGACCTGCTGACGCGCCGCGACACCACACACCTCGTGGCAAGCAACGGTGATTTCTACATCGACATGGATGCCAAGGGCGGCTACAAGGTGCTGCTGAAGCAGATGGACAAGTTGTTGACAAAGGCCAAGACCGACCTTAAGGTTAGGAAGATAGACCAGATGGGACTGCGCGAGGAACTCCCCACGGCACGCATCAAACTTAATTCGGGCGATGACAACTTCGTGAGACGCATACTGCAGCGCTATGGCTATTCATTCGATTCGGCAAAGATGGACCTCACCTCGTCGCCGGAGACAGGACTGAACGGTGACATCGAGGTGCATAAACTCCTTGTCGACAGCATGCAACTCGACACCGTAAGGCTTACGCTCTTCTCCGACGACAGTCAGTTGCGCTTCAACGGTCAGGTGCGCAACAACCAGAAGAACCCGCAATATGTGTTCAACACCCTCTTCAACGGCTATCTCCAGGAGAGCGGAGCGACACTCAACCTGCGCTACTACGACCAGAAGGACGTGCTCGGCATACGTCTTGGTGCTGTCGCCGAGATGCAGGAGCACGGCATCAAGATGCGTCTGCTCACCGACGACCCCATCATAGGGTACAAGAAATTCAACATCAACAAGGACAACTACGTCTTCCTGGGCGATGACAAACGCGTCTCGGCACGGCTGAGGATGCGGTCTGACGATGGCGTTGACGTGCAGGTATATTCCGACGACGACAATACCGACGCCCTGCAGGACCTCACGCTGTCGCTCAGCAAACTGAAGATAGAGGACATCGTGGCCGTGATACCTTACATGCCGCGAATGTCCGGAACACTCGACGGCGACTACCACTTCATCCAGACTTCCGAGAACATCACCGTGGGCTCCACAATGAACGTGAAGAACATGACCTACGAGGGCAGCAATATGGGCAATCTCGGTACCGAGTTCGTGTATATGCCTAAGGACGACGGTTCCCATTATGTCGATGCCATCATCTTCAGCGACGACGAACAGGTGGCAACGGTGATCGGCACCTACCGTTCCGAGGGTGCGGGATATCTCGATGCCAAACTTGAGATGGAGAAGATGCCTATGAAAGTGCTCAACGGTCTCATCCCAGACCAGATAGTGGGCTTCGAAGGAGTGGCCGACGGCAACCTTGACATACGTGGACAGTTAAGCAAGCCTCAGGTCGATGGTTCGCTGACTCTCGACACCGCATATCTCGTAAGCGAGCCTTACGGCATGCGCATGCGCTTCGACACCACACCGGTGCAGGTGAAGGGAAGCAAGGTTACTTTCAAGGACTTCAACCTTTACTCCACGAAGGACCACCCGATGACAATCAATGGCGACGTCAACTTTGCCGACCTCGACAACATAACGCTCAACATTCGTCTCGCGGCACAGAACTTCCTGCTCATCAACTCGAAGGAACAGAGCCGCAGCGAGGCATACGGCAAGGCATACGTCGACTTCGTAGGCTTCCTCAGAGGCTCGCTCGACTATCTCAGACTGCGCGGACGCATGGATGTGCTGGGCGCCACCGACATGTCGTACATACTGCGCGACTCACCGCTCACCCTCGACTACCAGATGGAGGAACTGGTGCGCTTCACCGACTTCACCGACACCACGCAGACCGTTGTGAAGCGTGCCGAGGGCATGGGATTCGATATGGACATGACGGTGAACATCGACCGCGCTGCAAGAATAGTATGTTACCTGAAGCCCGACCATTCAAACTACATCGACCTGATGGGCGACGGCTCGCTCAGACTGCAGTACACACCTGCCGACAACTTCCGCATAAGGGGCAAGTACACCCTGAACAACGGCGAGATGAAGTACTCCATGCCTATCATTCCGCTGAAGACGTTCACCATACAGGACGGCAGTTACCTGGAGTTCACGGGCGACCCGATGAACCCGAGGCTTAACATCACCGCCACGGAGCGCACCAAGTCGAGCGTCTCCACGGGCGACCAGAGCCGCAGCGTAGATTTCGACTGCGGTGTGGTAATCAGCAAGACGTTGCAGGACATGGGACTGCAGTTCATCATCTCGGCACCTACCGACATGACGGTGCAGAACGAACTGAACACCATGAGCGAGGAAGAACGCGGCAAACTGGCGGTGGCTATGCTCACCACGGGAATGTATATGTCGGGCAACTCCTCTGCCGAGGCGTCGATGGGCAATGCCCTCAGTTCATTCATACAGAGCGAGATAAACAACATCGCGGGCAATGCGCTGCGCACCCTCGACTTCAGTTTCGGTCTCGACAACTCCTTCGATGCCAGCGGTGCGATGCACACCGACTATAGTTTCCGCTTCGCCAAGCGATTCTGGAACAACCGTCTGCGTGTGGTTGTCGGTGGAACGATATCCACGGGCTCCAATATGCCTAACCACAACCAGGCGTTCTTCGACAATGTGGCGCTGGAATACCGTCTGAGCCAGACATCCAATAAATACCTGAAACTCTTCTACAGCCACGACGCATACGACTGGCTCGAGGGACAGAACAGTGAGTATGGCGCAGGCTTCATGTGGCGGCGCAAGGTGAATCACTTCTCCGACCTCTTCCATTTCAAGAACGAGGACGACGATGTCCTTGACCTCAGCAGGATGCGTTCACGCAGAGACACCACACGTGTCCATACTGACAGCGTGAGCATCGGAGAGAAAACAAACAACACTGAAAATGAGAAGAAAGAATAACAGATTGTCGTTATTGCTATGGGCTGCAGTGCTCTGCAGTGCGGCCGTCGTGGTATCGTGCTCCACCACAAGCGCGCTGCCCGAGGGGGAGCAGTTGTATATAGGAATAGACAAGATAACCTATAGCGAGCATGAGAACAGCGACCACTTCGTGACAACACAGGAGGAGGTGGAGGCGGCACTGGCATGCGAGCCCAACGGCGCACTCTTCGGCAGTTCCAGGATACGCTCTCCGTTCCCCGTCGGACTGTGGGTGTGGAACGCATTCTCAAAGTCGGAGTCCAAGTTCGGCAAGTGGATGACAAACAACATTGGCAAGACACCGGTGCTGATGAGTTCCGTCAATCCCGCCCTCCATGCCTCGGTGGCACAGAGCGTGCTGCGCAATCACGGCTATTTCCGTGGAAAGGTAGGCTATGAGGAACTGACGATGCGCAATCCCAAGAAAGGCAAGATAAGATATGACGTACAACTGAATCATCTCTTCACGCTCGACTCAATAGCCTACGTGGGCTTCCCCGCCGTCGGCGACACATTGATAAAGGCGACACTCGACGATGCCCTCATACACCGTGGCGACCCCTTCAGCGTGGCCACACTTGATGCCGAGCGCAACCGCATAACACAGTTGTTCCGTAACAACGGATACTATTATTACCAGCCGTCATTCGCCTCCTATCTCGCCGATACCATCATGGTGCCCGGCAAGGTGCAGTTGCGTTTCCAACTTGCCGACGGCATCCCCGAGCAGGCAAACCACAAGTGGTACATCGGACGCACCACGGTCGATCTCCGCAAGTCGAGGATGGAACGTCTCACCGACTCCATATCACGCCGTCGTTTCACGCTGCGCTTCAGTGGCCGTCGTCCTGCCGTGCGTGCCGGAGTACTCATGCGCGATATCAAGTTGCGCCGTGGACAGTTGTTCTGCTACGACGACCTTATGGAGACGGAGAACAACATCCTCTCGTCGGGCCTCTACAGTTCGGTCAACTTCCGTTTCACGCCACGCGACAGCACCCTTACGTGCGACACCCTCGACATGAACATCTCATGCGTCTTCGATAAGAAATACGACTTCTACATAGAGACCAACATCAAGGGACGCACCACAGGTCGAATGGGACCCGAGGTGATTCTCGGTCTTACCAAGCGCAATGCCCTGCGCGGTGGAGAGACCTTCGACATCAATCTCCACGGGTCATACGAGTGGCGCGTGGGAACGAAGAAGATATTCGCGTCAGAGAAACTCGAGACCTACACCGTAGGACTTGACGCCTCGCTCAAGTTCCCCCGTCTGGTAACACCGCTGAACCTCTTCAACAGCCAGCGACGAGCATTGCGGCAGCGACGCCAGCGCCTTAACCTGAAGCGCCGTCAGTACTTCTCCACACCTACCACCACACTCCGACTGGGCTTCGACGTGGAGAGCCGCTCCAACTATTTCCGCATGCACACGGCATCGGGCGAACTAACATACCGTTGGCAGCGTACTGCGACATCGTCGCATGAGTTCTCACCCATCAGCGTGGTCTATCAGTTCAAGAACCACACCACCGACCTCTTCGACTCCATATACGTCGAGACGCCGTTCCTCATCAAGGCACTTGCCGACCAGTTCATCACCAAGATGAGTTACACATACAGGTATGCCAGTCCCAAGGGCACGCGCAACCCCATAGCATGGGAGACCACGGTGTCAGAGGCGGGCAACCTCCTCTCGCTGGGATTCATGGCGGCGGGAAAGAAATGGAACGAGAAGGACAAGACGCTGTTCAACAACCCATACGCACAGTTCGTGAAGATAAACACCGACTTCGTCAAGCGGTGGCAGATGACCGAGAAGACATCACTCGTGGCACACGTCAACGCCGGACTGATATGGAACTACGGCAACAGCGACTTCAGTCCCTTCAGCGAGCAGTTCTACGTGGGAGGAGCGAGCAGCATCCGTGCCTTCTCCGTCAGGAGCCTCGGACCGGGACGTATGCTGCCCGAGACAGGCAGTTACAAGTATCTCCTGCAGACGGGCGACCTCAAGTTGCTTACCAACCTCGAGTACCGTTTCAACATCGTGGGAAGCCTTAACGGAGCCCTGTTCCTCGATGCGGGTAACGTATGGAACGTGGGGAAGAACTATGCCGACGAGGCGAAGTTCAAGTTCAAGCGACTGCCCAAGGACCTTGCCCTCGGCACTGGTTTCGGTCTGCGCTACGACCTGGAGTTCCTCGTGCTGCGCATCGACTGGGGATTCGCCCTCCACGCACCCTACGAGACGTCACACACCGGCTATTTCAATATGCGCAAGTTCAGCGA
Organism: Prevotella sp.; assembly: GCA_017554105.1. Classification (GTDB taxonomy): domain Bacteria; phylum Bacteroidota; class Bacteroidia; order Bacteroidales; family Bacteroidaceae; genus Prevotella. The sequence continues at coordinate 73,494 of JAFZIY010000030.1, read as the reverse complement.
GATACAGACCATCAACTTCGCCGTCGGTTATCCGTTCTAAATATAATCCTCCGCGTATCTCTTACTCCGCAAATTGCTTACTCCGCCGCTCGGCTATGCCGCTTGCCAGAGCAAGAAATTGCCGCCGCTCGGCTTTGCCGCTTGCCAGAGCAAGAAATTACACGATAATAATATTTGCGTATGATTCGCGTTAATTAGCGGAGGCTTTTTGTACTTCTATTTATATATGTATTGTCCTGCGAAAGGTGGCAAAATAGTGAATGAAAGCGTATCACTGATACAATGAGTGACACCATCTGGCATTGCAATTTCGGCGATTTTACTCAGCAATTTCGGCGAAATTACTTACCAATTCCGCCGAAATTACAAAGCAATCCTGCCTGATTTGCTCAGCAATCCTGGCAGGTTTACTCTCACGTTCCCTACAAACTACTACTCAATTAAGGGACAAATTACATTTAACTACCTAATAATACTATTAGCGTGTCACTCTTGCTCTGGCAAGTGGCAAAGCCGAGTGAGCGGTAATTAGCGGAGAAATTTAATTAAAGCAGTGGGGGAGGTTTGGAGGGGGCCGACTAATGTTTGTTATTCAAATGGCGGCGCAGTGATGCGCTGCCATTCGCTATTTTGCTATCTTTCGCACGACAAAACATATACAAACAACAAAGCCGAAGATATATCAAACGCAGTGCGAAATACCAACGTTTTCGTTAAGCCATAAGAGCAGAACCAAAGATATTTGAGTTATGCCTTGGCGAGAAAAGGTCGAATGAAAATTCAACTCTAATCGAAATCTTTAAGCGAACACCTTCAAAAAAAGCTCAAATTGTTGCTTCTTATGATATAATTATGTATATTTGCATCGTTCATGTCTTATGGCAGGACAATCACATATTGAAAAGCGTCATTGATGCTTTGTTTTTGGCTATCTGAAACTTCCACAATGATAGACCAGTCAAGAGCATAGCGGAGGTGAATGCTACGGGTGTAGTATGTACTCCCGGAGTGTGCCGAGGGCAAAAATGCCCTCACGCACACTTTTGGATGTATTATATACTAACTGGCGTGGGTATTCAAACTCTGTTCGTTCACTGGTCGGGCTGTGGAAGGCCTCAGATAGCAGGATGGGCAGATGAGGATACCCCGCTTTTTGTATGTGGTTACTTAAATCTGATAACTTTCTGGCATTTGGGTATCAGTCAGATTTAGAGAAATAGAATTAACCCCAAATGAGCGTTATTAGTGAAACCAAACAGAGTCTTCTTTCTGAGTTACAAGCACGTGTTGAAGACAAAATTCTTGAGCCAAGTAACGCAGCTCTCTTAAGTAAGCTAATCACCAATGCAGAAAGCGATGATGAAGCGCTGGCAATAGCCGCACTTGGTACAACATACAAACGCACAGGTTTCCATTTCGACAAACGAATGGAAGAGCCGAGGATGTCAGATACTATCAAGTACTTTAAAAAGAATGAAGCACTAAGTTTTGGCGAGGCAGCCGAAGGTGAACCTATTCACAAACTCATCATAGGCGAAAATTATGATGCCTTGCAAAATTTGCTAATTCAGTATAGAAATAGTATCGACGTCATCTATATTGACCCTCCATATGGTAAAGATAGTATGGGGGAATTTGCAAAAACCAACTACAAAAATGCCATCAGTAGAGATAATTTGTTATCAATGCTATATTTCCGTTTACAATTAGCAAAACAACTGTTATCTGAAAGGGGAGTGATATTTTGTAGTATTGATGATAAGAATCAAGCGTATGTGAAATGCTTATTTGATGAAGTTTTTAGAGAAAAAAACTATATCACAACTATACCTAAAAAAGGTTCTGGGGGAAGACAGGATAGTAAGCATTTTGCGATAGTACATGAATACCTCCTTTGTTACGCTAAGTCAATAGACAATTACGAATCAGGAAAAATACTTGTTAATAAGGAATATCGTTATTATGATGAAGAAAAGAATTTAAATTATAATGAACAGTTGCTACGCAAATGGGGCGACAACAGTCGTCGTGAGGATAGACCAAATTTGTTTTATCCGATATATTTCAACCCCAATGATAATAGTTTGTCGGTAAAAAGGGAGAATGATGAAGATGTTGAAATATACCCCATGTTAGATGCTAATAATGAAGGCTGTTGGAGATGGGGAAAAACGACAATGGGTGAAGCGTTCAAAGAAGGTTTAGTTGTTGTGAAGGTTAAGAGGTCTGAATATATTCCTTATGAAAAAGTATATGAAGAACCAGATGTAAGCTCAAGTAAATTATATACAAGTTGGATAGATGATATTGATACATCTACAGGAAAAACTCTATTTAAAACAATTATACCACCAGAACAATTTAAATATCCTAAAGCGGTTGATTATATTGAGCGTATCATTAACATGTCAACAGCCAATAAAGATGCTGTTATTCTTGATTTCTTTGCAGGATCTGGTACAACAGGCCATGCAATTTTGGATTTGAATAACATAGATGGTGGACATAGAACATTTATTATATGTCAACAAAATGAAATTACAGAAACAACTCCTAATGGTATCGCATACGATGTAACAAGTAAGCGTTTAAAACGTATTATGACCGGCGAATGCTATGATGGCAGCAAGGATTTCAAATGGATAGAAGATAATGAGCCTTACGGAGGCAAGTTGGAAGTGTACGAAATTGCCGAGGTTTCAAATGCCAGTGCCTCTCCTGGGCAGACTCCATTTGATGTTATTGACGAAACGTTGTATGGTATTGATAAATTCAAGACAGCTCGCGAGAAAATAGAATGGGTATGTAATAACTTCTCCCAAACACAAATGACAGTAAATAAGGAAGATTGAAATTATGCTACAGGAAGCTAAGGATTTGCAAAATAGAGCTGTTGTTGAACTCTTCAGCAAGGCGCACGGCCAGAAAAAAGAGCTTACTTTCCGTGCCCCAACAGGTAGCGGGAAAACACACATGATGGGAGATTTCATGAATCGTCTACTTGCGGAGCAAAAAGATATCATCTTCCTTGTGTCTACACTCTCTAAGGGTAATCTAGCACAGCAGAACTACGACTCTTTTCTAAGGTGTTCTCAGGATGGAACATACCCGGAATTGAAACCCTATCTCATTAATACTGAAATAAGCGGAGAGGAAGAATTGTTTATTCCTACGGATTATAACGTTTATGTGTTGCCCCGTGACTTATTTAAGGCTGGAGGTATTTTGATGCGTGGTGCTATGGATCATTTTCTTCGAACTATGACCATTGGCGATTTTGGTATGGGATTAGGAAAGAAAATATATCTCATAAAAGACGAGTGTCATCAGGCTACAAATAACTTGGATGAAATCTCTGAAAAGTTTTTTGCACGTACATTTAATTTTTCAGCAACACCCAAACTGTCAAGAGGACAAGTGCCCGATGTTCAAATCAGTGATGAAGAGGCTGTTGCGGCAAAGTTGATAAAAAGAGTGGAATTGATAGAAGATGAGAACGCAACCGTTGATGATGCAATAGATAAATTCTTGGAAATTAAAACGCAATACAACAATCTGATTGGGGTGCATCCTTGCCTTATCATTCAGATTTCTAATAAGGATAAGGCGGAAGAAGAATGGCAGAATAAAATAAAACCCGCCTTAGACAAACACCAAGCCTTAAAGTGGATGGTGATTGTCAACACTTACAAAACAACAGGCGCAAAAGACACGTCTAAAGAATTACTTTGCGATACTAATGATGATGTTAAAAAGAAACTGCCTGTAGCGAAATGGAAAGACTATGCAAAGGGAAATCATTCTACTATTGATGTGATTGTGTTTAAGATGGTTATCTCTGAGGGTTGGGATATACCACGTGCTTGCATGCTATTTCAGGTGCGCGATACGCAAAGCAGACAACTGGATGAACAAGTTATGGGCAGAGTTCGCCGCAACCCCAGATTACTAGATTATGAAATGCTGTCAGAAGAGGCTCAGGAATTGGCTTCTACAGCATGGGTATGGGGTATTAAGCCTGATAACATGAATAAGATAATGCCCGTTAAACTGTGGAAAATGGGAACTGTAGATGTGCAAGAACAGATAAGGGTAAAGACAACGAAATTGGTTGGGCTGACGGAACGAGCAGATTTTGACATCGTTGCATTTATGTCTAGCCAACCTTCTTCTACCACACATCAAGACATTTTCAGTCTTTTCAATAAAATGAAGCAGGGTGATAATGCTTTGAGAGAAATGTCATTCGAATATGCAAATGGTGATTATGTAAAATGGTGGGATTTCATGCAGCATTATGATAAAGTGAAGCATAAATACGATACCTATATAAACGATTATGATAAGAGTATGGTAGAAGATAAAGAGGTTTCATTTCCTATTAATTCTACTTATATGGACAGTGATAATCGAACTGAAATAGAAGAATGGGTTTGGTGCAGGAAGGAATCTGAAAGCACGACATTTGCTTTTGACAGCGATGCAGAAAGGGAATGGGCAAACTATCTTTCCAAAATTGCCGCAAGAGAAGCAGCTGAAGTGGCACAACTTGGTGATGAAGACGAACGTTATCTATGGGGTAAAAATTTCCCATATAATTCGGAAATAAAATATGAATATTATAGTGATGGCATCCATAAATCTTATCCTGACTTCATCATGAAGGATAAGCGAGGTAAGATACACATCTTTGAAGTGAAGAGTGTAAATGGTAATGGAGATGCAGGTTTTGACCCAGAAGAATATAAAGCTAAAATACAAGTTTTGAAAGATTGTTATAAGGCGGCTTCTGCGAAACTAAAGAATCATATTTTTTACATTCCTATTAAAGATGGTGATAAATGGCAAATCTACAGATACGCCAATGGAAATGAAATGACAATGACAAAACAGATGTTTAAGGCATCATTTTCTGAAAAGTAATTATGATAGAACACTGGTATGAGTATCTTCCTGCCGCATGGTTTATTCCTGAAGGAAGATGGTATGTTTTATTGAGCGTGTTACTGCTCATGGCATTCGCTTTCGTTATCGGCTATATCGTGGGTAAACGGAAAAAGCACGGTTGATATTTTACCATGGGATGATGTTTTCTATGGAAAAGTCATCAATTCATCAATTCATCAATTCATCAAATGCCCTTTTCTCTATCACTGAATTAAAGCAACGGGGAGAGGAGGCGCACCACAGACTCCCACAGGCGCTGTACGTAGGAGGGGCGGTGGGTGTATTTCAGTTCTGTTGTTGAGATGCAGTGCTGCAGGTCGTAGAGGAATACTTGCTTCATGCGCTTCGCCATGTCGGCATCGTAGAAGAAGATGTTGGCCTCGAAGTTGTTCTCGAAGGAGCGGAAGTCGATGTTGGTGGAGCCGCAGGTGCACAGGGCATCGTCGGCGACGAGGAGTTTGCTGTGGTTGAACTCCCTCTGGTATGCGAACACCTTCACCCCGGCATCTATTGCCTGCAGGACGTATGAGCGGCTTGCCCATTCCACTACCTTTGCATCGCTCTTCAGGGGCACCATGAGTTTCACATCTACTCCTGCTATGGCGGCGGTGCGCAGGGCGAACATGATGGTCTCGGTGGGGAGGAAATAGGGTGTCTCCATATAGACGTACCGCCGTGCCTCGACGATGATGCGCACGTATCCATGCATCATGTCGGGGTCGCCGCCGACAGGACTGCTTGTGACGAGTTGCGCAATGCAGTCGTTGCTTATCTTTATCTTTGGCTCGGGGTAGTACTTGCGTCCTGTGATGAGTGTCTGCGACACGAAATACCAGTCGATGAGGAAGGCTCTCTGAATGGCATTCACCACACCGCCGCGCACAAGGAGGTGGGTGTCGCGCCATTTCTTGGCATAGCGCATTGCGATGTTCATGCCTCCTATGTATGCCGTCTCGCCGTCGATGACTATCAGTTTGCGGTGGTTGCGGTAGTTGACGCGACTGGTGAGCACAGGGAAATATACTGGAAGGAAGGGATAAATCTCCACTCCGGCCTCTGTCATACGCTTAAAGAAGCGTCGTGGCACTTTCCAACTGCCCACATCATCGTATATCAGTCTCACCTCGACACCTCTGCCCACGCTGTCTATGAGTGCGTCGGCAATGAGGTTGCCGATGGCATCGTCCTCTATGATGTATGTGTCGATGTGTATGTGGTGCTTCGCTTTCCCGATGTTATAGAGCAACGAGAGGAAGAAGTCGTAGCCTTGGGTGAATATCTCCGCGGTGTTGTCCTTGAAGGGTAGGGAGGAGTTGCTCTCGATGAACTGTTTGATGAGCGGGGAGTATTGTTCGGGAAGCCGCAGGTCGCGCTGTGCCACGAACTCCACCATGGTGCGCTTCGTGAGTTGGTCGAGGCTCTTCTGGTTGATGAGGCGTTCCTTGCGGATGTTCTGTCCGAAGAAGAAATAGAGCAGCAGACCGATGAAGGGCAGGAATACGAGCACCAGTATCCACGACACCGCCTTTGCCGGCTGACGGTTGTCGAGCAGTATGGCAAATATCGTGGGCAGGACGAAGATGCCATAGTAGATGAGGAATATGATGCCGAGGTTGGACATGAATTAACTTAGTTGACGAGTTGACAAGTTGACGAGTTGACAAGTTAATTGTGTTTGAGTTGCGCTTGTTTTAATTTTTTAATGTTTTAATTTTTAAATGTTTATGGTTTTGGGGATTACTTGAAGTTTGCTATTTTATGGGTTTGTAGTGAGAGGCGCCACCAGGGGTGTTGCATGATGTATTCTATGCATTGCCTCGTTATCTCCGCGTTCTGTTGGGTGTCGCCCACGTCGCAGGGCTGGAGGAAGAGGAGTGGAGAGGTCCCCCTCTGGCTCCCCCCCGTAGGGGGAGAAGGGATGTATTTTTCGGGTGATACGTTTCCGTCGAACACCACCTTTATCTCATCCACGCGCCCGGAGTCTATCTGTGGCAATGGTGCCTTGTCGAGCGGTTGTTTCGGTGACACCGTCACCCAGTCGATGCCTTCGGGCAGCAGTCGCGTGCCGTTGGTCTCCACCGCGATGGTGAATCCTGCATCGTGAAGGGCACTTACCAGTGCGTCATCTACCTGTAGCGACGGCTCACCGCCTGTCAGTACGACGAAGCGGGTGGGGAACACCTTGATGGTCTCAACGATATCCACTGCCGACATCTCACGGTATTCGGAGAAGTCGGTGTCGCAGAACGGGCATCTTAGGTTGCAGCCGGCAAATCTCACGAATGTTGCCGCCCGTCCGGTGTTATGTCCTTCGCCCTGCAGTGACGAGAAGATGTCGTTAACTCTAAATCTCATAGGCTGCCACGTTGCCCTTGCTCTCCTGCACCTCCACACGATAGCAGTGCGGTATCTGCTCGCATATCCATCGTGCCAGGTTCTCTGCCGTGGGGTTGAACGGCAGCACGTCGTTGAGTATCTGGTGGTCGAGCACGCTCTTCACCTTGCTCTTGATGAGCGAGAAGTCCACCACCATGCCGTTGCTGTCGAGTTCCTCGGAACGGCAATAGACGGTGATTATCCAGTTGTGCCCGTGCAGCGCGGTGCACTTGCTCTCGTAGTCGAGTGTAAGGCGGTGGGCGCCGGATATTTCTATTGTTTTCTTTACGTAGTACATATACTAAAGGTTATAGGTTATGGGTTAAAGGTTATAGGTTATAGGGGATATGGGTGATAGGTGATGGGTGTTTGCTAACAGAACTCGGTTCTATAACCAATAACCCATAACCTATAACCTATCATTCCCCTGTTACCTTTTGCAAATATGCCAATTCGTTCATTGCGAAGTCGCTGCTGTCGGGGTCGTTGAGCAGTTCGTTGAGAATGTCACGTGCCTCGTCGTACCTTCCCGACTCGATGAGCACATACGACTTACGACGCTTGAGGAAACTGCTGAATGCCCTTATCGCGGTGTTGCTGTCGGTCTTTGGGCTCTCGCCGTCGTCATCGCTGTTCTCATCAGGTTGCAGTATGTTCTCCACCATCTCCTGCACTGTCTCTATCACCTGCATGACACGGAAGTCGCGTTGGTTGACAAGGCAGTTGATGTATTCCTCGGTGTAGGTTATTCTCTTCAGCGGGAACAGCATCTCGAGGTAGTAGAATGCGCGCTGGTACTGCTGCATCTCGTTGTAGCAGAACCCCAGCATGTAGCATGAGTCGTAGAACGCCTCCTGCAGCGATGCCTTCAGTTGCGGGAACGCGGGCATCAGTATGTCGAACGCCACCTTCAGGTGTGGCTCTGCCTCAAGGAACCGCTTCGAGAGGAACAGACGCTTGCCGTGATAGAGGTGGTAGCCGAGGTTGTCGTCGGTACATTCTATCAGCAGCCGTTGCTCGTCGGTCATCTTCTCGTCGTCGCCCTTGTCGTGCATTGCCTCCGCCTCTTTCCTCATGTAATGGAACTCACTGAGCAACTGTTCGGTGGACATCAGGTCGTATGCCACGATCATCGAGCGGCTCAGCGTACTGTTGTCTGACGACATCGGCTGTATGTCACGGCTTATGTTCATTGGCAGCAGCGTCGCGGTGATGCGGAAGTAGAGGGTGTTCTCGGTTCCCTGCTCCTCCTTGAGGTGGATTATCATGTCGCGTGTGCTGTCGGGATGTCTGAGGTCGGTGAACTGCAGTGACAGCGTCGCTTCACGGTGCAGGAACTTGTCGTCCTCGATGATGGCATCGGCGACGTTATATCCCGTGATGGCTTCCTCGTCGGTTATCTCGCTCACGGTGTCGGTGGCGATGGTCAGTCTCTTCGCCTCTATCCTGTTAATGGCAAACAGCGTGTCCAGAAGTTCGCCGATGCTCAGGGGCACGCCCACGCCGAGTCTTTCCGCCGGTGACACCTGCTGGTGCTGCAACTCCTGTTCGCGCAGCAGGAACATGATACGTTGCCACTGGCTGTGGTCTGCCTCGATGTCACGCATCTCAGCCTTCTGGCTTGCCTCTTTCTGGTTGTCGAAGCCGCGTCCGAATGCCGTCTGCCAATGGAATATCTCGGACATTGCCCGTACGAGGATTTCCTTCATGTTCCTCTTGTCGGGCAGGAGGTTGGCGGAGAGATGCACGTCTATTACGTTCTTCTCTTCCGCTATGGTGTAGTAGAAACGGCATGTCTCGGTGCTCATGTTACACATGTTGCATAGATGTCTCACCATCTGCAGATACTCCATCTTGGCGGTGAAGCAGAAGAAATAGCCCAGTTCCACGTATGGCTTGTCGTTTTCTATGCGTATGCGGAAATGCCCGTTCTGATAGTCATATAGCACTACGCGCCCCGTATTCGCGGTGCTCCACTTGCCTTCGCAGTTGAGCATACGAAGAGCGTTGTCCACAATCTTCTCCTTTTCCTTCACAGAAATGTTCAGAGAGTCCTTGCCTGCGACTCCCATCTTTTTCCTGTCGTAGAGATATGTGAACAGCACGGATGCCGCCATAGCAACTACCAATATGACAATATATATTTCCATTTAACTCCTAATTCCAAACTCCTAATTCCAAACTCCTAATTCCAAACTCCTAACTCGTAACTCCTAACTCCTAACTCACAATGTCGTTTCCTAACCGTCGTGCCAGTTCATTGCGTATTCTCTGGGCCTCGGCATACTCCTGCATCAGGGAGCGCAACTTCTCGTTGTCGCCCATCGACTTGGAGATTTCCGCCTTAAGTGTGGCAAGACGCGCCTCGATGAAGTCCTTACGGAAGTCGAGCACCAGATGCTCAGTCTCGTTGCGCAGCGACTCTTCCTCATTCTTTATCCGCAGACTCTCGGCCAACGGAACGTCCATCACCATCTTCGAGGCGATGTTGCTCAGTTCCACGTCCGGGTGATGCGTGAAGTATTGCTCCGAGTTGAATCCTGCGTCTTTGCTATGCTCCGTCGCCTCCTCCAGGATGCGTGAGAAGACTGGGTTCTTCAGTTTCAGGTCATCGATGCTGAGGTCGTAACTGATGTACTGTGCCACGCTGAGGTTTATCTTACTGCCGTCTTCCGTCTCCACATCGTGATAGATGATGTCGCCCCCGTGGCGCACCACCATCTGTGCTATCAGTTTCTCCACGCGACTGCTCTGTTCCTGTGGTGTGGCAGGTGACAGGGGCTGGTCTATGGGCCGTGCGGGGGTGTTGGGCGCGATTGCCTGTACCCGCTTCCCTTCGCTCTCTATGTTGCTGCGTATGAACTTATTGAGGGTTGATATTATCGTTGCCTCGTTAATGCCCAGTCGCTGCACGCAGAGGTTTATGTATGTGGCACGCACTATCTGGTCGTTTATCATACTGATGCTCTTTATGATGGAGTTCACGGCCTCTGCACGCTTTATCGGGTCGGTGACACCTTTCAGCATCACGTCAATCTTGAAATCGATGAAGTCCTGCTGATGCTTCTCGACATACTCGCGGAAGTCCTTTGCGGTGTGCTTACGTGCAAAACTGTCGGGGTCGTCGCCGTCGGGGAGCAGCAGAACCTTGATGTTCATTCCCTCGGAGAGCATCATGTCGGTGCCTCGCATGGCGGCATGTATTCCCGCCTCGTCGCCGTCGTATAGCAGCACCACGTTTGGCGTGAAACGTCTCAGCGTGCGTATCTGATGCACCGAGAGTGCCGTACCGGAGTTGGCCACCACGTTCTCGATGCCGCTTTGGTGCATGGAGATGACGTCGGTGTAGCCTTCCACCATATATACGCAGTTCTCTTTGGCAATGGCTTTCTTCGCCTGATAGATGCCGTAGAGTTGCATTTCCTTATGATAAATCTCGCTGTCGGGTGAGTTTACGTATTTCTGCTGTACTCCTTTCGTTGCCTGGTCGAGTTTCCTACCGCCGAAAGCCACCACCTTTCCGCTGATGCCTATCCACGGGAATATAACCCTGCCCGCAAAGCGGTCAATCAGTTTGCCGTCATTCTCGCGCTTGTAGCAGATGCCTGTTTTCGTAAGAAACTCCTCCTTGTATCCTTTATGGAGTGCTGTCTTCGGCAATGCCTCACGGTCGGCCAGCGAGAAGCCGAGTCGGAACTTACGTATCGTATCGTCGCGGAAGCCACGGCTGCGGAAATACTGCATGCCAATGGCTACACCATCGACATTATTGTGAAGCATATCCTCGAAGTAGTCGGCCACCCACTCGTTGACGATGAACATCGACTCGCGGTCGCTCTCCTGTTTCTTTTCCTCGTCAGAGAGTTCGCGTTCCTTTATCTCGATGTTGTATTTCTTTGCCAGCCATCGCAGCGCCTCAGGATAAGTCATCTGCTCATGCTCCATGATGAAGCCCACGGGATTACCGCCTTTGCCGCATGAGAAACACTTACAGATGCCTCGTGAGGGCGAGACGTAGAATGACGGAGTACGCTCATTATGGAATGGACAGAGGCCTTTGTAGTTTGCCCCTGACTTCCTCAGCGAAACGAAATCGGAAACCACTTCCACGATGTTCGCCGCCTCCATAATTCTGTCAACCGTCTGTCTGTCTATCATTGTTGTTGGCTATTGGCTGTTGGCTGTTGGGTGATGGCTTTCATCACAATCTTCTCTGCCTCTTCAAGGGAGCAGTAGAGACGTCCGCCAGAGGCATTCATATGTCCTCCACCATTGAAATACTTCTCTGCTATGGTGTTGCAGGGGAAGTTGCCCACCGAGCGAAGACTCACCCAGATGAGGTTCTCCTTCTCGGTGTCCTCACGGAGTGATATGGACAAGCGCATGCCCTTTATTTGCAGTGGCAGGTTAACCAGTCCCTCGGCATCGCCCTTGATAAAGTGGAACCGCTTGATGTCCTGTCGCGAGATGGTGAAATAGGATGCGTGATAGTCGTGGAACACGCGCAACTTCTGATAGAGCACATATCCCATAAGGCGCATTCGCCAGTCGCTATAGTTGTTGAACACGTTGCGGTATATCTTGTCCTTGTCGAAACCTTTCGTCAGCAGTTGGCTGATGATGAAGAAAATCTCAGGGCGCGAGGAGTTGAACGTGAATCCTCCAGTGTCGGTCATCATGCCACAGTATATCTGTATCGCCTCTTTCTTCGTCATTGCCTCGAATCCGCCCAGTTGCCATATCACACGGAACAGCAGTTCACATGTGCTGCTCATATCGGGATGAGATATGCACAGAACGGTGTCGATATTAGGCTCTGGGTGATGGTCTATCATCACTTTCTTCGCTGCCGATGCCGTCAGCAGGGCGCTCATGTCGTTGCCCAGACGGTCGGCATTGTTGAAGTCGAGACAGAACACCAGTTCGGCATTAGTCATCGCGTCCTCAACAATCTCCTTGTGCTTGTCGTATCTCACAATCGTCTGTGATTCAGGCATCCATTGCAGGAAGTCAGGATAAGCATCGGGTACGGCAATCAACGGTGTCTTACCTTGCTGTTTCAGATACTCTCCTAAGGCAAGGCACGAGCCAATAGCATCGCCATCAGGATTCTGATGGCAACATAATACTATCTTTTCCGACTCGCCTATGAGGTTTCTTAATAGTGCGACCTCTTCTTCTTTCAGTAATTCTATCTGCATAGTGTTTGCAAAGATACGATTTAGTGAGCGAAAAACCAAAAAAAAATCTTGAGAAACTTCGACCAGAAGTTTTTTGTTTGAGGTCAAAGATTGGTTTCTTGTATCTGTGTCTTAGGCCAGTTAATGAGGAACAGTTGCTCCGTGGCACGCGTAAAGGCAGTGTACAGCCAGTGGATATATTCGGGCGTGAGCATGTCGTCGGTCATGTATCCTTGGTCAACATACACGTGTGCCCATTGTCCACCCTGTGCCTTATGACATGTCACGGCATAAGCATATTTTATTTGCAGGGCATTGAAGAAACGGTCGCTGCGCAGTTTTTTCAGACGCTCGCTCTTAAGCGGCACGTCGGCATAGTCTTCCATGACAGCACTGAACAGTTGCTCACCTTGTTCGTGTGTCAGTGCAGGAGCCTCCGACTGTAGGGTGTCGAGCAGGATGGTAGCCTCCACCTCGTAGTCGTTGTAGTCGGGGAACACCAGCGTGGCATCGGCGAAGGTAAATCCATAGAGTTCTTGTTGGTTGCGCACGCGCTGCACCTTCATGCGGTCGCCATTGGCAAGGAACGACAGTTCTTCCTCTTTCCCCTCTTCGCCCTCTGTCTCGGTCCTTTTTATTCTCTCTTCTTGATTCTTCTCCTGAATCCAGTAATAGTTGTTCTTCACCACCATCAGCAGGTCGCCAGACGTCAGAGGCTCCTCGCGCCCGAGTACCATCGCACGTATGCCGTTGTTATAGATATTCGCTCTCTTGTTGCTTCTCACCACCACCATCGTCTCGTCCATTCCCACATGACTGTATGATGAGCTTAGTTGTTCTATCAGTTCGTCCCCTGGTACGCGGAGGATATCAGCGAAGCAGTTGAATACGATGCGTGGCAGTTGTGTCATCTCGTCGTGTGTTATCATCTGACGAATCATCGTGGCGTTCCACAGTATGCCCGACTCAGCGCTTTGTCGGAGCACCTCGTTGAGGTCGGCACGGAAAACGCGGACGCCATAATGTTCCATCACCTGCGGTGACAATGCTGGCGACTCTTCCTCACCTACAGGCGGCAACTGTGCCTTGTCACCTATGAGCATCAGTCGGCAGTGCTGTCCGCCATAGACATATTGCATGAGGTCGTCAAGGAGATGACCGCTACCGAAAATACTCTGTGACGATGTTCCTGACGGAATCATAGAGGCTTCGTCGACAATGAAAAGGGTGTGCTGATGCTTGTTGTAGTTCAGTGAGAAGCCGGTGTCCTCACCTGTGTAGGTCTTCTGACGGTAGATGCGGCGGTGTATTGTAAAAGCCTCACTTCCGGCATTCAGCGAAAACACCTTGGCGGCACGACCGGTGGGGGCCATCAGTACCACGCGCTGCTTCATGTTTTGCATGGCACGCACTATGGCACCCGCAAGGGAGGTCTTGCCCGTTCCAGCCGAACCAGTGAGAATCATCAGGCTTTGACCATCGCGACAGGCGGCAAAACGACTGAACTCCTCTATTGCTGCCGACTGCTCGGCAGTGGGAGTGAAGCCAAAGGCACGGCGTATCTCGCCCGAAAAAATATCCTCAATCATCAGTTTTTCATCAGAAAACGTTGCCAAATCAAATTAAATGAGTACTTTTGCATCACACGAGTGCAAAAGTAACAAAAAAATGGGAAAAAGGTTCGCCTTTCTTAATAATAATTTCGCACTTGCGGCAATTGTGGTGCTGCTTGCTGTTGCCGTATTCCTAAGCATTGGTCGTCCGGTATCTTTCGCAAATAAGATGGCTGAAAGGGAGAAGGAAGTGAAGCAACGACTAGTGGAGATACGCACGGCGGAGGAGAACTATCGCAGAATTACGGGGCTTTACACCGCCAATCTTGACACCCTTGTGACTCTCGGACTGCTGAAAGAGGGACATCAGATAATACCCGGCAGTAAGGGACTGCCCTTTCAGGCGGCAGTGAATACCGTGGAGATGCCATCGGGGCGTACGGTACCGATAATGGAGTGTGGTGCTCGTTACGATGAATACCTTGCAGGTCTTGACGTGCATGAGATAGCGGAGCGTATAGAGAGTGCTGATGCTGAGGCACGATATCCAGGACTGAAGATAGGAGACCTTACTTCACCCAACGACAACAAGGGAAACTGGGAATGAGAATTATGGAACAGAAACAAAGACTTACAATACGGCTCAGCCGTTATGCGATGTCGTTCTCGGTAGCTGATGCCGAGGCGGAATCGCAAATCGAGTATGTGCCTTATCCCATGAAGAGCGGCATAGCACCTGCAGCCAACCTTCGTGAGGCTTTCCTTACTGAACCGATTCTGCAAAAAGGATTCACTAAGGTTCTTGTGATGGTGAGCACTCCGGTGGTGATGGTACCTACCGACCAGTTCCGCATAGGCACGGAAACAGACATCTACAACCACGCCGTCACAGAACATGAGAACGACCTAGTGATGTTCTCAGTAATGACGCAATTGAATGCTGTCGCCCTTTTCGCTGTGAACAAAGACCTAAAGACTGTCATCGACGACCATTTCACTGATGCTAAATGGTGTCCTGTGTGCCAGCCTGTGTGGAACTACATGCACCAGCGTAGTTACTCTGGCATGCGCCGAAAACTATATGCCTACTTCTATGATAAACATCTGTCACTTTTCAGTTTCACAGAGAATCGTTTCCGCTTCGTGAATACTTTTGATGGAACCAATTCCCACGACAGTGTGTTCTTCATTCTGTCGGTGTGGCAGCAGTTGGGACTGGACCAGCGACGTGACGAGGTGCATCTTGTGGGTAATATACCTGAACGTGACGAGATGATAGAACAACTGCACAAGTTCCTGCAGAACGTTTACCGAATAAACCCGTCGGGCGATTTCAACCGTGCTCCAATAACACAGATAAAAGGTCTGCCATACGATCTCATGGCACTTTATCTGAAAGGAAGAGGATGACGAAGTGTTGTAATTAGACTATGCGAATAATAACAGGGAAATACAAAGGAAGGCATTTTGATGTTCCGCGCACATTCAAGGCGAGGCCGACTACCGACTTTGCCAAGGAGAATATCTTCAATGTACTCACGGGGAAGATAGACTTTGAGGGTGCTACGGCACTCGACCTCTTCTCGGGAACGGGGAGCATCTCGCTCGAACTGCTCTCACGAGGGTGCAGTCAGGTGGTAAGCGTGGAACTCGACCGCGACCACCATGCTTTCATAAGCCAGTGTCTTAAGAAACTGGGCGATGAGAATTGCATAGCGCTTCGTGGTGATGTGTTCCGGTTTTTGAAGACTTGCCGACAGCAGTTCGACTTCATATTCGCCGACCCTCCTTACACCCTCGAACGTCTGCCGGAGATTCCCGATATTGTTCTATCTAAGGGATTGTTGAAAGAAGATGGTATTTTCGTCTTCGAGCATGGAGAGAAGAACGACTTCTCTGACCATCCTCGTTTCCTTGAGCACCGTGCATACGGCAGCGTCAACTTCTCACTATTTAAATAGATTTTTCTAGATTTTCTAGATAATCTAGAGGTTCTAGAAAAACAATAATCCGGCTTTTGAGCCGGATTATTGTTTAGTGATACTGATTTTTCAGAACAGTTTCTCTGGATAAACGTTCTCGTTGACGAGTTGCTGTATGCGGTCAACTGTTCCTTGACGGTCGGCAGCATAGGTAACGCCGAACCATTTTGAGGTAGTGTCAAGGACACGTACCGATGCAGTACCTTCAACTATGAGTTTGTTCACCATCAGTGGAATGAAGAACTCTGCCTTGAGGTTCTCCATGTTCTTTGGGTCGCTGAGGAACTCCTTGAAATACTCCTCGCTATATTCGAAATAGTCGGGTGTGAAGCCCCACATGTTCATCGAAACAGGTGTGTTGTCATCAACGGCAACCCACTCGCCCTGCTCATCCTTGTAGCAAACTCGCCCGTCAACGCGCATTATCTCAGTGCGCTCAACGACGGTAGTAAGGTTCTCGTTGTCGTCTTTTGAGCATATACCACGTGCCACGGTGCCGTTCTCAGACAGGGTGTTGCCAACGCGGAATCCCACCATAGCATAGGTGTTCCTTGATCCTTCGGGGAGTTCGCTTAGGAACTTGCCAATCACCATGAATGCATCACGATTGTAGAAGTCGTCGCAGTTGATTACGCAGAACGGTTCCTTGATGGCATCCTTCGCCATGAGCACAGCGTGGTTTGTTCCCCATGGCTTCTGTCTTCCTTCAGGAACGCTGAATCCCTCGGGCAGTGAGTCGAGACCCTGGAACACCAGTTCTGCCGGTATATGTCCTTCGTACTTGCTCAGAACCTTGTCGCGGAACTCCTGTTCGAAGTCCTTGCGGATTACGAATACAATTTTTCCGAATCCTGCCTTGATGGCATCATAGATGCTGTAGTCCATAATGGTCTCGCCGTTTGGACCCAGACCGTCAAGTTGTTTCAAGCCACCATAGCGGCTTCCCATTCCTGCTGCGAGGAGTAATAAAGTTGGTTTCATCTTAATATGTTTTTGTTTTTTAAGTAATATGCTATTTATTTGGACGCATCACATCGTGGCACTGCCACTTGAACTTGTCCGACTTGAATTTGGCACTTTGGCGGATGTCTGTTGCTGACGCTGCGAAATGAACGGTATAACTGCCTGCGTCGGTAATGTATGCCTGCTGTGAAACATCGTATGAAGCGATGTCATAGTTGGAGAATGTCATCTCTACGCGCTCGCTCTCACCTGGCTTAAGTTCGCGTGTCTTACCAAAGGCGCGCAGTTCGATAGCAGGTTTCGGCATGCTGCTGTCCTCAGGTGCTGATACGTATAACTGAACTACTTCCTTTCCAGCTTTGTCACCAACATTCTTTACTGTGACTGAAGCAACGTAGCCATCGCCCTTTCGCTGTAACTTCGGGTTGCTATATTCGAACTTGGTGTAAGACAATCCGAAGCCGAACGGATAACTCACTTCCTTGTTCTCTGTCTGGAAATAGCGGTATCCAACGTTCATGCCCTCCTCATATCGTGTTTCCGCCACATGTGGCCATGCCTTCTTCTGCTCGTTGTTGAGTTTCATGTCATCCCAGAAAGTATAGTCCTTGGGGAAGTTCTTCGTTGATGGAACGTCATTGAGGTCTTTCGGGAATGTCATGGTTAATTTGCCCGAAGGATATGATTTGCCCGTGAGAACATCAGCGATGGCATTGCCTGCCTCCATTCCTGGCTGCCATGTGAGTAGAATGGCGTCGGCATAGGGCTTCACTGACTCGGTATTCACCGCTCCTCCCACATTGAGAATCACTACCACCGGTTTTCCTGCCTTATGGAAGTTGTCGTAAACGCGTTGTAGCATCTCCTGCTCGTCGGCATTGATATTGAAGTCGCTGAACAGGCGGTCGCCGCCTTCTCCTGACGAACGTCCTACGGTTACTATTGCCGCATCGTTGCTTCTTGCGGCGAACATATAGGTGTTCTCGCCCAACAGTGGTTCACGGACACGTGGACGTGGGAAGAACTTGTTTGGCGAGAGATAGCCCATCTCAGCCTCCACCTCCTCTTCTGCGAAAGCCTTGTACTTTGAGTAAACCGAACTCAGCGTGTCATCAGGTTGCAGTCCTGCGTTCTTGAGTCCCTCAACCAGGTCAATGATATATGGTTTGTTGACATCGCCCGAGCCTGTGCCGCCAGCATACAGACTATATGATGTATGTCCGAAGAGAGCAATCCTCTTGATGTTCTTATCGAGAGGCAAGATGTCGCTGTTCTTCAGTAGCACCATTCCCTCGGGTGCTGCCGTGCGTGTCAGTGCGGCATGTGCCATGATGTCTGGCTTATTGCTGAACTTATAACCTTTGAAGTGAGGGGTCTTGACGATATACTCCAATATGCGTTTTACGTTACGGTCAACGTCTTCAATCTTTATAGTGCCGTCGGCAATGCCTTTCTTAATGTTTTCTATCTGCTCAGCGTTACCGGGAGTAAGCAAGTCGTTACCTGCTTGCACTTGTCGGTCGGTGTGACGGGTGTTGGTCCAGTCGGTCATCACGATGCCTTTGAATCCCCATTCGTCGCGCAGGATAGTAGTAAGCAGTTCGTAGTTTTCCTGTGTCCATGGTCCGTTGAGGTAGTTATAGGAACTCATTATCGTCCATGGCTGAGACTTCTTCACAGCAATTTCAAAGCCTTTGAGATATATCTCGCGCAGAGTGCGCTGGTCAATCACCGAGTTGTTGTAAAGGCGGTTGGTCTCTTGGTTGTTTCCTGCGAAGTGCTTTGCCGATACACCGACGCCCTGGCTCTGAATACCATTTATCATAGCAGCACCTATAAGACCTGTCACGAATGGGTCTTCAGAGTAGTATTCGAAGTTGCGTCCGCATAATGGTGAGCGCATAATGTTCATTCCAGGACCGAGTATGACGTCGCATCCGTATTCGAGAGCCTCGTTACCCATGGCACGTCCCACCTCTTCCACAAGTTGTGTGTTCCATGTTGAGGCGAGCAGAGTGCCGATAGGGAATCCCGTACAATAGTATGTGTTGGGGTCGTTGGGGCGCTTTGCCTCGATATGCACTCCCGCAGGACCGTCGGTAAGCACTGTATGTGGAATGCCGAGACGATCAATCTTGGCAGTGTTTCCTGCGGCACCCAATACTATAGCACCCGCATTGGGGTCAGGATTTGTGGGCAGTCCGAAATAAGAATTTCCGAAAGTGTAGCCAACTAAGAGTTCTGCTTTCTCATCGATAGTCATTGCTTTAAGCACCTCATCGATGTTATTGGATGTCAGTTTTGGCTGTGCCATGGTGGAGTCGGCAATTAATGTCATGATTGCAACTAATAATAATTTAAGGTTTCTCATTATCTTTAGTGTTATGATTAGGTTTGCAAAAATAAGAAAAACTTGCCGATAAGACAAGTTTTTCTTGTTGTTTTTTAGAAAAATAGTGCTCGCTCAACCCAATAGCACAACATTCCGGCAAGGTATCCTACAAGGGCAATCCACGAGATGTGCTTCATGTACCACCCAAAAGAGATTTTTGTAAGTCCCATTACCACAACGCCTGCGGCACTTCCGATGATGAGTATCGAACCGCCTACACCGGCACAATAGGCGAGGAGTTGCCAGAATATGCCGTCAACAGCCATGTCGCCAGCAGCCTCTACGGGATACATTCCCATACATCCTGCTACCAAAGGCACGTTATCGACTATTGACGAGAGTACTCCGATGATGCCTGTCACGAGGTAGTGGTTGCTGTTGAATGTCTCGTTAAGACCTTGTCCCAGTTGTGTCAGCACTCCGATGGTTTCCAGACAGGCCACTGCCATGAGAATACCGAGGAAGAAGAGGATTGTTGACATGTCGATGCGGGTGAGCATGTTGGTGACACGTTTCAATGTTCCTTTCTTGTTAACGTTGGTATCGGGCAACTGACCATAGAACACCTCAGTGACAGTCCAAAGTACGCCGAGTACCAGGAGTATGCCCACGAACGGCGGCAGGTGGGTAAGCGTCTTGAAGATAGGTACGAAAATCAGTCCGCCCACACCAAGAATGAATACCGTCTTGCGTTGTCCATTGGTAAGGTCTTCGACATCGGTGTTCTCTTTGCGTATCTCAGTGATGTCCATCGTTCCCTTCAGCGAGAGCGAGATGATGTATGCCGGCACTACCATGGAGACGATAGATGGTAAGATAAGTTCCATTATCACACCAAGTGCGGTAATCACTCCCTTGTTCCAAAGCATGATGGTGGTAACGTCACCGATGGGTGAGAACGCTCCTCCCGAGTTTGCTGAGATTACTACCAGCGAGGCATACTTGAAGCGGTCGATTTTGTCGGGTATGAGTTTCCTCAGTATCATAATCATCACGATACTCGTGGTGAGGTTGTCGAGGATTGCCGAGAGTAAGAAGGTGAGGAACGCCACACGCCAGAGCAACTTTTTCTTGTGACGTGTCTTCACCCAGTCGCGCACGAAGTTGAAGCCTCCGTTCTGGTCAACGAGTTCCACGATGGTCATTGCTCCCATGAGGAAGAACAGTGTTGTGGCGGTGCTTCCAAGGTGATGCTCTATGGTGCTTCCCACCACGTTGCCTATCTGTTCGCCAATGGCTTGTGGCAGATATAAAGAGGGGTTGATCATGAAAAGCGTCCAGCACGCCACGAACATCAGCAGTGCAATTGCTGCCTTGTTCACTTTCGTCACGCTTTCAATGGCGATAAAGAAATAGCCGATAATAAAGACGATGACAATTGCTAAGGTTAAGGTTGACATAATTGTTCTCTTGTTACGAAATTAATCATTAATGGGTGCAAAGGTACTAAAAAACGCTATAACCTCCAACTCGTTTTATCTTTTTTAGACATTGATTTCATTGTCGCATGTCTCTCAGGTGACAATAGGACTACTCATTGCGTTTGTCTATGAACTTGTAGCTTCCGAACTGTTTGCGTGGAAAGTTAAAGATGGAGTCGTCGGTTATGCCGCTATGGAAATTGGATATATTTATAGTTGCCCAGAAAAGCATTACTTTTACCTTCAGGCTTTTCGGTGCTCTTGTCTTCTTGTCGATAATAGCCTTGACATGCTTCACTCCATCGACTCCTTTCTTCGCTTCCAAGGTGATGATGTAGTCGTTGCCTTTCTCTGCGATGTGATAGGTGTAGTCATTGGGCTTGAACTTGAACTTCGATGCGTACTTGTCTTTGTTGGGAGAGTTGGGGTCGTGTATCTCTACTGTCTTTTTCTTTTTGTCGGCACGGTAGAATGTTTTACCGTCGCACCATGCAGTGTATCTCTCTTCGACGAACTTCTGCTTCTTTCCCTTATACCAGATGGTTCCCTCAGTACTATAGAGATGAACAATGTTGACAGAGTATTTCAGTGTGCAGCCCTGAGGACCGAACACCATGTTATATGTCTTGTCGAATATCTGTCGTGCCTGTCGTGAATTGGCGCTTTCTTGAGCCGATATAGTGGAAAGGCAAAGTGTGATACACAGAAGTGTCAGAACATATCTTGACTTTATTACGAGTTCTCTAGTCATATTATTTGTTTTCTTCTTCCGATGGTCAATAGATGATTTCATCAACCTCCTCGTATCCTGTCTGCCCACGTCTCATGTCGCTGTAGGCATTCTTCAGGTCACCATTGTTGATGTCTATTGCCATATTCGGTCGGCGGCGTTTGTCTCTCAGGCTATGAGAGAAGAGCCACTGGTATGTTTTCTCGAGATAGAAGATACGGGCGAGTGCACCATGACTGGCACCGGGAAGCCAGTCGAAACGTAACAGTCTGTCATGGTCTGCTTCCTGTAAGGCACGCACCACTTTCTTCGACTGCTCGATGCCCACAGCACGGTCACCGGTACCGTGGAGGATCCAGAAAGGCAACTCGCCTAGTCCTTGCACGTCTTTCAGGGTACACCCCCCGCAGAGTGCCATGCCCGCGGCAATCTTCTCGGGATAGGTGCCACAGAAGTCCATTGTGCCATAACCGCCAAGACTCATGCCTAAGACATAGACACGGCTGGGGTCACAGGGGTAGTGGTCGAGCACCCACTCAAGAATGTTGTTTATCTTGCTTGGCTTCCACGACCCTCCGGGGTTTTGTGGCGTTATTATCATTGCTGGAATCTCTCGTCCCAGGCTAAGCGCATGCAATGGACCATAGCGTCTGGAGCGGTTCATGTCGCTGCCACATAGGCTGGCACCGTGTAGGAAGATTACCACTGGAGTTTGCTCGAGCGTCTCGGCATAGTCGTATGGTACATAGAGCCAGAAGTTGTATCCGTCTTCCACTTCGTTTTTTATTGCCGCCAACTGTCCTTTCTGTGCCAATGCCTCAGTTGTAGACAATAGGACAAACGCGAGAATGACCAGATTTCTTAGTATAAGATTCATTTTGTTCATTTTGATGCAAAGGTACGAATTATGAATGAATATTTTGTTGTTTGAAACAAAAAAATTACCTTTGCAGTTATGAACATGGATTTAAAACAGGGGAAAAGGAGCGAGAACATAATCATTGCCGATGCCGATTATGTTGACCATGTGACATTTGACCTGAGTGTAAATTTCGAGCGTATGCTGATGCGGCGCGTACCGCGTGCCGACCTTGCACGATGGATAGACTGTATTGCCCTTGACGGAGGACTGCGTGAGGGTGAGCATGAGACACATGTTATCATGGTCCATGACGGTAAGAAAGGAGAGATGGAGAATTTTGTCCCCTCTGCCTTTGACGAAATCAACGGCAAGGCCTTCAAGGACAACCTCGGGGAGTTCGCAATAAGTGCGCTTGAGGTGTCGGAACTGACAGACAAAGACAGTCTGATGCTCGAGATATTGCAAATAGCGGTAAGCCAGCCTGAGGTGAAGCGCATCATGGTTGTGCCTAATGCTGAGGACAGCGACCTGTATGCCCGCATGCGCCGAGCCCTTGCAAACTGCGATGACGAGAAGGTTGTAACACTGTTTGCCATGCAACCCATGCCAGGAGGAAAGTTCCGTCAGGAGATACTTGGCTATTCGCTGATGAGTGCCTTGGGTATAAAAGGCGATGAACTTGGCTAAAAAATAAATAATTTTCTTTTGTGTTTTCGTTGATTTGTAATAACTTTGCAGAAGACATATTTAATTGACGATTGAAAAACAAATTAATAACTAAAAATGAGTAGAGTATTAATGATTGGTGCAGGTGGCGTTGCCACTGTTGCCGCGTATAAGATTGTGCAGAACGCAGATGTGTTCACCGAGTTCATGATTGCCAGCCGCCGCAAGGAGAAATGTGACAAACTGGTAGAGGCTATTCATCAAAAGGGCTATGACATGCCCATACGTACCGCACAGGTGGATGCGGATGATGTTGAGCAGTTGAAAGCATTGTTCAGCGATTATAAGCCAGAACTTGTCATTAACCTCGCGCTGCCATATCAGGACCTTACAATCATGGATGCTTGTCTGGCATGTGGTTGCAATTATCTCGACACGGCAAACTACGAGCCGAAGGATGAGGCTCATTTCGAGTATTCTTGGCAGTGGGCTTATCGCGACCGCTTTCGTGAGGCAGGACTGACAGCCATCCTCGGCTGTGGCTTCGACCCGGGCGTGACGAGCATTTTCACCGCATATGCTGCAAAGCATCATTTCGACGAGATTCAGTATCTTGACATCGTGGACTGTAACGCCGGCGATCACCATAAGGCATTTGCCACTAACTTCAACCCCGAGATTAATATCCGTGAGATAACACAGAAGGGACTCTATTGGGAAGACGGCAAGTGGGTGGAGACCGAACCGTTGGAGATACATAAGGACCTGACGTATCCCGGCATCGGACCACGCGACAGTTATCTACTACACCATGAGGAGATAGAGTCGCTCGTCATCAACTATCCTACAATTAAGCGCGCACGTTTCTGGATGACCTTCGGACAGCAGTACCTGAAGCACCTTGAAGTGATTCAGAACATCGGCATGAGCCGTATCGACGAGGTGGAATACGAGGCTCCGCTGGCAGACGGTACTGGCACTGCCCGCGTCAAGATTGTTCCTCTGCAGTTCCTCAAGGCCGTATTACCCAACCCGCAGGATCTTGGTGAGAACTACGAGGGTGAGACATCCATTGGCTGCCGCATCCGTGGACTGAAGGACGGCAAGGAGCACACATATTATATATATAATAACTGCTCGCACCGCGCCGCCTACGAGGAGACTGGCATGCAGGGCGTCAGCTACACCACAGGTGTTCCCGCCATGATAGGAGCCATGATGTTCTGCAAAGGCATCTGGCGCAAGCCCGGCGTGTTCAACGTTGAGGAGTTCGACCCGGACCCATTCCTCGAGCAGCTCAACAAACAAGGTCTGCCGTGGCATGAACAATTCGATATCGATATCGAATTGTGAGGCATGGGGCAAGAGGTAAGAAGCATGAGATAAGAAACAAGAAATGTTATGGATGATTTCTATTTTCGCAAACTACAGGTATATCACAAGGCAAAGAAACTTGTGGGCGATGTCTATGGATTTGTGAAATCATTTCCCAATAATGAGCAATTCGTCCTTGGGAGTCAGTTGCAACGTGCCGCAATCTCTGTTCCTTCTAATATAGCGGAAGGTATGGGACGTTTTTCGATGAAGGAAAGAATCCATTTTATAGAAATTTCTTTCGGCTCACTCATGGAAGTGATGTGTCAGTTGGAACTTGCGGAAAGTTTAGGGTATATCACTTCTGAAGAACTTCAAGCCCAAGACTCTGAAATCAGGGATATAGCAAGAATGCTAATCGGATTAAGAAAAGTATTTGAAGAAAAACAATAATTATTAACAACAGGTAAAAGTGTATGGAACAAAAGGTGTTCTCATGCTTCTTGCTTCATACCTCTTACCTCAAAAAGTAGTAACTATGGCAAAAGAAAAAGAAACTCCTGCTGCCAATCCGCAGAGTGAGAAACTGAAGGCATTGCAGGCGGCGATGTCAAAGATAGAGAAGGATTTCGGTAAAGGCTCGATAATGAAACTCGGTGACGAGCATATAGAGAATGTGGAGGTAATTCCGACAGGAAGTATCTCACTGAACGCGGCACTTGGCGTGGGTGGTTATCCGCGTGGACGTATCATCGAGATTTTTGGTCCGGAGTCGTCCGGTAAGACCACACTGGCCATTCATGCCATCGCAGAGGCGCAGAAGCAGGGTGGTATCGCTGCATTCATCGACGCAGAGCATGCCTTCGACCGTTTCTATGCTCAGAAACTGGGCGTTGATGTTGATAACCTTTGGATTTCTCAGCCCGACAATGGCGAGCAGGCACTGCAGATTGCAGACCAGCTCATATCATCGGCAGCCGTTGATATCGTGGTGATAGACTCTGTGGCTGCCCTCACCCCGAAGAAGGAGATAGAGGGAGATATGGGCGACAATGTTGTTGGATTGCAGGCACGACTGATGAGCCAGGCGCTGCGTAAGTTGACGAGCACCATCTCAAAGACAAACACCACATGTATCTTCATCAACCAGTTGCGTGAGAAAATTGGCGTTATGTTCGGTAACCCCGAGACCACGACAGGTGGTAATGCACTGAAGTTCTATGCTTCGGTACGCCTTGACATCCGTCGTGTGACGAGCATCAAGGACGGTGATGAGGTAATCGGCAACCAAGTACGTGTGAAGGTGGTGAAGAATAAGGTAGCACCTCCTTTCCGCAAGGCAGAATTCGAGATTACTTTCGGTGATGGAATCTCCAAGGTTGGCGAGATTGTGGACCTCGGAGTGGAGTACGGCATCATCCAGAAGAGCGGCAGTTGGTTCTCCTACGATGGCACGAAACTCGCACAGGGTCGTGATGCAGTGAAGAAACTGCTGAAAGACAATCCTGAACTTTGTGAACAACTGGAGGCAAAGATAATGGCGGAATTGGCAGAAAAATGATTTTACAATAATAAACTAAGAAAGAAAAAAACAAATGAAAAGATTCGCATTATTGTTGTTTGTGATGTCGGTCGTTGTTGCCGCCAATGCCATAGACAAAAAGGAGTTAGTAAAGATGGGACTGCCTCAGGACGCAGTGCCCGCAAAGTATTTTTTTGAAACCACCAACATGGTGGATGTTGGGGCGAATAATGCGGGTACCTATGACCAAGACGACATCAACGTCAGTTCCATTTGGGGAATAGATGGCGAATATGCTTTTTTCGTAAAGCCCGTAACGTCTAGGATGGATAACGATTTCGTGAGAATCCAGGTGTGGATGTTTAGCGAGAAGACAAATAAGGTGAGCATGGTATTCGACCAGCGCGACAGCGAGTATGAAGGACTTCTGGTATCAGCCATAGGCATGATGTTAGACAAGAAACCGTCGTTCAAGAAGCATGTCACTTCCGACACACATAGTACAATGAACGTTCAGGAATATACCGATGCCCCTGTCATAGTGCTTGGCAGCGAGGAGTACAATGGCTTTAGCCATGCGCCGCGTGTCACTCTCATCATCCTGCCTGACACCAAGGAGGTGAATCGCATCGACGGAGAGCAGTTCGTAAGCATCATGCACACCAAGACCAACATGCTGATGACGGCGGAGCAAGACAAGGCTCAGGACTATATCCTCACCACAAGCACCAATGTGCGTACCGAGGATGTGCCATTGAATGGAACTGAAGATTTCACAATATTCACCAAGCAGTATCTTACACCTGTCCTTCACATCTACACTGCCACAGGCAAACTTGTCAAGAGTGTGGAACTTCTTGAGGACGAGGTTGACATGGTGAGATAAGTCTTCCTCTTAAAATACTACAAATAAAGACTACGCGCTCGGCTCCAAGGAGACAAGCGCGTAGTCTTTTTATATACGTCCTGACTTTACAGGTTAGCCAGTTCAATCACTTTATCCACTGCAGCACTGATGCCGTCAGGGTCTTTTCCGCCTGCTGAGGCAAAGTGGGGTTGTCCGCCGCCACCGCCTTGTATCAGTCTTGCCGCCTCGCGCACCAGTTGTCCTGCATTCAGACCGTGGTCCTTCACGAGGTCTTCACTGATTATCACATTGAGCATCGGACGGTTGTCTGATGTGCTTCCTATCACGCAAATAGAACTCTCGGGTTCTGCGGCGCGCACCTTGAACACAATGTCCTTTGCCGTTTCCGGCTTGACGGGCAATACAGCGGAATAAACCTTCACGCCGTTTATTATGCGTGGGTTAGCAAGCAGTTTTTCTTTGAAGCGCTCAACGCTCTCGGAAGTGAACTTCTCCACCTGTTTTCTCAGTTCGTCATGCTCGACGATGTATTTTTGGATGGTTCCTTCAAGGTCTTTTGCGTTGTTGAACAGAGCCTTCAATGCACGGATGCCGTCCTCCATGTTATACATCAGTTCCTCGCTTTCCTTGCCTGTCTTAGCCTCGATACGGCGTATTCCGGCGGCAATACTTGCCTCGTTGACAATCTTGAACATACCGATGTGGCCTGTGCTGTGAGCATGGATACCACCGCAGAATTCAACACTTGGACCGAACTTCACCACGCGCACCTTGTCGCCATACTTCTCTCCGAAGAGTGCTATGGCTCCCAGTTTGCGTGCTTCTTCTATCGGTGTCTCACGGAACTCCTGCAGGCAGATGTCCTGACGTATCATGTCGTTCACCATTCGTTCTACGTTCCTGATCTCCTCATCGGTCATTTTCTGGAAGTGAGAGAAGTCGAAGCGCAGTGTGTCAGGGCTTACGAAAGAACCCTTCTGCTCCACATGGTCGCCAAGTACCTGCTTCAGAGCATAGTCGAGAAGGTGAGTGGCGGTGTGGTTTGCGGCACATGCCTCGCGCTTGTCGGTGTCAACGCATGCCATGAAATCAGCCTCAATGTTCTTAGGCAGTTGTTTCACGATGTGTATGCTCTGGCCGTTCTCACGCTTGGTGTCGATGATTTCCACTGTCTCATCCTCACTTACAAGCACTCCCTGGTCACCTACCTGACCACCCATCTCGCCGTAGAACGGAGTGTAGTCGAGTACTAGTTCGTAGAAAGAACTCTTCTTCTGTGTTACCTGACGATAGCGCAGAATGTGACATTCATATTCGGTGTAGTCGTAACCCACAAATTGTTGCTCTGCAGAGGTGTCATCAGACTGACCGACTACAATCCAGTCACCATTCTCCACGACTGCGGCATTACGGGCACGTTCCTTCTGCTTCTGCATCTCGGTGTTGAAACCTTCCTCATCTACAGTGAAGCCGTTCTCGCGACAGATAAGTTCTGTAAGGTCGAGCGGGAAGCCGTAGGTGTCGAACAGTTTGAAGGCGTCAGAGCCGTCGAGTTGAGTCTTTCCCTCAGCCTTCAGCGCAGCCATACTGCCATCGAGCATACGGATACCGCGGTCGAGAGTACGCAGGAATGAGTCTTCCTCCTCCTTTATGACGCGGGTGATGAGTTCGCGCTGTGCCTTCAGTTCGGGATATGCGTCGCCCATCTCGTGTACCAGCATGGGAACAAGTTTGAAGAGGAACGCCTCTTTCTGTCCCAGGAAGGTGTAGGCATATCGCACGGCACGGCGCAGGATACGACGTATCACATAGCCCGCCTTCGCATTTCCTGGCAACTGTCCGTCGGCGATGGAGAAACTGACGGCACGGATATGGTCGGCAATGACGCGCATTGCAATGGATACCATGTCAGACTTATCTGAATTCCCATCCCCTTGGGAGGGGTTGAGGGTGGGGTTCTCATATTTCAGTCCTGTGAACTTCTCTATCTCCTTGATCATCGGCTGGAACACGTCGGTGTCGTAGTTGGAGTGCTTGCCTTGCAAAGCACGCACCAGACGCTCGAAGCCCATGCCGGTGTCTATTACATTCATCGAGAGTTTCTCAAGCGAACCATCGGCCTTGCGGTTGAACTGCATGAACACGAGGTTCCATATCTCTATCACCTGTGGGTTGTCTTTGTTCACGAGGTCGCGGCCAGCCACCTGAGCCTTCTCCTCCTCTGTTCTGGAGTCGAGGTGTATCTCCGAGCACGGACCGCATGGACCCGTGTCGCCCATCTCCCAGAAGTTATCGTGCTTGTTGCCGTTGATGATATGGTCGGCAGGCACATGCTTTGCCCAGAATGCTGCAGCCTCGTCGTCGCGCGGGATATTCTCCTCCGGCGAGCCCTCGAATACCGTGACGTAAAGGTCCTTCGGGTCAAGATGCAGCACATCCACGAGATACTCCCATGCCATGTCTATGGCGCCCTCCTTGAAGTAGTCGCCGAACGACCAGTTGCCAAGCATCTCGAACATGGTGTGATGATATGTGTCGTGACCAACTTCCTCCAGGTCGTTGTGCTTTCCGCTCACGCGCAGACATTTCTGTGAGTTCGCTCGGCGGCGTGGTTCCGGTTCGCGTGTGCCGAGGATAATGTCCTTCCACTGGTTCATTCCTGCGTTAGTGAACATCAGCGTTGGGTCGTCCTTGATAACCATAGGAGCCGACGCAACGATGGCGTGACCTTTCGACTCGAAGAATCTCTTGAATGAGTCGCGGATTTCGTTTGCTGTCATCATTTCTTTTTTCTGTTTTATTCTTTGTTTCTTGAATTTTGCGTGCAAAGTTACGAAAAGTCGAGCGCAGAACAAAAGAAACTTGATTATTTTTTATGACGAGACGTAGTAAGTTCGCTGAATAATCAGCAAAATTAATAAAAAAATCGCGGTATTCATTTCTTATTCCGAATTATTTTGTATTTTTGCAGAAATAATCAATAAAACAAGAAGTTACGATATGGCGTTAAGGACTGAAAAACCAAAGAAATTGTATTACTCGATAAAGGAAGTGGCCCAGATGTTCGATGTTACCGAGAGCCTTCTGAGGTATTGGGAGACGGAGTTCCCGCAGATAAAGCCTAAGACCACGGGAAACCGCGTGAGACAATACACCGAGAACGACATCGAGGAGATACGCAACGTATATAACCTCGTGAAGGTTCGTGGTTTTAAAATTGCTGCCGCCCGCAAGATGCTGCATCACAGCAAGAAGAACGTGGACAGCAAGACACAGGCGTTGGAAAGCCTTATCCGTGTGCGTGACGACCTAAAGACCCTGAAGCGACAACTCGATTACCTTACCTGACGAGGAGGGTAATGCTTCTATAACCAATAACAATAAAACTAATCAAACTATGGGATTCTTAGATTTTCTTAATGGCAACAAGTCGAAAACCATCACCTTTGCGACATTGCCGAATAATATTGAGGAACTGAAGGCAATGCCACAGGCTGCCCTTACCGATGAATTTGAGGCTGCGGCACTGGTGGTTGCGGCACTGTGCCGTTATGAGGAGAGCGTTGACGATGCGCTGGAGATGATAAACTACCTGAAGGGACCGAGTCCTGTTAGTACTATGGACGTGCAGTTCCTGCGCGACCGTCTGGTCGGCAAGACCTACAAGCCACGTTCTTTCTTTGCCGATGCCACGCCACAGAACGGT
The DNA here is from genome assembly GCA_017554105.1 of Prevotella sp. Classification (GTDB taxonomy): domain Bacteria; phylum Bacteroidota; class Bacteroidia; order Bacteroidales; family Bacteroidaceae; genus Prevotella. The sequence goes on along the minus strand of JAFZIY010000030.1, from coordinate 43,012 downwards.
TATCAGCCGTCGGCTCCGCTTACCATCACAGTGACGAGCAACCCACACTCATATGTCGAGACACTCGCGACACTTTATATCAAGTCGGGTGGTGCAGACAGCCCGCGCCCCATCAGCATGCGCAAGAAACCAAGCACCGGCCAGTGGTTCGTGACGCAGTTCGGCTTCCTGGCCGACATCAGAGTGCCAGTTTCAGAAGATCCGTGGGCGTGAAGACTTTGATGTTTGAACTTTGAACATTGAACTTTGTTTGCGAAAAGTGAAGAACTATGTTGTCGCCCAAAGTTCAATGTTCAAAGTTATTATTTCCCGAAAAAGGCTAATGTTGAAATCTAACGGCTCTTTCGTTCCCATATCTTACTTCTTCTTATATATTCTTATGTCATTATTGAAATGATAAATGTAATATATGTCCATCTGATATGAATACTTATTTCCTGTTGTGCGAATCAATTTTATGAAATAATTTAGAAAATAACCTTTCTCCCAAAGATTGGTATCGTCTGGAGTCATTATTTTGTACTTACCTTGTAGTATTGCATCCATCTCTGCACGAAGGAAAGCATCCCATTCAGAATTGGTAACACTATAGTCAACGTCATGATCTATTCGAAGAAAATTATTATCACAATAAAGACATTCCTCACCTGCATTAGCATACATGCCTGACGGGTCAGGAATAACCATCACATATAACGTATCGGAATTGAAAAACAGATCAGAAATTTCACTTGTCAAGTATTTCTGCCTTCGTTCATATCGACTCTTATACACTTTTCTTTTCCTATGGTGTGGTGGATGTAATTTATCAATACTTTGCATTAATGAAGGTAAATCATTAGCAACTATTGTATTCTGCCCATATAACGAACATGAGCAAAAAAAGAATGTGAAAACAAAAATAATAAAACGTAGATATATCATTATCGATTTCTTCATTTTGATAGTGTTATTTACCGATGCAAATATACACAATAATGTCAAATGTCACAACATTTTAAAACCTTTTTTGAAAGGGCGCTATTAAGCAAAACTTAATTCGTGTAATTCGTTGTCTTTTTGTTACCGATGGCTGGTAAAGTCATTACATGTGGCTGGTAAGAGCGTTACCAGTATCTGGTAAGGACGTTACCAACGGCTGGTAAGAACGTTACAAGGCACTGGTAACAATTTGTTCAAAGTAACGTGATGGAGTAGATATAAACAAGGGCGGCGGGGAAGGCCATGAGGGAGGAGTCGAAACGGTCGAGCATGCCTCCGTGACCGGGCAGGATGTTGCCGCTGTCCTTGATGCCGAGATGGCGCTTGAAGAGGCTTTCCACAAGGTCGCCCCAAGTGCCGAACACCACTACAACAAGTCCCAGTCCAAGCCATGCGGGAAGCGAGAGGATGCTGCCCTCGGCGTTGCCACCAGTGAGGTACCATACCACAGCAGCGGCTATAAGAACGAACAACCCGCCGCCGATGCTGCCTTCCCAACTCTTTCCTGGGGATACCCGTGGGAAGAGTTTATGTTTTCCCAACAGTGAGCCACAGCAGTATGCACCGGTATCGCTCACCCAAAGGAAGATGAAGATGCTGAGTGGCAACAGGGATACGAAGGAGACAGTGCCGTCACCCCGCTGAACGAAGGCAAGGGCATTGATGGTGGAGAAGGGTAGTGCGATATACATCTGCGACAGCATCGAGTAGGCCCAGTTGTGCACAGGGTCCTCGGCACGCATGTACAACTCACTGATGAAGAGGTAGATGATAGTCAGGAGATAGGGCACGAAGAGCGCGCTGGTGGCGGCGTAGCCACTGACATAGCCTGCCATGGCAAGGAAGAAATAGACGCCTGCCACGGTGTTTATGAAGCGGTTGACAGTGACGCCGGGGATGTCATTGACGAGTCCCGTGAACTCCCAGATGGTGAGTCCTGTCACGATAGCGAAAAGAAACACCATTGCCATGGGGTTGAGGAAACTAACCACTATGGCTGCAACGAAAAATATGCCTGTGATGGCTCTTACTATCAGATTCTTCATGATTAAAGCCCCCTCCTGGCCTCTCCCCGTAGGGGAGGGATTGAGTTATTGTTTATTGGTTATGGTTACTGTTTACGCTCATCGCTCAACTCTCCCTCCTCTGTGGAGGAAGCCTCAGATGTTGACTCCTCGGTATCGGGTGTTGGGGAGTCAGACATTATCTCTGCAGAGCGGCTTGCCCAGGGACGTTTGCCGAAGATGCGCTCCACGTCCTCAGCGAATATCACCTCGCGGTCGATGAGGAGTTGTGCCAACTGGTTATGTCCGTCCTTGTGCTCTGTGAGTATCTGCTTTGCGCGGTCATACTGCTCGGCGATGAGTTTCATTACCTCCTCGTCCATCACCTTGGCAGTGGTCTCGGAGTAAGGCTTCTGGAAGTTGTACTCCTGGTTGTTGTAGTAGCACACATTAGGGAGTTTGTCGCTCATTCCAGCAAAGGCAATCATGGAGTAGGATGTCTTGGTGACGCGCTCGAGGTCGTTCATCGCACCAGTAGAGATCTGTCCTATGAAGAGTTCCTCGGCAGCACGTCCGCCCAGCAAGGCGCATATCTCGTCGAGCATCTGCTCCTTGGTGGTTATCTGTCGTTCCTCGGGCATGTACCATGCCGCTCCGAGTGCCCGTCCGCGCGGTACGATAGTGACCTTCACCAGTGGGTTGGCATGCTCGCAGAACCATGATATGGTGGCGTGGCCTGCCTCGTGGATGGCAATGGAGCGTTTCTCCTGTGCGGTGAGCACCTTGGTCTTTTTCTCCAGTCCACCGATGATGCGGTCAACGGCATCGAGGAAGTCCTGCTTCTCCACCGTCTGCTTGTCATGACGTGCGGCGATGAGTGCTGCCTCGTTGCACACATTGGCGATGTCGGCACCCGAGAATCCCGGTGTCTGACGTGCCAACTGGTCAACGTCAAGGCTCTTGTCTATCTTGATGGGCTTGAGGTGCACCATGAAGATGGCACGGCGCTCGTTGAGGTCGGGGAGATCTACGTTTATTTGACGGTCGAAGCGACCTGCGCGCAGCAGGGCAGAGTCGAGCATATCGACACGGTTGGTGGCAGCGAGGATAATCACTCCGCTGTTAGTACCGAAGCCGTCCATCTCGGTGAGCAGGGCGTTAAGGGTGTTCTCGCGCTCGTCGTTTCCTCCCATTGCGGGGTTCTTGGAACGTGCGCGTCCCACGGCGTCTATCTCATCGATGAATATGATGCAAGGTGCTTTCTCCTTTGCCTGACGGAAGAGGTCGCGCACACGACTGGCACCGACGCCCACGAACATCTCAACGAAGTCGGAACCCGACATCGAGAAGAATGGTACGCCAGCCTCGCCGGCCACAGCCTTTGCAAGAAGGGTCTTTCCCGTTCCCGGAGGTCCCACGAGCAATGCTCCCTTGGGTATCTTACCACCGAGGTCGGTGTATTTCTTCGGGTTCTTGAGGAACTCCACAATCTCCTGCACCTCCTGCTTGGCGCCCTCCTGTCCGGCAACGTCCTTGAAGGTAACGTTTATCTCTGCTCCGTTCTCATACATACGGGCCTTGCTCTTGCCCACGGAGAACACTCCCGAAGAACCGGCACCGCCTCCCATGCGTCGCATGAGAAGGATGGATATGACAATCAGGATGATGAGGGGTGAGAAACTGAACAGGACGTTCCAGAAGTCGGAACCATTCTGGTTCTTGTAGTCTATATCACCGGTGAACTTCCCATGGGCACGGGCAGTGTCGAGGAACTCCTCCACCTTGTCCACGCTACCATATTCCACCTCGACATAAGGGTTCTTGCCCACCTTGTCGGTTCCCGACTTGAATATCTGACGGACGTTCTCGCCCTTGACGAACATCTTGAGTACGTTCTCGCCCTTGTTGACCTCCACCTTCTGAGCGTAGCCACTGTCAACGTAGGCCTTGAACTCGGTGTAGGAGGCGGTTTTCTTCATGCTGCCTCCTATTGAGTCGCCGCCGGAGAAATAGAATCCTATGAGGGCAAGCAATACCAAGATGTAAATCCAACTCATGTTGAATTTAGGCATCTTAGGTCGGTTGTTATTGTTTTGTTCCATATTCGTAATTAATCAAGGTTCGGCACCACTGTTACATTGGCATCCTCCCAGAGTTTCTCTATGTTATAGAACTCACGCGTCTCGGGAAGGAAGATGTGTACCATCACATCGACATAGTCCATCGCTATCCACTGCGACTGCTGCTCTCCGATGACGCGGAGCGGCTTCTCGTCAGCCTTCAGACGCGCCTGTTCCTCCACAGAGTCCATTATCGCAGACACCTGGGTGGGCGAGTTGCCCGAGCATAGTACGAAATAATTGCAAATGGCACCGTCGATGCCCTGCATGTCAACGATCACGATGTCGCGACCTTTCTTTTCCTGAATTCCTTCTGTAATAACTTCTACTAGTTGTTTTGTCTTTGTCATCTAAAAAATGGGTTTGTTCACATGCGTTTCCTAACACGCACAATATGTTATGCAAAGGTACACCTAATAATCGTAAAACCGCTAAAAATGTGCATTTATTTGAGATTTTTTAGAAAAAAGTAGGCAAAAATGTTTGTAGTTCAAAAAAAAACAGTACCTTTGCACCCGCAATTCAGATGTAGCTCGTGGGAGAGCAAGCGGCTTCGCCGTCATCGTTTTGCCTTCGATGTTTGGGGTATGGTGTAATGGTAACACTACAGATTCTGGTCCTGTCATTCTTGGTTCGAGTCCGAGTACCCCAACCTGTTAAAGTCGCAAGTTGCTGAAGATAATGCGCTTGCGATTTTTCTTTTTCCAAAAATTACCGAAATATTTGCTGTCTGATTATTATTTATGCTCCGAATAAAAAGCAACAAATACAGAAGCACAACACAGCATAATCATACAAGAAAAGAAACATCCTATAGTTTGATCCTCATAAAGCGGCTTTTTTGAGGAGTTCTATACCACGATTTGAAGCTTTCTTCTTACTTCTATGGCCACCGGTGTTGGCTAACAGATTTTCCAATACCGGTAACATGCGATTTAGGTTGCCATACTGAATCATAAAATTCCAGAAAGGCTCAAACTTCTTCCATCCTCCCATATAGAACAGATGTGCCAACTGCTGTTTTAAGTTGTCATGACCAAAACTTGCCTTGAAGATATTATTCCACGAATAGAATTCACGATATGCCCAGTCGTAACCATGTTTTAACTCTTCCGCAGTCAGTCCAACTGTTTTGTAAACAACTGTCCGGGTATCGTACTTGCTCCAGTTGTAGGATGTAATACGTCCATCTCGTTCCATTTGTTGAAAAAGACGGGTACCCGGATAGGGAGTGAGAATATGGAAAGTCGCAGTTGTTATACTGTGTTCAATACCCCAGTCAACTGTCCTGCGAAATACATCTTTGTCATCGTGGTCAAGACCGAAAACGAAACTGCCATTAATCATGATGCCAAGACTATGCAGTCGTTCCACGGCTGCCACATAATCTTTGGATAGATTCTGCAATTTGTTACTTGAGCGAAGGTTCTCCGGAGAAAACGTCTCGAAACCAAGGAACAAGCTACGTAAGCCTGCCTCTGCTGCCTTCTCTATCAGGTTCCCATTTAATACAGAAGCAACTGTAGCTGCACTTTGGAACACCCTGCCCATACCACGCATTCCTTCGAATAGCTCGGATGCGAAACGAGGATTGCCCAATAAATGGTCATCAAGGAAATAAAGATGTCTGCCTGGAAGCCTGTCAATCTCTGTTAAAGCCTCGTCCACCTTCTGGGTATAAAACGATTTGCCCTCACCGTAGAATGCATCTTTATAGCAGAAATCACAATGATGAGGACAACCTCGTGATACTACAAGTGAATTAGGAACGAAATACTTTTCCCGCTTTATGAGGTCACGGCGGACAGGAGGGATATTCTCCAGACTTCTCCAACTGGCTACATATCGTTTTTGAGGATGACCCTCACGCAAATCCTTGATAAAGCGAGGGAATGCTTCCTCACCAGGACCTAACAGTATGGTATCAGCATGTTGTGCAGCTTCATCAGGAAGACTGGTGACATGAAGACCTCCCATTGCCACATGCACCCCTCTTTGACGATAACTATCAGCAATCTTATAGGCTCTATATGCATTGGTAATATACACTTGAATACAGACCAAATCGGGCGTGTCATCCAAGGTTAGCTTCTCCACATGCTGATCCTGAATCTCCACATCGTCCTCATCAGAGAAATATGCGGCGAGTGTTGCCAGTCCCAGAGGTGGAAATAGTGAATACTTTATTGGCCGCCAATAAGGACTTTCAGCCTCCTGCAATGCAGGTAGTATCATTTTTACTCTCATTCGGCCTTTCTCTCTGTTCTTTATTCTTTCTTGATGCTAATTTAATAACGCATAATTTATAAAAAAAGTATATGAAGGAGTATGCTTTTCCCTGTTTTCCGCTTTCCTTCGTGCTGTTCAAAAGGTCAAGCTTTTTTATTCCTCTTCGTTCTCATCCCTGCCTTCCATTATACGCATATACTCATCGTAACTGATGTAGCGCCCGCCCATTGAAAGAAGGTGGGGAGTCTCCAGTTGGCAGTCAATCATGGTACCGCCGTTCTCGCTCATGCGCCGGGCAAGGGAGATGAGGGCCACTTTGCTGGCACTGGGAACGAGCGAGAACATGCTCTCGCCGATAAACACACGTCCAACGTTGACACCGTAGAGTCCGCCCACGAGACTGTTGTTCTGCCATACCTCGACACTGGAGGCAATGCCGAGGTCGTGGAGTCGCGTGAAAGCCTTTATTATGTCGGGTCCGAGCCATGCTCCTTCCTCTTCGATGCGCAACTTCGAGCAGTTCTCTATCACACCGTTGAAGTCTTGATTGAAGGTCACTTTGAAGATGTCCTTACGCAACAGGGTACGCATGGAGTGGGAGACGTGTATCTCGTCGGGGAAGATGACGAAACGCTCGTGTGGACAATACCACCTCGGCTCCTCGCTGTCGCGGAAGGAGAACCACGGGAAAATGCCATGGCTATAGGCCAAGAGCAATCGCGGGATGCTCAGGTCACCACCCACGGCGAGAAGTCCACTCTCTTCTGCCAGTTCGGGTGGCGGAAACCAGATGTCGTTATCTAATTGAAAAACCACCGTCACTTACCTCCACATTTACATTGCCACCGTTCTTTAGTTTGCCATAGAGAATCTCGCGGCTGAGGAGCGGCTTCAGGGTTGTGGCTATCACGCGGTCCATCTCGCGGGCGCCGTGGTCACGGGTGAAGCCCTGCTGCAACAACAGGTCACGTGCCTCGTCGCTGAGAGTCATCGTGACATTACGCGCGGTGAGTTTCTCCTGCAACTGCCGCAGTTTCTTGTCGAGGATGAGTTCTGCCATGTGGCGGTCCATCTCGTTGAATACCACGATGCCCGAGAGGCGGTTGATGAACTCTGGCTTGAAGGTCTTCTTCACCTGTTTTAGCATCGCCTGTCCTGCCGAGATGCCACCTCCGAATCCTATGGCTGCCTGTGCCGCGTACTGCGCTCCGGCATTGCTCGTCATGATTACCACCACGTTGCGGAAGTCGGCCTTGCGTCCGCGGTTGTCCGTAAGTCTGGCATAGTCCATCACCTGCAACAATATGTTGTAGATGTCGGGATGCGCCTTCTCTATCTCATCGAGAAGCAGCACGCAGTTGGGACTCTTGCGTATGGCATCGGTAAGCAGTCCACCATCCTCATAGCCCACATATCCTGCAGGCGAGCCGATGAGTTTCGCCACGGTGTGCTTCTCGGTGTATTCGCTCATGTCGAAGCGCACCAGTTCGATGCCCATCTCCTTTGCCAGTACACGTGACACCTCGGTCTTGCCGACGCCAGTAGGACCCACGAAGAGCAGTGAGGCAAGCGGCTTGTTGTCGTCGAGTAGTCCGGCGCGTGCCATCTGTACCGCTTCCACCACCTGTGTCACAGCCTCCTGCTGTCCGTAGATTTGGCTTTCAATGCGCTCGCGCAATGTGGCCATGCGGTCGTTGTCGTCGTTGTTCTGTACTGCCATGGCGTCTATCTTGCACATCTTTGCTATGATTTCTGCCACCAGATCCTTTGACACCTTCTGTTTCTTGCTCCTGCCTTTCTCGGGATGCAGTTCTCGATAGGCTCCCGCCTCGTCAATAACGTCGATTGCCTTGTCGGGCAGGAAACGGTCGTTGATGTATTTCGCACTTGCCGTCACGGTGTACTCCACCGCCTCGTCGGTATAGGTCACGTTATGGAACGCCTCGTATCGCGGTAGCAGTCCGCGTATTATCTTCATTGTCTCCTCTTCCGACGGCTCGTCGATATCTATCTGCTGGAACCTCCGCATTATGCCCTGCGACTTGGAGAAATACTTGTTGAACTCTTCGTATGTGGTGCTTCCGATGAAGCGTATGTCACCTTTCTCCATATAGGGTTTGAGGATGTTTGACGCATCGAGCGAGCCTTCTATCTTTCCTGCGCCCACGATGTTGTGTATCTCGTCGATATATATGATGGGAGCAGTGGTCTTCGAGGCGCCTTCCATCACGTCCTTGAGTCTTTTCTCGAAGTCACCGCGATACTGCGTTCCTGCGACCATAGTACCCATGTCCATCATGTATATCTTGCTTTTGCTCAGCCTCTCAGGCACGTCACCGCTGTTGATGCGGGCGGCGAGACCATAGACGAGGGCAGTCTTGCCCACTCCGGCCTCTCCCACATGCAGAGGGTTGTTCTTGTCTTTGCGGCAAAGCACCTGTATGGTGCGCTCCAGTTCGCGTTCCCTTCCGATGAGTGGGTTGTGACGGTCCACGATGTCGTTGAGGCAAGTGACATATTTCAGCCAGTCGCCTTCCTTTTTCTCGTCAGCACTTGTCGAGGATGCCGTGTCGTTGCCGGACATGTCGTATTGCTCGCCGTTCATGAACGTCTCCATCTCCCATAGCATCTCGTCAAGATAGTTGCCCATGGTCTTCTTCAGGAGATATGCAGCCCAGGAGTCCTCGAGTTGTAAGATACCCCGCAGCATCATTGGTATGTCGACGTCCTGACGGTCGTCTTCCTGGTATATTCGCGTGGCATATACCAAGACCTTGTTCATCTGGGAGGAGAACTCAGGAATGGCATCGCTCTCGCCCTCCGTTTTCTCCATGTTGTCCACGAATGACCACAGTTCCTTTTCCAGCAGTTTCTCGTCGCCGTATGGCGCAATCTCCTGCGGCAGTATTGTGGTACGAAGCATCGACAGGAGCAGGTGCTCGGGTGTCAGATACTCGTGATGACATCGTTTCGCTATGTTTATTGCCTCGTTCAGGGCAATCTCTATTTCAGTGTTCAGTTTTATTTCCATCTTTCATACTCCTTTCTTTCATTCCTTTTCGTATTCAATTCTCAGGGGGAATTTCTCCTCCTTTGCCATACTTCTCACCTTCTCCACACGTGTCATTGCCACGTCGAGGGTGTAGGTGCCCACCACCGCCTGACCTTCATTGTGCACTTTCAGCATTAGTTTCGTTGCCTCTTTCTCGTCTTTGTGGAACACCTGTCTCAGCACACGTACCACAAACTCCATCGTCGTGACGTCGTCATTGAAGAGCAACACCTTGTATAGGTGCGGTTCTTTCAGTTCGATAGTGCTGTGCTGTTTTACAGCCGTAGATGTTTTTGACATTTTCCCGAATACTATGTTTTAAGAAAAAAATCCCCACAAACGTTATAGATTGCGGGGATTATCATATTCTTGGTATTGCAGATTACTCTTGTTCGCTGTTCTCTGCGTCGATTGCCTTGATCTTCTGGCGCACCAGTTCGCAATCGTCTTTCAGCTTCTGCACTTTGCGGTTCATCTCGTCGATGAGTGAGCTTCCTTTTTTTGAGGAGGCATTCAGGAACCCGAGGTTGTTCTCGTAAGTCTGAATCTCCTGCTTTAGACTCTCATAGCGGCGCATCAGTCGTGAGCGTTCGCTGTCGAGTGCTCCTGCACCACGTTCTGCAACGCTACGCAGAGAACTGCGGAAGTTGTCGAGACGACGGCGGTTAACGCTGATATTGAGTTCTTTATAGATGCGGTCGAGAACCTCGTGGTACTCTTTGTACAACTTGTCTTTCTCCTTGAATGGCACATGACCTATTCCATTGTACTCGTCAGTCAGTTGCTGCACCTTCTCCTGAACATCGTCACCTTTCTCCTCGAGCAGAGCCTTTAGCTGCTCTATGATGCCACGTTTCTTCTCAAGGTTCTCTTTCTCTGCATGACGTGTGCCTGAAGTGGCAGCATTGCGTGCCTCGAAGAACTTGTTGCATGCTGCGAGGAAATCGTTCCATAGCTGGTCGCCCAGTTTCTTTGGCACCATACCGATGGTCTTCCACTCTTTCTGCAGTGCAATAAGCTTGTCGCTTGTAGCCTTCCAGTCGGTGCTGTCCTGAAGTGCCTGAGCCTGCTCCACCAATGCACGTTTCTTCTCAGCATTCTCGCTGAAACGCTGTTTGATGTCCTTGAAGTACTGTGCCTTCTTGCCGAAGAAGTCGTCGCATGCAGCACGGAAACGCTCGAAAATCTTAACGTTCATCTTCTGTGGTGCAAAACCGATGGTCTTCCACTCGCTTTGGATTTCCATTATCTCCTTGGTGTTCTTCTCCCAGTCTGAAGCACCTTTGTTCTCACGTTTTGCAATCTCCTCAACCCTCTCGCATAGGGCAGTCTTGCGAGTGAGATTCTCCTCTTCCTTAGCACGCAGGTCGTCGAAGTGCTGCTGATGCTTCTTGTTGATTACGGTGGAAGCAGCCTTGAAGCGTGCCCATACCTCCTCGCGCAGTTCCTTGGCTACAGGACCCGTCTCACGGAATTCCTGATGCAGTTTCTGCAACTGGTGGAAAGCACTGATTACGTCTTCCTCGCCTGCAAGTTTCTCAGCCGACTCGCACAGGCGTGTCTTTATCTCAAGATTCTTCTTGAAGTCATATTCGCGGGCTTCGCTATTGAGTTTCAGAAGGTCGTAGAACTGCTCAACGTACAGTTGGTAACTACGCCATAACTCGTTAGCCTTGTCTGCAGGCACGAGCCTTATCTCCTTCCATTCCTGCTGCAGTTGCTTGAATTGCTGATAAGAACGGTTTGCCTCCTCTGGCGATGTCGCCATCGACTTCACCTTCTCTATTATTGCGAGTTTCTTCTTGAGGTTCTCTTGCTTTTCTTCTTCCTGCTGCAGGAACAACTTTGAGCGTTTCTCCTTAATAAGAGCCATCTCACTCTTATAAACCTCCTCGTCCTCATCGGGTACAATCTGGTACTTCTCAGGATCACCGCCGGCATCGAGATACTCCTTCAAATTAGCCTCGCGCTCAGCGATATGCAGTTTGTAGAATGCAGTCTTCAGTGCCTCCACCTCTTCCTTGGTGGGCACTTCCTCGCCATGAGCCAGTTCCTTCAGCCTGTCAATAACTTCTTTTTTCGTTTCATAGGCTTTTGTTGCGGGCTCTTTCTGCTTAACTTCAGTCTCCACTGCCACTTCTTTCTCAACTTCCGGCTCTGCTTCTACAGCTTCCTTTATGGTTTCTTCTGCCACTGCTTCTGCCTCTTTGGCTTCTTCCACAATCTCCTCAGCAGTTTCCTTGACCTCTTCCACTACTTCGGCTGCTGCCTCGGCAGTTTCTTCTACGGTCTCGGCTGCTTCTTCCACAGCATCTGCTGCTTGTGATGGTGCCTCAGTTGTTTCAGTAGGAGTCTCTGCGTTTTCAGTCTTTGGCTCGTTGTTTACTACTTCAGCCGCATTCTCGGCTGCTTTTTCTTCCATTTTTGCCTTATCGAAGGCATTCTCTTGAGAGTCCATCATGTAACTTTTTTAGTTGATGATTCGAGGTTTTTATTTTTTGTCAATTCAAAGTGCGAAATTACTTATTTTATTTGGAAAAACCTAAGAAAAGTGTCATTTTTTTCATTTTTGGGGGTCAAACGAGCCTTTTCCATCTTAAAACTGCCCACGAACCGAAAGAAACAAGCACAGATATCACGAGTGCGATGCCGAATCCGAAAGGACTGGTCTCCATGCCATTGACAAGGTTCATACCGAAGAGCGAGGCCACGAGAGTTGGGAACATCATCACGATGGTGACCACGGTGAGCGTACGCATCACGGTGTTCATGTTGTTGTTGATGATGCTCGAGTATGTGTCCATCGTCGACTCGAGGATGTTGGAATAGATATTCGTCAGTTCGCGTGCCTGGCTCATCTCAATGTTCACGTCCTCGATAAGGTCGGCGTCGAGTTCGTCCACCTGCAGTTTGAACTTCAGTTTCTGTAACAGGTTCTCGTTGCCACGTATCGAGGTGATGAAATATGTCAAGGAGTCTTGCAATCGGCTGAGACCTATCAGCGACTCGTTGTTCACACCCTTGTCAAGGTCGCGTTTCGATTTCTCTATGATGGCATTTATCTGCTTCAGACGCTTCAGGTACCATACTGCCGAGGAAAGGAACAAGCGGAAAATCATATCCACATGGTCGGTGAATCCTTCTCCTCGTTTTTGGTGGAAACTGACAAAGTCGAGCATCATGTTCGTCTCATAGAAACACACGGTTATCGTCACGTCACGCTTGTGAATGATACCGAGAGGTACGGTGGTATAGGGCGTGCGTGAGCGCACCTCCTTGACGTATGGTATACGCAAGATGATGAGCATCCAGCCGTCGTCGTACTCATAACGGGCACGCTCGTCGGTATCGCTGATGTCACTGATGAAATAGTCGGGTATTCCGAATCTCTCTTCCAGCTCTCGCTGGTCTTCGTCTGTCGGACACGTCACTTGTATCCAGCAGTTTGGCTGCCATTCTGCCAATTGCTTGAGGCAACCAGTAGTGTTCCAGTATTTCTTCATTCTTTCTAATCCTTCTAAGATTCTTCTGGCGAAGGATTAGCCCTGCGGAAGTGGTAATCCTCTGCCTACGATAAGTTCTCGTTGTTTTCCGCCGGGTAGTCGTCCATATTATAGATGATTTTGTTAATACTGTTGCATAACCCTATACATTATTAATATTAATATATGATTATGCATAATTATCGGTTGCAAAGTTACAACTTTTTTTAATTAAACGAACAATTATGATGTTTTTTAATTATGAAAGTTGCATTATTTTCTCTGTTGAAGCAGAAAAACAGACGAAAAAGGTACGTGATATGGGATGTTTGAAGTGTTAGAGGCCGAAATAAAGGGGAATTTGACTCACTTCGCTTTCCGTCATTTGTCGACTCCAGGGCACACGTTGAGTTGTAGTGGCACCGGCACCGTTGTTGTGGTATTCGGCATATCGTGCTGTCTTCTCATTTTCCGGATTGCTCCAGTTGTCCCACCCTTCGGCAACAATATGGCCGTCAAGTGTGCAGTTCATGAATACCGTATAGGCATACGAACGCCATGGCCTGCCCAGATATACCTTGGAGACGCCTTCGTCGGCAATGAGATGGCAACGGTTGAAAACGTAGCCATACTTCACGTCAGCAGGTGTTGATGCCGCGGTGACATAGGAGTCGGCCTTGCTCTTGATGGTACAGTTCTCGAACCATGCGGTTGATGGTCCGAAGATAAAGTCGGTTGTGCCCTCGATGTAACAGTCGAGGAAGAGGAGCACGGTATGACTGCGTCCCGTATATACGGTATCTTGGTTGCCAAGGAAACGGCAGCCGATGAAGCGCAGACGGTCGCCCTCGGTGTGCAAAGCCACAGCCTGACCGAGACGCGGAGCATTGTTCTCTATCGTGATGTTCTTGATGGTTATGTCGGAACCGCACACCTTGAGTGTGAAGGTACGGAAAGTACCAATGATAACAGATTTGTTGTCGGTAATGGGCATGAGCAGATTGGCGTGGTCGTCGTGTGTGATGATGGTGGTAAGGGCATCCTCACCACAAATCTCGATATTGGTCAGATGAGTGGGAACGACGATTTTCTCATGGTACGTTCCTCGTTTAACGTAGATTACCTTATGGTAGTCCATAAAAGCGCGACACACCTCTATCGCCTCGCTGATGGTGCTGAACTCTCCCGTGCCGTCCTTTGCCACTACTATGGTGTCAGGGTTGTCGTATTTGTTGGCAGCAATAGTAGGGGAGGGTAGAAGGAAGAAAAGAACTATTATGAATACTCTTCCGCAGAGCGAAATGCGGGAAAAAGAGTTAGCGATATTTGTGGTAGCAGTCATGTGATTATGAGTTTTCCACACCTATATGAGGTCAGATTATTTCATTTACGTCTGAGATGCCGTTGATTTTCTTCAGGGCCTTGATTACGGTTTGTACGTCATCGCGGTCGTGGATGCGCATCTCGAGGGTGCCGTCGAAAATACTCTCATCGCAACTGATTACTATCTTGCGGATGTTTATACCATGCTGTGCGGAGATAACCTGAGAGATGTCGCTGAGCATTCCGATGCGGTCGATGCCTCGCACTTGTATGGTGGCAGCAAAGAAGAGGCGTTTGCCCATGTGCCACTTGGCGTCAAGGATGCGGTTGCCATAACTGGACTTCAGTTTTGAGGCAACATTGCACGACCTCTTGTGTATCTCGATATGGTTATCATTGGTGATGAAGCCGAGTATGTCGTCGCCAGGGATGGCGTGACAGCAGTCTTTGAAGATGTATTGCGAGATGTTCTCGTCGGTGAGGATGATGGCTTTTTTCCGGTTCATGTCCTTAGGAACCACAAAGAGTCCACCAGCATGCTCCACCTTCTCTGGTTTCACAACGGTCTTGTCCTTGCTGTTGAGGAAAGGAACATAGCGTCGCCATCCGCCGCTGCCCTGCTTCTTGTTCTTTCCGCGCAACTCGTCGATATCGCGGTCGCCGAGGATAATCTTCTTGTTGCCGAGATCCTGGAAGAATGTCTCGTGCTTGCGCACCTCATGCAGTTCACACAGTTTGTCAAGGACAGAGAGCGTGGGTTCCATGTCGTAGCGCTTGAGGAACTCCTTGAGCACAGCCTCGCCCTGCTTCTGTATCTCGCGCCCGTCGCGACGTAGGATGGCTAGAATCTTGTTCTTTGCCTTTGCCGTCTCAACGAAATTCACCCACTCAGGACTGACATGTTGTGAGTTGCTGGTGAGTATCTCCACCTGGTCGCCACTCTGCAACTTATGGCTCAGTGGCACCAGTTTATGATTTACCTTTGCTCCTATGCAGTGGCTTCCAAGGAAGGTGTGTATCTGGAAAGCGAAGTCGAGTGCCGTGCATCCTGCGGGCATTGTTTTTATCTCCCCTTTTGGAGTAAAGACGAAAATCTCTGTTGCGAAGAGGTTCATCTTTATTGCGTCGAGGAAGTCCATGGCATTAGGCTGTGGGTCGTCGAGGATTTCCTTTATCGTGCGCAACAAGTCGTTGAGGTCGCTCTCGTCTTCTGTATATTCTTCTCCACCCTCCTTGTATTTCCAGTGGGCGGCAAATCCCTGCTCGGCAATCTCGTTCATGCGGTCGCTTCGTATCTGCACCTCTATCCACCGTCCCTGCTTGGACATCAGGGTGACGTGGAGTGCTTGATATCCGTTAGCCTTTGGGTGGCTGAGCCAGTCACGCAGTCGTCCCGGATGAGCCTTGTAGAGCTTGCTTATGGCGACATAGATATTAAAGCACTCGTTGATTTCGTTCTCACGTATGGATGGCGTGAAGATGATACGTACGGCAAGGATGTCATAAATCTCATCGAAGGTGACATGCTTGCTCTGCATCTTGTTCCAGATGGAGTATGGACTCTTCACACGTGCCTTGATGCTGTATGTGATGCCCATGGCATCGAGTTGTTCGCGTATAGGTTCCGTAAAGTTCTCGAACAACTCGTCGCGCATGACACTGGTCGACTCGAGTTTCCTGACTATGGAACGGTATTCCTGTGGATGTTCAAACTTAAAACTGAGATTCTCGAGTTCGGTCTTTATCTTGTTCAGTCCGAGACGGTTGGCAAGAGGAGCATAGATATAAAGGGTCTCGCCGGCGATTTTATACTGTTTGTTTGCCGGCTGACTGTCGAGTGTCCTCATGTTATGGAGGCGGTCGCATATTTTTATGAGGATGACGCGGATGTCATCACTCATGGTAAGCAGCAACTTCTTAAAGTTCTCTGCCTGTGCGGAAGCCTGTTCTCCGAATATACCGCCAGAGATTTTCGTCAGTCCGTCAACGATTTGGGCAATCTTCTTTCCGAAGATGTTCTCTATGTCTTCCACGGTGTAGTCGGTATCTTCCACTACATCATGGAGCAGAGAAGAGCAGATGCTGGTAGAGCCGAGTCCCATCTCTTCGCAGGCTATCTGTGCCACGGCGATGGGGTGCATGATATAAGGCTCACCCGAGAGTCGTTTCACTCCCTTGTGTGCTTGTCTTGCGAAGTTGAAGGCTTTGGTAATGATGTCCACTTTCTTCCGGTGGCGCGATGCAAGGTAGGTGTCCAGCAGGTGCTGGAACGCATCGTTCACCAGTTTCTCTTCCACTTCTTCGCGGTTAATGTCAATATTGTTCTGCTCTTCCATTGTCATTATTTTCTAAGCGGACTACCAGTTTCGAGAAGAGAATGTTGAGTTTTACTTCACTCTTATCTGCTTTCCTGCTCTGATTGTCGAGCCCTTGATGCCATTAATCTGCTGCAGTTTCTTCACAGAGGTTCCGTGCTTGCGTGCAATGCTTGAGAGTGTCTCTCCCTTCTTGATGGTCACGCTCTGAGTTGTCTGCTTACGGCGACTGGTGCTCTTTGCGGAACGTGCAGTTGATGCGCCGCGGCGCTTTGTCGTCTGTGTGCGCTGTTTTGCTGCCACTGCCTTTCCACGTTGTTTTACTGCCTGGCGACGGCTCTTGATAGCCCTGCCTCTTCCGCTGTAGTAACTCTTCTTTCCTGCTGTGTATGAGCGACTCTTCTTGCTTGAGTAAGAGTGTCGTGGTGCAGTATATGTCTGTCTTGGAGCACTATATGAGCGTCGTGGCGGAGAGTATGTATATGACGACTCGGTGTAGGTGTTGCTCGACCTTGGTGTCTGATATGCAGAGAATCCAGTATAGTTGGTGGCGTCGGCATAGTCGGTGAAGGTGATGCTTGACGACTGTGCGTAGATAGTCTGCTGGTTGTCAATGAAAGTAAGCACCTTTGCTGGTGGCAGACTGATAGCCGATGGTTCGCTACTGCCGTTCACCACGTCGCGACGGTACTGGGGGTTGAGGGCACGCAGTTGCTCTATTGAGATGCCGCAAACATCAGAGATGGTCTTGAATGTAATGTCGCGGTCAACCATCACGGTATCTGCCTTCTCTGGAAGTGTTGAACGCATAGGGCAGATGTTGTGCTCGCAGTAGTAGTTCATCACGTAGCTGGCAGCGATGAATGCTGGCACGTAGCCTCGTGTCTCACGTGGCAGATACTGGTAAATGGTCCAGTAATCCTTGCTTCCACCTGCACGGTGTATGGCACGATTGACATTCTCAGGACCGCAGTTGTATGCAGCCAGTGCCAGATGCCAGTCGCCGAAGACACGGTATAGGTCGCTGAGAAGCTCGGCGGCAGCGTAAGACGACTTGATAGGGTCGCAGCGGTCGTCAACGAGGGAGTTAACTCGCAGTCCATAGCGCTTGCCTGACTGTAGCATAAACTGCCATAGTCCTGCCGCACCGGCATGAGAGCGTGCCGAAGGATTAAGTCCTGACTCTATGACAGGAAGGTATTTCATCTCGAGAGGAACGCCGAAGGTCTCGAGTGCCTGCTCGAAGATTGGGGTGTAGAAGTTCATCGCGGCTATCATGTATCCCACAGAGCGACGGCCTGTCTTGGTATAGCGGTCGATGAATTTCCTTACTATCTCGTTGTAAGGCATAGGAACCACGTAGGGCAGGCGGTTCAGGCGGTCGATGTATTCCTGATCGCTGAACTCTGGGTCGCTGCTACTTGTGGTACAGCTGCCATCATCGTCTATGAAGTTTTTTGAATAGTAAAGATTTAGAAGACTGTCCACCTCGAGCGTCATTGCTTCGGGAATGTCTATCTCCTGTTGGCGACCATTGGCGTCGGTCACCACGATTTCGTACTCGTCGTCAAACTGCGCAAAGGCAGAATAACTGACAGTTAACATTGCGGCAATAATTAAAAAAAGTTTTTTCTTCATATCTGTCGTTTGTTTTATTGTTTTCTTAAATGTATTTTGAGCACCTGTAACCCATCGTCAGAACGTCAGCGAGCAGCTGAGTCCTAAAGCAGCTGATTTCAAAGGGTTGTTAGCCATTCCGCTGTTTATCACAACAGGCTCTATCCTCATGCTTAGGTCGGGCGAGATGTCAAAGTCTGACAGCGATGCATCGACATAGGCATCGATGACAGAGAGCGCATATACTCCAACGAGGATGAAGAAACTAAGGTCGCGGTAGCGGCGGTAGTAGTCTTTCCTTTTCCTGAAAATGTCTTGATATCTCTTGAGGTTGCCCTCGTTAATCTGTGCACCGAGGTGCAGAAACTGGTTGTAGCTTTGGGTCGAGGGGTCGTCATCTATAATGTCGAGGTATGCCTGCGAGTAGTCGTTATACATCATGTTGTTCCATCGCATAGCGTAGAAGCAACCGATGAATCCTCCGTAAACGATGGGCAGTTTCCAGTATTTGCGGTTGTATATCTGTCCTGCGCCGGGAAGCACTATTGCCAACCACAAGGCTTTCTTCACCTCAGGTCGCCAGGTGCTCCAGTCTCTGGGCTGCTTTTTCTTCTCAAGGCTTCGCCTCTCTGCCGCGCGTGGAGTCTTATCATCGACTGACACGGTGTCAAACGCAATGATGTCGTTAACGGTGATTACCGTGTCGACAGCATTCCATCCTGACTCGTCGTAATTGAAGATGAATGTGCTGTCAGTCTCCTGTTGCGCCTTGACTTCGGTGGCGAAAGCAACAATGACAACCAGTATCACTGCCGCTATCCTCGTTATATGATATTGCAGTATTCTCAAAGTTTGCTTATTTCAGTTTCTCGAACACGTCAATGATGCGTTTCAGTTCCTTATCGTTACCAAAAGGTATGGTTATCTTACCTTTTCCTTTGGCAGAGCATGTCATTTCCACCTTATTGCTGAATAGCCCGGTAAGTTTCTCACGTAGGGGAGCCAGCGTCTCGGGCATGGATGGTTGCTTCTTCAGGGTGCGCTTTACAATGTTCTCATCACCCTCATTAATCTTCTTAACCATGCTCTCCACTTGTCTCACAGAGTAGCCTTTCTTCTGTATGTCACGGAATACGCGTATCTGTTGCGACGGACTGTCTATGGCGAGTAATGCACGTGCATGTCCCATGTCTATCTCTTTCTTCTGAAGGGCCATCTGCACCTGTGCCGGCAACTTCAGCAGTCGCAGGTGGTTAGTGACGGCAGTACGGCTCTTGCCAACACGCTCAGCCACTTTCTCCTGAGTCATGCCAGTGTTTTCGAGCAGGTGCTGGTATGCAAGTGCAATCTCTATGGCATTGAGGTCCTCTCGTTGGATGTTCTCCACGAGGGCCATCTCCATGACATTCTCGTCGTTTATGGTACGTATGTATGCTGGAATTGCCTGCAAGCCAGCCATCTGTGATGCTCTCCAGCGTCGTTCTCCAGCGATTATCTGGAAACGCTGGTCACTAATCTGTCTCAGTGTGATAGGACTCACGATGCCCAGTTCCTTGATACTCTGCGCCAGTTCTTGTAGTGAATCCTGGTCAAAGTCACGGCGTGGCTGATTGGGATTAGCCTCAATCTGCGCTATGGGAATCTCGTTTATTGTTGACGAGCCTTGTGTCTTCACCTCGTCGGTGGATATCAGTGCATCGAGTCCTCTTCCAAGTGCGTTGTGGCTTGATGCACCATATTTCTTTCTTACTGCCATTTATTTTTGGATTATAAAACCTATATCGGATGAAACAGACAATGTCGTGGTAACAACCATCACTCATCATCCATCACCCGAAATCTTTTATTTGTTCTTATTGATAATCTCCTTCGCCAATGCAAGATGGTTCTTTGTTCCAGTGGAGTCGGCATCGTATAGAATTACGGGGAGACCGTGACTGGGTGCCTCAGACAACTTCACGTTGCGCTGGATAACCGTCTTGAACACTAGTTCCTGGAAGTGTCGCTTCACCTCATCGTAAATCTGGCGGGCAAGACGAAGACGACTGTCATACATCGTGAGCAGGAATCCTTCAATCTCAAGTTGTGGGTTCAGTTTGCTTTTGATAATTCTAATGGTGTTGAGCAGTTTACTGATGCCCTCAAGAGCGAAATACTCACATTGCACAGGAATAATGACCGAGTCGGCTGCTGTAAGTGCGTTCACCGTGATAAGTCCCAGCGAAGGCGAGCAGTCGATAAGAATATAGTCGTAATCGTCTTTTATCGGATCGAGGATTTTCTTTATCACACGCTCTCGTTGCTGGAGGTTGAGCATCTCTATCTCTGCTCCCACGAGGTCGATGTGGCTTGGAATGATGTCGAGAGTCTCAATGTCTGTGGTGTACATGGCATCGCGAACGTCGGCACCATCGATGATACATTCATATAATGAGCACTCCACCTCGTTGAGGTCAACGCCCAGTCCACTCGACGCGTTCGCCTGAGGGTCGGCGTCCACGATAAGCACTTTCTTTTCGAGTGTGGCCAGCGAAGCCGCAAGGTTGATGCTCGTTGTAGTCTTGCCTACGCCACCTTTCTGGTTGGCTAATGCAATAATCTTTCCCATTTCTTTTCTTGTTCTTTGTTTTGTTGACCGCTCTTACTTGCGTCAGTAGCGGCATTTATCCCTACTTGATACAGTCTTTTCCACCCTTTGCAGGGCATAAAGTCGTAAATTATCTTGCAAAGTTACATAAATAATTTGAAAAATGGCGATTTTTTACTACTTTTGCACCGAAAGATTAAGTTTTTTATGAAAAATAACAGACCGTTAATACTTATTTCGAATGACGACGGCTACAGTTCAAAGGGTATGACATGTCTCATCGACATGATTCGTGACATCGCCGACATACTTGTCTGTGCGCCTGATTCCGCACGCTCTGGATACTCCTGTGCATTCTCGGCGACGTTGCCGCTGACCTTGGAGAAGAAACACGAGGAGGAAGGTTTGCAGGTATGGTCGTGCAATGGTACTCCCGTAGATTGCGTGAAAATGGCGCTCGACAATATCCTAACGCGCCGACCTGACATGATAATTGGTGGCATCAACCATGGTGACAACGCCTCGGTGAATGTTCATTACTCAGGAACAATGGGCGTCACTTTGGAAGGGTGCATGAAATATATACCTTCAGTTGCTTTTTCCCTGTGCGACCATAGTCCCGATGCCGATTTCTCAATGATGACTCCCATCGTGAGATATGTCACAGAGCGGGTGCTGAAAGAGGGCTTGCCGCTTGGCGTCTGCCTTAACATCAACTTCCCTGTCGTGGAGAAATACAACGGTGTCAAGGTGTGTCGAATGGCTAAGGGGACGTGGGGTAATGAGACCGTTCGCTGTGCTCATCCACGTGGTTACGACTATTTCTGGATGGTGGGCAGTTATACTAATGACGAACCCGATGCCGAGGATACCGACAACTGGGCTCTGCAGCATGGATATGTGGCAATAACACCAACGCAGGTAGATGTTACCAACTACCCTATGATAGAGCAAATGAAGACGTGGCAGTTCCCGGAATGATATTGTGA
The DNA here is from genome assembly GCA_017554105.1 of Prevotella sp. Taxonomy (GTDB): domain Bacteria; phylum Bacteroidota; class Bacteroidia; order Bacteroidales; family Bacteroidaceae; genus Prevotella. The sequence continues at coordinate 21,313 of JAFZIY010000030.1, read as the reverse complement.
TATAGTACTCCCAAACTACAAATAATATGAAATATTACATTATTGTAGGCGAAGCAAGTGGCGACCTTCACGCCTCACATCTTATGCAGGCGCTAAGCGACCGCGACCCCGATGCCGACTTCCGTTTCCTTGGAGGCGACCTGATGACTGGTGTCGGGGGCACAAGGGTGCGCCACTACCGCGACATGGCTTTCATGGGATTCATTCCGGTATTGTTGCACTTGCGTACGATATCTAAAAACATGAAGATGTGCAAGCGGGATGTGTTGCGTTGGAACCCCGACGCATTGATTCTCGTTGACTATCCCGGCTTCAACTTCGATATTGCAAAGCATGTGCACCGTCATTCTGACATACCTATTTATTATTATATATCACCGAAGATATGGGCATGGAAGGAGCATCGCATCAAGAACATTAAGCGAGACGTTGATGAGATGTTCTCCATCCTGCCTTTCGAGAAGGACTTCTACGAGAAGAAGCACAAATACCCCATACATTATATCGGTAACCCTACTGCCACCGAGGTGGATGACTTCCGTGCCAACTATGAGGAAACGACAGAAGAGTTCCGTGCGAGGTATGGTCTCGACAACCGTCCGATTATTGCCCTTTTGGCTGGTAGTCGGAAACAGGAGATAAAGGACAATCTTCCCATGATGCTTCGTGCTGCCGTAGAGCACTCCCGTGACTATCAACTGGTGCTTGCCGGTGCTCCTGGCATCGACCATAAGTACTATGATAAATTCATTGGCGACTACCCAGTAAGAATAGTTGATAATGATACGTTCGCACTCTTAATGAATAGTACTGCGGCATTGGTAACTAGTGGAACGGCTACCCTCGAGACCGCACTTTTCCGCGTGCCTCAGGTAGTTTGTTATGAAACTCCGCTGCCACGTCTTCTGGGTTATCTACGCAAGAAGGTAATCAAGGTGCCATATATCTCCCTCGTCAACCTCATAGCGAACGAAGAGGTAGTTCCGGAACTCGTCGCTGATACTTTCACGGAGGAGAATTTGAAGAAGAATCTCCGTTCAATACTCCCTGGAGGTGAGTCGCGTAAGCAAATGCTTTACGGATACGGGCGCGTGGCGGATATTCTCGGACATAACAATGCTCCCGATGAGGCTGCACGCATAATGTTGTCCTTGCTTAAGAAAGAGGACCTTTAAAAGTAAATATACTCCGCTAATTGACGCTAATTATACGCAAATTATTATCATTTTATTAGCGTTAATTCGTGGAGGTTTTTAGACGTAAATGTCCGTAAATATCTTTAATGCATATTTACGTCCCATTTACGGTAATTTACGTTTTTATCATCTGCTGATAGCTGCTAATTATTCGCAAATATTTTTATCGTTTCATCGGCTATAATTTGCAGAGCATAAAAAACGCCTAACAATGTTATTAACTTTGTTCGACTATCTTAATAACTTTGTTCAACAAAGTTAATAACATTGTTAAGCGATTTGATATCTCTTGATCACTTACTTCTCTGGAATTTCCTCAAGAGCCTTCTTGAGCAATGCCCAGAACGGCTCGGTGGTTGCCCAGAGAGCACGCTCGGTAGTGGTGTGTGGACTGCGCAATGTCGGTCCGAGGCTCACCACATCGAGATGTGGATACTTGCCAAGAATAACAGAGCACTCCAGTCCGGCATGGTCTACCTGAACGATTCCATCCTCACCATTCAGTTCCTTATATACACGGAGCAGGAGGTTGAGAATCTCTGAGTCTGGGTTCGGGTCCCAGCCGCCGTAACTGCCGGCAGTCTCCACCTTCATGCCTGCCATGCTGAAGCAACTCTCGAGAGTCTTAACGACATAGTCCTTCATGTCCTCACGGCTCGAACGGGCAAGAATCTTGATGTTTGCGCTACCGCCCTCGATATCGATGATGGCGAGGTTTGAACTTGTCTCCACCACGTCGGGATATGAAGGTATCATACGGATAACGCCGTCGTGACATGCATAGATAGCGTCGATGAGATTGTCCTGTACTTCAACGGGAACCTCCTTTGCAGGAGTCTCCACATCCTCGGCATAGAACTCGATGCCGTTGGTCTCAATGGTCTTGAACTCATCGATGAAGTCTTCCTTCCATGCGTCAACCAGTTCTTTCAGTGCCTCCACATTCTCCTTTGGCAAGGTAAGCACTACCTCAGCCTTGAAAGGAATGGCGTTGCGCATATTGCCGCCGTGCCATGATGCCAGACGGGCATCAAGTTCCTCTATCGCCTCACGCACGAAGCGTACCATCTGCTTGTTTGCATTTGCCCTTCCCTCATGAATCTCAAGTCCAGAGTGCCCACCGCGCAGACCTTTCAGAGTAACACGAACGGCAGCATCCTCGGGGTCGGTGTCCACCTCCTGATAGTCGAGAGTGGCGGTAACATCAATACCTCCAGCACTTCCGATGACGAACTTGCCCCATGTTTCAGAGTCGAGATTAAGCAGGATGTCACCTTGCAGTTCTCCCTCGGGCAGGTCGTTGGCACCATACATTCCCGTCTCTTCATCGGCGGTGATGAGTGCATCGATAGGACCGTGCTTCAGGCTTTTGTCTTCCATGACAGCCATGATGGCGGCAACGCCCAGACCGTCGTCGGCACCTAATGTGGTACCCTTGGCCTTCACCCACTCACCATCTATCCACGGCTCTATTGGGTCAGTCTCGAAGTTGTGCTTACTCTCTGGAGTCTTCTGAGGCACCATGTCCATGTGCGCCTGCAGTATCACGCCCTTGCGGTTCTCCATTCCTGCCGATGCTGGCTTGCGCATCACGATGTTGCCTGCCGGATCCTTGAAAGCCTCTACTCCGGCTTGCTTTGCGAAGTCGAGCAAGAACTGCTGTATTTTCTCGAGATGTCCTGAGGGACGTGGCACTTGTGTCAATGCATGGAAGTTCTTCCAGATGCATTGCGGATTAAGATTCAGAATTTCGTTCATAGTTATGTTTGTTTAGTTTAAAGTTCTACGATGCAAAGATACATCTTTTTTTTGTATCTCAATCAAACAAGCATGGAAAAATGCTAAACTGTTTTCGGTCAAAAGGGAAACATGCTTATGATGTATGACTTATAATACGTCTTATGGTATCGCTGATATTCCTCTTGGCTATTTCTTTGCGCATGGCATCTTTATGAGGAATATCATGAGGATTGATACACTTCACATGCGAGAAACCTGCCTTTAGCAGTTCCTCGCAATCACTTATGCGTCCTGCTATCAGAGCGACAGGGACATTGCCTGAATACTGAAGGATTCCCATTGGGAGTTTACCCATAAGAGTCTGACGGTCGGCAGAGCCCTCGCCTGTGATAATGAGGTCGGCATCCCGTACTATCTCGTTGAACTTGATTGTCTCAAGCAACAACTGGATACCAGGCTTGCACTCTGCATCCATGTATTGCAGGAAGGCATAGCCCAAGCCGCCTGCTGCTCCTGCTCCTGGCATGTCCTGACGGTCGTAACCGAAATGCCTGGCAGAGATCTCGGCGAACTTCCTTGTCCGCTCGTCCAAGATACAGACCATCTCCGGCGTCGCACCCTTCTGTGGCGCGAACACATGGGCGGCACCGTTCTCACCACACAGTGGATTCTTGACATCAGAGGCTATCGTAAACCGTACATCTTTCAGTATTTGGATATCATCCCAACGCAGAACTCCCTCTCTGTTGGATGGGGCAGGGGAAAGGTTATCCATAAGTGCCCTAAGCATTCCGATACCTGCGTCACTTGTAGCGCTACCGCCAAGTCCCACGATGATATGCTCCGCACCTTTCCGTATGGCATCCGCAACCAACTGTCCTGTGCCATAACTGGTAGCCACCATCGGGTTTCGCTTTTCTTTGGAGACAAGAGTCAGTCCACTTGCCTGGGCGATTTCTATCACCGCTTCTTTCCCTCTTAGCAGATACTTGGCTGTGACAGGTCGCATCATGGGGTCTCTCACCGTCACCTCTATAAGATTCCCACCAATAGCCGCATGGAATGCCTCCATGAAACCCTCGCCTCCATCGCTTACAGGTACCTGCACTATCTCGGCATCAGGACATACGCTCCTGACACCTTCTGTTGCTGCCATGTTAGCCTCCTTCGATGTCAGACAACCCTTGAATGAATCTATAGCAACTACTACTTTCATCTTCTCTTGTTCTTTACTATTTCGTATGACTTGCGGACCAAATCCTTGAGGTCGGCATCAGACAAGTCCATGTTTGGCTGCATGCTTATCCAGTATCTCTTGTTCCCGTTGAAAGGCTCGCTAATGGCCATATAATGCTCCTTCAACTCCGGCATCTCATCAGGGTCGCACTTGATGGTTATGTTTGAGAAATCATCAATATTGAAATAGCAGAACATGTGATTGTCGACATAGAAAACGAGTATTGTAAATCTGCCCCTTGAGAACTTCTCAAAGGGTGTCGCCTCAGTCACATCAGGCAGGGACAGGCAATATTCACGGAACTCTTCTACGTTCATCGGTAAAGCATATATATGATTAGTGCCACTTGAATTATCAATATCAACGGAACACCATATCTGAACTTCTTATGCAGTGTCTTATGGTGCCAGACACTCATGCCCGCCCATGCGCCGATGCTTCCACCTATGACCGCAAGCAATAGAAGCGTTGCCTCAGAGATACGCCATTTGTCGTTCCTGGCTTTCCATTTGTCAATACCATAGACAAGAAAAGTCAGGATGTTGATGCAAATGAGGTAATATACTACTATCCGCGTCATGTTTTCGGGGTATTTCTAAAGTGCATGTCCTCCAGACACTTTTATTATCTGTCCAGTAATCATTCTTGCCTGTTCACTTGCCAGGAACAGAATCGTCTCGGCAATATCCTCAGGCTGAATCAACTTGCCCATAGGAATAATTGGAATTACTTCCTTTGCGAAATCATCATCAATCCATCCCGTTTGAGTAGGACCAGGCGCAACACAATTCACGGTAATGCCATACTTCGCCACCTCAAGGCCAATACTGCGGGTGAGTGCTTCCAAAGTAGCTTTGCTCGCTCCGTAGGTAATCTGACCGGCAAAGACCTGTGCCGCATCGGTAGAGAGATTGATAATCCTGCCATAGTCGCAGCGATTATTGATGAATGCCCTCGTCATCAGAATGCTTCCACGGACGTTAACCGCAAACGTATCATCAATCACGCTCTGTGTGATTTTCTCTATTGTGTCAATACCATCCACGTCACAATCTGCAGCGTTGTTGACCAGTATGTCAATCCGTCCGTATCGTTCCAGAACACTTGAATAGATATCCTTCACGGCATCGTCATTGGAGATGTCGCTTTCGATAATCATATAGTCAGCATTCATTTCCCGAAGCCTGCCTTCTACAACATCGGTATTCCCTGCATTGGCCTCGAAGTACCTGTCAGCCCCATTCCTGTCGGTCTTCGTCTTGTCAAAAGACCTTGGAATCCTCTTATATACCAGAACCACCTTTGCTCCTTCACGAGCAAAGGCAAACGCTGTCGTTGCTCCAATGCCCTGCGGGTTGTTCGCTCCCGTAATCAGTGCCACTCTGTCCTTTATTCCGTAATTAACCATATATTGAAAAATACATATTAATTCTATCGTGTCAATGTGAGAAAAAAGTGCAATAATATGTTTGTATTGTGACATTATTTCAACTTTTTCCCGTCTGAGAATGCATTGCCAATAGTTTTGCCCAATTGAATGTAGGTATGGTGAACAGGGTCGAAGGTTATCAGTTCCATCTGGGCTACATCAGGTTTTCCATCTTCGGCCAAGAACTTCTCGTCACAGAGGATATTGACGATTTCTGCAACGAGGTAGTAGCCCGTCTCACTCTCGTCAATCTTCTGCTTCACCCGACATTCAAGTGTCATCGGGAACTCCTTGAACAGAGGAGCATTCACATTGGGGGCCTTCTCGATAGTCCAGCCTGTCTTTTCCATCTTGTCAGGCGTATTCCTGCCACTCACGATGCCTACATAGTCAGAGGCTACCATTGTATCGGCTGTTGCAAAAGCAACGGTGAAGTCAGGATTATCAGCAAGGTTATCAGTTGTCTGATGAGAACCGAGAGAGATAATGATTTCGTGCATATCCCACTGACCACCCCATGCTGCATTCATTGCATTGGGCTTGCCGTTCTTGTCGTATGTACCGATTATCAGTACTGGTTGTGGAAGAATCCACGCTGTTGATTTGAAACTCTTCATATTATTCTTTTTTTGTATCAATCTCATTTCTGTATTTTGCTTTCATTTCCCCACAATCGATAAAACTCTTGAGCCGATAATAACTCAAAGGTTTCATCATCTGCTATACTGTTAATATCTTCCTCTGTGACTTCATTCATTGCCTCTGGGAGAAAGTCTCCTTTCGAAACATCGTAACGCAAAATCTTTTCGGGGCAAACAACCATAGCCCTTTTTATCTCTGACTGGAAAGAACATTCAAAGTAACAGACATCGTCATCATATTCTACACCAACAACCTTGAAATAGATATCTGTCTGATGAGAACGCTCGTCTTCTTTTATTCGTTCAAACAACGTTTTCATTCTACCCAAAAGGAGATCATTCGCTTCGGCTCGTGAAACGTGCAAAAAGAACATGGCTCCAAACAATATATGCAATATATTATTATCACACGTCACGCCCTCCAACATCAGAATATCGTTCAAACGTTTGTTGATAACTTCCTTTACTGCCTGAGTGTATGGATTTGTGTATGTATAAAAAGAAATAGTCAAATCAGAACTCCTGCCATTGTAAGAAAAGAAAGCATCTATATTGTTGACATCCACATATATCTGGCTGTCAATTATACCATCGGTAGTCAAATTGCCATCCCACTGCTCAGCAATCCTCTGCATCCATAGTCTATCAGCTTTGCTGACTCTCTTGTGTTCTTTAAAGTACTCACAAACCATAATTATAAGAGCTATTAGGAATGAGATAAAAACATTAAGCAGATGTGGTGTCTTGCACAATGCACCAATAATGAACATGACCAAAAATAAAGCCAAGAAATAAAGAAGATATTGTTTCATACCATCAAAGTTGTTGGACGGTTCATTCTATTAGTTCTTGATTCTCTGATCTCTTCCAATGCTCCTGTTTCAGAGTCAATGATAAATCCGCGAACGATGATGTCCTTTGGTACAAGGGGATGAGTCTTGATGGTTTCAACGGTCTTGCGGACAGATTCGGGCGTGTCCTTGAAGCCCTCCAGCCAATGGTCCAGATTAATACCGCACTTGCGGATAGTGTCGAGCGTCTCATCCGTCACACCACGGGCAATCATCTCATGGTGGAAATGGTCATAACTCATGTGGCAGGCTCCACAATGCGAGTGTGCTACTACCATGATTTCCTCAACGCCCAACTCATAGATAGCCACGATGAGGCTGCGCATGGCAGAGTCGAAAGCAGAAATCACCAAGCCTCCTGCGTTCTTGATGATCTTGGCATCACCGTTCTTCAGCCCGAGAGCAGCGGGCAGCAGTTCTGTCAACCGGGTGTCCATACACGACAACACCGCCAACTTCTTATCGGGGTACTTGTTGGTCAGATACTTCTCGTAGCCCTTCTGTGCCACGAATTCTTTATTATAGGCAATAATCTGGTCTATCATATGCGTAATATCTAAATACACTTAATTTTATCTGCAAAGATAATGATAATCAGAGAAATTTCATTAAATTTGCTCCGAGAATTATGATAGTTTATGAAGAATAGCAGAATTATATCGGCATTGTTGAGCATATTTATGATGCTCGTGCCAAATACCTTGCGAGCTGACAACGACATTCCGCATTTTCATATTCTGGGTGGTGAGTTGAGCAATTCGGCAGCGACATCGGTGAGTGATATTGAGGAGGTGTTGCCTCGTATGAAGGCGCTGGGACTGAACACTGTGCTGGTACCTGTCTATTGGGAGTTCCTAGAACCTGTGGAGGGACAGATGGATTTCACGCTTGTTGACCGTACCATTGACGTAGCTCGTCAGCAGGGACTGAAGATTGTACCGCTTTGGTTTGGTGTGTGGAAGAACTCGATGTCATGCTACGCTCCAGCATGGTTTAAGCGTGATGTAAAACGGTTCCCACGTGCTGTGACAGCAGAAGGAAAACCATTAGAGATTGCCTCGTGCTTCAGCGACAACGTGCTACAAGCCGACCTGAAAGTCTTTTCTGCGCTGATGCAACATATCGCTGAGAAAGATCCAAATCGTGAGGTGGTCATTATGATGCAGATTGAGAATGAGATTGGTATGCTAGAGTCGGCACGTGACCATTCGCCTTTAGCCGAGAAAGTTTATAAGGCAGAAAAGTGGGCTGAGCGTTATGGTACTGATGATTATGCAGACGAGAAGTTTATGGCTTGGCACTATGCCTGTTATGTGGAGCATCTGGCAAAGGCGGCACGACGTATCCACGACATGCCACTCTATGTGAATGCAGCGATGAACAGCCGCGGTCGTAAGCCAGGCGAATATCCGTCGGCAGGTCCGTTGGCTCATCTCGCTGATATTTGGAAAGCAGGTGCTCCCAGCATTGACATCCTTGCACCAGACATCTATGATACAGGCTTTAAGTCGTGGGCGTCGCAATACGCCATGCCTTTGCGTCCGCAGGATGGTGGGAAGGTGAAGAACCGTCTCTTTATCCCTGAGAGCCGTTGCTGTGAGAACAGTGGAGTACGAGGTCTCTATGCTTTCGGTGAGCATCAGGCCCTCGGTTTCTCACCCTTTGCCATCGACCAGGCTTCGCCCAAAGAGACGGAGTCGGTAACGCAAGCATATAATCTTTTGTCTCAGGTGTTCAATGTGAAACAGGAGAATACTTGGGGCTTATTATTCGATCAGGAAGATAAGGAGCGTATCATTGATGATGAAGGTGTGGTTATGACTTGTCGCCATTATTTCACTTTACCTTGGGATCCTCGTGCCACTGACGGCTCGACGTGGCCAGAGGGAGGTGCCATGCTTATCCGATTGGGCAAGTACGACTATCTGCTGGCAGGCAGTGGGGTAGTAGTTGACTTCAAGACGCGTACAGAGAAACAGCAAGAAAGTCAGAAACAATTAGGCGAAGACGGCTTCGCCGAAGCTGGCACCCTACTCTCAACTTTCAACTCTCAACTTTCAACTGGTTTCACGGGTTCCCGCCTCGGTATCCTTTCCGTCGATGAAGTCACTATTGACCATCAAGACCATATGCAATTCCTACGCCGTCATAATGGCGACCAGAGCCACCAAGGCCGTCACGCCCGCATCAGCGTTGGCGAGTGGAAGATTCTACACATTAAACTCTACGAATACAAATAAAGCGACTATAGCATCATAAGAGTCGGATTAAATTCCACTTTGCTCTCGCAACTCGTTCAGTTCCTGTTTACTGACATGGTTCAATAGTTTGCCTTCTTTCCAGTTGACATCTGGATAGGTGGCTTTTAGGTCTTCGCAAGCCTTTTTGATGCTGCTGCTGCCAGAGGTGGCGAAGGGGATGATGGTCTTGCCCTTAAAATCATACGCCTCCATAAAGGTGTTGATGATGGTTGGAGCAGTGTTCCACCAAATGGGGAATCCGACATATACCACATCGTAGTCCTGCATGTTTGGTAACTTATTTGTGATAGCAGGACGGGAGTTCTTATCCTGCATCTCAACAGACGAACGACTTTGTTTGTTCCTCCAGTCAAGATCTGCATCCGTATAAGGTTGTTCGGGCTGAATCTTATGCAGGTCTCCGCCCGTCACCTCTGCTAACTGCTTGGCAACTCCCTCCGTAGTGCCAGAGGCAGAGAAATAAGCTACTAATACTTTTTTGACTTCTTTGTTCTCCGTTGTTTTGTTTCCTTGTGAGCAGGCACTCAGACTGATTGTCAGCAGTGCTGCCATTGCAAATACTATTTTCTTCATTTTCATCATTTTTATTTTATAGACTATCTTTAAGAATTTCTATGATATCCTCTGGCTTCAGGTCGAGGTAGCCAGCGGGATAACAGATGGTGCCCTCGGTGATGCCGGGAATCATCTCGGGGGTAGCACCAATCTCGCTGATGGTGAGTGGCAGTCCTATTTCAAGCATCCAGTTCTTCAGGGCTTCGAGACCTGCTTCAGCAATCTGTTGGTCGGTCATGCCGTCTCCGTTGATGCCCCAAACATTCTTGGCAAAACGTACGAATTTCGCCAAACCTGGTTTCATGGCGCGACGATAGTAGGCCATTGATACTGCAGCGAGGCAGTAGCCGTGAGGGGCGTGCGTCCATGCACCAAGTGAGTGACCTATCATGTGTACCATCCAGTCCTCATGCTTGCCAAGACCGATAAGCGTGTTGAGTGCCCAAGTCGCCGTCCACATGATGTTCGAACGCGCCTCATAGTCCTGCGGATTCTTCACGGCAATGCGTGAAGCCGTGATGAGACTGCGCATCAGTCCCTCTGAGAGATAGTCGCTGGTGTTGTCGTCGAAGTCAGAGAAGTACTGCTCCATGATGTGGTTCATGATGTCGTAGATGCCTGCCTTCATCTGATTTTCAGGCACGGTCATCGTGAACTTAGGATTCAGAATCGAGAACTTCGGCATCAGACGGTCGTCAAACACGTGGCCTACCTTGAACGTGTGCTCCGCATCGGTAATCACCGTACCGGCGTTCATCTCCGAGCCTGTGCCAGCCATCGTCAGGATGCAGCCCACGGGCAACAGCTTCTGGTCGGCATCGGGTTGTTCCTGCTTCAGCCAGAACTTGTCCCAATAGTCACCATCGTAGAACACAGATGCGGCCACAGCCTTTGAGTAGTCACAGACGCTGCCGCCACCGAGGGCGAGAATCCAGTCCACGTTGTTCTCGCGGGCTATTTTGATACCCTCGCGCAGTTTCTCCAGCGTTGGGTTGCTCATCACGTCTGGGTTCTCCACAATGGTCTTGCCAGCCTCCTTCAAGATGGCTACCACCTGGTCGTAGATGCCGTTGCGTTTCACACTGCCGCTGCCGTAGTTCAGCAACACAACAGGCCCAAAGTTCTTCAACTCGTCTTTGAGGAAATTCAAAGACTCATCACCAAAATACAGCTTGGTGGGATTGTGGTACGAAAAGTTTCCTTGCATATTAGTTATTATTATTTAATCTGCTGCGAATATACGAAAAATCCTCCACACCATCGTGATATGGAGGAATCTTTTGTGAAAATTTATGAGATTTGTTTCCTCATTTTGTGGCAGGTCTAAAGAGTTTATGTTTCAGCCACTCACGCACGGGCAGGTCGTAGAGCTTGTAGGCTACTCCGCGCAGTCCGTCAAGAATCTCGTAACGCGGTTTCGATGCGAGGTAAATGTTATTGTTCATATAGTGTGACTTTCCCTGGGATGCCCGTGCTACTGATGGCTCGACATGGCCAGAGGGTGGAGCCATGCTTATCCGACTGGGTAAGTACGACTATCTGTTGGCGGGTAGTGGTGTTGTAGTTGACTTCAAGACGCGTACAGAAAAACAGCAAGAGCAGCAGAAACAATTAGGCGAAGATGGTTTTGCAGAAGTAGGTACAGCATCGCAATCATCCCAATCAAAATTCAATGGTTCTCGTCTCGGCCTTCTCTCTGTCGATGAAGTCACTATCGACCACCAAGGGCAGATGCAATACCTTCGCCGTCACAATGGAGACCAAAGCCATCAAGGCCGTCACGCCCGTATCGGTGTGGGTGAGTGGAAGATTCTGCACATTCAACTCTACGATTACAAATAAAAGTACACAAAAGGGCGTGAACTCCTTAAATGTTGTTAATGATGCGCGGATTTGTTAGGATATATTGAATAAATTTCGTATATTTGCTGCCAAAGGCAGCTAGAATCGGTTGAGTCTAATCAAAGAGTAATCATTCTGCGTTTGGCTTGAACGAGTCTTCCCACAAACTACACCTATATGGATCTACGCAAACTACTATCCTTTAAAGATTGGTTCTCCTATCGTCAGAAGGTGGGACTGCTGGTTGTGGCTGGCGTCATTGTGGGATTGGGCGGATTGTTTATGTATCTGCTCCGTGCCCATACCTATTTCGTGGGTGACGACCCGTCGGCCTGCGTCAACTGCCACATCATGACACCTTACTATGCTACGTGGAGCCATTCCTCGCATGGACGTGACGCCACATGTAACGACTGCCATGTGCCACACCAGAATCTCGCCCTGAAATATGGTTTCAAGGCGATGGACGGACTGAAGCACACAGCCTATTTTGTGACCCATGCCGAGCGACAGGCTCCGATGGCCGAGACGCTGACGGGACAGGTAGTGATGGACAACTGTATCCGCTGCCACACGCAACTGAATCAGGAATTTGTGAAGACGGGACGTATGGGCTACATGCAGCAGCAGGTCCAGGGAGGCAAGGCGTGCTGGGACTGTCATCGCAACGTTCCTCACGGTGGTATGAACTCGTTAATGGCTACACCGAATACAGAGTTTGTAACCCCTTTGCCGCCAAGCCCAGTACCGGAATGGCTGCAGAAAATAATGAATTAAGAATTAAGAAAAATAGATATGGCAAAGACATTAAAGAAATGGCAAGGTTGGGCACTCTTTTTAGGCTCAATGGTAGTGGTCTTCTTACTGGGATTGCTCGTCTCGTCGTTGATGGAGCGCCGTGCAGAAGTAGCCAGTGTGTTCAACAACAAGCGCACTGTGTTTGAAGACAGTATCGTGGCTCAGAACGAGAAATTCAAGGCCGACTATCCGCGTGAGTATGAGACGTGGGCAATGACCGAGGACACCTCGTTCGAGTCGAAGTACAACGGCTCCGAGGAGGTTGACGTGCTTGAGCAGCGTCCAGAGATGGTGGTGCTGTGGGCTGGCTATGCCTTCTCGCGTCACTACAACACACCTCGCGGACATAAACATGCCTTGGAGGACATGCGCAAGATTCTGCGTACGGGTAACCCAGGTATCGATGGCGACGGCGACATGCAGCCAGCTACCTGTTGGACATGTAAAGGTCCCGATGTACCTCGTATGATGCGTGAGCTGAGCGACACAAAGTCGGTGTTCGATCCCGCCAACTTCTATGCTAAGAAGTGGAGTGAACTGGGTGCCGAAGAGATGAATACAATTGGTTGTAGCGACTGTCACGATGCTACTACGATGGACCTGCGTCCTGCCCGTCCTGCGCTCTATGAGGCATTTGCCCGCAGAGGTCTCGACGTGAAGAAGCAAACCCATCAGGAGATGCGCTCGCTGGTATGTGCTCAGTGTCATGTGGAGTATTACTTCATCAAGCCCGATGACCCCAACAATCCAGGCAAGGCTAATTACTTGGTATTCCCCCACGACAAGGGCCTGACCTGCGAGGCTGCCGAGGAATACTATGACTCGATAGGTTTCTACGACTATATCCATCCACTTTCGAAAACCCCGATTCTTAAGGCCCAGCATCCTGGCTATGAGATATCGCAGCACGGCATCCATGCCCAGCGTGGTGTTAGCTGTGCCGACTGCCACATGCCGTATAAGCAGGAGGGTGGCGTGAAGTTCTCTGACCACCAGATTATGTCGCCGCTGGCCAAGATTGACCGTACCTGTCAGACCTGTCACCGTCAGGATGCCGAGACTTTGCGTAAGAACGTTTACGACCGTCAGGACAAGTGTACGGAGGTTCGTAATAAGGCAGAGAAAGAGCTGGCCCGTGCCCACTTTGAGACCAAGTTTATTATTGACAAGGGTGCTACTGATGCTGAGTTGAAGCCCATCCAGGCCCTGCTTCGCAAGAGTCAGTGGCGTTGGGACTACTCGATTGCTTCGCATGGAGCTACCTTCCACGCACCTCAGGAGGTTATCCGCCTGTTGGCTGCATCTATAGACTATGCCAAGGAGGCTCGCATCCTGATAGCTCGTGTAGCAGCTAAGTATGGACACACTGGCGAAATACCTGTGCCCGACTATTCTACGAAGGCTAAGGCTCAGCAGGCTATTGGTCTCGACATGCAGAAGTTGAACGAGAAGAAGCAGAAGTTCCTCGACCAGATTGTTCCCAAGTGGATTGACGAGGCCAAGAAGAATGGTAAGGTTACGATTTAGCGAGTGAAAAGTTAGGCTTGCTTGGGCTCTTCCAAGCGTGAGCAAGCTTGACCAAAGGTCAAATGATAGAAGTCAAATGTGGACTAAACCATACGGAATGAAAGAGGGCTTCCTCATTGGAGGAGGCCTTATCTTTGCGGGACTGATGCTCGAACTGAGTGTCGGTTCTGTCAATTGGGATGCCTTCCGCTGGCCTGTCAACGGCATTGTACTTGCAGGATTCCTCGCGCTTATCGTTATCATTTTCTTGTTGCGGAAGCGGGTGTATGGCTTTCAGTTCATTGGCACATATAAGGCCGCAATACCCGCATTGGTCTATGCCGTCGTGCTGACTATTATCATGGGATTGACGCGGCAAGAAGTAAATGGTACGTGGCTGAACAATATGCTATCGTTCTGGCCTTTCGTGTTGATATATGTGTATATCGCTGTGATTCTGGGGCAGATCATCCTCCGACGCATTCTAAACTCTAAACTCTCAACTCTCAACTTGAAAAGGGACATCCCTTTTCTCTTGAACCACCTTGGCTTGTTCCTTGCTATGACTACCGCCACATTGGGCAATGCCGACATGCAGCGACTGAAGATGATTACGGTGAAGGGAGAGCCCGAGTGGCGTGCGCTGACTTCGCAACAGCAGATAGTGGAGATGCCCATCGCCATCGAACTGAAGGAGTTTATCATGGAGACCTACGATGACGGCTCTCCTCGCCGCTTTGCCTCCGACATCCAGATTCTAACGCAGACGGGCAAGAATATCCAGACCACCGTCGAGGTAAACAAACCCGTAGAGGTGGATGGCTGGAAAATCTACCAGTATGGATATGACACGCAGATGGGAGCCATGAGTCAGACAAGCATCTTGGAACTGGTAAATGACCCGTGGCTACCGCTGGTTTATACGGGCATCTACATGATGCTCACCGGAGCGGTATGTATGTTCCTGAAAGGTAAAAAGGTAAAAAAGTAAAAAGGTAAAGATGATTAGTTGGGAACAATTTATATATTTCGCAATAGCAGCAGTACTGCTTTGGGCCGTAGGTGCCTGGGCAGCATGGCGCGAAAAGACGACGTTGGCCTATACATCTACCGTCATCGGCCTCGTCGTGTTCTTCAGTTTTATCCTGATGATGTGGATTTCCTTGGAGCGTCCGCCGTTAAGAACGATGGGCGAAACGCGCCTCTGGTATTCCTTCTTCCTGCCGCTGGCAGGCATCATCGTCTATTCCCGCTGGCGATACAAGTGGATTCTCTCGTTCTCCACCGTCCTTGCGTTGGTGTTCATCTGCATCAACCTTTTCAAACCCGAAATCCACAGCAAGACGCTGATGCCAGCCCTGCAGAGTCCTTGGTTTGCACCTCACGTCATCGTCTATATGTTCGCATACGCCGTGTTTGGCGTCGCCACACTGATGGTCATCTTCCTGCTTGTCAAAGAAAAATCGTTAATCTCTAAACTCTCATCTCTAAATTCTCAACTAGACGACCTCGTCTATGTCGGTTTGGCATTTATGACCATCGGCATGCTCTTTGGCGCACTCTGGGCCAAGGAGGCATGGGGACACTACTGGTCGTGGGACCCCAAGGAAACGTGGGCTGCCATTACCTGGTTTGCCTATCTCGTCTATGTGCATTACCGGCAAATACCCACTCACAAGCCAAAGCTTGCTTTGTGGGTATTGCTCATTTCCTTCGTACTCTTGCAGATGTGTTGGTGGGGCATCAATTACCTGCCTGCAGCCCAAGGTTCCAGTGTCCATGTCTATAGCATGCCGTCGTAACTCTATTCCATTCTTTGCCACTTTAGCTCTTCACCCTGCTTGTCATACTGCTTGCTCTTGCCCGTTGGAGGCTCAGTGAGGGTAATCTTTACAATGGCAGTGCGCTCAAGGCTGCGGGCGATGGCATCGTCGAAGGCATCCATGTGTTTGGGTAGGAATCGCTGGCAAATAGCACGGAGTGCTTCTATCTTTTCGTCTCTATCTGTCACAATTTCAGCTTTGCCAATAGCCATTGCTGATTTATATTGGAGCGTAAAACTGCCATCCTTAGGGCCGACAGTAGGTGTGCAGCGAGTGACTGCCGACAGCGCCACATGGGGATTTGCCGCTATACAGTCCAACTTCTCGCCCTCCAGGGCACAATGGAAGTAGAAGGTATTATCGTCTGTTCGGGCTAGCGACAGGGGTACTCCGTAGGGTGTGCCATCAGGCCGCATGAAACTGACGGTGACATATGGTGCCTTATCCAATACCTCCAAGGCAAAGGCGGCATCCATTGCTCTGCTTGCTTTTCTCATACTCATTCTGTTATCTCTATTTGAATTCCTTCAGGCCCGACAATACAACTCTCGTAATATCCGTCACCCGTATTTCTTGGACCACTCAACACTTGATACCCATCATCGTTCAGTACTTTCGTGAGGTTGTCAACCATCTTTTCAGAGCCAACGGAGAAAGAAAGGTGAATGAAACCCTGGCGGAAGATGTTCTCTTCCTCGTTCTCCACCTCTGGACGGGTCATCAGCTCCAGTCTCGCATCAGAGTCCTCGAAACTCAGGATATACGTCTTTAGTCCTGTATTGAGATTGTGGTACATGTCGTTTGGAACACCATTGAAATAGCGGACGAAGAACTCTTTCATCCCTTCCAAGTCAAGACAGTACATTGCTATGTGGTCTATTCTCATTTTGCGGCAGATTGGAAGAGTTTATGTTTCAGCCACTCACGAACAGGCAGATCGTAGAGCTTGTAAGCTCCGTAGGCCACGAGGATGGCGAGCACGAAGATACAGACGGCAACGAAGATGTGGGTACCGAGTGGGGCATCTTTATGACTATCAGCCCACGACATCTGCATGTAAATGAGCGGATAATGTGTGATGTAAAGGGGATAGGATATTTCACCTAAGAAGCGATTGATGGCCTCAGACTTGCCGCCCTTTACGCTGCTGCCAGCACCCATTGCAACAATGAGTGGGAAGCAGACGAGGATACAGACGGCCTCGTAAAGTCCGTTTGTCCAACGGGCTTCGCCCTCGGTGCCCAGTCCCATCCAAGGCATGCAGAACAACACAATAATCATCAGCGAGCACCACCAGAAGCCAGCCTTCACCTTTATGAGCTTACCTACGCGCGAGATAAGCAGTCCGCAGAAGAAGGGATAGAGCAGACGGGTAAGACCCACCTGGAGCTGGTCAGGCGTAGTGCTCCAACCGCCTACAACGGTATAGGATGCCCAGCTACGCTTTTCCAGGAATCCTGTTATGTCAATATTCAGGCAGAGGATAATTGTAAGGACGGCAAAGAGAGCCACACAGATGCCTAATGCTACCTTCGATAACCTGCGGATAACGAGTGCATAAAGGATGTTGGCAATATACTCCCACTGTAACGACCACGTAGGGCCGTTGAGTGGGTTGGTCTCTGCCCATCCTCTGATATCCATCGTATTTGGCAGGGGGATCATCGTGAAACACCAGAACATCACTAGTAGTACCATATACCACGGCGTTTGGTTAATCAACGGGAACTCTCCACAACTGCCAAAGTAGAACATCAAAGCCCCAAACAGTGTGCCGAAAATCACCATCGGATGCAGACGAATCAATCTCCTTTTGAAGAATGCCCACAGAGTAAAGCTATTCGCTCCCCTACCTTCATGGGAGGGGTTGGGGGAGGGTCTCCATCTATCATCATAAGCATAACCAATGACGAAGCCAGACAATACGAAGAAGAAATCCACTGCCAGATAGCCGTGATTAATAGGCTGGTCAGGTTTGCCGCCATAATAGGTTTCAAACAAATGATAGGCCACCACCAGCATTGCAGCCACACCGCGCAGTCCATCAAGAATCTCGTAACGCGGTTTCGATGCGAGGTAGATATTGTTCTTTGTCATATTGGGTGCGAAGTTACAAAAAATCCTCCATATCATCAGCGATACAGAGGAATCTTTTGTGATAAATTAGGAGTAACTAACATTGAACTACATCGAGCACCATCATGAGGACGAAGCGATGGAGAAACTGATTGCGATGCCGTGAGAGATTATTGGGCTGGAGCCCACTTGCAGCGGACGGGCGACACGATGGCACCCTCCTTCTTCAGTTCGGCAAAAGCCTTGTCCACTTCCTTGCGGTCGATACCTGTAATTTCTGCAATCTTGCCAGCGTTGACGGGAGCACCGAACTCACGCATAGCTTGTAATACCTTTTCTTTCATAATCCTTACAAGTCCCCTAAGTTAGGGGATTTAGGGGTCTGAACAAGCGTTAATCAGACCCGATAATTGTTACACATAAGGGATCTACGCCTGTTCAGACCCCCAACCCCCTAACTTAGGGGGGTCAACTTACAGTTGCAGCAGCAGCCAATTCTGCACGCCAATCTTCTCGATGAGCTCCACTGCGCCCTGGCTCCAGTAGAGGTCTTCCTCCTCGTCCTTCAGGTAGTCCTTCAGCAGGTCATAGGTGGTGGGATCGTCCTTCACGCCATCCATGCACTTCATCAGCAGTTCAACGCCAGGCTCCTGAATTGCGAGGTCGGCCTTGACATATTCAACGGGGTCGCAGATAAGGTCGCGGCTCTTCATTCCTTCAAACTTGATTTCTCCGCCAAGGTCGAGGATTCGCTCTGTGAACTTCTCTACCCAGCCCATTTCCTCATTGAAATGACCGATGTACTTCTCTCCGAGCTTTGTGATGCCCTGTGCCTTGAAAATCATACCCTGCTGCTTGTGTACGATGGCACCCTCAGCCAGATGGGTTACGAAAAACTGTAATGCTTCAATAGATTTCTGCTTGTCCATAATGCTTTATTATTTAATGGTTAAACGTTTTTTGTTGTTGTTTGGGAGATTGGTCGTTTGGTTGTTTGGGGATATTGCCTTTGTCGATAGTATCTTTCTTAAACGACTAAACGACCAATTCCCCAATCTCCTAACCTAAACGACTAATCACACCGCAAAGTTACTTGTTTTTTTTCACGTATCCCAATCTGAAACAATACAAAAATTGTCTGAAACGATACAACTATGAAAAATAATGAGTATCTTTGTACCCGCTAATAAGAAATCGGAAAACGTAAATCGTTAAATCGTCCAAATATCGTGCAAACCGAATGCAATAAAACTTGTTTTAATTGCTGAGGTGCAGCCGATATTCAAACGTAGTTTAATTGTAAATTACAGAGGTGTACACGTTGAATGAATACCTGCCAATATTTGTAGGCGACGACTTGCCAGAAAAAGGCTGGGATGACGGAATGTACTGTCTGGAAACAGACAGGGCGAAAATCCTTCGTTCCAACCTGTTGCGTGGATTCGTTTCCTGCTTCGCCTTTATGTTGGTTGACAAAGGGTGGATGACGATTCACTATAACGGCCGCAATCTGACGCTGCACCCCAACGACCTGTACACCTATTCGCCAGGCCTCCCCGTCGATGTCATCGCCACCTCTGACGATTTCCACGGCCTTTGCCTGATGGCCGATGAGCAGGTCACCATCAAGGCGCCGTCCGTCCACGACCTCGTACATCTAGCCTATTTGCCCATCGTTCAATTGCACGAGCCGAAACAGACGCTTGCCTCAGATGCCGCACAACATCTGTCCGTGAAGATGCGCGAAATCATCGGCTATCTGCATTCCGACCATATTTATAAAGGCGAGGTGTTGCGCATGCTCTATTCCATATTTCTGCTCGACCTGCAAAACGCCCAGCAGCGTGCCATCGTACACCGCCAGACCCCCCAGCGTGTGGAGGAAATCTTCATCGGCTTCATCCGTCTGCTGCCCCGCCACTTTATGGAGCACCACGACATCCCGTTCTATGCCGACCGACTACATATCTCTCCTGTCTATCTCTCCCGTGTCGTCCGTCAGGTCACAGGTCGCACCGTTGTCGATTATATCAATCAGATGCTACTGATGGAGGCCTCCTTCCTGCTGCAAACCTCCCAACTGAGCATCACCCAGATAGCCGACCATCTCCACTTTGCCGACGCCCCGTCCTTCAGCAAGTTCTTCTCACGCCTTAGCGGCATGAGTCCGAAGGAATTTCGGAAGGGATGATCTTACAAAAAAAACTCCATATCGTGGTGACGTGGAGGAATCTTTTGTGAAAAATTTGGAGAGTTGCCCCCTTTCTTACAATCCTTTTACCCAAGTCTTTAATTCCTTTTAACTTGCTCTATTCAGGAGTTTGCCTTCCTTCCAGTTTACCTCAGGATAGGCAGCTTTCAGGTCTTCGCAAGCTTTCTTGATACTGCTGCCGCCAGAAGTGGCGAAGGGGATGACGGTCTTTCCTTTGAAGTCGTAAGCCTCCATGAAGGTGTTGATGATGGTTGGAGCGGTGTACCACCTTTGAGCATCCCCGTTAATCGGGGAAGCGGCGTAAGCCAAAGGGGTATAAAATAATAACCCTTTTGTTTTATCCCTGGCTTAGGCTTCAAATGTTTCCTTGTGAGCAGGCACACAGGCTGATTGTCAGGAGTGCTGCCATTGCTAATACAATTTTCTTCATATCACTTCAGTTTGTTATACGCTTCATCTGTTACTGGTTCCAACCACTCATTGCTGGCTCCCTCCTGCACATCTTTATGATAGGTCAGATGTTGGAACCACGAGTCCTTGGCGGCTCCATGCCAGTGCTTGACTCCAGCGGGGATGGCGATGACGGTGCCAGGAGTCATCTCGACGGCTTCCTTTCCCCATTCCTGATACCAGCCGCGACCAGAGACGCAGATGAGCACCTGCACAGCCTTGTGGTGGATGTGCCAGTTGTTGCGGCAACCAGGCTCGAAGGTGACATTATGTACACCGCCACCAACGTCGGCCAGATAGCTGTTGCCAATAAAGTATTGAGCGTAAGTGGTATTCGGTTCCCCCTTGGGCCATTTACTGCGCAGGGTATAGCCCTCATGGTCGAGCCATGCACAGAGTTCATCTACAAGTTCCTGACTGTTGCCCATGTTTACGGCTCCACGCTTGTGGGCTGCCAACTGTGGAACTACACCTTCGAGACCGCTAAGGGCTGCTACCGTTACTATCTCGCGGTCAGCATTTGATAGTTGGTTGCCAGCGAAGATGTCGCCGAAGAGGTGCGACTTCAGATAGTAGTCATCCTGCGGACAGAAGTCGTAGTCGAACGCACGACCAGAGAGCTGCGTCTGTACTTCCGTGCCCTGCTTCAGGGCCTTTACAGCGTCATTCCAAATCTCTGGACGAGTCCATGGCTTG
>JAFZIY010000029.1 GCA_017554105.1 Prevotella sp. | reverse complement strand
CTTATAGAAATCTTTCAAAGAACTCCTTCTCAAACGCTACCGAAGCGACCGGGCGGACGCCCGTTTTTCGGAAAGCGAGTGCAAAGGTACTGATAATATCCGAAACAGCAAAATATTTCAGGATATTTTTTCAGAAAAAATCGATTTTTTGAAAATCACAACAAAACAGGAAAAGGAAAATACAGGCTATACATTATTATATTATATATAAGGGAGAGCAATTAATGATGAACATGTCGTATGTTGCTACCACCAATATTGGGACTGATACCTAAAGAACACTACTGTTTCAACCTTGGAACGTCCCAAATAAATTATTTTTACAGGCCGAATGTATCATTGATACAAATCGGCACTCAATTAATACACCTATTTGTCATATTAAGTATTATATTTCTAATTTTGCAGAGAATACATGTATTCAATAACCAAATATCTATCTATATATTAACTCATGATTTTAAGAAAACTATACTACAAGCATCTTAATAACGTTTTAGGAACAATAAGACGACTTTTGCTGTTATGCATCACCATGCTATGCTCAATTGCAGCGACAGCAGCAGGGATTCACTTTGAACAGATAGACACTCGCGGACACACTGTGTATTGCATGTGCCGAGATGCCGATGATGTGGTGTGGGTGGGTACATCCAACGGCCTGACCACCCTCGCGCAACTGCAAGGCAGTTTCCCTTTCATCTATACACGCCATGAGGCACTCAGCCAAATCATACATAGCATCCGTCAGGACAATACGAAAAGGCTTTGGCTTACCACCCACACAGACCATCTCCTGGTATACAACGCTCAACAGAACAAGGTTATCACTGACGTGCCCCGCTATCTGGAACGACTCGGAATGCCAGGCATCAACGAACGACTGACTATTGTCGACCCACAGGGCAAGCTATGGACGAGCAACGGGAAAATCATATGCCGCTACGATTTCAGCAAGAAAGAACTCCGAAAAACCTCCATGCCCGCCAATAGTGGGAACATCATGGCACTGCAGTACAGCGGAGATGGAATTATCGCTGCTACCGCCAATCATGTCTACAGGATTACCGAACCGTCGTTACGCATAGAACACATCGGACCGACACCACAAACTATCACCACCCATCAGATTATTATGGTGCGCGACAAACTGCGGAACCTATGGATAGCCACCGACAATAAACTCTTCCAACTATCTGAAGGTAGCAGCCAGTGGACCGATATCAGTGACGTACACCATGTGAAGGGCATCGTCGCCACCCAGTCGGGACAAACCGTCGTGGCAACAAGCAACTACGGTCTCTATATCTTTGACCCCACTAAATCATCCCATGCAGGAGAGCGAGGCACTTTCCAACACCTCACGCAAGCACCGCCCAACATCGACGGACTGCTGAGTAACCACATCGAAAGTCTTTACTATAATGAGAATCTCCATGCCATTGTGATTGGCTACAACAAAGGCAACATAAGCATCGCCACGCCGAAAGGCGAGAAATACGACATATACAGCCTTGCAACCGTTGCCAACCAATATCATCCCGAAGACATCATCTCGTTCTCGCTGGCCAAAGATGAACACTCTTTCTGGGCCGGCTCTGAAGACGGAGGCATGTTCCTCGTCGAGAACTCAGCCGACATGTCCATTCTGGAGAACCGGCACCGTGGTAGTTCCGTCGTATCAATATTCACCGACAGCCAGAAACGCCTGTGGACAGGCATCTATAACGAGGGACTGCTTACCGACGACGGACGCCGGCTGTTCCCTGGCGACTCGCCCTACTCCATCGTGCAGCCTATTGCCGGAGGACGTTTGTTCGTGGCTCTGCTCGGCAAAGGCATCGTATCCATTGACCCGCAGACAGGTAAGACAGAAAACATACCGACCGACCACCCATGGATCAACAACCTTGCATCACATAATGGACTGCTCTATGCCGTAACCAACGACTATATCTATGAGATAAACGCCGCCACACTCGCGCAAAAACACATACCTTTATCAGCACTCGGACCGAAAAACAAGATGCTGGAAGGACAACGCAGGAACTTCGTTGACAAACATGGGTGGCTCTGGGCTCTCAGTAACATCAACCACTCGCCTATTTACATCTATGAGACAACCACAGGAAAGACACACACCCTCAAAGAGATGGAGAAATACATCGTCTCTTCCATCTGTGCCGACAAGAACGACAACATATGGTGCACCACCGACCAGGGACTGGTGCGTATCACCACCGACGGCAGCCATTTCAGCTACAGCAAATATCTGACCAACATCCAGAACGGATTCCATTACAACGTCCGCGCCCTCTATGCCCTACCCGACGGGAACATGGTGGCAGGCACCGACGGCGGCTTCATCAGGTTCAACCCACAGTTGCTTGCCGAAGACACCGAGCGCGATACGCCATCACAGTCACCGATTATCACGATGCTGCGCATCAACGGAGTCATACAACAACCCTATTCGGAAGACAACAAACATGAAAACGGCATCGAGGGCGACATTATATATATCAAGGAACTGAATCTCAGCCACGAAGAGAAAAACCTCGTCGTAGGATGCCGTCCGCGAGGCTTCATGACCGAGACAGCAGATCCTTACTACTACAACCTGAAAGGATACTCGAAAGAATGGCTACCCGTAGCCAACGAGCGAATCGTCCTCTCCAACCTTCCTCCTGGCAAATACGAACTGATGGTGAGCACATCGCCCACGGGTGACGATACTGCCGAGCAGTTCCATTTGCTCAACATCCACATAAGACCCCCATTCTGGCGCTCGCTATGGGGCATAGCCATCTGGACGGTCCTTGGTGCACTGCTCTGTGCCGGACTCTATCGCTATTTCCGAAACAAGCGGAACTACCGACGTGAAATCCGTCGTATCGAACAACAGAAGAAACAGGAAGAAGAACTCAACAAGATGAAGACACAGTTCTTCACCAACGTGAACCACGACCTGCGCACTCCGCTCACCCTCATCATTGCACCCGTTGACGATCTCATCAGCCGTTTCAGCAAGCGCCGCACCGAAGACGACACACTCAAAACGCTCTCCATCGTGAAGAAGAACGCCACACGCCTGCTTTCGCTGGTCAATCAGATGCTTGACGTGCGACTGCTCGAGGCGCCCTACGAGAAACTCCAGACCTCACCTACCGACATCGGCGAGATGCTCCGTCAGTTGACCGAGGCATATACGGCACAGGCCGAAAAACGCGGTATCGACTTCAGCGTCTGTCTGCCCGACGAACAACACATCGTGAATATCGACAACGACAAGTTAAGCAAAATCGTCAACAACCTGCTGTCTAACTCGTTCAAGTTCACTCCCGACAATGGTTCCATCAGCCTTGCATGCACTCTGAAGGCCACCGACAACGGCAACCGGCTCACCCTTCGCGTGGCCGACTCCGGCAATGGAATCAGCGAGAAAGACCTCCCACACATCTTCGAGCGCTTCTACTACTCACAACAACTGCACAGCAGCCACGAGAGCAGCGGG
Source organism: Prevotella sp. (assembly GCA_017554105.1). Classification (GTDB taxonomy): domain Bacteria; phylum Bacteroidota; class Bacteroidia; order Bacteroidales; family Bacteroidaceae; genus Prevotella. The sequence continues at coordinate 165,558 of JAFZIY010000029.1, read as the reverse complement.
ATAGGACTGAGCATCGTCAAGCAATACACCGAACTAATGGGCGGGACCGTCACAGCTACCAACAACCAACCCCATGGCGCAGTATTCACCATAAGCATACCCGTAGAGAAGGCTGTTCCATCTCCAGTCACCAACATCCAACACCCCGCTCGACCCGAAGGGGCGCTTTCAAAGGAAAGCGGAGAAAGAACACCTAGCTCACAACACCCAGCCCCCAACACCCAGCACACTAATCCCGCCACCATCCTCATCGTCGACGACAACACCGACCTGCTCAGTTTCATGACCAGTTCATTGCAATCAGAACATAACGTCCTCACGGCATCAAGCGGAGAAGAGGCTCTTGAGATACTCTACAATGAACAAACCGACATCGACGTGGTGGTGAGCGACGTCATGATGACGGGCATCGACGGACTTGAACTGACACGACGCATCAAAGAAGACGTTAACCTCTGCCATATCCCTGTTATCCTGCTCACGGCCAAGGCTCTTGAGGAAGACGAGTTGAAAGGCTTGCAGATGGGAGCCAACGACTATATCACGAAGCCCTTCAATATCGACATCCTACGACTGCGCATCAATTCATGGATGCAACGGCGACAGTCGGCGCGAGAAGTCTTCAGCAGCCAGTCTGATGAGGACCCGGAAGCATTAGGTATCACCACCATCGACCAGCAACTGCTGCAAAACGTGATAAGCGTAATCAACGACCACATGCACGAGCCCGACTTCAATGTCGACCAACTTGCCTCCATCATTGGTCTCCATCGCACAGGCCTCAACCGCAAGTTGAAGTTCATCACAGGTCAGTCGCCCATTATTTTCATCCGTACGATGCGTCTGAAACGTGCACGTAAGATTATGGAAGCCGACCCGGCACTCCCCGTCTCACAGGTGGCATACAAAGTGGGCTTCAACAATCCAAAGATATTCTCCCGTTACTTCTCCGAGGAGTTTGGCTGCAAGCCAAGCGAATATGTAAGGAACGAGAAGAATACTGACAACGGATAATTACACAGAAAAAGACACCCGCAATTATAAACTTTTCAGACCCTATTTCCAACGACTCCCCTCCCCTACAGAAGCGAGGAGTCGTTGGGCTAGGGTTCCATTTGAAGAAAAATAGGGTATCGTTTGACGAAACCACGTTTTTTCCCTCTTTTTTATTCCCTTGTTTCATAGTTTATACAATACCTTTGTACCGCCAAAAGATGCCTTTGCATTTGACTTACAACAAATAATAATGATGTTTTTTGCACCCATTTTTACACTTACTTTGGATTTATTTTTATAGCAATAATCTGTTAATTAAACAAATGATGAAAAGAGTTTTACTATTTACAATGAGTATGCTTTTTGCTATATTGGCAAAGGCAGAACTTACTATCACGCCCATCGCAGGAGAGGAAAATGCGTACAGGATTACCATTAACGAACCTGCTGACTTCGACATTTTCAACAATGCAGACAATGTCTTCTACACTGAAGATGATGGTACAGAGATTAAAGTCAGCGATATCAAGAAATTGATTATCGTGACAAAAGACCCTCACAAATTAAACAAGAACAAGTGTCAGAAGTTGGTAAGTAACTGCACGAGTCTTTCTTACTTAGACCTTGAGAATTGTTCTTTAGAAAACATTAACCTAAATAATACCAATAACCCGCTAACATCATTCAAGGGCATGACCCAACTCAAGACCCTTGTGTTCCCGAATACCGACGGAATGGTTATTCCCACACATGCTTTTGGTAGTGATAAAGTTAACGGCGGCGAGAACACAACCCTGGAAACAGTGATATTCCCTGATAATAAAGGGTCTTACCAAATAATGAGTTATGCCTTCAGGAATTGTCACATTCAGACACTCAGTATGGGTAAAGGCTATTCGATTCCTGATATGGCACAAAACGGTAGTGGACAATGGATGTCTGCTACAGGGTCTGGAACAAGTATTTTTGAGCACTGTGCACAATTAAAGAACGTTGTTTTAGATAATAGCATCATAAATTTAGGAGAAAAGGCTTTTCAAGCAACGTTCTCGCTCGAGTATATTGTTTTGCCTGAAGAATTAATACACATGGGGCCTCTTTGTTTTAAGGAGAGTGCGCTTAGGACAGTAACAATTCCAGACCATGCTGTTCTTACTGGTGCAACGAGCAGCCCACAGATTTTCCAAGGCTGTGTCTGGCTGAGAAACATTTTTGTTAATGCAGACAATATCCCTTGTGATATTCAAGGTGTGATGGAAAATGGCCAGACAATGAATTTCAAATGGAATCCTAATGTGCCAGAAGACGACCCAACATATTCCGTTAACGACTATGTTGGTTCTGGTAATGAAGCATGGCATAGTACTTACCCTGACTGTCCTTTTAATAACCAACAATATACTGTGCCTGTTTTCCATTATCCTGGAACAGAGACTGCTATCGAAAACTATCGCGTACCTAAGTATTTGCATTATTCTAATGTGGATCCAGAAACGGGTACAACATGGCCAACTAAAACAGAGATTAATGCTTATGTTCCAATCACAGTTGACGGTGTTACTTATAGAGCCTATTCGTATGCAGAAGACGTAGATAACACCGATTATGCAGGTTGGAGACAGTTCTTACTTGGCAGCAATACCTTCAAGGAGCAGAGGGTATTCTATGACGAGCGCATTAAGGAAAGCCGCTGGTATTCTATCTGTCTGCCTATTAACATGACTGAGGCACAGTTTATGAATGCCTATGGTGTAGGTGCTGCACTGAAAGAGTTCTCTGGTGCTGTCTATGACGAGAATGAGAAAATGATTGTTCTTAATTTCGATAAGGACGCACAAGTTGACGCAAACGGTTATTTGCTCAAGAAGAATGTGCCTTATATGATACACCCTGCAAAGATTAAGATGTCTAAGAGAAAAGAAATTACACGTACTGCTGGCGGGGTGGAGTTCGTAAAAGAGACTGTTGATGGACAGGAACAGTATGTTACAAAAGATGTTATTGCAACCTATGATGTGGATAACGATCTCTTTGTAAGATGGGACGTTTTGCTGGCTGGCGGTGAGCCTTTAGGCGATGCAATGGACGCACTTGCTAATAATACAACGCTTGCTCTTGACATGAACTCAGTAACTAAATCGTTAGTAATCTCCGATTCCAATCCCGATAACATACAACCGGCAGACTTCAACTTCAAAGGCAGTTATTTAGGTGCAGAAATCTATGGTCCTGGAGATATCGGTGGACATAAGGTATATGTGGGAACTTCTCCGACACTCCCTGTTGGTGCATACTATCTGGGATATGATCCAGACCACGGCATCACCACGCCAAAATTCTTCAAGTCAAGAGGTATTGCAATATGGTCACCTTATTGCGCACTTATAGAGAACATAGGTTCAAGCAGTACCAGCGGTGCAAAAGCATTTGACGTGCTTGATATCGACTTCAACGGATTGTCTGACGACAACATCGTGAGCGGTATCGGTGCACCAACCATCCAGATACCTGTAATGAACACCGACAACAAGGTTTACAACCTCAACGGACAGGTGGTTCGTGACAACGCTAAGGATCTCAATGGTCTGAAGGGAATTTATATCGTGGGTGGTAAGAAAGTTGTAATCAAATAATTGAAGGAGAGTATTAGAATTATGAAAAAGATATATATTGAACCCAGTGCTACAGTTCTCAACTTAAATATAGAAAGCGATCTTTGTGCAACAACTCCCGTAGGAGCCCATATCGCAGATAATACCTTTGAGGAGGTAAGTGACAAGCCAATTAATGAGAAAATAGATGATCAATATCCTGATTGGGAACCGGCTATCACTGCCAAGATCAACGATGAGGTTTGGGATGACGATGACTTCTAACCCATTGACTTGTAGCAACTCTGTCTCCTGCGGAGACCATTGTTTAAACCACGCTAAAATATAAATATAGAATAAGAATATTAGTTATTATTTAGCTATTTGTAGTAAGTTTATTATTGTAAAATTACAAATCAAAACCCCGTTTTGCTGAGATAGCAAGACGGGGATTTTTTTACTGAGTGTTATTTTCTCTTGTGTTTTTTCAATGCCTCGTTGATAATCCATTGCAATTGACCGTTGGTCGAACGGAACTCGTCGGCCGCCCAACGCTCTATTGCATCCATCGTGTCGCTGTCTATGCGCAGCACGAAACTCTTTGTCTTCTTATCTTCCTTAGGCATAGGGGGAGGTTGTCAGGTCATTGATACAAACTACCTGTGTTTACAACAGGCTGTGCATTGTCTTCTCCACAGAGCACTACGAGCAGGTTGCTCACCATTGCAGCCTTGCGCTCCTCGTCGAGGTCAACGACACCCTCATCCTTGAGTTTGTCGAGAGCCATCTTCACCATAGAAACGGCTCCCTCAACTATCTTCTCACGAGCAGAGATGATGGCTGATGCCTGCTGACGACGTAGCATGACAGCGGCAATCTCCGGTGCGTATGCAAGATAGTTGATGCGCGCCTCCACCACTTCGATACCCGCCATGGCGAGTCGCTCGTCAATCTTCGTCTCCAGTTCCCTGTTTATCTCGTCGGAGCCATCACGCAAGGTGATTTCCTTTTCGTTCTCCTCGTTATCGTATGCATACTGTCCTGCCACCTGTCGCAGTGCGGCATCAGCCTGAATGCGCACGAAATTCTGAAGTGCATTCATTATCACCGCAGCCGATGCGCCACCCACCTCAGTAGCACCCATGCGTGCTGCAGCCATGGTCTGGGTGTCAACCTCGAACATTGCCTTATATGTATCTTTCAGTCGCCACACCAGCACAAGACCTATCATGACGGGATTTCCCGACTTGTCATTAACCTTAATAGGATCTGCATCGAGGTTGCGCGCACGCAGCGATAGTTTCTTGGTGTTGTAGAAAGGATTCACCCAATGGAATCCAGCCTTTGAGAATGTTCCGCGATACTTACCGAAGAACATTATCACGCGAGCCTCACCCGGTTCCAACTGGAAGAAACCACAGGCAGCAATAATCGACGCCAAAAACAGCAAGGCACCGGCAGCAAACCACCACCAATCGAGATAGATGCATCCCATAACGAACAAACCGACAGACACCAGGAATGACAGGATGACAAGAATCAGCATCATGATTCCGTTCAGTACCACTCCCTTGAATACAATTTCTTTATTTTCCATGACAGTTAAAATTAAAGTGATATCATTTTGATATTGCAAAGATAACACAAAAAGAATGAAACTTCCAAACATTTCATCAGTTATTTAGCATTATTTAACACCCTTTTCCGAGTCGAAAAATGACGACTTGGCAAATGACTGGACATCAATCAGTTTGCGAAAGGTATCGAATGGCTTAACAATGTTATTAACTTTGTTCGACAAAGTTAATAACATTGTTCGACGGTTTGATATGTATTACATTCCAATAGCATAATAAATGCTGTTTTGTCACGTTTTTATAGCATGGAATCTAATATGATAAAGATACTGACTGTTATGCTGATTGCAATGATGACAGGCACGGCATTGGCCAACGGCGACAACGCAGGAAAAAACGAGAGGAAATCTCTCATTGTACAACGGCTGCCACAAGGCATCGCGGAGGCGGAGGAGATACACTCGTCCTTCGACTCTCATGGCGTGAAATGGAACGAGATAGGTTGCAGCAACTGGCAACGCGACTATCCGTACAAGCCCATCGCACAGTTCCGAATGGCACACGACGGGCAGGACATCTACGTGGAGTACCATGTCAAGGAGGGTGCAGTAAGGGCAATGAACGGCACCGACCAGAGCGCGGTGTTCCAGGATGCGTGCTGCGAGTTCTTCCTGATGATGGACGGCGAGGACACCTATTATAATATAGAGAGCAACTGCATCGGGGCGATACTAATGCAGGGCGGCAGACAAAACGGAGTCCGTACGGAGGCCTCTGACGAGGTGTTGAAAAGCATCAAACGATGGGGTTCACTGGGTAAAGAGACCTTTGACACTCGCGTTGGCGAGCAGGAATGGTGGCTGACGCTGATAATCCCCGCCTCAGCACTGTTCAAGAGCAACGTGAAGAGTCTCGACGGACTGACAGCAACGGGTAATTTCTTCAAATACGGCAGCCGTCTGCCCAAGCGTCATTTCCTCTCATGGAACGAGGTAGGACAGACAGGGAAGCCCAACTTCCACCAGACGGATAAGTTCGGGAAGATTGTTTTCGACAGGCGTTGAACGTAGTAGATTCTCGTGTTGATGACATCAAGTCCAATACAGGTGTGTCATGCGCCAGAAGGAAGAAAGAAATATTTGGAAGTTTGGAAATAAAGCACTACCTTTGCAACATCACAACGATTGAACAAGTACAAATACTATTTAGATTATGAAACAGACATGGTTGATGGCAATAGCCGCACTTCTGATGCTAGCTTCCTGCCCCATCGACACAAAGGCTGCCGATAACAAAATTGACGGCAACGAGAAGAAGGTGGATAACAAAAGCGGGTATGCCCTTGCATACGGACTCTACGGTAATGTCAAGGAGGTAAGGATGTCGTTATGCAAACTTAGCGATGTGGATCCAGCGGAAGACCCGTGGGTGGAAAGCGATAAACTGGAATATGCATTCGACCGTTTCGGACGCATCACCACCGATGTCCAAGGCAATCTTTACAAATATGACGACAACGGAAACATAAGCATGCTTCTGTATGGCAACACCGCAGTAAAAGAGATAAAACTCGACAACAAGGGAAGAATAGAAAGTTTCCTGAAACAAGACGGGCTCAACGACCGCGATATGGAGTCACGGTCTTTCACATACGACGCCCAGGGACGACCGCTGACAGAGGAATCCGGATACTGGGAAGCAATAAATCAAGACTCACTGGTATATGACGGCGACAAGATATATCCCGTGAAGTGCTTTACCAGCGGTGCTGCCGAGGCAGAATCTTATGAGTATGTCACGGAATACAGATACACAAAATTCGACGAGCAAGGCAACTGGACGGAACGATACATTACCACAAATGGTTACGAAATGATTGCCGACGACGAAAGCACACGCACCAAAACACACAGCGAGAATCTGGAACGCCGTGTCATAACCTACTATACTGACAAGGAACTGAGCATCGAGAAGAAATCGAAGAAAACTAAAAAATAAGAAGAAATGACAGAAGAAAGACTTTACGAACTAATACAGGAGAAGGAGAAACGCGCATCACTGGCAATGCCTGCGACGATGCGCAAGGTTTACCTGTGGATGACTTTAGCGCTCTGCATCACTGGCTTCACAGCATGGGCAGTGGCAGACACCGGCATCTGGTATACCATCGCCAGCAACCGTCTGTTGTTCTGGGGACTGATTATTGTGGAACTTGGACTGGTGTTCGGCATCAGTGCCGGCATAAACAAGTTGTCGGTGCCCGTTGCCACGCTGCTTTTCGCAATCTATTCGGTGATCAACGGCGTCACCATGGCATCGATATTCCTAGTATATGACCTTAAGAGCATCGCCGCTGTGTTCTTCATTACGGCTGGAATGTTCGCAGTGATGGGTATTATCGGTGCCGTACTGAAGATTAACCTTTCGAAGATTGGCCCGATACTCCTAATGGGAGTGGTGGGACTTATCATCGCTTCGCTGGTGAACATCTTCTTCATCAAGAACGGGTTCATGGACCTTGTGATAAGTTGGATTGGTGTGGCAATCTTCGCCGGACTGACCATCTATGACACCCAGCGCATAAAGAACATGCTCATGGAGGCGGACTATCCCGAGGCAACGACACAGAAGATTGCGCTGATGGGTGCCCTGAGCCTCTATCTGGACTTCATCAACATGTTCCTCTATCTGCTGCGCATCTTTGGCGGCAACCGCAATTGACCACAAGAACACCTTTATATAGACTACACATTCTTGCACAGGCTTCATACGAAGCCTGTGCTTTTTTTGCCTTTCTGCATATAATGGAAAAGAGAATATTCTTGCAACTAATGCATTTTATAAGGCTTTTCAGTGTTTTTACATAGTCTATTTGTAACAATTGTTACACCGTTATACAATATTAACGAAAAAAATATGCAAAAACATTTGGGCGAAAATGAATTATTGTATAATTTTGCACTCGAATCGGTAACATCTCTTGAACAATGAAAGTAAAAAACAGTAGAATGGAAGCCCTTAAGATGCTCATTTCGAGCATGGAACTGGGCTCGCAGGAAGAAGTGCTTAGGGCACTTGAGAAAGAAGGATTCAAACTCACTCAGGCAACGCTGAGCCGTGACCTGAAGCAGTTGAAAGTAGCTAAAGCAGCGTCTATGAACGGCAAGTATGTTTATGTCTTGCCCAATGACACTATGTATAAGCGCATCACCAAGCCACAGTCGGCGATGGAAATGTTACAGTCGAGCGGATTTGTATCGATAAACTTTTCCATGAACATCGGTGTGATAAAGACCCGTCCGGGCTACGCTTCAAGCATAGCATACAACATTGACGCAAGTGACATACCACAAATCATAGGTACTATTGCCGGCGACGACACCATTATCATCGTGATAAAGGAAGGTGTAGAGCACGAGGAAGTGATTGAGGCACTGAGTGCTGTGATTCCAAACATCAGATAAAAGCCCATACCCCCGCATGGCTTCCCTTTCAACAAAGGGATAATGGGGGGAGTAGTAATGAAAGAGATTGAAGTAATGGTGGCTGATGCCACGCACGAGAAGTATGTGGACACCATTCTTGAAACTATCACTGAAGCCGCTAAGGTACGCGGCACCGGAATAGCAAAGCGCACACATGAGTATCTTACTACGAAGATGCGCGAAGCAAAAGCGGTAATAGCTCTCGACGGAGACAAATTTGCGGGATTCAGTTACATCGAGACGTGGGGCAATAAACAGTATGTCACCACGTCTGGACTTATTGTGCATCCCGACTATCGCGGCTTAGGACTGGCGAAGCGTATAAAGGACATGACATTCACACTGGCGCGAATACGATGGCCCAAAGCCAAGATATTCTCGCTCACCAGTGGTGCGGCAGTGATGCAGATGAACACCCAGTTGGGATACAAACCCGTGACTTTCGCCGACCTCACCGATGACGAGGCGTTTTGGCGTGGTTGCGAGGGATGTGTCAACGTGGATGTGCTGAAGCGCACAGAGCGCAAATACTGCATCTGCACAGGCATGCTGTTCGATCCTGAGGAGCATCTACCCGCCAAAATTCCCAATGAAGTACTTGAGAGAATCAAGAAACTGGAGGCAGGACAGGAGAGTTAAGTTACAATAGCAACAAGAAAAGAATAGTTCTCAAAAAACATAAAACATAATATAATTATGAGTGACAAAAAGAAGGTGGTAGTTGCTTTTTCAGGCGGACTGGATACCAGTTACACCGTGATGAAGCTGAAGAATGACGGATACGATGTATATGCTGCATGCGCCAACACCGGTGGATTCAGCGAAGAGCAACTGAAGAAGAACGAGGAGAACGCCTATAAACTGGGCGCTACGAAATATGTTACGCTCGACGTTACACATGAATATTACGAGAAGTCATTGAAATATATGATTTTCGGAAATGTGCTGCGCAACAACTGCTATCCCATATCAGTTAGTTCAGAGCGCATCTTCCAGGCTATTGCCATAGCACGCTATGCCAACGAGATAGGTGCAGATGCCATAGCACACGGCTCAACAGGTGCCGGCAACGATCAGATACGCTTCGACATGACTTTCCTTGTTATGGCTCCAGGCGTAGAAATCATAACACTTACACGCGACCACGCACTGAGCCGCAAGGAAGAAGTGGACTATCTGAACGAGAACGGTTTCTTTGCAGACTTCACAAAACTGAAATACAGTTACAATGTGGGTATCTGGGGAACCAGCATCTGCGGTGGCGAGATTCTCGACCCCACACAGGGACTCCCCGAAGAGGCATATCTGAAGCACGTCACTAAGCAGGAACCGTCACAACTGAAGATAACCTTCGACAAGGGAGAGATCGTAGCAGTGAACGACGAGAAGTTTGACGATAAGGTAAAGGCGATACAGAAGATTGAGGAGATTGGCGCGTCTTATGCCATCGGCCGCGACTGCAATGTCGGCGATACTATCATCGGTATCAAGGGACGTGTGGCTTTCGAGGCTGCTGCACCGAAACTTATCATCGAGGCTCACCGACTTCTGGAGAAGTCAACCCTCTCCAAATGGCAGCAGTATTGGAAAGACCAAGTTGCCAACTGGTACGGCATGTTCCTGCATGAGAGCCAGTATCTGGAGCCTGTGATGCCAGATATAGAGGCAATGCTCACCAGCAGTCAGCGCAACGTTACAGGCACCGCTATCCTCGAACTGCGTCCATATGGATTCCAGACAGTAGGCGTGGACAGCGAGAATGACCTCACGAAGTCGAAACTCGGTGAATATGGCGAGATGCAGCACGGGTGGACAAGTGACGAGGCAAAGGGCTTCATCAAAGTCTCAAGTACCCCGCTTCGCGTATATTACGGAATACATAAGGACGAGAAGAGATAAAAAGACTCTCCCCCAACCCCTCCCTGCGAGGGAGGGGAGAGTGACCCCACCCCAACCCTCCCAAAGGGAGGGAGAAAGAATCAACAAATGAGTTTTAAGTACAAATACAATTACGCATCGCCTGATAGGTATAGGATGTTAAAGGAGTTTGCGAAGAAAAACAGGCAATTCCAGACTGATGCGGAAAGTTTGATTTGGAAACACATACGAAACAGTAATTCAGGAGTAAAATTTAACAGACAGTATATAATAGGAGACTATATTGTTGACTTCGTATGTTTAGAGAAAAGACTCATTATTGAAATAGATGGTGGATATCATTCTGAGTATGAACAAATACAGAAGGATGAACAACGCACAGAAAATCTGGAGGCTATGGGTTTTAAAGTCGTTCGATATACAAACGAAGAATTATTTACTGACATTGATGTCGTATTAAACAATATACAACAACTATTAAAAAATGACCAACAATGACAACAGCACTCACCTCCCCTTTGGGGAGGCTGGGAGGGGGTCGGTTCGAGTAGGCATTCTCGGTGCCGCAGGTTACACTGGAGGTGAGTTGATTCGCCTGCTGCTGAACCATCCCAAGGCAAAGATTGTGTTTGCCAACAGTGAGAGCAATGCTGGCAATCCTGTCACCGAAGTGCATGAAGGTCTTTATGGCGACACCGACCTGAGGTTCACTTCCGACATGCCTTTCGACGAGGTTGACGTGGTGTTCTTCTGCTTCGGGCATGGAAAGAGCGAGGCTTTCCTTAAAGAGCACACTATCCCTGCCAACGTCAAGATTATAGACTTGGCGCAGGATTTCCGCATCAAGGGTAATCACGACTATGTTTATGGACTCCCGGAGATTCACAAAGAGCAGACTGCCCATGCCATGCACGTTGCAAATCCCGGATGCTTCGCAACATGCATCCAACTTGGATTGCTGCCTGCGGCAAAGATGGGTATTATCAATGACGACATCGCGGTGAACGGTATCACGGGAAGCACGGGTGCTGGTCAGAAGCCTGGCGCAACAACCCACTTCTCCTGGCGCAACAACAACATGAGTACATACAAGCTATTCACCCATCAGCATCTGCACGAAATCTGTCAAAGTCTTAATGAGGTGCGCCCAGATGGCAGTCCCATTATAGGCTCCCCAATAGATGACGGTGGTAACGTGAGCATCGATTTCATACCATATCGTGGCGATTTCGCACGCGGAATCTATGTGACAAGCGTGATAAAGACTGATGTGGAAATCGAGGATATCATCAATGCTTATAAGGAATTCTATAAAGATGCGGCATTCACACATTATGTTGACAAGCCGATAGACCTGAAACAGGTGGTGAACACCAACAAGTGTCTTGTCCACTGCGATAAATTCGGCAACAAACTGGTGGTGACTTCCGTTATCGACAACCTACTGAAGGGTGCTGTAGGACAGGCGGTACAGAATATGAACATCATGTTCTCTCTACCTGAAGACACAGGATTGAGACTGAAAGCTTCCGCATTCTGATTTATTATTTTAATCTCCCGATACCCGTATCAACACTGATGATTCTCCAATAAAAAAGATAATTTAACTGTCAAAATTAAAAATCGGCTATCAATTTCGGAAATTGATAGCCGATTTTCTTTTTTTGAGAGTCCTAATGTCAATTATTTGTTTATTTTTGCAAAAGTAAGACATTGTCTATACTATATAAATCAAGTTTTTTACCAATAACATATGACTATGAAAAAGATTTTTGTTTTATTCATTGCCCTCGTGGCATTTTCAATTACTACCAGTGCACAAAACATTGTACAGGTAGGTAGTGGTAGTGTGCGTCAGCTTTGTGTAGGAGAAGGAAATAGAGCCTTCCATAAGGTCGATGCCAAATTCTGTTATTACAAACCAGGCGGTGTGGTAGCTGCAGGGCGTAAAGTGAAAGCGTGGGTTGACGACCGTGACGCCACACTTTGGGGACACAACGTTACAGACGTTGACAACATCGTTGTGTATGTGAAGTATGTTGACAAGAAGGGACAGGAACATAAGATTTATCCACGTCTCCCCAAAGGTACGCTGCCTAACTACAACGCTCGAAAAATTGCGGACAATGCATCTTATGTTATAGAAGTAGGATGGGGCAACTAATGCTTTTGTTTTTATTTTTATAGACTAAAATTATTACGATTATGAAGAAGTATTTATTAACACTCATTGCACTTGTAGCAATAACAGTCAGCGTGCAAGCCCAATCACACTCATACAAAGCGTTGCTGAGAACGAACAAGGAAGTTACGTTTTCATGGGGAGCTGGCTCGGATCAGTATTATGAGCTTTATTATGACAACAATAAAATCGGCAACCTATGGGTTAAGGTGAAGGAAGACAAGACGATAGAGTTCACCACTGACTCCAAGTACAACATTGACATCTATTTCGAAGTATATCCCAAGCGGCACAAGAAAGCAGACGGGTCAAACACGATACAAAAGTGGGAAGAGCGTTCCAGCTATTTCTCACACGATAGGAAATACGTATATACACATTTTAAGGAGCACGTTCCTTCTCGTTTAGCAAAGATTCTAATTTCAAATGTTAGGCTCTATTCGGGCAATTTTACTCATTAATATATATTATAATTATGAAAAAGTTATTATTGACACTCGTGGCTTTCGCAGCCATGACCATAAATGTTAACGCACAAACTACAATTTACAATGGTGCCACTGGCAAGAGCTATGTAGATCGTAACACACTCGATCAAAGGGCAGAGAAATACAATAGCGTCATCAACGACCAGAGCTATGACGTAACCCTTAAATGGAAGGACGGGAAGAAAGCATGGTTTGGACTGGGAGGCAGTTTCCTCGCATGGTATGACGAGGCTATTACCAAATCTGAAGAGAAAATTCTAGAAGAGGAGGGGCGCAAAAAAGAACCTGTGTACAATGACAACTCAACAAACATTAGCACAAAGAAAAAGAAAAAAAGCAACAAATCATACAGCGACAATTAAAAGATGTCGGGATGCTGAGAAAAGCTTTAAGTCAGCAAAAAGACATCGGAGTGAATAATCTTGCGCAGGACGTGAAATACCGTTGACCGTATGAGGTAAACTTATTGACCAACCCTTCCATACGTCGAATAGTATGGAAGGTGTTGGTTTTGTCTTTATATTGATTCTATCAGATGCAAGCGAATAAATGTGTCATATCAATGCTGGAAATGGACACAACGGCATACAAAGAGTAAAAAAATGGCAAATAGTTACACTTTCTCGGTTTTTTAAGGTAATTTTGCACCGAACATTCGATTAGGATTATGGCTATGACATTTAGATTCAAGTGGTTATTATTTCTCGTTCTGTGGTTACAGGCTGCTGTGACTATGGCTGACGACCGTCTCACAGGTAATGTCATCGGAACGACAGAGTCTGTTGACTATAACACATGGCAGTTATCGACTACTGTGAACACCCGCGAGATGGCTTTCGACGGTAATCTTGACACTTTCTTTGCCTCTTGGGAACGCAGTTACACCTGGACAGGTCTTGACCTTGGCACACCACATGTCATAACACGTGTGGGATGGTCGCCTCGTGATGATGTCCACGGTGAGCAGCGCGTTATACTCGGAGTCTTCGAAGGGGCGAACCGCAGCGACTTCATGGATGCCCTACCCTTGTATGTCATCGACCAGCGCGGTACCATAGGAAGGATATCCTATGCCGACGTCTCCTGTTCTCGCGGATTCCGCTACGTACGTTATGTCGGTCCTAATGATGCCCGGTGCAACATCGCTGAGATAGAGTTCTATGGCCACGAAGGAGAGGGTGACGACAGTCATCTGTATCAGTTGACCAACCTCCCCACGGTAAGTATTCACACAGAGAACAATGTGGAACCTTTCGACAAAGAAACAGAGATTCCGTCACAACTGACCATTATCTCCGACGATGGTACGAAGTTACTCTCTGAGGCAGGAAGTACACGAGAGCGAGGCAATTTCTCGCGAACCTTCCCCAAACGTCCATATCGCATTAAGTTCGATGCAAAACAGAACGTACTTGACGCACCTGCAAAGGCAAAGAAATGGACGCTTATCAACAACTACGGTGACAAGACTCTTATGCGCAACCTGCTGGCATTCCATCTGAGCCGTATTCTGGAAATGCCCTACACTCCCTACGGAACGGCCGTCGATGTCTTCCTGAACGGCGAGTATAAGGGATGCTATCAGTTGTGCGACCAGATACAGGTACATAAGAAACGCGTCAACATCACAGAGATGACTCCTGAGGACAATAGCGGAGAAGCCCTTACCGGCGGTTATCTCATTGAGGTCGATGCCTATGCCGACCAGGAGCTGTCATGGTTTACGTCGGACTATAACACCCGCGTTACCATTAAGTCGCCTGACGAGGACGAGATAACGACACAGCAGAAGAACTACATACGCAACCATTACAGCAAAATGGAGAAGTCCTGGCGGACATATCTGGACACTGACACCTATCTTCGCCATTTCATTGTGGGCGAGATGTCCGGCAATACCGACACCTATTGGAGCGTTTATATGTATAAGCAACGCGGCGATGACAAAATATATACCGGTCCCGTATGGGACTTCGACCTTGCGTTCGAGAACGACAACCGCACCTACCCTATCAACAACCACTCGCAATGGGTGTTCCAGTATGGTAGTTATGAGGGCTATATGCGTACGCTGACCAACAACATCACCAATGACAGCAACGCAAAGGCAAAACTGATTAGCATCTGGGACAAGGCACGACACAACGGTCTTGATGAAGAGAGCCTGCTGGCATACGTCGATGACCTGAGCCAACAGTTGAACAGGTCACAGGAACTCAACTTCACGCGTTGGCCTATCATGAACGAGTATATCCACCAGAATCCGGTGATATGGGGCAGTTATCAGGCAGAGGTCAACAACGTGAAGAACTATATCAAGGACCGCATTGCGTGGATAGACAACAAACTCGGATACACTTTTGTGCCAGACGATCCCTCGGGCATCAGTTCGGCATCAGTTGACAATGACCAGACTGTCAAGGTCTATTCCATCTCAGGCGTGTTCCTGGGCAACGACATCAACTCCCTGCCTACCGGCATATACATCGTGCGTCAGGGTGACACCACCCGTATGACGCTGAACACGAAAAGGTAAACATAAACTATTGTCATATGAAGAAAGAAGAAATCGGCAATAGGGTAACCCTATGCCAAGATGGTAAATACCGTTGGGTATATGAAGTGAATATGCTCACCAACTATTCCATTCTGTTCGATGTGTGGAAAGTGTTTGGCATCAGCATAGTTATCATTATCATTCTTTTCACCATCATCTTCCTCTTCACTGGCGAACTATCCTTAGACATCTTCATCGGCATGGGCAAGGGAGTGTTTTTTTCTGCTGCTATACTGGCTGTGCTTAGCATCCTGGGCTATCTGCTCTATGCCGCGATATCCGGATGGAAATACGTCGCGCTTTTCATTATGGATGAGAAGGAAGTGACTCATCAGCAGATGCCCCGTGAGGTGAAGAAAGGACAAATCATCGGAGCGCTGACGATACTTGCCGGATTGGCATCAGGACGTCCAGGAGTGATTGGCACAGGCATCCTCTCACAGTCGCGCAGTTCCATGACCTCAACCCTTGCCAACGTCAAACGGCTTATTCCATCCCGCCGAATGAATCTTATCAAAGTGAACCAACTGCTGGCGAAGAACCGCGTTTACGTAAACGACGAGGACTTCGATTTCGTCTATGACTTCCTTTGCCAACACTGCGTGAACGCGAAGAAAGGATAAGATAACGGCTTAACGTTTTTGTCACATGTATCTTGTAATGCCGTTACCAGACACTGGTAAGGCTGTTACCCGTATCTGGTAAGGACGTCACCACTATCTGGTAATCTTGTTACCAGGCAGTGGTAATACGATTACCAAATGTCAACGAGATTTTGGTAAAAATCTGCTGATTCTAACAGATGCAAATGAATAAATGTCGCATATGGATGTTAGAAATGGGCACAAAGGCAGACAAAGAGTAAAAAAATAGACAATTAGTTACACATTCTCAGATTTTTACGGTAATTTTGCACCGTGTAATTAACTTTTCAAGCAATCATCATGAAGTTATTCGACGTTTATCCCCTATTTGATGTTAACATCGTAGAGGGAAAAGGTTGTAAGGTATGGGACGACAAGGGGCAGGAATATCTTGACCTCTATGGCGGTCATGCGGTGATAAGCATCGGCCACTGCCATCCCCATTATGTAGAGACAGTCAGTGAACAACTGAACAAGATAGGGTTCTACAGCAACTCAGTGAAGAACGATTTGCAGGTGCGTCTTGCCGAAAGATTAGGGAGAATCAGCGGTTATGACGACTACCAGTTGTTCCTCATCAATTCCGGAGCAGAGGCAAACGAGAATGCTCTCAAACTGGCTTCGTTCACAAATGGCCGTACCCGTGTGCTCTCTGCCGAGAAAGCGTTCCATGGCAGGACATCACTTGCAGTGGAGGTTACCAACAACCCTAAGATTATCGCACCGATAAATGCCAACGGTCACGTGACATATCTGCCGCTTAACGACCTTGCGGCATGGGAGGCAGAACTGCAGAAAGGCGATGTGTGCGCTGTTATCCTGGAGTGCATCCAGGGTGTCGGTGGCATCAAGATGGCGACAAAGGAGTTTGCACAAGGTCTGGAAAGACTTTGCAGGCAATACGGCACGATATTGATTTGTGATGAGATACAGTGCGGATATGGTCGTAGCGGTAAGTTCTTCGCCCACCAGTGGCTCGACATACGTCCCGACATTATCACTGTTGCCAAAGGTATCGCCAACGGATTCCCTATGGGTGGAGTGCTCATATCACCAGAGTTCAAGCCTGAGTACGGACAACTGGGTACAACGTTTGGTGGAAATCACCTCGCTTGTGCTGCAGCCCTTGCCGTTCTTGATGTGTTTGAGGAGGAAGGACTCGTTGAGAATGCCCATCTCGTAGGTGAGTATCTTATCGAACAACTGAAGGAGTTAGGAGCGAGAAGTGAGGAGTTTGGAGTTAAAATACTGGATGTTCGCGGTCGCGGAATGATGATAGGTGTTGACCTGTCGGTGCCACATAAGGAAGTGCGCCAGCGCCTCGTCTATGAGCAGCATTGCTTCACGGGTTGTGCCGGTACCAACGTACTGCGTCTGCTGCCGCCACTCTGCCTGTCGAAGGACGATGTGGACGAGTTTATTGAGAAACTTAAAAAGGTAATGAAATGAAAATATCAGTTATCGGAGCAGGTGCCATGGGCGGCTCCACCGTTGAGGGATTGCTAAAGACAAATGTCATTAAGCCTGCGGACATCACCGTGGCAGACCCCGTACAGACAACACTCGACCGATTTGCCGAGCAAGGTGCCAGTGTGACCAACGACAACAGCATCGCTGCCGAGGGTGCCGACGTGGTGATGATTGTGGTTAAGCCTTGGTTGGTGGAATCCGTACTGAACGAGATTAAGGACAGTCTGGACCTCAGCAAGCAACTCCTCGTTGTCATAGCGGCAGGAGTGTCATCAGAAAAGATACGCGCTATCCTTGCCGGTTCCCAGCCGGAAGATTTCCCGTTGTTCCTTGCCATTCCGAACATTGCCATAGCAGAACTTGCATCTATGACATTCATTGTTCCCGACAAGGCAACCAACGAACAGACAGCGACGATAACAGGTCTCTTCGACCTTATGGGCAAGACCCAGATAACCGACGAGAAGCATCTAGCGGCAGGCACTACCCTCGCCTCGTGTGGCATTGCCTATGCCATGCGTTACGTACGCGCCTCGTCCGAAGGCGGTGTGGAACTTGGCTTTAAGGCTGACGATGCAAAGGACATCGTGCTGCAGACCATGATGGGAGCAGTGAAACTGCTTCAGTCGAGCGGCATGCACCCAGAACAGGCTATCGACCTTGTCGCCACACCTGGCGGCGTTACCATCAAAGGACTTAACGAGATGGAACATGCCGGATTCACCTCGGCTGTTATCCGAGGACTGAAGGCAGGTGCTAAATAGTCACGAGTCCAATAGCCCCCTGAGTCAGGGGGTTGGGGGTCTGAACAGGCGCAGACTCCTTGTCTATAAATTATTCACAATCTAAAATACAGTCTGGTTTTCGCTTGTTCAGACCCCCACCCCCCTAACTTAGGGGGCTAGAAAATATGGAAGAAGCAATAAAGCAAATAGGCGAAAGGCTGAAAGGACTGCGCGACGCGCTCGACCTGAGCATGCAGGACCTTGCCGATACTTGCGGCATAACACTCGAAAAGTACGAGAAGATTGAGAGTGGCGAGGTTGACATCACCATTTCGAACATCATGAAGATTGCCAAGAAATATGGTGTCTCAGCCGATGCGCTGATGTTCGCCGAGGAACCTAAGATGCATTCCTACTATGTCGTACGCAAAGGACACGGTATGAGTGTGGAACGCACCAAGGCATACAAGTACCAGAGCCTTACCAGTGGTTTCCAGAAACGCAATGCCGATGTGTTCATCGTGACTGTGGAACCGAAGCCCAATGCCCACAAGATATACAAGAACACCCACGACGGACAGGAGTTCAACTACATCCTGGAGGGTACGATGAAACTGCTTGTAGGCGATAAGACAATAATCCTGGAAGAGGGAGACAGCATATACTTCGACTCCACCAAGCCACACGGAATGATGGCAATAGGAGACAAGCCCGCAAGGATGTTAGCAATGATTATGGATTAAAAACATTATGATTGAGCGTTTTTTAAAGCAGACTACCTTCACATCGGTGGAGGACTACAATAAGAATCTGGAGTTCATCATTCCAGACCATTTCAACTTTGCCTACGACGTAATGGACGAATGGGCGAAGGAAGCACCTGAGAAACTGGCGCTACTATGGACCAACGACGAAGGAGCGGAGATACGCACCACCTTCGCCGAACTGAAAGAGCAAAGCGATCAGGCAGCCAGTTACCTGCAAAGTCTGGGTATCGGCAAGGACGACAAGGTGATGCTCATACTGAAACGCCGCTACGAATGGTGGCTCTGCATGCTGGCATTGTGCAAGTTGGGTGCTGTGGTGATTCCCGCCACGCACATGCTGACTAAGCACGACATAGTATATCGCAACACACGGGCATCAGTGAAAGCAATCATCTGTGTGGATGATGAATATGTCACGACGCAAGTGAAGGCGGCAATGCCCGAGAGCCCTACAGTGGAACTGCTGGTGGCTGTCAACGAGGCATCACAAGGAAAGAGCCGTCCCGTTCCTGATGGATTCCATGACTGGGAGAACGAATGGAAGAAAACACCGGCATTCCAGCGTCCTGAGCATGTAAACGATAATGACGACACGATGCTGATGTACTTCACCAGCGGTACGAGTGGTGAGCCGAAGATGGTTGCCCACGACTATCTGTATGCCATGGGGCACCTCACTACGGGAGTGTTCTGGCACAATTTGAAACCACACTCACTGCATCTCACCGTGGCTGACACAGGATGGGGCAAGGCGGTATGGGGCAAGTTCTACGGGCAATGGTTCGCCGGTGCATGCGTGTTCGTGTTCGACCATGAGAAGTTCAACGCCGACACCCTGCTACGCCAGATAGAGAAATACCGTGTTACATCATTCTGTGCACCACCCACCATCTATCGTTTCATGATTAGAGAAGACCTGTCGAATTACGACCTGTCTTCACTTGAGTACTGCACCACCGCCGGCGAGGCACTTAACCCAGCCGTCTTTGACAAGTTCAAGGAGAAGACCGGCATACAGATGATGGAAGGTTTCGGACAGACAGAGACGACGATGACACTGGGTACATTCCCATGGATGACACCGAAGCCGGGTTCTATGGGCATCCCCAACGCGCAATACGACATCGACCTGCTGCGCCCAGACGGCACATCATGCGAGGATGGCGAGAAGGGAGAAATAGTAGTCAGGGTTGGTAATAACAAACCTGTCGGTCTGTTCAAGGGCTATTACCTTGACGAAGAGAAGACACATGACGCATGGCACGACGGTGTTTACCACACTGGCGACGTGGCATGGCGTGACGAAGATGGCTACTACTGGTTTGAAGGACGTATCGACGACGTGATAAAATCAAGTGGCTACCGCATCGGTCCGTTTGAGGTGGAGTCGGCTCTGATGACCCACCCCGCCGTTGTTGAGTGCGCCATCACCGGTGTACCCGATGACATCCGTGGCATGGTGGTGAAGGCTACCGTAGTGCTGGGCAAGGAATGGAAGGACAAGGTTGGCGACGACCTCATCAAGGAACTGCAAAATCACGTGAAGCGTGAGACCGCACCCTACAAGTATCCGCGCATCATAGAGTTCGTTGACGAACTGCCAAAGACCATCAGCGGTAAGATACGCCGTGTGGAGATACGCAAAAAGGATGCAGAAAAGTAAAATGACGAAATGAGAAGAAAAGTTATTCTCAGTATCATTGCGGTTATATTATTGCTGCTTTTCGGAATATTCTACTGCGCTGAAGCGCTCATTGTCACTGGTGTTATATTAACAATCCTCCTGTTCTATTATATATTTTCAAGGAAATCACAGGGAAACAACAAAGAGGAAAAAATAAAGAAAACGGGGAGTACAGTTGACGAACTAACAGCAGAATATGGCCAGCCAGAAGATGTTATAATTATGAATGCCACACTTGCCAATGAGGTTAACGGCGTAATACTGGCATATAAGGACTTCTTTATCATTGGAGGGCGCCGCATCTACAAAAGCGACATCAAAGACGTGACATTCTACAACAGTAGCGATCCATGGGCTCCACGCGAGTATCAGGTCGTAATAGTCACAAAAAAGCCACATAAAGAAATCATAAATATCAATGTTGGCAACGATGCCAAATGGGCAAGCGATATAACTATCCAATTAAACAGAAATCTGAACAGATAGAATAATATGAGACAAAGAATCGTTGTTAAGATAGGCTCCAACGTGCTGACGCGTCAGGATGGAAAACTTGACGTGACACGGATGTCGTCACTGGTTGACCAGGTTGCGGCATTGCGCAAGATGGACTATGAGGTGATATTGGTATCCTCGGGTGCTGTGGCATCGGGAAAGGGCGAACTGCAAACACAGCAGCATCTCGACTCAGTGGAACAGAGACAGTTGTTCTCCGCCATTGGTCAGGTGAAACTCATGGGACTCTACTATGACCTTTTCCGCGAACATGGCATCTGCATCGGTCAGGTGCTTACTATGAAGGAGAACTTCTCTTCCCGTCAGGAGTATCTTAACCAGCGTGCATGCATCAGTGTGATGCTTGAGAACGGCGTGATTCCTATCGTCAACGAGAACGACACCGTGAGCATCACCGAACTGATGTTCACCGACAACGATGAGTTGTCGGGTCTGATAGCAGCAATGATGGACGCCGACACTCTGGTGATACTAAGCAACATCGACGGTATATACAATGGAGCGCCTGATGATCCCGAGTCTCGAGTTATTGAGATTGTGGAGCCTGAGAGCGATCTTGCCGACCACATACAGACAGAAAAGAGCGGATTTGGACGCGGCGGCATGCTCACCAAATGTGCCATAGCCCGCAAGGTGGCAGAAGAAGGCATCCGCGTGATTATCGCTAACGGCAAGCGTGAGAACATTCTCATCCAACTTGCCGAAGAACCAGAGAACGTTGTACACTCTGAGTTTATTCCCAGCGACCGCAACGCATCGCAGATGAAGAAATGGCTTGCGCACAGCGGCAGTTTTGCCAAGGGCATAGTAAGAATAAACGACCGTGCCGTTGAAGCATTGCATGAGAAGAAACAGGCAGTTAGCCTGCTCTTTGTCGGCGTGGAATCCATAGAAGGCGACTTCGAGGAGGGTGACATTATAAGCATTCGCGACAAACAAGACAACGAGATAGCAGTGGGCAGGAGCAGTTTCAATGCCGACAGCGCACTGGCACTGATAGGGAAACACAACCAAAAGCCACTAGTTCACTACGACTATCTTTGTATGAGTTAGGAGTTAGGAGTTCTTTGCAAGCAAAGCGGCATAGCCGAGCGAGAAGTTAGAAGTTATGGAAATAGAAGGATTATTGATAAAGGCGAAGGCGGCGAGTCACGAACTGGCTCTCGTCAGTGATGAGCAGAAGAAAGAGATTCTTCTGAAGGTGGCTGATGCCATCGTGGGAAACAAGGAACTGCTGTTGCGTGAGAACGCTAAGGACCTTGAGCGCATGGACAGACAGAATCCGCTGTACGACCGTCTGCAACTGACAGAGAAACGCCTTGAAGACATAGCATCAGACATGCGTCATGTGGCGGCATTAGAGAGTCCGCTCGGCAAGACGCTGAGACAGTCGACACTGCCAAACGGATTACGACTGCGTCGCATCAGTGTGCCGTTCGGAGTAATCGGTGTTGTCTATGAGGCACGTCCCAACGTCACCTATGACGTCTTCTCCCTCTGTTTCAAGACAGGCAATGCCTGTGTGCTGAAAGGCGGCAAGGATGCCGACGACAGCAACCGTGCCGGTGTGGCACTCATCAAGAATATCCTTCGGGAATATGGTTTGGAGGAAGCAATACAACTGCTACCAGCCACTCATGAAGCCACAGGCGAGATGCTGGCAGCCGTAGGATATATCGATCTGTGCATTCCGCGTGGTAGCAAGCGACTGATAACCTTCGTTCGCGACACTGCAAAGGTGCCTGTCATAGAGACGGGAGCAGGCGTTGTGAACACATATCTTGACAAAGACGCTGACATTGAGATGGCAACAGCCATCGTATGCAATGCCAAGACAAGACGCGTCAGCGTATGCAATGCTCTCGACTGCCTCATCGTCAATGCTCAGCAACTTACAAATATAAATAAGGTATGTAAGCCACTGGCAGAGAAGAACGTCATCATATATGCTGACGAACGTGCATTTAAGGCTCTCGACGGCTCATACCCTGAAACGCTGTTACAACATGCCACCGAAGAGAGTTTCGGAACAGAGTTCATGGATTATAAGATGGCGATAAAGACTGTTGACAATCTTGCTGAAGCCCTCGACCATATCAACCGTTATGGTTCGGGACATAGCGAGAGTATCATAACAAGCGACGAGAGTGTGGCACGGCAATTCCAGCAGCGTGTTGACGCCGCCTGCGTCTATTGGAACGCTCCTACAAGTTTCACCGACGGGGCACAGTTCGGACTCGGTGCAGAGATAGGCATCTCTACTCAGAAATTGGGTGCACGCGGGCCGATGGGACTTGAAGAGATTACCACCTACAAGTGGCTCATTGAGGGAGAAGGACAAGTGCGAGCATAACTCGCTAATTGATAATTGAAAATTGATAATTATGAAGAGTTTTATTAACGTAGAGGATATCGGCGACCTCCGCAAAGCACTCGCCGAAGCACAAGAGATAAAGAACGACAGGTTTAAATACCAGCATCTTGGAAAGAACAAGACGCTGATGATGATATTCTTCAACAACTCGCTGCGCACACGACTCTCGACACAGAAAGCAGCGATGAATCTTGGAATGAATGTCATAGTGCTTGACGTCAATGCCGGGGCATGGAAACTGGAGACGGAGCGCGGAGTGATAATGGACGGTGACAAGAGTGAGCACCTGCTTGAGGCTATCCCCGTGATGGGATGCTACTGCGACCTCATCGGAGTGCGTTCATTTGCTGGACTTACCGACCGCGAGTATGACTATGCCGAGACCGTTCTGCACCAGTTCATAAAATACAGTGGCAAGCCCGTCTTTGCAATGGAGACCGCCACAGTGCACCCTCTTCAGGCTTTTGCCGATTTGATTACGATAAAAGAAGCCTCCCCTACGGGGGGAGGTTTGGTGGGGGCTCGACCAAAGGTCGTCCTAACCTGGGCTCCACATTGCCGCGCTTTGCCACAGGCCGTGCCTAACTCATTCGCTCAGTGGATGAATGCCGCTGAGGACATCGACCTCGTCATCACTCATCCTGAAGGCTATGAACTCGACCCGAAGTTCATTGGCAACGCTAAAGTGACCTACAACCAGCGTGAGGCATTCGAGGGAGCAGACTTCATCTATGCCAAGAACTGGAGCAATCCAGGCGTTACCAACCCCGCTGACTATGGTAAGATAACCAGCAAGGACATGTCGTGGACAGTGGATGCAGAGCACATGTCATGGACCAACAACGGTAAGTTCATGCACTGCCTGCCCGTTCGCCGCGGTCTCATCGTCACCGATGATGTGATAGAAAGCGCCAACTCGCTCGTCATCCCAGAGGCTGCCAACCGTGAGATAAGTGCTTCGGTGGTGATAAAGCGCATGCTGGAGTCGCTATAAAAAGAAACACTATGAAGAAGATTCTATTTCATTTGATGAGTTCCGTCATGACATTCGTCTTCCTGTGCATGTTTGCGCAGGAAGCATGGGCGGAATTTGGCCAAATGAAATACGAAAGGGCGGACAACACCACCGAAAACTTTGACTCGGTATCGTATGCCTATGGTGACATGATTACCAGATCTATATCTAATATAGTAATTCCAGATTCTACTAACCCTTTTGGAATCAGCAAGGAGTATTGGGCTGGAGTGATCCGCGGTTTTGAAGAGAATCTTGCCTATATGAAGTATTCTCAGGATACCATCAAGAACAAATCTTTTAGTTTGGGTGCGATGCAAGCTATATTCTTATCAGATGGCATCCGATCCCAAAGAGACTCCATACCATACGATTGTATCTTGGCGGGGTTGAATAAAGTGGTCAACCATGAGTTGACACTACCTCAGGACACCATCAAGATAAATGAATTCATGAAGAGTCTGCCCAAGGACAAGAATCCTATAGATATGCCAGATGAGGAGAAATGTAACTTTTTCACTTATTTCGGCATTATGAAGGGATTGCAGCCTGGATTACAGCAATATATATTTGAGATGACGGGGAAACACGAAGATGAAATCCCTGCTGATTATGAGGCTTATGCTGCTGGATTTGCTATGATGACAAAAGGAATGGCATTAGGCGTAAAGCAAGAATCAGGAGTAGAACTGAGTCCTTATGACATTGGCGTTTCAATGAGCACATATATTTTAATGCAACCATTGCCATTTCATCTTTCGAAAGCAGATTTCCTTGACGGATGCCGTGCTGCAGCGGGGCTGGATAAACGCAAGATGACTATTGAGGAGTCAGACCGTATTATTTCAAATATCGTTCCAGAAAGAGAAGAACCAACTATAATTCATGAAAAACAAACAGAATAACTTTTTATTCCCTTCAAGAAAAAACTGGAACGATGAATTGTACAATCAACTTAAATAATCACAGAATGAAGAAATTATTATTACTAACCGCAGTACTTGCCTTTTTGACCACCAGTAATGGCTATTCCGCTAATGCTACGGAAGAATCAATGGAACTTGGCAGACTCAACTACGTGAATCTTAAAGAAGGTGAGCAACCTGTCATGACTGGCTTGAGCCTTGCCGGCAACCGTTGCGGCACAAATGCTTTCAACAGCAAACCCGCCGCCACCGAAGGTATCCGTTCGGTTTTCGAACTTGATGAATGGATAGAGTTCTATCCGGAAACAAAAGCAGGTACAGGCATCAAAGTGATGGTTTTCAAACATAAAGCAGACCAGGGTCTTTACCAGAAAAACGCTTTGAACGATGAAACCCCAGGTTATGTTCAAGAACTTGACCTGAACAAAGACCCCGATGCAGAGGAAAACGCTCATTGGGGCTCCTTCTACATGCATCCCGAAGAGGTTGAGCCCGGCTACTACGATTTTGTTTTCATCTACAACAACAAGGTCTTTGCCACTATGTTGACAAAATTCTACAAACCCGACGAACTATTAGAGAAATCTGATTCGGATTTGGAGAAACTAATGAAGGAACGTATAAATAACTGAGTTCAGAAATAGCACAAAACTAACAATATGGGTAATATAATCTACCAAAAACCGACCTCAGCATTATTGTTTACCAGTTGGAGATCGAGCCTCCTCTTGGTTCTTGTAAGTTTACTAACTCTGACGACCTCTTGCTCCGATGATGACGACACTGGCCACGAGCCGATGCTGAAAGGCAAGATCTCATCATACAACGAGTTCGGCGCAGCCATGCTGGACTTCACGGAAGAAGACATGACGAAGGCAGGATTCACACTAGGCGACGTCATCAGTATTACCATCGACGGAAAGGAAATTGTCATGCCTTACTACGACGGCTTCTACACCCGCAATGGAGAATACCTGTGCGTGGCCTACCCCACCTATCCCAGCATCTGCTTCACAGCCAACAACGTTGGACTGCCTGAAGAACTCACAGGACTGGAAGGACATGCCGTCACTGTCAGGATGAAAGAAAAGGGTGGCAAACTCGACGTACAAACAGCGCTGAGTATGAGATACGTCAACGACCGCAGCGAATATCCCACTCACTCCGATGCGATGTTCGCCAATGCCCGCGCCGTGAGTGCCGGTAACATTGCAAGCGGCATACTGCACCGCAGTTCATCACCGTTCTGCAACGATATCAACCGCGCCTACTACGTATCGGCTTATCTGGAAAGCGAAAAGGTAAAGACTGTGCTCAACCTCGCCGACACCGAAGAGAATATGCTGACCTACGATATGCCACCCTACAGCCGCACACTCTGGGAGGGAGGCAACGTGATACTGTGCCCCCTGAAGGCAGACCCTACGGCAGACGACTACAACAACCGACTGATAGCGGCACTGAAGGAACTCCCATCGCACCCAGCCCCCTATGTCGTGCATTGCATGGAGGGAAAGGACCGCACCGGATATGTGTGCGCACTGCTTGAAGGATTATGCGGAGCAACGTATGAGGAAATGGTGGCCGATTATCTGATTACATACAACAACTATTATCAGATTACCCCAGAAGAAAACGGAGATATATGCAATGCATTGGTGTCATTGAGACTCAACCCGTGCCTGATGTATTATGCCGGTATTGACGACGAGGCACAACTGCCGAACGTTGACTACGCAGAAGCATTCTCCAACTATCTGCTCTCTCACGGCATGAGCAGCCAGCAGATTAACGAACTGATTCAAGCTCTGACAGTTGATTAAGGAAGGAATCAATTAATTCCTTTTTTTTTCTCAATCTCAAGAAAAAGCATTATCTTTGCAGGCAAATTAAAAAACAATGGATAATTACACCATAATTAAAGCCGAGTGTAAAGGCACTTTCAAAGAACGCCTCATGCAGTTATACATGAAGGTGGGCAACTATCTTGACTCTGAAAAACTGGAAGGAAGAAAGATACAATTCTCAAAGATATTCCTCAGCGATGCACAGAACCAGTATCAGAAGCTCATTGACTCCGACCTCTATCAGGAACAGTTGTCAAAGGCTGCTACGACAGTGGTGGAGCAGGCTCCAGCCGACGGCAGCAAGATAGCAATACTATTAAAGACGAGCGACCAAGAGCCTGACTTCCTCTTCCACAGCATACGTCTCACCAACGATGAGACAAACGGCATGAATTCGTACACACAGACCATCATGCTCTTTGAGAAGTATCTGCGACTCATCAAGGAACAGGGACTCACACTGACAGAGAACTGCGTGCGCACATGGCTTTACGTATCTGACATCGACAACAACTATCAAGGAGTGGTAAAGGCACGTAACCAGATATTTGCAAGTTACGGACTGACCATCGATACTCACTTCATAGCAAGTACCGGAATCGGAGGCAACTCACACTCACGCTCGGCATGCGTGGCGATGGATTTCCTCACGTACCCCAATATCACCGAAGCCAACAAGACCTATCTCAAAGCCCTCGACTACCTCAACCCTACCCACGAGTATGGTGTGGCTTTCGAGCGCGGCACACGACTTGACACCGGTGACAAACAGCAGTTCTTTATCTCTGGAACAGCAAGCATCGACAAGCACGGTAACGTGGTCTATGTCGGTGACGTGTTGCGACAGACTGGACGACTCCTTGAGAACATCGGAGCACTGCTTAAAGATGGTGGAGCAACGATGAACGACGTACAGTATTTCATTGTATATCTGCGTGACTTCAGCGACTATCTCCCATTGGAGAAGTTCATGCAGGAGGCATTCCCCGAAAAGCCCTACATCATAGTACACGCTAAGGTGTGTCGACCAGAATGGCTCGTGGAAATGGAATGTTCCGCAATTAAATACTAACCATAAAAAAATACGAGGATTCAAAAAGCTCCACGTTATCAAGTACGACGGCACAGATGCTTTCGACACCCTTTATATCGAATGCGAGAAGTTCCCACAACATAATGTATATCCCATCGTAGTGAGTGGTGTTTTGTAGCGGTACCGAATTGACGGAACTGTGAGAGTGGCACCAAACTTAATTTGTATCTTTAATAGAATGCATAAATGTTTTTTTTAGGGGAAAAACTTTCTGGTATTGTATTTTTTTGTATTTTTGCAGTGATTAAAAATTTAATTGTATGAAAAGGGGTTTATTATTATTCATCGTCATTCTTAGCTTCATGTCTTCTGCTAAGGCTCAGCAAGCAAGTTCATTACAGAAAGAAATTACAACTCTTAATGAAATCATTAAGAAGAATACCAAACTAACAGATGGTCTTCAGGTTTCTTTTTCTTTAGATGAGAATAACCATATTCTTAATTTATTTTTAAACAGGAACAAGCCTTTTCCCGCATCAAAAGAAGAAACACTTCAGATGTTTACCATTATGCCTGAACTTATTCCTGTTGCAATTATAACATCTGCATATGGTATTTCTAAAAATCAGCTTGGCAATATACTTTTACTAAAATATCTAGTAGATGGTAATTATAGTATTAAAGTAACTGTTTCTGATTCAAACAAAGAATCTATTAATTATGAATTTCCAGCAACACAATTAACGGCCATGCATAACTGAAATGAGTGGCGTTGATTTCTATCGTTACGACAATGCCACGAAACGCATGGTGCAGTGTGACCCTCCAGGGTTCGAAATTAAATACGATGGCATATATGAATTGCCACGTATTGGCAAGGACATCATTTACACTAAATGGAATGATGACGGTACCACTAATAAGAAGGTATTAAAATGGAATGGAAGACGATTCAACTTCTAAACTGATTCAATTTATAGAAAGAGGGTGTGTCTATTTGACACACCCTCTTTTTGTTATGCAATATGATATGTTTCGGGGTCCGAAAGGACATGATTTGCAATGCGAAAGGACACAATTCGCAATGCAAAAGGACATAAACGGATGAACTATTTCAGTACACCGAGTTCCTTTCCTACCTTTATAAAGGCTGTGATGCAACGGTCGAGTTGCTCACGGTTGTGACCTGCCGAGATCTGGACACGAATGCGAGCCTGCTCCTTCGGTACTACAGGATAGTAGAATCCCGTGACATATATTCCCTCTTCCTGCATCTTCACCGCGTACACCTGTGAGAGTTTCGCATCGTATAGCATCACAGCGCAGATGGCACTTTGCGTCGGCTTGATGTCGAAACCTGCTGCCATCATCTTGTCGCGGAAGTAGTTCACGTTCTCGACGAGCCTGTCGTGAATATCATTGTTCTCCTTCAGCATCTTGAACACCTCGATAGAGGCACCTATTATGCTTGGTGCAAGTGAGTTGGAGAACAGGTATGGTCTTGACCTCTGGCGCAGCAGCTCGATAATCTCCTTGCGTCCCGTGGTGAATCCTCCGAGAGCACCGCCGAACGACTTACCCAGTGTGCCGGTATAGATATCAACACGTCCATAGGTGTTGTAGAATTCGCTCACGCCATGTCCCGTCTTGCCGACCACTCCTGCCGAATGGCTCTCATCGACCATCACCAATGCGTCGTACTTCTCTGCCAAGTCGCATATCTTGTCAACAGGAGCGACATTACCGTCCATAGAGAAGACACCGTCAGTAACGATGATGCGGAAGCGCTGTGCCTGTGCCTCCTGCAAACATTTCTCCAGTTCTGCCATGTCGGCATTGGCATAGCGATAGCGTTTTGCCTTGCAAAGACGCACTCCGTCGATAATCGACGCGTGGTTGAGCGCATCGCTGATGATAGCGTCCTCATCAGTGAACAACGGTTCAAACACTCCTCCGTTGGCATCGAAGCACGCGGCATAGAGGATGGTATCCTCGGTCTTGAAATAGTCGCTGATAGCAGCCTCCAGTTCCTTATGCACATCCTGCGTTCCACAAATGAAGCGCACCGACGACATTCCGAAACCTCTGCGGTCCATCATCTTCTTTGATGCCTCGATGATGCGCGGATTGTCAGACAGTCCCAAATAGTTATTGGCACAGAAGTTCAGCACCTCTTTGCCGCCCACCTGTATGGCAGCCCTCTGCGGACTCTCGATAAGGCGTTCTTCCTTATAGAGTCCTGCATCCCTAATCTCCGATAAAGTCTTCTGGAGATGTTCTTTCATCTTTCCGTACATAGTCTGTTGATTTATGGTTAAAACTTCCGCACAAAGTAAGTAAAAAAAAACGAGAAAACACCCTTTCCTATGAAAAAAAACACCACGGGACGAAAAAAATATGCATTTTTATTATAAAAAGTAATGCCATGTCGATTTTTTTTGGTTATTTTGCACTTGTAAATCTATACTATCAACAACATACCGCTTTTAATAATGAAAAAGATACTTGTTATTGGGTCAACGGGGCAGATAGGCTCGGAACTCACAAGAGAGTTGCGTAGGCAATATGGCAACGAAAACGTCGTGGCAGGATATATCGTCGGTGCAGAACCGAAGGGAGAACTCAAGGAAGGCGGACCGTCAGAGATTGCCGATGTCACCGACGGTGAGATGATAGCCAGCGTTGTGAAGAAACATAACATCGATGCCATCTATAACCTTGCGGCACTGCTCTCGGTGGTGGCGGAATCGAAACCGAAACTGGCATGGAAGATAGGTGTCGACGGTCTATGGAACGTTCTTGAAGTGGCGCGAGAGAACAACTGTCAGGTGTTCACTCCCAGCAGCATCGGCTCTTTCGGACTCAGCACCCCGCACATGAAGACTCCACAAGACACCATACAACGACCACTCACAATCTACGGAGTATCTAAAGTGACAACTGAACTGCTTAGCGACTACTATCAGAAGAAATACGGAACGGACACCCGTTCGGTGCGTTTCCCGGGAATCATCTCATACGTCACACCTCCTGGCGGCGGCACTACCGACTATGCCGTTGACATCTACTACTCGGCAGTCAAGGGAGAGAAGTTCGTTTGTCCGATAAAGAAAGGAACAATGATGGACATGATGTATATGCCCGACGCGTTGAGGGCAGCCATCACTATTATGGAAGCAGACCCCTCGCGCCTTGTCCACCACAATGGCTTCAACATCACAGCTATGAGTTTTGCACCAGAAACAATCTACGCAGAGATTAAGAAACTGAAGCCGGAGTTCGAGATGGTCTATGACGTTGACCCTCTTAAGCAAAGCATCGCTGAGAGTTGGCCCGACAAGATGGACGATACCTGTGCCCGTCGCGAATGGGGATGGGCTCCTAACTACGACCTTCGCCGCATGACCATCGACATGATTGAGCACCTAGAGATCAAGTTGGGTGTTAAGCATTAAGCACAAAACATTTAAGCAAGCAAAAAAAGGACTCAGTGCTATCGCAGCACCGAGCCCTACGCAAACTTCAAACCACCGAAACGGTGTGGTTATCTTATGAATAGCAGCTCTCGATATTTTGGAAGTGGCCAGAGGCTGTCGTCAACAATAAGTTCCAACTTGTCTATCTGATAACGTATGTCCTCCAGTTTTGGTTCTACGGTATCGTGATAGGCAATTGCCTTTTGGTGCTCATCCTCTATCTTGTTGGCCAACTTGCGTGCATTTACCAGTTCTTCAACCTGCTGTTCTATCGCCAAAGTGCGCTCTGCAATCTCCTCAATCAACTTAATGTTGCGGGCTGAGAGTTTCTCCGCTTTCTCAGCCGGGAAGATGGCAGCCATGTTTTCGACGTTCTTGAGCAACTGTGACTGATAGCGGGTGGCAACAGGAATGATGTGGTTCATTGATATGTCGCCCAAGACACGTGCTTCAATCTGAATCTTCTTGGTGTAGGTTTCCCACTTCACCTCGTTGCGTGCCTCAAGTTCCTTCTTTGTCATCACTCCAAGACTCTCGAACAACTGGATGCTCTCGGGGTCAAGGTAACGCTCGAAGATTACCGGACACGACTTCTCCACATCAAGTCCGCGCTTCTCTGCCTCAACAACCCACTCATCACTGTAACCGTTACCATCAAAGCGTATTGGCTTACATGTCTTGATGTCGTCACGCAGCACATCGATTATGGCGTGGAACACCGCGTTATGGCCTGTCCCTTCGAGTTTCTTCTCCAGTTCTGGAATCTTCGCATCAACACGTTTCTTGAATGACACAAGAGCCTCGGCAACGGCACTGTTCAGAGTTATCATTGCAGATGCACAGTTGGCTTCGCTACCCACGGCACGGAACTCAAAGCGGTTACCTGTGAAAGCAAAAGGACTCGTTCTGTTACGGTCAGTATTATCGATAAACAACTCTGGTATCTCAGGTATATCCATCTTCATTCCCTGCTTGCCATCCATGGCGAAGATATTCTCACGGTCGGCCTTCTCAATATGGTCAAGCATTTCAGACACCTGCTTGCCAAGGAAACTTGAGATGATGGCTGGTGGTGCTTCGTTTGCACCTAGACGATGTGCATTGGTAGCACTCATGATACTTGCCTTGAGGAGTCCGTTATGACGATACACGCCCATCAGTGTCTCCACGATGAATGTGGCAAAGCGCAGGTTCTGCTCAGGTGTCTTGCCTGGCGCATGCAACAGCACGCCATTGTCCGTGCTCAGCGACCAGTTGTTGTGCTTACCTGATCCATTAATGCCTGCGAAAGGCTTTTCGTGAAGCAGCACGCGGAAACCATGCTTGCGGGCTACACGTTTCATCACTGACATCAACAGCATATTGTGGTCGACTGCCAGGTTCGTTTCCTCGAAGATAGGTGCCAACTCAAACTGGTTAGGAGCAACTTCATTGTGACGAGTCTTGCAAGGGATGCCCAGTTCGAGAGCATCGATTTCCAGTTCGCGCATGAAGGCGGCAACACGCTCAGGAATAGAACCGAAGTAGTGGTCGTCCATCTGCTGGTTCTTTGCCGAGTCATGTCCCATCAGTGTGCGTCCTGTGAGGAGCAGGTCGGGACGTGCGGCATACAATCCCTCGTCAACGAGGAAATACTCCTGTTCCCAACCGAGGTTCGACTTCACTTTTTTCACTGTCGGGTCAAAGTAGTGGCACACGTCTGTTGCAGCCACATTCACTGCATGCAGGGCACGCAGAAGCGGAGCCTTATAGTCAAGGGCCTCACCGCTATAGCTAATGAATACCGTTGGAATACAAAGCGTATCATCTATTATGAACACAGGACTTGTTGGATCCCATGCAGAGTATCCACGAGCCTCGAAAGTACTACGAATACCTCCTGAGGGGAATGAAGAAGCATCGGGTTCCTGCTGTACAAGCAGCTTGCCTGTGAACTCCTCAACCATTCCACCCTTTCCGTCGTGCTCGATGAAAGAGTCGTGTTTCTCTGCAGTTCCCTCGGTAAGCGGCTGGAACCAGTGAGTATAGTGAGTCACGCCGTTGTCCGTTGCCCACTGCTTCATTCCTGCAGCCACGGCATCAGCAACCTCACGATCAAGTTGTGCGCCATTGTCAATGACGTTTATCATTTTCTCATAAACATCCTTAGACAAATACTTGTACATCTTCTCTCTGTTGAAAACCTTCCGTCCAAAATACTTTGCGGGGGTCTCAATAGGTGCTGTCACGTCGAGAGGCTTTTTCTTAAATGCCTCACCGACAACCTGAAATCTTAATGCTTCCATCTTTAATCGTTTTTTATTAAACCTTTAAAATATATTCTCACTTATCAGTCGACGCCTGCGGCGCCTTGCTATGAAACAACTCACTACTTATGCCACTTCTCGATGCGGTCAAGAGCCGCTTCCGTGGCTTCGCGACTTCCGAAAGCAGTGAAGCGGACATATCCCTCGCCTGCAGGACCGAACCCTACTCCCGGCGTACATACCACATGGGCACCATAAAGCAGTTCCTCGAAGAATCTCCATGAAGGACTGGCATTTTCCTGCTTTCCCTTTTCCATGGACCGTGGTGTTTTCATCCATATATAGGGTGCGTTCTCTCCACCATATACCTCGTAGCCCAGTGCACGCAACCTACTGAGCATCGTGTGGGCATTGTGCATATAGTAGTCGATCGTTTTCCTCACCTGCTCTTTCCCCTCTGGCGTATATATTGCCTCTGCGGCACGCTGAGAGATGTAACTGGTACCATTGAACTTCGTCGACTGCCTTCTGTTCCAAAGCGGGTTCAGGGCAACGCGCTTGCCATCGAGTGTGCCAGCCGTAAGGTCTTTTGGCACTACGGTATATCCACAACGCACTCCCGTGAAGCCTGCCGTCTTCGAGTATGAATGGAACTCAATGGCACACTTGCGCGCACCTTTTATCTCATAAATACTATGTGGTATCTTGGGGTCTGTGATATATGCCTCGTAAGCAGCGTCATAGAATATCAGTATGTCGTTGCGCAGGGCATAGTTCACCCATCGGCGCAACTCCTCTTTCGATATCACCATTCCCGTAGGGTTGTTGGGATAACAGAGGTAGATGACATCGACATGGCTGTTCTCCGGCATTCGTGGTACAAAGCCATTCTCTGCCACACATGGCATATATACTACATTCGACCATCTCCCGTTTATAAGTATTCCCGCACGTCCAATCATCACGTTTGAGTCAATATAGACAGGATAGATAGGGTCTGTAACACCAATGGAGTTGTCCCAGCGGATTAGTTCCTGTATGTTTCCCGTGTCGCTCTTTGCACCATCGTTGACGAATATCTCATCAATGTCAAGGTGAATGCCACGTGGCAGGAAGTCGTTCTTCAGGATTGCCTCTCTTAGGAAGTCGTAACCCTGCTCTGGTCCATAGCCACGGAAACCCTGTGTGGTAGCCATCTCGTCCACTGCCCTGTGCATCGCCTCTGTCACTGCAGGGCAAAGCGGTTGCGTCACATCGCCGATACCTAAGCTGATGACGTCTGCCTTGGGGTGTATCGCCTTGAATGCATTAACTTTCTTTGCAATGTCAGCGAATAAATAGTTGTTCGGCAGTTTCAGGAAATGTTCGTTTACTAATGCCATATTATCAATTATTTATTTCCTATTGTCTTATCTCTCACTTCAACCACTCATTTACCTTCTTAGCGGTGTTTCTGCCACTGGCCATTGCCCTGACTACGAGCGAGGCGCCATTGGCAGCGTCACCACATACAAAGACATTCTCTGGATATTGCGGATGTTCTGGTTTCAGGAATCCCATTGCCAGCAACACCAGTTCTGCCTTGATAATTTCAGGCTTGCCTTTCGTCACCATTAATGGTCGTCCACCTTCCGGATTCGGCTTCCAGTCAATCTCCTGGACACGCACACCGGTGAGTTTTCCGTCTTCTCCGAGGAACTCAAGGGTATTGATGTTCCAACGACGGGTGCAACCCTCCTCATGACTTGTAGTGGTCTTGAGAGTGCGTGGGTAGTTTGGCCACGGATTGGCCGGGTCGTCAGGACCATCCACAGGACGCGGCATAATCTCTATCTGAGTGACGCTCTTACATCCCTGGCGATGAGCAGTACCTATGCAGTCGCTGCCAGTGTCTCCACCACCGATGACCAACACATCCTTTCCTTTGGCGGTGATGCGCTTGTCCTTAGCGAATTCCATGCCTGCGAGGACACGGTTCTGCTGGGAGAGTAGTTCGAGGGCAAAATGAACGCCCTTCAGGTCTCTTCCCGGTATATTGAGATCGCGAGCCGTCGGTGTGCCCGTGGCTATGACAATGGCATCATACCCTGTCAGTTTCGAGACATCGCTTATTTCTTTTCCATAACAGAACTCTATCCCTTCGGCTTCCAATAACGACAGCCTTCGGTCGATGATGGCCTTGTTGAGTTTGAAATTAGGGATTCCATAGCGCAACAGACCTCCTGCGGCCTCGTTCTTTTCAAAAACGGTAACCTGATACCCCATAAGGTTGAGGTCGTTGGCGGCAGTCAGACCAGCAGGACCAGCTCCAATAACGGCTACACGCTTTCCATTGCGCTGTATGTTGGTACGTGGTTGGATATAGTTCTCACGGAAGGCTGCTTCAGTAATGGCAGCCTCATCCTCACGGTTGGTAGTTGGCTCATGGTTGTATAGGTTCAACACACAGGCTTTCTCACACAATGCAGGACAGATGCGTCCCGTGAACTCCGGGAATGGGTTTGTTGACGAGAGCAGTCGATAAGCCTGTTCCCATTCACCACGATATAATGCCTCGTTCCATTCCGGTGCCTTGTTACCCAGAGGACATGCCCAATGACAGAAAGGAACTCCACAATCCATGCAGCGTGATGCCTGCAATCTGCGTTCATGAGTGTTTAAAGTTTGCTCCACCTCACCAAAGTCGTGAATCCTATCATGGATTGGACGATGACCAGCTTCCTGACGGTGTATTTCTAAAAATGCTTTAGGATTTCCCATATTATTCAATAACCTATAATCTATAACCAATAACTATTAATAGTCTCGTTGCACGTCTGCTATTTTCTTACGCAGTTTCTTCATCTGTTCCTCTTGCAACACACTCTTATACTCTATCGGTATTACACGAATGAAATCGTCAACATAGTGCTGCCAGTCGTCGAGCATTGCACGTGCGAGTTTTGAACCTGTATAGAGGTAATGCTTACGTATAAGTTCCTGTAGTTCCTTTCGCGAAGCACTGTCTTCCACGAGGTCTATCTCCACCATATCCATATTACAGAAATAGTCGAATGTATGGTTTTTGTCCCATACGTAGGCCACACCACCCGACATTCCTGCAGCGAAGTTACGGCCCGTCTCACCAAGAACAACCACACGACCTCCTGTCATGTATTCACAGCAATGGTCACCTGCGCCTTCGATAACGGCAATGGCACCTGAGTTGCGCACACCAAAGCGCTCACCTACCTTACCGTTGATATATAACTCACCACTGGTGGCACCATACAGTCCTGTATTGCCGGCAATGATATTATCCTCTGCAGCGAAGTTAGCACGAGTGGGTGGAAGTATCGCAATGCGACCACCACTGAGTCCCTTTGCGAAATAGTCATTGGTCTCGCCTTCCAACTTGAAGTTGACACCATGCACGAGGAATGCACCAAACGACTGACCTGCAGAGCCCTTGAACTTCACATTGACAGTATCTGTGGGCAGTCCAGCAGCACCATACTTCCTGGCAATGGCACCCGACAACATAGAGCCGACGGCACGGTCTGTATTACTAATGGTATAGTCGAGGTTCACACTACCCTCATTATCCACCACACCAGCAGCAATCAACCGCTCATCGATGATAGTATTCTGCATTCCCAGAGGAACACTGGGTTTACTGATATCACCAGTGAAATGAAGTGAGCCCTCCTCCTTATGCAGCAAACGTCCAAAATCCAGTTGGGTATCACTCTTTGCCACTGATTCATCTTTCATCACCTCAATCAAATCCGTACGTCCTACGATATCATCAAGACTCTTGAAGCCCATCTCTGACAGATATTCCCGCACCTCCTGTGCGATGAAGGTGAAATAGTTAACCAGATACTCATAACGTCCCATGAAATGCTTACGCAGTTCCGGGTTCTGAGTGGCCACACCCATCGGACAGGTGTTCAGGTTGCACTTACGCATCATAACACAGCCGAGTACAATGAGGGCGGCAGTACCAAAGCCAAACTCCTCTGCGCCTAACAATGCCATGAGGACTACATCGCGACCGGTCTTCATCTGTCCATCCACCTGCAAGCGGACGTTGCCACGCAGACCATTTCTAACAAGGGTCTGCTGCGTCTCGCTCAAACCTATCTCAGGCGAGATACCGGCAAAGCGCATACTTGATGCAGGACTGGCTCCCGTACCTCCTTCGGCACCACTTATTACGATGACGTCTGCCTTGGCCTTGGCCACACCTGCGGCGATTGTTCCAACACCACTCTCTGCCACGAGTTTCACTGAAACCGATGCTGAGGGGTTCACGTTCTTAAGGTCGAAGATAAGTTGTGCCAAATCCTCTATACTGTATATGTCATGATGTGGAGGCGGGGAGATGAGCGAGATGCCTGGAATGGAGTGACGCGTCTTTGCTATCACCTCGTTAACCTTGAAACCAGGCAACTGACCACCCTCACCAGGCTTAGCACCCTGTGCCACCTTTATCTGTATCTCCTCAGCATTTACAAGATATTCTGTCGTTACACCAAAACGACCACTCGCAACCTGCTTGGTTTTGCTCGACAACGAGATGCCATCGACACTGGAATGGAAGCGCTCCGAATCCTCGCCGCCCTCACCAGTGTTCGACCTGGCGCCTAACTTGTTCATGGCAAGACATATGGCCTCATGGGCTTCCTTGCTCAATGCACCGAAACTCATGGCTCCTGCCACGAAGTGCTTTACAATGTTCTCAACAGGCTCTACCTCATCGATGCTTATGGGGTTCTTGCGGAAACCAAGGAAATCACGGATGAAGATTTTCTTTTCTTTTTCATCTACAAGACCGCTGTATTTCTTGAACATCGCATAGTCGCCCGTCCTTGTGGCTCGCTGCAACGTAGTGATGGTCTCCGGGTTCCAGGCATGACTGATGCCATCCTTACGCCAGCGGAACTGTCCATTGTTGCGCAGAGTGTCAGGGGTTGTAGGACCACTCGTGAGCGAAGCCTCCTTGAAAGCGATGGCATCACGTGCGATCTTGGTTAATCCTATGCCTCCGATGGTGCTCACCTCCGTGCCAAAGTAGTGGCGCAACAGGTCCTCGCTCAGTCCGATGCTCTCAAAAATCTTCGCACCGCGATACGAGCGGATGGTCGATATACCCATCTTTGCCATAATCTTGAAAAGACCTTTCTTTACGGCCTTTATGTAGTTAGCCTCTGCCGTCGGGTAGTCCTCCTGTATCTTATGACGCTTCACCAAGTCGTCGAGAATGGCAAAAGTCATCCATGGACACAGGGCACTCGCACCATAGCCCAGAAGCAATGCGGCGTGCATAGTCTCACGTATCTCTCCCGACTCAACTATCAGGGCGGTCTGAACACGCTTACCAACACTTATAAGGTAATGGTGTACTGCCGAGACGGCAAGCAACGAAGGGATATACCCTACCACTCCCGAGGATTTGGGAGTCAAGTCACACTTGTCTGTCAGGATGATGTAGTTGTATCCATCGTCCACTGCCTGTTCCGCATCCTTGCAGAGTTTATCCAAGGCGTTCCGCAAGTCCTCACCTGCCTGAGGGTAATCAACCTCACCACCCTTCATAAGTGTCTGTGGGTGTGTCTCGAACGTCATTGGCAGCTTTATCGTGTTGAATCCCTTGTATCTTATGTTACATAGGATATCCAACTGAGTGTTGTTCAATATCGGATGTGGCAGACGTACCATCTTACAGTTCGATTCATCTGGATTCAGTATTCCTGATCCCACACGACCGATATACTCCGTCAATGACATAACCAACTCCTCACGAATCGAGTCAATGGCAGGATTGGTTACCTGTGCGAACTGCTGACGGAAATAGTTGAAGAATACCTGAGGACGGTCGGAGAGAACAGCCAGCGGTGTATCGTTACCCATCGCCGCAGTAGGTTCCTGACCATTGATTGCCATAGGTATAATGGTGTTGTCGATATCCTCGGCACCATAGCCAAACAACTGTTCTTTCTCAAGGAGACCTGTCACACCATTCTCGACATGGCGTCCGCTCTTCAGTTTCTCAAGCTGAATACGGTTTGTGCTAAGCCACTGACGGTATGGGTGCTCCGCAGCCAGTTGCTGCTTTATCTCACCATCATAGTATATTTTCCCTTCTTTCGTATCTATGAGAAGTATCTTACCCGGCTGAAGTCGGCCCTTCTCGGCAATCTCAGTAGGATCGAAGTCCATAACACCAACCTCAGAGGCCACTACCATCATGTCGTTCTTCGTAATGGTATAGCGTGCAGGACGCAATCCGTTACGGTCAAGCATACCACCTGCAAAGCGACCGTCGCTGAAAAGAAGTGCGGCAGGACCGTCCCAGGGCTCCATGAGGATTGAGTGATACTCATAAAACGCCTTCAAGTCTTCCGAGATAGGGTTCTTGTCATTGAACGACTCGGGAACCAACACACTCATGGCATGGGGCAGCGAGAGTCCCGACATTACGAAAAACTCCAATACATTGTCAAGAGACGCCGAGTCGGACATACCTGGTTCCACGATAGGTGAGATGTCGGTTCCCAGAAGTCCCCTCTGGACAGTATTGGTATCCGTCTTTCCTAGTGAGGATGAGAGAGGGGCCAGCAGCACACTCTCACGTGCCTTCATCCAACCACGGTTTCCACGTATGGTGTTTATCTCACCATTGTGTGCCAGCAAGCGGAAAGGCTGTGCCAACGACCATGTTGGGAAGGTGTTGGTCGAGAAACGCGAGTGAACCAGTGCCAGACCACTCGTGAAGTATTGATTTGTCAGGTCCGGGTAATACTGCCTCAACTGCACGCTCGACAACATTCCCTTGTATACGATGCTGGTGTTCGAGAGTGAGCAGATATAGAAATCCTTATTATTTACCCTTGACTCAATCCTTTTCCTTATTATATATAATGTGCGAGGGAAATTCTCCACGTCGTCGTCACTGACACCAGTGATGAACACCTGCTTGATTGCCGGCTCAGTGCTCAATGCCGACTCTCCGAGACACTCAGGATTGGTAGGGACAGTGCGCAGGTGCATCAGTTGCAGTCCAACACGCTCTATCTCTTCCATCATGATACTCAGGATCTCCTGCTGTGCCTTTTCGTCTTTTGGCAAAAACACGATGCCCGTGCCATATTTCCCCTTCTCGGGAACAGGAATACCCTGCAACAAAATAAACTCATGGGGAATCTGGAGCATAATACCCGCTCCGTCACCGTCCTTACCTACCTCGGCACCACGGTGACGCATATTCTCCAACACATGAAGGGCGTTGTTCACCAGTTCATGACTCTTACTACCATGAATGTTAACAACCATACCCACACCGCAAGCGTCGTGCTCATAATCGGCACTGTAAAGCCCATTTCTTGTTTGAGTTTGCTTTTTTCTAACCATATTATCCTTTGTAGATTCCTTATATTCTATATTCAATCTTTTCCCTACCCTAACATTACAAATTGTCAGTTCCACTCTCGGTTGTAAGAGAAAAAGAACGATTTCGAGTGCAAAGATATAACAAAAAGTAAGAAAAACAAATCTTTTGCTTTCTATTTTATCTACTTTTTATACGCAAACTTTCATTTTGGATATATTTTATATGTTTTACTTTCAAACCAATACATATTAAATATGCTTTTCTTTCAATTTGTCACAATACACTAAAACTGATACTCAAAATGACACAAATATGTTGAATATTTTACCAAAATGTACTAATTTTGCCCTCGAAACGTTTCGATATGTATAATAATTAAAAGGTAAAAGGTATGAAAAGGATAGAAGCAATCATCCGCAAGACAAAGTTCGAGGATGTGAAGGAAGCGCTGTTACAGTCGGACATCGACTGGTTCGAGTATCACAACGTACATGGCATCGGACAGAGCCGACAGGAAAGGATATATCGTGGCGTTCAGTATTCAACGGACGTGATAGAGCGCGTTCAGATAACAATAGTTTGCCGCGACCAGTTTGTGGAGCCTACGGTCAAGGTGATACTCGAAGTAGCCCATACGGGCGAGGTTGGCGACGGCCGAATCTTCGTAAGCGACATGATTGACACATGGAGCATCCGCACAGGTGAGAACGGCGACACCGTATTAAGAGATAAGAAATAGAGTATGCCCCCTAAGTAGGGGGCGACAGGGGTCTGAATAATCGCAGACTCCAAAAGGATAACATTATTAACCAGGGTGGTCGTTCAGACCCCCATCCCCTTAACTTAGGGGGCATAAATACAAATTATTATGAACGAAATAGGAATATCACTCGATACTGTATGGATGCTATTGGCAGCCATGTTGGTTTTCTGGAT
Organism: Prevotella sp.; assembly: GCA_017554105.1. Lineage (GTDB taxonomy): Bacteria > Bacteroidota > Bacteroidia > Bacteroidales > Bacteroidaceae > Prevotella. The sequence continues at coordinate 122,770 of JAFZIY010000029.1, read as the reverse complement.
GCAGCCGGGCTTCGCACTGTGTGAGGCTGGTTTCACACGTAGTAAGAACACGGCCAACATCTTGATGAAGAACTTCGTTGATTTTATGTTCGGCTCATTGTTGTTCTTCTTCCTCGGCTTCGGCTTTATGTTCGGCAGCGAGGGCGCTGGTTTTATCGGAGCGCCTAACTGGGGCGACCTCACTTTCTATAAGGGCGACCTGCCCGTAGAGGGATTCTTGATTTTCGAGACTGTCTTCTGTGCCACCAGTGCCACGATTGTAAGTGGTGCCATGGCCGAGCGCACGAAGTTCTCGATGTACCTCGTCTATAGTGCTGTCATCTCACTGTTCATCTACCCCATCGAAGGTCACTGGACATGGGGCGGTGGCTGGCTCTGCAACGATGCTGCCGATAGTTTCATGATGAGTACTTTCGGTGCCGTGTTCCACGACTTCGCTGGTTCTGCCATTGTACATAGCGTAGGTGGTGTGCTGGCCCTGATTGGTGCCATGGCCCTTGGTCCACGTATCGGCAAGTATGCCAAGGACGGCAATAGCCGTGCCATTCCTGGTCACAACCTGACAATGGCTGCCCTCGGTGTATTCATCCTCTGGCTGGGATGGTTCGGTTTCAACCCAGGATCACAGTTGGCAGCAAGCGGTGAGGTAAACCGCATCGCCATCAGCCACGTGTTCCTGACCACCAACCTCGCAGCTGCTGCCGGTGGTACGGCAACGATGTTCCTCACATGGTTTAAGTATGGTAAGCCATCACTCTCACTGACACTCAACGGTGTACTGGCCGGACTGGTAGGTATCACCGCTGGCTGCGACCTTGTATCACCCGTCGGAGCCGTAATCATCGGTCTCGCCTGCGGTATCGTACTGGTCTTCGCCATCGAGTTCATCGACCATAAGCTCCATATCGACGATCCAGTAGGTGCGTCATCAGTACATGGTGTCTGCGGTATCCTCGGCACCCTGATGACAGGATTACTCTCTACCTCCAATGGTGCCTTCTATGGCCACGGCTGGGGTTTCTTCGGTGCCGAGTGCTTTGGCATCCTCATCATCGACCTCTGGGCTGCCGCCTGTGGTTTCGCCCTGTTCTATGGCATCAAGAAACTGCATGGCCTGCGCGTTGACAAGCGCATTGAAGAAGAAGGTCTCGATGTTTACGAACATGGAGAAATGTGTTATAATTAAGGAGTTTAGGAGTTAAAGAGTTTAGGAGTTTAGGAGTTAAAGATAATTAGAAGGTTATGAAGAAGATTGTTTTATTCGCAATAGGGTTGATCATGAGTATGGCAACCTTTGCACAGGATGAGATAGAAACGACAATTAGTGGAGATATTGTCAACCAATATATCTGGCGTGGTCAGGATCTGGGCAATGTATCACTGCAGCCTACGTTAGGTATCGGCTACAAGGGTCTGTCACTGACGGCCTGGGGCAGTGTGGGATTGTCTGAGCCTGACGACCCGAAGGAGTTCGACCTGACACTGGCCTACACCATAGGTGGCTTCAACGTCGGCATCACAGACTATTGGCTCAGCGAAGGACTCGATCCCAAGGCGCGATACTTTAAGTATTCTGCCCACAGCACGAACCACGTCTTCGAGGCAAACATCGGCTACGACTTCGGTGTCGCCAGCATACAGTGGTTCACCAACTTCGCAGGCAACGATGGTACTAACAAGGACGGCAAGCGGGCCTATAGCAGTTACGCGGAGATTGTTGTTCCATTCAAGCTATCTGCCATAGATTGGACTGCTACGGTCGGTGCCGTCCCTTACGCCACCGATTACTATGGTACTACCGGTTTTGCAGTAACAAACCTGTCGCTGAAAGCCACGAAAGATATCAAGATCACGGATTCGTTCTCCATTCCTATCTTCGGACAGATTGTGGGAAACCCGTGTTCACAAAAGGCCTATCTGGTTTTCGGTTTCACGCTGCAACCGTAGTATTTCCAGACTTCCTCTCTTCTGCCTTAGCCGGCAGGAGAGAGAACCTTTTATAGCAAACTTCTAAAAAATAAGAGATATGCATGTAAAAAAACGTTGGATAATCCTGATGACGGCAATGACACTCATTGCCCTCGCAGGAGTTTTCGTAGGAGAGCCTGCGTTTGAGTGTGACTGGTCGGTAATCTCCGCTGCTGATGTAGCCTGGCTGATTACGGCCACGATTTTCGTGTTAATGATGACACCTGGACTGTCGTTTTTCTATGGTGGCATGGTGGGAGCGAAGAATGTCATCTCGACGATGCTCCAGTCGTTCATCGCAATGGGACTGATCTCAGTACTATGGGTGGTCATTGGTTTCTCGCTGTGCTTTGGCGACGACATCGGTGGTGTAATAGGTAATCCCTTTACTTTCCCGATGTTCCACAATGTGGGTGGAGCAGTTTATACCACTCCTGCAGGCAATGTGCTGGGCGGTGCCACTATCCCGCTGGCACTGTTCGCTCTCTTCCAGATGAAGTTTGCTATCATCACACCGTCACTCATCACGGGTTCGTTTGCCGAGCGTGTACGCTTCTCGGCATATATGTTCTTCATGATGTTTTTCTTCTTCGTCATCTATTGTCCACTGGCTCACATGACGTGGCATCCCGAGGGACTATTCTGCCGCTGGGGTGTCATCGACTTCGCAGGTGGTATCGTGGTACATGCATCGAGTGGTGTGGCTGCCCTTGCCGGAGCCATATACTTAGGGCGGCGCAAGGCGGACACCCGTAAGAGCGAACCAGCCAACATCCCCTTTGTACTTCTGGGTGCTGCCATGCTGTGGCTGGGGTGGTTCGGTTTCAATGCGGGTTCCTCACTCCATGCCGACGGACAGGCCATTAAGGCATTCCTTAACACGAACACCGCTTCGGCAACGGCCATGATGACGTGGATATTCTTTGACTGTCTGCGCGGACGCAAGCCCTCTGCAATGGGTGCTGCCGTAGGATGTGTGGTTGGTCTTGTGGCCATCACACCGTCGGCAGGCTATGTTACCGTGGGACAGAGCATATTCATCGCCTTCGTCACCACACTGATATGTAACATTGCCGTTTACTGGCGTTCACGTTCGAGTATCGACGATGCCCTCGACGTATTCCCAACCCACGGTACTGGCGGTATAGTAGGTACCATTCTGACAGGTATCTTTATCCAGGAGGGACTCATCGCAGGTACGTGGGACGGTTTCGTTATCTTCCTCTTCCACCTGCTGGCAATAGTCATGGTTTTCGTCTATACCTTCGCCATGAGTTGGCTGGGCTACAAACTCATCGACAGCCTCATCCCAATGCGCGTATCGGCATTTAGTGAGAAAGTAGGACTCGACTTCTCACAGCACGACGAGCACTATGGACTGGCACATATCGGTGAGCGCGAGTTGGCTGAATACGAGGAACATATCAAGGAAAAGGAAAAGAAATAAATACAATATACGCAAACTTTCAAACAACAAGAAAATGAACACAAAATACATCTTCGTTACAGGCGGCGTGGTATCTTCCTTGGGCAAGGGTATCATCTCAGCCAGCATCGGTATGTTGCTGCAAGCACGCGGCTACAAAGTGACCATTCAGAAGTTCGACCCCTACATCAACATCGACCCGGGGACGTTGAACCCCTACGAGCACGGCGAGTGCTATGTCACCATCGATGGCATGGAGACCGACCTCGACCTGGGTCACTACGAGCGTTTTACGGGCATACACACCACGCGCAACAACTCGATAACCACAGGTCGTATCTATAAGACCGTCATCGACCGCGAGCGCCACGGCGACTATCTGGGTAAGACGATTCAGGTGGTGCCGCACATCACGGACGAGATAAAGCGTCGCATGCTGAGAGAGGAGGAGAAAAACGAGCAGTTGGACTTCGTCATCACCGAGGTAGGCGGCACCATCGGCGACATCGAGAGTGCACCGTTCATGGAGGCCATCCGACAGTTGCGGTGGCAGTTGGGCCGTAATGCGGTGTGTGTGCACCTAACATACGTGCCTTACCTGAAAGCCGCCGACGAACTGAAGACGAAACCCACGCAGCACAGCGTGAAGGAATTGCAGTCGATGGGTATCCAGCCCGACATCCTCGTTTTGCGTACTGAGCGGCATCTCGAAGATGCCCTGCGCATGAAAGTGGCATCGTTCTGTAACGTTGACCTGGAGTGCGTGGTGCAGAGCGAGGACATGCCGAGTATCTACGAGGTGCCTGTGAGCATGCAGCATCAGGGACTTGACGCTGCCATCATGCGTAAGATAGGCATTCCTGTCGGCGAGACACCCGCCATGAAGTCATGGCACGACTTCCTTGACAAGCAGCGTAATGCCAAGCGCGAGGTACACATCGGACTGGTAGGTAAGTACGACCTGCAGGATGCCTACAAGAGCATCCGCGAGAGTCTGAACCTCGCTGGCATCTACAACGACGTGAAAGCGAGACTACATTTCATCAATAGCGAGAATATAACACGCGAGAACGTAGCGGAAAAACTCGAGGGTATGGCGGGCATCGTAATCTGTCCCGGATTCGGCAAGCGAGGCATCGAGGGTAAGATCATCGCCGCGGAACATGCCCGGAACAACGACATCCCCACCTTCGGAATATGCCTGGGCATGCAGATGATGGTGATTGAGTTCGCTCGCAACGTGCTGGGGTATAAGGATGCGAATAGTGCAGAGTTTTCTAGTGGTTTAGGAAACTCCCCCAAACGACCAAACGACCAAACGACCAATCCCCAAAACGACCAATCCCCAAAACGACCAACCTACGTCATCGACATCATGGAGGAACAGAAGAGCATCACCCAGATGGGCGGCACCATGCGACTGGGTGCCTACGAGTGCGAGTTGGCAAAAGACAGCCGCGCATACGATGCCTATGGCAAGGTGTCGCTGATTAAGGAAAGACACCGCCACCGCTATGAGTTCAACAACGCCTACCTCGACGAATACGAAAAGGCGGGTATGAAGTGCGTGGGTATCAACCCCGCCGCAAACCTTGTCGAGATAGTAGAGATACCTGAGAAGCGCTGGTACATCGGCACGCAGTTCCACCCCGAGTATTCCTCTAACGTACTGCATCCACACCCATTGTTCATGTCGTTTATTAAAGCCTGCATCTGATATGGAACAACTGAAACATGAGTGTGGCGTGGCCATGATACGACTCCTCAAACCGTTGGAATACTACGAGAGGAAGTACGGCACATGGCGCTATGGATTCAACAAACTCTATCTCATGATGGAGAAGCAGCACAATCGTGGACAGGAAGGGGCAGGACTGGCTACTGTAAGTCTTACCACGGCTCCTGGCCACGAATATATGTTTCGTGAGAAGGCAGAAGGAAAGAATGCCATCACCGAGATTTTCTCACGTGTCAACCCGTCGATGACTGGCGAGTTGCTGATGGGACACCTGAGATACTCCACCACAGGCAAAAGTGGACTGACCTTCGTTCATCCTTTCCTGAGAAGAAACAACTGGAGAGCGAAAAACCTGTGTCTGTGCGGTAACTTCAACATGACGAACATCGACGAGGTGTTCCAGTTCATCACGGCACAGGGACAGTCGCCACGTATCTTTGCCGATACTTACATCACCCTCGAACTGATGGGACACCGACTCGACCGTGAGGCAGAAAGGCTGTTCAGCATGGCAAAGCAGGATGGACTGCAAGGCACTGACATCACACAGTATATCGAGGACAACATTGACATGGGCAACGTGTTGAGAACCACCATGCCACACTTCGACGGCGGATACGTCATGTGCGGAATGACAGGAAGCGGTGAGATGTTCGCCGTCAGAGACCCATGGGGAATAAGACCCGCTTTCTACTATTACGACGACGAGGTGGCGGTTCTGGCATCTGAGAGACCGGTAATACAAACGACATTCAACATCGAGGCACAGCAGGTGCACGAGTTACAACCCGGCAAGGCCCTCATGGTAAGGAAGAATGGAACGGTCACTCTGCAGCAGATAATAGAGCCCAAGAACTACAGCGCCTGCTCTTTCGAGAGGATATACTTTAGCAGAGGGTCGGACAGGGATATCTATATCGAACGAAAACGACTGGGAGAACAACTCACACCAGCCATAATAAAGGCAATAGACGGTGATGTCGAAAACACAGTGTTCTCATACATTCCTAACACCGCGGAGGTGGCATTCTGGGGCATGACCGACGGACTAAGACGACTGAACCACGACGTGAGAATGGAAAAGGTGGTGTGGAAGGACATCAAACTGAGGACATTCATCGCGGAAGGTAACGAGAGAAACGACCTGGCGGCACATGTCTATGACATCACATACGGCTCGCTCAGACCACACAAAGACAACCTCGTAATCATCGATGATAGTATAGTGAGAGGTACAACGCTCAAGGAAAGCATCTTCAAGATTCTTGACCGACTGAAACCAAAAAAGATAGTTATGGTGTCCAGTTCTCCACAAATCAGATATCCCGACTACTACGGCATCGACATGTCAAGACTTGAGGAACTGTGCGCCTTCCGCGCTGCCATAGCACTTATAAAGGAACGTAACATGCAGCAGCTCATCGCCGACACATACAGGGCATGCAAGCAAACAGAGAAGGGCGACGAGCAAAACTACGTACGTGCCATATACGCACCTTTCTCCGTGGAGGAAATCAACCAGAAGATAGTCTCCATGCTTCGCCCTGAGGGTATGACGACCGCTGTGGAACTGGTGTTCCAAAGCATTGAAGGACTGCATGAGGCATGTCCGAACCACCCTGGCGACTGGTACTTCACGGGGCACTACCCCACTCCTGGTGGAATACGCATGGTAAACCAGGCTTTCGTAAACTTCGTAGAAAATGTATTAAAAATGCAATTATAAGAATGAGACAAGCAACACTTATTTTAAATGATGGCAGCAAATTCACCGGATGGTCATTCGGATATGAAAAGAATGTGGTAGGAGAAGTGGTATTCAGCACCGCGTTGTCTGGATATCCCGAGAGTCTTACCGACCCGAGTTACGCAGGACAGATACTGACAATGACGTATCCGCTCGTAGGCAACTACGGGGTACCGACAGACGACATAGGAACCAACGGACTGCCCAGTCTGATGGAGAGCGAACACATACATGTGAAGGCACTGGTAGTAGCCGACTATAGCGTGACATACTCGCACTGGAACGCACGCGAGAGCCTTAGCGAATGGCTGAAGAGAGAGAAGGTGCCCGCAATCACAGGCATCGACACACGACGTCTTACCAAACTGCTGAGAGAGAATGGCGTGATGATGGGAAGAATAGAGGTGACAGGAGAGGAAAGAGACGAGAAAAACACCGAGGACTACGGAAGCGTGAACTGGGTAGAGAAGGTAAGTTGCAAGGATGTCATTACCTACAAGCCAGATGCCACAGCGGTAGCAAACTCTAAACTAAAGAAAGTGGTTCTCGTCGACTGTGGCGTAAAGGCCAACATCATACGATGTCTTCTTCGCCGTGGCATCGACGTGGTGCGTGTCCCCTGGGACTATGACTTCAACCAGATGGAGTTTGACGGACTATTCCTCGCCAACGGCCCCGGCGACCCTGAACTATGCGAGAAAACCGTAGAGAATATCAGGAAATTCCTGAATAGCGACAACGTCAGACCTTGCATGGGAATATGCCTTGGCAACCAACTACTGGCAAGGGCTGCGGGAGCAAAGACATATAAACTGAAATATGGTCACCGAAGCCATAACCAACCCGTGCGACTGGTGGGTACGACACAGTGCTTCATCACATCGCAGAACCACGGATATGCTGTTGACGACAAGTCTCTGCCTGACGACTGGGAACCGCTTTTCGTCAACATGAACGATGGTTCCAACGAGGGCATACGACACAAGACAAAGCCTTGGATGTCGGCACAGTTCCATCCTGAAGCATGCAGCGGACCTACCGACACCGAGTTTATGTTTGATGAGTTTGTAGGGATGCTTGGTGATGAGATTGGGAAACTGGGAGACTCGTCGTTTAGTCGTTTGGGAACAAATTACGCAGTAGTGACTTCCCTAAACGACCAAACCACTAAACCACTAGATGACCAATCCCCCAAACGACCAAAAAAAGTTCTGCTTCTGGGCAGCGGTGCACTGAAGATAGGACAGGCGGGAGAGTTCGACTATAGCGGTTCACAGGCGCTGAAGGCATTGAAGGAAGAGGGCATCGAGACCGTCCTCATCAACCCCAACATCGCTACCGTGCAGACATCAAAAGACGTTGCGGACGTTGTTTATTTCCAGCCTGTAAAGGCGGATTTCGTGGAACGTGTCATCGAAAAGGAACGTCCCGACGGCATACTGCTGTCCTTTGGCGGACAGACGGCATTGAACTGCGGAGTGGAACTCTACCATCGGGGAGTACTCGAGAAGTACGGAGTGAAGGTACTAGGCACACCCGTACAGGCTATCATCGACACCGAAGACCGTGACCTTTTTGTTCAACGACTCGATGAGATTGGCGTGAAAACCATAAAGAGCCACGCATGCGAGACCATCGACGAGGTGAGGGAAGCGGCGGCACGACTGGGATTCCCCGTCATACTGCGTGCCGCATACGCACTGGGCGGTCTGGGTTCCGGCTTCTGTGACAACGAGGAGGAACTGCTGGCGCAGGCCGAGGAGGCTTTCTCCTTCTCGCCACAGGTACTGGTAGAGAAGTCGCTGAAGGGTTGGAAGGAGATTGAATATGAGGTGGTGCGCGACCGCTACGACAACTGCATCACCGTCTGCAACATGGAGAACCTTGACCCTCTGGGCATCCACACCGGAGAGAGCATCGTGGTGGCTCCGAGTCAGACGCTATCGAATACCGAATATCATAAGTTGCGTGCACTTGCAATAAAGATAATACGTCACATCGGCATTGTCGGTGAGTGTAATGTACAGTATGCCCTCGACCCACAGTCGGAGGACTATCGCGTCATCGAGGTAAATGCCCGACTGTCGCGCTCGTCAGCACTGGCATCGAAGGCCACCGGCTATCCTCTGGCATTCGTCGCCGCCAAACTCGGAATAGGCTACGGACTGTTTGAACTGAAGAACTCGGTGACAAAGACCACCAGCGCATTCTTCGAGCCAGCACTCGACTATGTGGTATGTAAGATACCACGCTGGGACCTCTCGAAGTTCCATGGCGTAAACCACCTGCTCGGGTCGTCAATGAAAAGCGTAGGCGAGGTAATGGCAATAGGACGTACGTTCGAGGAGTCGCTGCAGAAGGGATTGCGAATGATTGGTCAGGGCATGCACGGCTTCGTTGAGAACAAACCGCTCCGCGTGAGTGATATCAAGGAGGCTTTGCTCCATGCCACCGACAACCGCATATTCGTCGTTTCGAAAGCATTGCAGACGGGATACACTGTCAAACAGATTAACGAACTGACGAAGATAGACCTCTGGTTCCTGCAGAAACTGAAGCATATAGTGGATATCGACCAGAACCTGCGCGAGTTTGCGACATTCTCCGAACTGGCACAGTTCATGGAATACACCGAGATGATGGAATACCTCGAGGTTCCCGAGTTCGTCCATTTGCTCCGCAAGGCAAAGGTGTATGGGTTCTCCGATTTCCAGATAGGCAGGGCATTAGGACTGGAGAACAGCATGAACATGGAGGAGGCAGGATTGACAATACGCCAATGGAGAAAAGAACTGGGAGTGGTGCCCACGGTAAACCAGATAGACACCCTCGCAGCCGAGTATCCTGCACAGACCAACTACCTGTACCTGTCGTACACCTAATCTGAACAGGCTCTTGTAAAATAGAATAGTGATAATAAACAATAGTATTAACATTAAAAAAGGGGGGGATAAGACCCCCATCCCCCTCGCTCGGCTTTGCCGCTTGGCTTGTCCAAGAACTTAGGGGACTAAGAAACATTATGTGTGGAATAGTTGCAATATTGAACGTTAAAGAGCAGACAAAAGAACTGCGACAAAAAGCGTTACGCATGAGTCAGAAAATACGTCATCGCGGACCCGACTGGAGTGGAATCTATTGTGGTGGCTCTGCCATCCTGGCACACGAGCGATTGAGCATCGTCGATCCTGAGAGCGGCGGACAGCCGCTTTACACTCCCGACCGTAAGCAGGTGCTGGCCGTCAATGGCGAGATATACAACCATCAGGAGATACGCAAGCGCTATGAAGGTCGTTACGATTTCCAAACAGGAAGCGACTGTGAGGTGATTCTCGCACTCTATCGTGATAAAGGAATCGACTTCCTGGAGGACCTGAATGGTATCTTCGCATTTGTCCTTTACGACGAGGAACGCAACGAGTACCTTATTGCACGCGACCCCATAGGCGTGATTCCACTCTATATCGGCTACGATGCGGACGGCACCGTGTATGTCGCCTCTGAGTTGAAGGCTCTCGAAGGACAGTGCGAACGCTACGAGCCGTTCCTTCCTGGTCATTACGTATGGAGCGGCGATGCGGCAGGTATGCAGAAATGGTATAAACGCGACTGGCAGGACTATGCCGCAGTGAAGGACAACCCCGCCAGTGTCACCGCCATCCACGATGCCCTCGAGGATGCTGTACGCAGACAACTGATGTCCGACGTGCCTTACGGAGTGCTGCTCAGCGGTGGTCTCGACTCAAGTGTCATCTCTGCCATCGCGGAGAAATTCAGTGAGCACCGCATCGAGGACAACTCACAGAGCCGTGCCTACTGGCCGCGCCTCCACTCCTTTGCAGTAGGACTGAAGGGTGCTCCCGACCTGGCGAAGGCGAAGTTGGTTGCCGACCATATCGGCACCGTACATCACGAGATAAACTACACCATCCAGGAGGGTCTTGACGCCTTACGCGATGTCATATACTTCATCGAGACCTACGATGTCACCACCGTCCGCGCCTCCACTCCGATGTATCTCCTTGCGCGTGTCATCAAGTCGATGGGCATCAAGATGGTGCTCTCAGGAGAAGGGGCCGACGAGATATTCGGAGGTTACCTCTACTTCCATAAGGCACCCAACGCACAGGCGTTCCATGAGGAGACGGTGCGCAAACTCTCCAAACTGCACCTCTACGACTGCCTGCGTGCCAACAAGAGTCTGTCGGCATGGGGCGTTGAGGGACGTGTGCCTTTCCTCGACAAGGAATTCCTTGATGTCGCCATGCGTACCAACCCGGAAGCAAAGATGTGCGGCCTCTCCCCCAACCCCTCTCCAAAGGGCGAGGAGAGTTTCGTTATCGAGAAGAAGATAGTACGCGAGGCCTTTGCCGATATGCTTCCAGAGGAAGTGGCATGGAGACAGAAAGAGCAGTTCAGCGACGGTGTAGGATATTCATGGATTGACACACTGAAGCAGATAACCGCAGAGGCAGTCACCGACGAGCAGATGGCACATGCTGCCGAGCGATTCCCCATTAACCCGCCTAAGAACAAGGAGGAATACTACTATCGCAGCATCTTTGCAGAGCACTTCCCAAGCGACAGCGCAGCGCGCAGCGTACCGAGTGAGGCAAGCGTAGCATGCAGCACAGCAATCGCACTGGAATGGGACAAGTCGTTCCAGAATATGAACGACCCCAGCGGACGCGCAATCAAAGGTGTTCACGAGAACGCATATTAAGCATTAAACAAATCCCGCACTAACGACTCCCCGCCCCTCAAGGGGAGGGGAAAGGGGTGGGGTCTATAACAAACGTGAGTTCGGATAAAGCATCGAACTCACGTTCTTTTTTCCTTTTCCCATTATGTCAAAATATGCATAAATAAACGATGTTTTGGAATGGTTTTTACCCCTATTTCTAAGTCATTGATACCAAACGAGTTACAAAAGGGTATAAAAAATGGGTAACAATGTTATTAACTTTGTTCGACAATGTTATTAACTTTGTTGAACAATCTTATTAACTTTGTTCAGCGATTTGATATCTCTTGCAAACTAGTTAGCATAAAATCATTATTCGGCTGTATATTCTTGCACTTGTCCTTGACCTAAAACTATACTATATATATTTCTTGTGAGGGGTGCTAAGAAATAAAACAGTTACATGAAAGGAAAGGAAAAGAAAAGGCGGCAAGTGAAAGTCTCAATTGCCGTCTTCTGTCGGGATGAGGCGACTCGAACGCCCGACCCCTACGTCCCGAACGTAGTGCGCTACCAACTGCGCTACATCCCGATTTGCATTCGTTTTTCAGAAATCGAATGCAAAGGTAGAAAGAAAAAATGAATTGCGTGCATTTTTGGGAAGAATTTTAGATAAAAACTTGCCCAATCAATTATTATGTACTATCTTTGCACCCGCTTTCATAAATGGAGCACTAATTTTGATGGTGCCTTAGCTCAGTTGGTAGAGCATCGGACTGAAAATCCGTGTGTCCCCGGTTCGATTCCTGGAGGTACCACATACTTTTAATCCCGACAAAAGGTTTTGGCCTATGTCGGGATTTTTGTATAAAGGCTATGGCATCGCTATAGCCTACTGTTGATAGCGGTTCTCTATAACTTCCCAGTTGACAATCTGCCAAAGAGCGGACAGATGGTCAGGACGACGGTTCTGATAGTCCAGATAGTAGGCATGCTCCCATACGTCAAATGTCAGCAAGGGTTTCAAACCTCTCTGGATAGGATTGGCTGCATTCGTCTCCTGCGTGATAACCAGTTTCCCTTCCTTGTCTGCTGACAACCACACCCAGCCAGAGCCGAAGAGTGTGGCACCCTTCTTCTGGAACTCATCCTTGAATGCCTCGAACGAACCAAAGTCACGGGTAATATCCTCAGCGACACGACCAAAGGGCTTATTGTCAGCCCTCGGTGCAGCAAACTGCTGGAAATACAACTCGTGGTTCAGAATCTGTCCTGCATTGTTAAGAATACCACCTGTGGCATTGCAGACAATGTCTTCCAACGTTGCCTCCTCAAAACCGCTTCCAGGCAGCAGTCCATTCAGATTATTCACATACGCCAACAGGTGCTTCCCATGATGGAAACCTATTGTCTCCTTACTGATAACGGGTTCCAGCGCATCATCAGAATATGGCAAAGCCATCAATTGAAATTTCTCCATAACTGTATTCTTTTATTATGTTACTGACTACATCGGACCACCACCGGGGAAGCCGCCTCCACCTCCCGGGAAACCGCCACCGGGGAAGCCACCACCGGGAGGACCATTGAAGCGACCCCTGCGGTCACCACGACCTTCACCACGACCTTCACCACGACCATTCCCACCTCCACCAAAGAGATTCAGTCGGTAACTGACGTGAAGCATAGCATACGACGTGATGGCATTCACCTCACGGTCCGTCCATCCATTGGCATTGACGTTACGTGAGAATGTGGACTGCTGGTGCAAGATGTCATACCACTGCAGCATCACCGTCAGTTGCTTGCCACGCAGGAAACTGTGCGACAGCTGGGCGTTCCATATCAGTTCGTTGGTGTTCAGCGTGGCATCGCTATAACCTCGACGGCTGAACATGTGGATATCTGTCGAAAGGTTAGTGCCCCACGGGAAAGTAACCCTGGCGTTCCCGCCGTATGAGAAGTTCCATGTGGTCAGGTTGTTCGATGCCTGGAGTCGGTTTTCCGTGCGTGCATAGGTGGTCCTTCCGTTGAGTGACAGGTTCAGCCAACTGTTACGGTAACTCAGCGACACCTCTGGCGACAGGTTATAGGAGTGTGTCACATTCCTTTCGGCAGTGGCGGTACGATTCAGGTTCACAAAGGCCACACGATGGTCGTAACTACCTCTGATTGAACCGCTCACGTCCCATCGGTTCAGAGTGTCGAGGTTGATGTTGAACGCAGCACCACCATTGACGCTCCAGTTGCCGTTGATGTTCTCCGGCCGGCTTATGCGTCCACCGGTGGTCTCATTATATGTGACGATATTGCCGATGGAGTTGCTGGTGCGCTGGAAACTACCGTTGGCATTGAAACTCCAGTGACGTTGTGCCTTCGGCACCGTGTATCCCAGACTGTCCTCCACCAGTTTATAGCGCCGCTGCATCTGCAGGTTGGCATTCAGATTAGTGGTAAACGACGGCTTCAGTCCCGGATTACCCATAGTGATAGACAGTGGGTTGGTGTCGTCATAGATATCCAGCAACTGTGTGATGTTCGGCTGCTGCGTCTGTCCGCGAAGAGTCACCTGAAGGTTTGACTGCTCGTTAAAACGATAGCGCAGATTCAGCGTAGGCGAGATGTTCGTCACGTTCCTGACAGTATCCACGGGGTGTCCCAGGTATTGCTGAATGTAATGTGAGCGCTGCGGCTGTACCGACACGCCGACGTTCATGTTGTACTTCTGTCGTGAGATGCGCAGTTGCATTCCCATTTCATGGGTGTACTCCGTACGCTCGGAATAACGGCTGAGGTCTCTTGAGAGATATGACTCATAAGGATTGTCCAGATAACCGAAGAGACGTGTCCAGTCGCGGTACTCCTGCAGTACATCGTTGAAAGCCTCGTCATCGAATCTGGGGAAGTCGTATGTGGAAGGGTCACTCTTCTGGTGGTTGTAGTTATAGCGGTAGTTTGTGATGAGGAAGACACCCTCCTGGCCCACCATACGGCGACCGCCGCCACGACCACCACCGAAGCCACCACCTCCGCGTCCGCCGCGATCACCACCGCGACCTCCGTCAAAACCGCCATATCCTCTGTTTGGGCGTTCCTCCTGCTGTGCCGGCTTTGTCTTGAAGATGTAGAGAGGCTCGGTATAGGTGGCACCTAACGACCAACTGAAGTTGTCTGTGGGAGAGACTGTATATCGGTTAGTCTGATAGGTGGAGTCGTTGCCATACTGGTCTTTCTGCTGAAAGAGCGTCACCGCCGACAGGTTAGCGTTCTTATTCCTGCCGTCACGATAGTTTATGTTGGAGTTGATTGAGATGTTACGTCCCTTACGGTTCAGGCGTCGGAAGAGTTGCAGTTGCGAACGGAGGTTCTTGTTACTGCCGTAACTCATCGACTTACTGTTGTTTCCGTTAAGTATCATGTCCAAGCCATCGAAATACGCCATGCCTTCGTCACTCAACGGGTCAACGCCAGAATCAAAGGGATTGTCGCTGTATGATGCCGACCTGGAGAAACCCCTGCCATCGTTGGTCGAGATATTGATGTTTGGACGGAACGAAAGGGTTGTCAGCGAGTCGATGTTCCACTGCAGGTTCATGTTCCCGGTCCAGTTGTTGTTCCTTGAGAAGTTCTGGTTCATACTGCTGGAGAAGGCACCGCCCCGGGTAATTACGAAACTCTCCGAGTTAGAGTGGCTCCAGTCATCGACATTGCTGTGCGACCATGTCACGCGACCACTTATCTTCAGGTTCTTGTTGTTCTCGTAACTGACATCGAGCGCGGCAGTCTTCGTGTGGCGAAGACCATTGTTGTTGCCTCGTCCTCTACCGCCCCTGCCCGTGAAGTTACGGTCGTTCACGTTGTTGGCATTTCCCATGAAGGTATATCTCACGGCACCCATTGGTTTCATAGCGGTGAGTCTAATACCATATCTTCCGTGGGTACCGATGCCCACGTCAGGATTCATCTGCAGACCGTTTCTGGCATTTCGTCTGGTCACAAACTCCAGCACGAAATCGTCCTCGCCGTCGTCGATACCCGTCAGTCGTGCGTTGTCGCTCTTCTCGTCGTAGGCCTTCACCTGCTCCACCACGTACGAGGGCAGGTTTTTCATCACCGCATCATTGTTGCCGGTCATGAAGTCACGACCGTCCATCTTGAACCTCTTTACATTCTTGCCGTTGATGGTAACGCCGCCGTTATCATCGATTTTCGCACCCGGGAGAGCCTCCACGAGAGCCTCTATCACCGAACCCTCGGGCACACGGAAGGCATCGGCATTATATACCAGCGTGTCATCCTTCACCACCATCTTAGGAACGTTGGCGGTCACCACGGTTTCCTTCAACTGTATGGCATCGGGCTCCAGCAGGATGTCGCCGAGCCTCAACTGCTGACCTCTGGTTTTCGTCAGCGTACGCTTCTGCTCTTTATAGCCCAAGAAAGATACTTTTAAAAGATATGAACCGGCCTTTACCTGAGTGAAGTCAAACCTTCCGTCCTTATCCGTATATACACCACTGACGAAGGTCGTGTCTTGTCTGCCGTTCCTGCCAGAACTCAAACGGTAAAGTTGTAATGTGGTAAGTTCCATGGCGTTACGGGAATCCTTATCTATGACTCGTCCGGTAACAGACTCCTGCTGTGCAGAAACAGACAATGCTCGCATCACGAGCATAACAATCAAAAGTAAAATGTGTCTCTTAGACTTCATAAAGAGTAATAATAGGAATTGAACGGTTCTATTAATAAAACGTTATTACATAAGAAAAGTTTAACGGGAATGTCAAAGATTTTTTGTTTTAATTGCAATAAAAGAAGTCTTTTTTAGAACTTTTTCCACAAAATATTTCATTCTTAATATTTTTTGTCTATCTTTGCAACACAGAAACGACAATAAGAAGACATTTTTAATAACAAAAACCTTTTTGATATGGAATATTACATCGTATTAAATGGTGTGAAAGAAGGACCTTTCGCACTGGAAGAACTCAAAGCAAAGGGTGTTACTGAAAGCACATTAGTATGGAAAAACGGACTTACCGACTGGGTTAAGGCTAACACACTGCCTGAAGTGATGCAGGCTCTCTACACCGCTCCTGCTGCTGCACCGGCACCAGCTCCAGAGCCAATCCCACAGCCAGCACCAATCCCACAGCCAGCTCCTGCTCCAGAGCCAAAGCCGGCACCAGCACCACAGCCTGCTCCACAGTATCAGCAGCCCGCTCAGCCTAAGCCAGCGGCTTCAAATCCACAGGCACAGCCTACGGGACCTGCTCCTGACGACTACCAGCAGAAGAACCTCATCCTTGCCATCGTAAGCTTCCTTTGCTGCGGTGTCATCGGTGCTATCTTCGCTATCCTGGGTTACATCGCAGGTGGTGAGGTTAAGAAGTTCTGGATGATCGGACAGACAGATATGGCAGAGAAGAAGGCTGCTGACGCAAAGAAATGGTTCAAGATTGCAATCATCGTTGACGTCGTGCTGGGTGTTCTCGTTGGCGGTATCTATGCCCTGAACATCATTCTGACATTGATGAACTAATAACGCACAAGGGAAGATATGGAATACTACGTTATCATAGATGGCAGGAAATGCGGACCGTTCTCTCACGAGGAACTGCGCAGCAAGTTTGTTACGCCGAACATGCCGGTATGGCGTGACGGCTTGGCAGACTGGACTCCTGCGCGCAACCTGCCGGAGATCAGCGACGTGCTGCAGCCCGAGCCAACGCCACCGCCTTACTACTCAGGAGGCGCACAGCAACAGGCATACGAACCGAAAAGCCGCAAGCGCGAGTATATCCCGCCAATGCCCGAAGACTATAAGTCATCCAATATCTTCCTCATTGTGTTCGGTTTCCTGTGTTGTTCCGTCTGCATGCTGGGTTCCATCTTCGCCATCATCAGTTACATCAACGCTAACGAGATGAAAACCTTGTATGCCGTTGGACAGTATGAGATGGCGACGCTGAAGGCAGCCACGGTGCGCAAGTACCACAACTGGGCAATCTGGACGGACGTCATATTCATTATACTCGGCGTGATAGGCCTCATCCTTTATATCGTATTCCTGGGTGGTCTTGCCGCATTCTCAAGCCAGTATCAATAGGATTCTGATGCGTCTGCATAGGAAACATAAGATTATACTGACGGCAGCGGTGCTTCTTGCACTCGCTGCCGTCTATTTCATGTTCGACCCCAACACCGAGGTGGTGTTCCCCAAGTGTGGCTTCTATGTCCTTACGGGGTGGAAATGTCCTGGCTGCGGCTCCCAGCGTGCCTTGCATGCCTTGCTCCACGGCGACGTGCTTGCCGCCTTCCACCTCAACATGTGGATTCCCGTTGCTATCATATATATAGCATTTGTTGTCGCAGCCATGCTTTTCGGCAAACAGGGCAGTCGCTTCAGCGAGATAGTAACCAATAAATATCTGCTTGCCGCGTTTCTTGTTTTCACGCTGTTGTGGTTTGTTCTCCGCAACGTTTACGGTGTGTGAAAACTAATACTGGAATGACTTCTCTATCGTTCCGTTATATGTGTTGATTTTTATTGTCAGTTCGTCGCCCTTGACCGGTTTCTCAGGAAGACGGTATGAGGCGATGCTCACGAAGAGTTCGGCGCTGTAATACTGCGGCACTCCGTTCTGCTCATGCAGCAGGGTAAGCATGTAGTGCTTGTGTCCTTCGGCATCGGTAGTCACCTCGTCGCACATCAGTCCCACTGTCTGCTTCTCGTCAACACCCTCTGCCTGTCCCGTCTTCAACGACAGTCCGAGGTTAATGTACCGTCCCTCACGACTCATCCACGCACTGTTGAACACCACGGGGTCGGTCGTTATCTCCTTCACCTCGTCCTTGGGACGCACCCGTGGAGCGGGAATGCTGGTCAGCGAGATGGCCTTCACCTCAATGCCCGATGCCGGAACGTTATAGTAGAGCAATGCACGATAAAGCGAGTCGGGCGTTGCTGCCCATTTCGCCGTGCGCTTTGGAGAGAGCACCAGCGAGTCGGCATCATCGGTAACGGCACAGTACAACTCCCCCGAGGCATCGGTGCGGGTCTCCACGAAGTCGGCACGCATCATGCTGTACTTGCCGTCACCACTGTCATATGTCTCGGTGGTGCAGGCGGCAAGAAGGAGAATTGCAAGTATACTTTTAACTTTGAGCATTGGACTTTGAACTTTCTCCCTTCCCTTTGGGAGGGGCTGGGGGTAGGCTTTACTTAAGATGGTTGCGCAGCGGATTGGCATACATCGTAAGCATGCGTTCCATGAGGAACGGGATGTCCTTGTCAGGGAGGTCAATCTTCTCTAACTGTCCCTGCAGGTATGCCTCGAACTGCTGACGGTCGGCAGCGGTGTATTTACCCTGCTCCGCGAATGTGTTATTGCCATCGCCAAGCATGTCGGCGGCGATATAGTTAGAAGGATACAGGCGGTAGTTGCGGTGTATCTCGCTGTCGATGTGCGCTGCCACAATGTCGAAGAACTCGGTCTTCGGAGTGTCGGCTGGCAACTGCTGCAGGTACTCGTCGATGCACGGTGCGCAATGATAGTGGATGTGTCCCTTGAAACCCATTATTCCGGTGCTCATGCTCACCACGTCGTCGTCCTTTCCCTTCTTCCATTCGGGATTGTCGCGACGCAGTTGGAACTCACGCGCCTTGAGGAAGTCGCAGGGGTCCAGTTCATAACTTATAGACAGTGGCACGATATGCAGTTGCATGAGCCGCTCCACCGGCGTTCCCGTGCCGCCCATCGCCATCATCTTCAGTATTGAAGGCTGCGTGCGGTCGTCGCTGTCCTTCGCCCTACCCTCTCGCTGGGCTATCCATACGTTGTCGTTCTTCTCCTGGATTACGAAGTGCATGTACTCGGAGAGACGCTTGCTCGCAAGCAGCATCTCGCGGGGTGACAGCGAACGCTCCACTATGAACGACTTATTGATGCGCACAAGGTCCTTCACCCACGGCAGCGTAAGCAGGTTGTCGCCGATGGCTATCTCGCAGGTGGTCTTGAAGCCGGCATCCACGAGCAGTTTGTCGAGCAATGCCGAGTCGAGCACTATGTCACGGTGGTTGCTGATGAAGGTGAAGCGTCGGTTCACGTCAACGGCCTTGGTATCGATGTCGATGCCAAGAGAGGCCTTTGCCAGGAGCATCTCGAGGAAGTCGTAACAGAAAGCCAGTTGGAACTCAAGGCTTGTCTTGCATGCCCTCATCTTCTTCTCCAGCATCTCGAAAGGCACTTGCGGGTATAGCATTCCCACAACTGTCTTGAACTGCGGATTGGCTACCAGCCGGTCGTATGCTGCCGGCAGTTCCTCCGGTTCAAAAGGCCGGATGGCGTCAAAATCAGATAGTTTCATAGTCTTAGCGGCGTTAGATGTTGGAATGGTGGGTGATTGAAATATGCTGTTACTTGAACTGGTTCTCCACAATGTCCGTGAGCACGTCGGTGATGTTGAGTCCTGCTGCCCTCACCTGCTGCGGGATGAAACTCGTGACGGTCATTCCCGGAGTGGTGTTCACCTCGAGCATCGAGATATCCTGGTCCTTGCTGATGATATAGTCGATGCGTATGATGCCGTTGCAGTGGAGGATATCATAGATATGGCTCGTTAGTTGTGCCGCGCGCTTTGCCGTCTCCTCAGGGATACGTGCCGGGGTTATCTCCTGCACCTGTCCGTTATACTTGGCGTCGTAGTCGAAGAACTCGTTCTTGGTGACCACTTCCGTAGCGGGGAATATGACGGTCTTCTCGCGTGTCTTGTAGCATCCCACGGTTATCTCGGTGCCTTCGAGCAGACTCTCCACCATCACGTCGTCGCTCTCCATCAGTGCCTTGCGGATGGCAGGAGCCAACTGGTCCTTGTTCTTCACCTTTGAGACGCCGAAGGAAGAGCCGTCGGCAGCAGGCTTCACGAAGCACGGCATGCCTATTTTCTCGTCTATTTCGTCGTCGGTCACAAGTTCCTCATAGCCCTTGCGTATGAGCATCGACTCTGCCACTTTCACGCCATAACTGCGAAGGTACTGGTTAAGCACGAACTTGTCGAAGGTCATAGCCTCTACAAGCACTCCGCTCGTGGAGTATGGAAGGTGTATCAGTTCGAAATAGCCCTGCAGTATTCCGTTCTCACCGGGAGTTCCGTGTATGGTGATATATGCGTAGTCGAACATCACTAACTTGCCGTTATCCTTGAATGAGAAGTCGTTACGGTCGATGGGTGCGCGTGTGCCGTCGTGAAGGTCGACATACCAGTCGAGTCCTCTCATCTCAACAATCCACACATTGTAACGCTCTTTGTCGAAAAAAGAATAAAGTCCTTGTGCAGAGCGCATTGAAACGTCGTGCTCTGACGAGTCTCCGCCACATACGATGGCGATGTTTCTCTTAAGGTTTTTCATTATCTTTATTTATGATTTATAAGTTCTTTAGTTTATGATTTCTCAAGTCTGATTAGACAGTCTGGCTCTCCATTTCTCTATTAGTTGCTGCATGTCCTGCGGCAACGGACTGGTGAAATCCATCTGCTTGCCGGTCACGGGATGCACGAAGCCAAGGGTGCGCGCGTGCAGGGCCTGTCGCTGACAGAGGGCGAAGCAGTTGCGTATGTATGCCTTGTAGGATGCCGTACGCTCGCCCCTGAGTATCTCACAACCTCCATATCGCTCATCGCCGAACAGCGGGTGTCCTATGTGTTTCATGTGGGCACGTATCTGATGTGTGCGCCCTGTCTCGAGTATGCATTCCACGAGCGTGGTGTATCCATAGCGCTCCATCACCCTATAGTGGGTTACGGCAGATTTCCCTATGCCCGAGTCTGTTGGGAAGACATCCATGCGTAGGCGGTCACGCACGTCACGCCCGATGTTGCCCTCTATCGTTCCCTCGTCCTCAACGAAGTTTCCCCACACTAGTGCATTGTATGAGCGATGAGTGGTCTTATTGAAAAACTGCACTCCGAGACGACTCTTCGCCTCCGGTGTCTTTGCCACCACGAGCAGTCCGCTAGTATCCTTGTCTATGCGATGCACCAGTCCCACCTCGGGGTCGTTGGGGTCGTAGGAAGGGAGGTTGCGCAGATGCCATGCCACGGCATTCACCAGCGTACCGTGATAGTTGCCGCATCCCGGGTGAACGACCATGCCTGCGGGCTTGTTTATCACCATCAGGCTGTCGTCTTCATAAACAACGTCGAGCGGGATGTCCTCCGGCTCTATGGTGTCGTCATACCGGGGGCGGTTGAGCATCAGCGTGACAACATCACCGGGACGAACCTTGTAGTTGCTCTTCACGGGACGGTCGTTGACGTGTATGAAACCCGCCTCGGCAGCCTTTTGTATGCGGTTGCGGCTCTGATGCTGCATGCGCTCGGTGAGGAACTTGTCAACCCTCACTGGCACCTGCCCCGCATCGGCCACAAGACGGAAATGCTCATAAAGTCTGCTGTCCTGTTCCTCGTCGAATGATTCCTGCTCATCGTCGAGCAGGTCTTGAACGTCGGCAGAATCAGGAACAAGCATCGCGCCGTCGCCCATGGACTCTTCAATATCCTTATACATCGGGAACGCTAATCTCTTGGAACTGGTCAACATCGCCCGACGGTGCCGGTGCATCAGGCTCCGGGGCCTCGGTGCCAACGTCCTGATTCACTTCTCCGTTGTTAATGACTGAGGAGTCTCTCACGTCCTCGTATTCATAATAATAGTACGAGTCGTCAACATACACAGAGTCGCTGGAATCGCGCATACCGTTGCCCACCTGTATGATGAGAATGTCCTCGACAGACACTTTCTGGCCGCTTACGACGCTCTTGCCGTTGCACAATATACCATAAACCCAGTCGCGCTCACCGTTCACATACATCGGCTCGCCCACCTTGAATCCCATCGATATGAGTTTTGCACGTGCCGTACGGTAAGAACTGTTGTCGATGACATCGGGAATGGTGAGCATCGGGGTGTCGGAGTTGATGACGAGATACACCACGTGACCCGACTTCACTATCTTTCCCGCTGCGGGTGTCTGCTCAAGGATACAGTCGGGCGGAAGGCTCTTGACATAGCCAGTATCATTGACAACCACCTTCAGTCCCGCCTTGTCAAGAATGTTCTCCGCGTCGGCAAAAGACTTATGCAATACATCGGGGATAACAATCTTCTCGCCGTGATGAGTGTAGAGGTCGAGGCCATAGCGCACACCGATGGCAAAAAGTGCCAGCACGGCAATCATGGCAAATATATTACCCCAGAGGTAAAAACTGAATATCTTCTTAAAAAATTTAGATACTGTCATTGTGATTTTATTTCAAGGGCAAAGGTAACATAAATAGATGAAAGATGCAAACAAAACAAGAAAAAACAAGGAGAAGCAGCAATAAAATGCATGCATCTCCCTGTTTTTAACTTTCATAAAAAGCCCGAACGGCTTATTTTCCGTGATGTTCGTCAGATACTGAGAGCTTCTTGCGGCCCTTAGCACGACGAGAAGCCAGTACGCGACGGCCGTTCTTTGTTGCCATGCGCTCGCGGAAGCCGTGCTTGTTCACTCTTCTCCTGTTGTGAGGCTGAAATGTTCTTTTCATCTTTCTTATCTATTTATTTTTGTTATTATTCGGTGCGATTTGCTCATTTGAGGGTGCAAAATTACTCATTTCTTTTTAATTACCAAAGAAATATACGAAATTTAGTATCAACTTTTATGTTTTTTTCTATTTTGGAGTGAAAAGAACGGGAGGTAAGAGGAGTTACGAGTTAGGAGTTACGAATTAGGAATTAGGAATTAAGAGATAAGAAAACTACTTCAAAATTCATACCTCAAAACTCCTACTTCAGAAAGTCCCCTTCCCTTCGGGAGGGGTTAGGGGTGGGCCGTTAGTCCTCCAACCCATATGGACTTATCCCGTATGTGGAATCCTCAAAGTTATCGTAATTGTTGGAGTTTATCTCATCCACCGTCATTATCAGCGCACCGCATTCCTTGTCATAAGCAAAGATGATGGTACCGCCGGGGATATCGACGCAGTCCACTCCCTCGCAGAAGCCTGAACGCTTCGAGTTATACTTCTTCTCATACTCGGGGATGAGAATCTCGTAGATCCTTCTCTCGCCGTCCCTGCCCAGTTCCATATCCTCGTAGTGCAAGTCGATGTTTACCACCATCCACACCTTGTTAGTCTTACTGTCGTAATAAACCCACAGCGCTTCCATCTGATTGTACATCTTAATCATCTTGTGCGCGGGGTCCTTCTCTCCTAAGGCATAACCCTTATCCTCCAGAGCCTTCCTGAAGTCATCGATAGACATATTGAGCGACAGGCCGTCATACTGTGCGTGACCGGCACTCTGCGCCTGACCGGCATCATCTGGCACGCTCTCCTCTGCTGCAAGGGTGTCGGTAGCCATAGGCATGGGTTCCTTGGGAGTACTCTTGCCCAGACATCCCTCTAATGAAATCACTGCCATCAAGGCAATAAACAGCAATGCGGCCAATGACCACACATTGCCGATGTTGTGCTTTTTCTTTTCCATAGTTTTTCGATATTGTTTCCGTTTGCAAATATACATCTTTCCGTCGAAAAAAACAAAGAAAAGCAAGAACTTCTAACTCCTAATTCCTCGCTCGGCCCAACGGAACGCTTGCAAGGCAAGAACTCCTCACTCTTCACCCCTCACTCCTCCGAGATAGTCAAAGTGTTTTCTTTGGTTTCAAAGCGAACATCTTTGTGCCCGTCCCAAAGTTCAAGCACTCTCTTCAGGAAGTTCTCCTCGGTGGGCTTCCCTTTTAATGGTCCATAATTAAAATGCGACGTTCCTTCCTCACCGCCCATCATCCATAGAGTTTCTTCATCGTCAGAGAAGTTAATGCTTCTCTCAAGTGTATAGTAACGACCGAAGCGACGGTTCTTGTCGATAACTGCCGCCGCATATCGGCATAGTGGCATACGCTCCGGCTCGGGCATGTGATAAAGGATGACTGTCGCGGAATCATACTCATGAACAGTGGCAGATACCGCCTTCCAGTCCCATTCGAAATGGCTTACGAAGATAGAGCGCAGGTCTATTTCCCATTTCCTGATGTCGAGCAATTCGTCATACTCCAAATCACCATGCTGATACGACTGGAGAATGCTTGGAATATATCGGAACTGGAGCTCATACGTTCTCATCGTGTCGCCTCTCTCGATAATGGCAGCGAGATAGTCGGCCTTCTCTTTATAGGGACTTTCCTCGTCTGCTGTTTCCCTAACCTGGTTCATAATCCGCAGGGCCTCACTCTTATCCACCTTTGTGCCCCAACCATTAAAATAGTATCTCGCAAGACTGAATAAAGCATACTCTTCATCATCGTCAGCGGCTTGTTTCGTTAATTCAAACGCCTTTCCCAAGTCCTGCTCAACACCCTTCCCATATAAGTAACAATCGCCCATTTTGGCCATTGCTCGCGGATAGCCCCCGTCGGCAGACTTCTGATAATACCTATAAGCCTCTTGTATGTTCTGCT
Source organism: Prevotella sp. (assembly GCA_017554105.1). GTDB lineage: Bacteria > Bacteroidota > Bacteroidia > Bacteroidales > Bacteroidaceae > Prevotella. Next base: position 97,696 of record JAFZIY010000029.1, on the reverse strand, counting down.
CAACACCTTCGCCATATTGGTATGCTTGCCCCACAAAAAAAAGGGCCAGTATATTACCTTTCTCGGCAGATTTTAAATACCATTGAAAAGCAGTCTCCTGATTCCTTTCTACACAGATGCCATAATCATAGCAGAGTCCTAAACGTAACTCTCCGTAACGGTTGCCTTTGTCTACCGCATCTCTGATGAGACGCAGTCCCTCCTGGCAGTCCTGCTCCACACCGTCGCCTTCAATATATCTCAAGGCCAACTCTACTTGCATGTTCAGATTGCCCGCAGCCATCGAGTCACGCAACTCTTCTATCGTTTGCGCAGACACCATACCGACAGAAGTCAGCAAGAACAATAATACTATAATCTTTTTCATAACCACGCAAAAAAAAGACTTTTTATCCTTTATTTCACCAGAACTTTCTTAATCGTGCCGTCACTCATCATGATGATGTTGATGCCACGTCGCAATGCCGGCTGGCGTTGGCCGTTCCTGTCATAAATGGCTTCTATTCTTGATGCTATGCCCTCTATGCCAATCTCGTTTATCGCATTTGACTCATCTATCGGAACAATCTCGAGGAACAAGCCCCATACCGAATGGTCCCTGTACTGCTGGAGAGAAACCTCTGGCACATGCAGGGTCGAACTATAAGAGTAGAATGTGTTGTCATAAACGAAAGGACACGATACGGCAAGACAGTAAATGTCTTGAATATTCTCGCAGCCATTGAACACACACTCGCCGATGCTCGTCACGCTTGAAGGGATAGTCACGTCCGTCAGGCCATAGCAGACAGCGAACGCATAATTACCGATTGTCGTCACACCCTCGCCGATGTTCATGCTCGTCAGGCCGGTACAACCAACGAACGCACATTCGCCGATGGTCGTCAAACCCTCGCCGAAGGTCACATTCGTCAGGCCGGAGCAACCACAGAACGCATAACTGTCGATGCGCCTCAAGCTCGATGGGAAGGTCAGGCTCGTCAGGCCAGTGCATCTATAGAAAGCATAACTGCCGATGCTCGTCACGCTCGACGGGATGGTCACGTTCGTCAGGCCAGTGCATTCATAGAACGAATAATCGCCGATGCTCTTCACATCCGAGGGGATAACAGTGTTTTCGCACCCTTTAATCAATTTGTTCGTCGCTGTTTCAATAATTGCATTACAATTGTTTCTTGAGTCATAAGACGTATTACCGCTCGCAACGGTAATGCTCGTCAGACCGGTACAGCCGTGGAACGCAATATAGCCAATGTTCGTCACGCTCGACGGGATGGTCACGCTCGTCAGGCCAGTGCACCATAAGAACGCCCGTTCGCCGATGCTTGACACGCCCTCTTCGATGGTCACACTCGTCAGGCCGGAGCAACCATTGAACGCATAGCTACCGATGCTCTCCACGCTCGACGGGATGGTCACGCTCGTCAGGCCGGTGCAGTTCCTGAACGTATTATCGCCGATGCTCGTCACACTCGACGGGAAGGTAATGCCCGTCAGGCCAGAGCAGCCAAGAAATGCTTTATCGCCGATGCTCGTCACAGTCTCTGGGATGGTCACACTCGTAATGCCAGAGCAGCCATAGAACGCATTATTGCCAATGCTCGTCACAGTCAGTTCCGTTGAACCGACATACACTTTCTCAGGGATTACCACTGCGCCAGACACTTCACTGGACTCATAGTATACAGACTTAACAGTTATGGAACCACGGGTCATGAGGATGTCCAAGTCTTTTCCTTGACCACCCCGGGCACACTCAGTTGCCATAGCTTCGGTGATAGGAAGCTCCCACAAACCCACTGAAAGCGGCACGTCGTCTGCATAAATAGAACTCCACCAACCGTTCATGACGCGGCAAGTACAACCAACGCCTGTACCCCAGATGAACTGTCCTTCCTCTGCTGCAATGATATCAAAGACGAGTGTCTTATTACCGAAGTAAACATCATCAGGGATAAATGGGAAATATAAACCTTCATAATCGCTGAAACGACCTGCTGCTGCGTCAGCGGGACCGAGGACAGCAGGTGTTTCATTATCAGGACCACCGAAGAGATAAATCTTCTGGGAATCAGGCCCCCCAAGAAACTTGATATCCGTTGCCTCCGTTCCGTTGACAGAAAAGGACCATGTAAATCCGTTGTCGTCTGTCCATGTTTGCGCTGACGCCTGCATAAACCCGCAGAGCAAAAACAATAATACTATAATCTTTTTCATAACCATCAGTATTTTTGTTGCAAAGATAATCATTTTTATGATAAGTGCGTAATAGATACCGTTTTTTTATATCTGTCACAACGAATGATATCATCTGGCATTGCAATTTCGGCGATTTTGCACACCAATCCTGGCAGGTTTGCTATGCAATCCTGCCAGGATTGCTTTAATTGTTTGGAGACAAAGAGCCGTTATGGGCAACAACCATTGTCTCCTACAATAGCAGGGACATTATTACAGGTGGTATGGGGCCGTCGGTAGTATAGGTGATGTTGCCCACGTAGGTGGTATTGCCATGATAGAGGTGCTTGCCGTCCCATGTGCAGAGGATGTTGCCCACGTAAGTGCTGTTGCCACTGAACAAGTTCTTGCCGTCCCATGTGTAGAGGACGTTGCCAACATATGTGGTATTGCCCTGATAGATGCACTTCCCGTCCCATGTGTAGAGGATACTGCCCACATAGGTGGTGTTACCCTGATAGAGGTGCTTGCCGTCCCATGTGTAGAGGATATTTCCCACGTAGGTGCTGTTGCCCTGATAGAGGTGTTTGCCGTCCCATGTGTAAACCACGTTGCCCACGTATGTGCTGTTGCCACGGTAAATCCTCGTGGCATTGACTGTTGCGACAATTACAAGCATCGCAAGAATCATATATAGTCTTTTCATCATCATTCTATGTTTTAATGGTTAATAAAACGTAGGTACCTTCGTCTATAGGTTTATCGTTTGTTATTTGATGGCAAATATACAAAAAAATCTGAAACTACCTATTTATTATGCTGTGAATTGTATTTATTTAATGAAAATCAGAATGATAATCTCTGACACATAAAACACCAGCTTGTCCTAAATGAAATAAAGTAGAACATCGGGTTCTCCGTTTTTTAAAGAATTCATGAAAAAAGGAAATAAGAGGAATGGTATGAAGAAAAACCACGTAAACATTTGCGGAATTCAATTATATTTCGTACTTTTGTATTCGAGTTTACATCAAAGCTACAACCTTAAAATTTATATAAATATGAGAAAACTATTTTGCATGGCCTTCACGGTCCTTTCTTTATTGGTGTGCAGTGGCGCATGGGGAGCAACAGATGTTGAGTTTGACGTAACGTCAACCGATGCGAGTGCATATACCGGCTATTGCAACCAGACATGTAACGTAACATTGAAAAACAGAACTTTCACGGCTTACGAGTGGGACGGAGCAATCTTTCCGTTCACAGCCTCGACAGAAATCCTTAACACCACTTTTGGCGAAGGCAATTGGGACTTGCAAGAGTTCGATTCCTTCGACGGTACAACGATTAAGATGAAAGCCGCAACAGCCATCGTTGCTGACAAGCCATACGCCATTCGTATTAAACAAACGGTTGAAAACCCGACATTTAGCGGTGTGACGTTTGCTTCGAGTATTTCTACCAACTACATCAAGGTTACCCTCAGCAACAATTTACAATTCTGGGGATCATATTTCAAAGTATATAGTTGGCAAATTGTTAACGGCCAAGGCCAACCAGTTACGGCCTTTTCATTTCTTAGTGATGGAACAGGATTAGGCAATTGGCGTGGATGGCCTGTAACTTTTAGGTCAGGCGACAATGATAATTCCGATTACTATGGCACTTTTGCATGGTTCTATCATCCTACTCTTGACACTACCACGCCCGCACTTTCCTTCGATGGTGTAAGCACAGGAGGCGGTGGAGGTGATGATCCCGGACCAACCACCTTGGCTGGGAAAATTGCTGCACGAATGCAGATAACCGATGCACCTACCGTCTATATCGACCTGCCAGGCATTGGCAATCAAACACTTGGAGAGTATCTGTACAAGATACTTGGCAACAGCACAACAGCCGAAGAAGCCCCATACCGCCCTGCAAAAATCCAGGTTGTGGCTACCTCCGACACCTCAAGTCCCCACTATCTTGAGTCGTTCACCGAAGATGCCATCGATGAAAACGGGAACACCAATCTAGAAATCAAGGTCAGAGGAAACTCCACGGCTTTGGCTTCTACACCTACGGGAAAACGGGCCTATCGTCTGAAATTTGCCAGCAAGAAGACCTCAACCGACGGCAAGGCGCATAAACACGACCTCCTCGGCTACGGTTATTCCAAGCGCAACTGGACTCTATTAGCCAACTTAAACGACAATTCCATGCTCCGCAATGCACTGACCTATCATATTGGAAAGGCTGTAGGCATGCCCTTCTGCCCTGGTTACAAATTCGTTGACCTGGTCATCAACAACGAATATCGGGGCACTTATCAGATTTCCGACCATTGTGAAGTGGATGCCGACCGCATCAATGTCAACGAGGATACAGGCTGGTACATTGAATTCCAGGGTAGAAACGACATGTGCGATTATCCCATGTGTATAGCTGAAAATGGAATAATTATGAATGTCAACAACCCAGAACCTGCTGACGAGACAGACGCAGAGCAGCGAAATGCTGTCCTTAATCCCATAAAAGACTGGTTCCTCAACAGTTGGAAGAAAGGTTTCGGCACTGGTTATACCAACCCCACAACAGGTTGGCGTGCCTATAACGACGAAGAAACACTCATAAAATTCTGGATTGCAACCGAACTCACAGGCGACTATGACGGACTGATGAGCGTAAAGGCTTACCGTGAAGCCGACGGCAAACTCTGCTGGGGTCCTCTGTGGGACAAGGATTTGGCTTTTGGAAACTGGAATTCGATGGCTGATCCAGATGGAAAACTGGTGGCCAACCTGCAACAGGCTTCGTGGATACAACCCTATTTCCAAAAACTTACCTCTGACTTGGATTTCATTACCCACGCAAAGGAGACCATGGATAATCTTGTTAGCGGAGGAATAAAAGCCACTTTGCTCGCAAAAATCGACGAGATGGCCGAAGTCGTAGCCCAATCTGCAGAACTGAATTTTGAGAGATGGGGATACCCGCAACAACCAGGTGCCTTCGGGTATGTAAACAATCTTGCCAACCATCAGGCATACGTCGATCAACTTAAAGAATGGCTGAGCGACCGCATCGACTACGTTCAGGAGCAACTCACAATCCTTGCCGAAGCGGCAAATGCGGTTCAGGCAGAAGGATTGACAATAGATGCAACAAAGAGTCAAAGCGACAATGGGATAACGGCTGATTTACTGGACAAATACTATAACGTGACACTGACAAACAAGACCTTCGAGAAAGATCAATGGAACGCTATCTCGTTGCCAGTCTCTGTTAACGAGGAGACGCTGAAGAGCGTTTTCGGAGATCAATACGAACTGAAGGAACTGGCAGGCATCTACTCCAACGGCACCACGCTTTATTTTGCCACACCTGCCGACAATGCCATCTGTCCAGGCATGCCTTATCTGATAAAGCCATCGAAGGCAGTAGATGCAAGTCCTATCCTCAGCCATGTACTTTTGGCTTATTGTTCAAACTGGGACAACAATCATAAGGCATACGGTGAAAGTGTGACATTCGGCGACTACACCTTCAGCGCCAACTTGTATCTTAACTCACTCAACGTGGATGGCTCCGTCCTCCTCATTGGTGGCGATGCCGCATCATTCACCCTTCCTCAAAAGGTTGAGTCTTGGAATACAACAGGACCAGTTTACGGAATCAACGCCTACATCAATAAAGCCAATGGTGCCGCCAATCCCACCATCAGTTTCGTGCCCGAAGGACAGGCACAGCGCATCCAGATGAACGACGTGCCCACAATTTACATCGATTCCGATGCTGCTATTGATGCCGACGCATGGGGAACAGCAGCCATCGAGGTGTTTGACGAAAACAATATGATTGGCGGCAGCTTCACACTGGATAACACTGGTCTGGAAGTGAAATACGTAGGCGACGGAAGTGACGTCAAGACATCCTACCGACTGAAGTTTGATAAAAAACGAGCTTTGTTAGGAAGCAAGTCAGGATCTTACAAACAGTGGGTGCTCGAATCCAACGACGACGACCCGTCGATGCTGCGCAACGGACTTACCGAAGAACTCGGCGACCAATTAGGATTCGGTTTCACCCCAGGATGCCAGTATGCCGACCTTGTGGTAAATGGTATTTATCGGGGCACCTACCAGATTACCGACCGTGTCAAGGTCGAAAGCGGACGTATACTCGTAAGCAACAAAGACACCGACTGGCTATTAGAGTTAGCATGGGATGATGAAGTTGGAGCAAACGACCTCTATGTTGCGGGCGACGACACTACTCCCAATATAATCATTAAGAATCCCGACAAAGACGACCTCAGCGCAGACGAAAAGACCGCACTGCAAACTGCTGTCGGAGACTACTTTACATCTTTCTGGGCCGATATTGAGAACAATGTTGACCAGACATCATTCATCAACTGGTACATTGCCAGTGAAATCCTCGGCGGTTACAAGCAACTGTCAGACATCTACGTCTATAAAGACAATGCCGACGGGAAACTCTTCTTCGGTCCGCTATGGAGTAACGACAGAGCGTATAACAACAATGCCCAACATCCGGTCGATATGTCCGACCTCAACACCGCCAGTTCCTACAATGGCATGATCTTCACTCACGCCGGCTACGGAGTTATGCGCACAAAGATTGAGGCTCTGTGGCAAGAACAATGGTTCAAAGATGCCGTGATTGCAAAATGGAATACTATCTACGGCGATTCAAAGACCATGGACCTGCAAGCCCTATTAACAGCTAAGATTGATGTCCTTGCCGCCGAGATTGCAGAAACAGTGGCCGATAATTACAAATCCACCGATGAGGGCGGAGCCGGATGGACACTCGACGGTGAATATTCATCCACCGTTCAAGCCCTCAAGGATTATCTCACCGAACGCTTTGTCTATCTCGACACCAAGTTCAAGGAACTTAGTGCCAGCGAAATCGTCGAGACTGTGGAACTAATAGACGGTGAACCTTATACATATACTGAGAATACAACCGTTGAAAGCGTTACCTATACCCGCAAGTTCAACAATGGAGGACTAAAAGCATGGTTTGTGCCATTCGACTATACGATTACGGAGAACGATGCTGAAAACTTCACATTCTATGACATCAACATGATTGCCGCTTCTGCAGAAATCGGTGGAGAAGTAACCGATGAAAATGCAATGTATGTCTACATAGTTAAGATGAAGACAGGAAATAAATTAAAGGCAAACAATCCTTATCTCATTAAGCCCCTCGTTGCTTATCCTAACGGTTACACCTTCTATCTAGAAAACGTTGAACTGAAAGCACCTGCGACAGGATCCAGACTTCATCTTGAAACAAGGGCAAACGAATATGACTTCTACGGATGCTATAATCAATACACCCCGACAACTAACGGAGAAGTTTACTGGATGACTAAAAATGGAACTCTAAACCCCTGTCTGGCTAATTCAACCATGAAGTCATATCGGTGGTATATTAAAGTTACACCAAAGTTAGGCAGTTCCGCCAAAGTAAACTTTATTATCGAAGAATATGATTCTGAAGCAACAGGCATCAGAGCCACGAATACTGACAGCGAGATCGAATCTTTCTACACTCCAGACGGAGTTCGGATGGAAAGACCTACAAAGGGACTCAACATCATTAAGATGAAGGACGGAACTACTCGAAAGATCATGGTAAAATGATTTTCCGTTTATCTTAAAAAAGAGTGTGTTGGCAACTGTGTCAGCACACTCTTTTTTTTGTAAAAACCGCAAAAACAAAAACTTTTAAACCTAGAATCATTATAGTCTTTTCATCATCATTCTAAGTCTTAAAGGTTAATTAATTGTTGTATTATGCTGTGAATTGTATTTATCCTTATCAGGGAAGCCTCGCCCGGAGAGATCGTCTTGGACCTCAAACACTACGCTGTCATTATAAAGGATATACGGATAAAAAAGATTATGCTTGTCTTCTTCCGTTATAGGATAATCATACAGATAATACTGATATAAGTTGCCTCCAGACCATCTGAACTGCAATACGCTCCTGCCTTTATTCCAGCAAGGATTATTGCTTATGTTGATTCCGATAATGCCTGCCTTGTGCATCTTCTCCTTAATCATGTTCAACTCCTGCATCGACAATCCCACTATGTTAAGAGCGGTCTCGAGTTCCTGTTGATTCTCGATGTCTTTGCATTTCTTGTACTCGCGCTTGTTTTCTATATTGAATACCCGGACCTCATCATACTTATATTCGAGTTTTATCGAGCAACTGTCGTCCAAGGCGATGTTCACGTAATTGACCAGGTCATACATATCGGCCTGATGCTCCTTGTAATGCTTCTCCATCGTGGCTGCATCGCATGGGACAGGCTTGGGAAGGATGATATAGAACAAGAATAACAGGACTACAATCAGTATATGAAGCGAAAGGACAACCTTCTTGTACAGAGACATAGGAGGGATTAAACAACGAATAAAGGAAGCCACGACAATAATGATTATCGGAATGGTAATAAGCCACCACCACTGAGTTAGCCACATAAGGAGTACGAAGACAGCCGTCAGCAATGTAATCATTTCCGCACTATCATGACTGTTCAGCCCTATAAAGGCAATGCAGCCGACAATAGAGAGTAACAGCAGAATCTCTATCGCGCGGTAAGTGTATTTGAGAAACGCGTAAAGTATTGCCTTTCTTTCCATAACTCAATATGCTTTACTCTCCTGAAACATTGCCTCCGCCCCAGAATGTTCCCATGAAACAATAACTCCCATAGGGGTCTTCGATGATATAGGCAAAGGGATGGTCTGCATAGAAGTATGCCTTTGTAGGATTCATCGTCTCACTCAAAGTGGCAAATGAACTTGACGTTAAGGCACCTGCTCTCGTTCCATCTTCGTCAAGAATGACTCTGGTCTTTTGTATGATATCCTTAATCACCATCGCTTCTGACTGAATCCTATTCAACTCAGCGGAGTCACTGAACATCCTGCCGACTCCCAATGATGAAAGATAATCGTTCGCATTGAAAGAATAATCAACCTCGAACTTGGGTATCTTGACATAGACAAAGTCATAGGACTTTAACTGACCTATGGCAGTCCTAAGTTTCTCCCCGTCGAGTGACTGAAGCAACGCTTTTAGTCCATCGACCTTCTTGGGAAGAATGACGTAGAGACGATAACTGCCCGCATAGGGTATTCTAAGTAGTGAGAAGTCATTAAGTTCCGCATAAGAAAAGAATTCCTCCCTTTCCGTCATGTTCATCATGCTTACCTTGGCACTTGTCCCACCATGGAAAGGTTCCGCCTTCGTGTCCTCTTTATAAAACTCCTGAGCCCATCGCCCATTGAAGAAGTTTGCCACCAGCAAGTTAGCCGACCTGTCGTCTCGCTGTGTGAGGGGGAAACTACTGAGCAATCCATCTGTATGCTTGGCGCACCACTCGTCTATCTTGCGTTGACAGTCAGCATCGACATCTCCCTTGATGATGCCGGCAGAATAGTCATCTTCCAGAACTTTCTGGAACGACTTGTCTATGTCAACATGCTTTCCTGCCTGGAATATAGTGGCAGTGCGCATATATGACGAGGGACCATCTTCTTTGTTCTCCGTGATTCTCTCCTGACCTTTCATCAGTATTCGGCAGATTTTGTTGACACGGTCGATGTCTGTTGTGTCTATGTTCAGGGCATCACATATCTCCTGTCGGGTGCGACCTGACGCACCATTATTGATGATGTTCAGCGAATAGTACATTCCAATGGTTGAGACAAAGACATTCTTTTTTCCTTCCTCCTCTGCAATCTTCCTGAAAAGTTTGATGGAGAAGTCATTGCCATTGCGTATTATGTTCTGCTGTTCCTCATTCAACCAGAATGTTGTCTGGACTTCTTCTTCCTCTGCCGCATCCTCAGACACTGTCTTTTGTAGCGTGCCTTTGCATCCCGTCAACATGGTTAACAGGCATAGTGCACCGAAGGTTATAAGATTAGTAGTCCTCATTACTATTGAATTCTCCAAACGTATTGCTATTGTTTTTCACTATATTCCCTAGCAATGAGTATCGAACGATTAAGTTTATCGATGAACCATTGCTTGTCAGGCAGACAGGTAAGATATTGTGCAACCTTTATGCGTTCTTCATCCAACATCATCAGCTCGATATGCTCAGTATTACCTTCGCTACACAACAAAAGGCCAATAGGAGGATTCTCGTCTGGCTGCATATCGTATTTCTGCATATATTTGAGGTACAATTCCATCTGGCCCTTATATTGAGGCTTGAATTTCCCTAGTTTAAGGTCGATAGCAACTAAACATTTCAGTTTGCGATGATAGAACAGCAAATCCAGTTTATAGTCAGTACCGTCGATGGTAAAACGCTTTTGACGTTCTAAGAAAGCGAAGCCTTGGCCTAACTCTAGAATGAACGCTTCCAACTGCCTTGCGATGGCATCTTCCAGCTCTTCCTCGGAATAATAACCGCTCAAACCCAAGAAATCAAGTACATACGAATTGCGAAGTACGACATCAGGCTCCATGTAAGCAGGTGTTACCTTCTCAAGTGTCTTGACAATTTCGTCTTCAGGCTTAACAGCGATGAATGAACGTTCATACAACATCTCATCCTGCTTATCCCGTAAATCTCTAACACTCCAATGTTCTGCGATACCCATTTGTTGATAGAACAATCGCTTGGTAGCATCCTCGATAGTTACAAGCTCCAAAAAATGACTCCACGTTAATGTTTGCGACAGCGTCGCAAACATTTCTTCGTCGTTATAATAGCGAGCAACCTTCATCATTCTTGTTACGGCAGAATAGGTATAGCCTTTACCATAGCGAGCAGTCAATCTTTGCGACAGTGTCGCAAGAATCTTGTTACCGTAGGCAGAGTATTGTCTATAACCCATGTCCTCATTGATGTAGCGACCTATATGCCAAAACATCATATCAGAATGCTTGTTCACATATACGACAACCTCTTGCCGTGCATGATCGATAATGTCTATGACACCCTTATACAGCCTATCGCTGACTTGTTCTATTACTCTTGTGTCTACAATTCCGTTTGCCATATATTGTTTCACTTGCAAAGTTACGCATTTTTCTCCAGAGAACTATCACCAACACTATCTATTGGAAGAAAATGAATCTTTTGTGAGATTTGTTCTTTCGATAGTTTCCATATATTTGAAACAACACCTATTAGTGCGTTGTCGGCTGATACAGGAATACCTATCTCTTCAATATCTTCCCATGTAAAACTCAACACGTATCCTTTTTTCACTAATTCATCCTGTTTTCTCTGCTTGAGTTCTTCATCAAAGAATCCTTCTTCATCTATATAATATGCCTCTCCTTTTTGGGGTAATGGCAAATATCGCCATTCCCTTTCCAAATAGAACTGGGTAGGATATGAAAAGCTGTTTTCCTTCTTATTCCAATATCTTCCTTCATATTGTTTAAGATAACCAAGCAATAGATTTACAGAATTAATAAGTTTCACATCTTCTTCCTTAGGATTCTCGTATTTATTCATGGTATATTCTACTATCATTTTAAGCATGGTACCCAAGTATGAACTATCTGGATAATAGATAACAGGCGAGAGCCTTTTCTTAATTGCCCATTTTTTTGACATCCTAAGATATGAATCAGAATGGAAAGACTTCATGTGTATCATAACTTCTTCATTTAACAAATCCGCAAAGCACACAACTGCATAGGCCATCTTTATTTTTTCATTAGTAAATAGGCTCAGTTCTTCCAAACAATATGATGGTTTGAAATAGCCTGATGACAATATCTTGATTATTGCATCATATTTTGAACAATGATATAAATGAGTCCTTTCGTTCATACATTACCTTTGATTCTCAGAGTTGGATTTCAGATATATTTAAAAGATCAAAACAATAGTGTCATTATTCAATATCTTTTCACCATTTGTTTTGCTTTTTCCTGATAGTCTATATTATTATTAAGACAATATTTGATTGCATCTTTTCTCCCCATCATAGCAGAATGAATCATATATTCTGCTCCACTGAAATTGTCTTTAGAAAGGTAGCAGCAATTAGCTAAAGTATAATACATCCAGTTTAAATCATCATCATGTACGAGACCCTTTAGCACGTTGGTTGACGAAGTTTTGAGTTTTTTTAGTCGAGAGGATACCGCTTGTTTTCCATAATTAATTGCAGATGAATAATTCTCTAAATACATATAGCACTGACAGAGATTCAGATAATCCCATGGAACTCTATTCAAATCATTCTTTGAAACTAAAACTGCTTTTTCTCCCCATTTTATGGCTTCAGAGTACTGTTCTAGTCCCATATAATTCTCGCAAAGCCATGTATAACATGCGGCTTTATCATCTAGAGTTTTATCATTTCCTGAATATCTATTCCATCTTAAACATGTGTTTATACATTCTTGATAGTCATTAAGCTGTGTAAGGCAATATGCTTTTTTGCGTAATCCATAAGAATTGAGTCCTCTGCCCATTTCTATTTTTCCCAATACATCAAGTGCAGCTCTATAATTATCATTTTCCAGATAATAATCTAATTCTTTCCCCAATATTTCTAATTGAGCATCAGAAAGATTTCCTACTGCATCATTTATTATCAAACGATTTCCTTCAATAGTAATAGAACCTAACTTCTGAATTGCAGTTTGACCTAAAAGGAGAGGTGCATTTTGGCCACTAATGACAACAGCTTTCACATTTTTAATATGTAAACCAGATATTTCTATGTCTTTTAAGTTAATGACAACGTTATCATGAATTGTCCCATCTGCAGTTCGTGACTTGGATGTACCAAGAACATCTTCATCTGAAATATAGCCATTATCATACAAGAAATTAGCCATTGTCTCTGACAAGCTAACTGATGATGCACCAGTATCGAATATCATTTTCATTTTTGCCCCATTAACACTACAAGCAATTCGATAAACGCCATTGACGTTTTCCATCTGAATAACCTTTTGTGCCGTTGAATCAACTGACAAAATAATTATAGCTATTACAAATACAACTCTCCTTATCATATTATTTCTTTTTAAATCTTTAATTAACTCAACATGCATTATGTATTTTCCGAATCCCATTCCAATTATTATTTTTATTGAGAATCTGTCCAGTTATTTAGAAGCCACCAACAATTCCTTCATACTCATTCATTTTAGTAGAAATCTATCATTTACAGGTGTTTCGCGAGCAAATTTAATTAATAAATCGCAAAGTAACAAGAATGAGAGTATTAATCTTTCAAAAACGCTTCGCATTTACACTTTTTTTTGTAACTTTACGGTCTAAAACCCAGTGAAGTTACTGGCACTCGGCATAAAAAAGAATAAATTCTTTTGTTCTGCGCTCGTTTTTTCGTAACTTTGCACCCCGAAAGGAAATAAAACATTATTAAATAGTTATGATCAACTCACAAGACATTAAGAAGGGAACTGCTATCCGTATGGATGGTGGCATCTGGGTATGCATTGAGTTCCAGCATCGTAAGCCAGGTAAAGGCAACACAGTAATGAACACCAAACTGAAGAACGTAACCGACGGCCGCGTGCTCGACCGCACGTTCCAGGTTGGCTTGAAACTCGAGGATGTTCGCATCGAGCGTCGTCCTTACCAGTATCTTTACAAGGAAGGCGAGGACTATATCTTCATGAACCAGGAGACCTACGACCAGGCTCCTATCGCCAAGGACCTTGTGACAGGTGTTGACTTCATGAAGGAGAGCGACATCGTAGAGGTGGTTTCTGACGCTGACACCGAGACAGTGCTCTTCGCTGAAATGCCAGTGAAGACCGTGCTCCGCGTGACTCACTCTGAGCCAGGCATCAAGGGCGACACCGCTACAAACGCTACAAAGCCCGCAACACTGGAGACTGGCGTGGAAATCCGCGTGCCTCTCTTCATCAATGAGGGCGACCTCGTGCAGGTAGATACCCGCGACGGTTCTTATCTGCAGCGCATGAAAGAGTAAGACCCACCCCCAACCCCTCCCCGAGGGAGGGGAGTTTAATCAGAAACACATGGTGGTTTTTATCAATTAAAATCAAGAGAAACGCAGAAGTGCAATAGTTTGATACGTTGTGCTTTTGCGTTTCTACGTTTAAATCAGAAAGAAAAACAAATAAAAAGCCCTCCCTTGGGGAGGGACATAGGGTGGGTTCTATATGTTATTCTCATTCATTATCCCCGTTTTCAACCGTCCCGACGAAGTGGATGAGTTGCTGGAGAGTCTCACGAAACAGAGCGTGAAGGACTTCGAAGTGCTGGTAGTGGAGGACGGAAGCAGCGTCACCTGCGAGGAGGTGTGCAGGAAATATGAGGAGAGACTGGACCTGCACTATTTCAAAAAGCCGAATAGCGGACCGGGACAATCGCGCAACTATGGTGCGGAACGTGCCAAAGGCGAATACCTCATTATATTGGACAGCGACGTAGTGGTGCCCGAGGGATACCTCGATGCCGTGAAGAAGGAACTGGAAAGTGCTCCCACGGAGGCTTTCGGTGGTCCCGATGCAGCACACGACTCATTCACTCCGACGCAGAAAGCCATATCCTACTCCATGACATCGTTCTTCACCACTGGCGGTATTCGCGGTGGTTCTTCCCCCCTGCGGGGGGGGCGAGGGGGGGCTCTCGACAAGTTCTATCCCCGCTCTTTCAACATGGGTGTGCGCCGTGATGTCTATCTGAAACTCGGCGGATTCTCAAAGATGCGCTTCGGAGAGGACATCGATTTCTCGTACCGCATCGTGGAGGCAGGCTATCGTCCACGTCTCTTCCCCGACGCATGGGTGTGGCACAAGCGACGCACCGACTTCAAGAAATTCTTCCGTCAGGTGTATAACAGCGGCATAGCACGCATCAACCTCGAGAAACGTCATCCCGGAACGATGAAACTGGTGCACCTGCTGCCGACGGTATTCACCATAGGCGTGATAATACTCGTCCTGCTCGCAGCTGTGGCAAGGGCCATGATATACTACGATGCTGCCCACTGGCACACATGGTATTGGATTTGCCTTGCCGCTCTCGCTCCGATAATTCTCTACAGCCTCATCATATTCATCGACTCCACTATTAAGAACAAAAGCCTGAAGGTGGGACTGCTCTCCGTTCCCGCTGCCTTCACGCAACTGATGGGCTACGGCTTCGGCTTCATCGAGTCATGGTGGAAACGCTGCGTCATGAAGAAAGATGAGTTCCAGGCCTTTGAGAAAACTTTCTACAAATAAGCATTTGAAAAAGCATAAACAAAACAAAAGATGAAAAGATTAATGAAACTAACTACTTTAGTAATTGCAGCATTTTTAAGCATACCGGCATGCGCACAGGTCACAATCATGGGTGTTGTCAACAACAACCGCTATGATGACGGCGACCAGTTGGAGAACAAATCGACTTATGTCGGCTGGCTGTCGGCAGCACAGGACCCCGCAGGTGTGGGCAAGGCTATCTTCGCATCGAAGAACGGCATGTATAAGATGACGGTGAACACCACGAAGATAGAGCCGGAGCAATATCCCAACATACCTGTCAGCGAATACTACAGCGGAGGTGCATTCACCGATGTGGAGAAGGCACTGCTTGTAAATAACTTCTCTAACATGTATGGCAATTCGGGGAGTCTCTATGCCAACGGAAAACTGTGGACAGTGTTCTGCCGCGACTACCAGTCGTCAGTGCCCGAAGACATGTTCATCGTGCGTAACTGGGATGCTACCACAGGCCAGCTGCTGAATACATTCCCACACTATCCCGAGGACAAGGTGCTGGAGTCGGCGGGCATGGCATTCAACCCCATTGACAACCGGATTTACGGTCTGTTCTATGTTACCAACGCCCAACTGCCTGAAGATATCACAAGCGACCCAGACTATTTCGTTGACGAGGACGACCAGTATGAGGGACGTGCGGGTCAGGATGCGGGCTATGCCATTGGTACCCTGAACACCGAGACAATGGAAGTGACTCTCATAACAAAGGGTCTGTACTATTATAACTTCGTCACTTTCGCCATCAACTCCGAAGGACGTGCCTTCGCACTGACAAGCGGCGGCACAGCAGGAGTTACCGTCAGCGACGATGACGACCACATCGTGGACATCAACGGCAACCTTACAGGTGCGCAACTCTTTGAGTTCGACCTTGAGACTGGCAACATGCTGACACAGGCTGTGGAGGTGAACGACGGCGAAGGAGGCATCTATACCAGCCAAGAACCTCTGGTGGGAGCCACTGGCTATGCGTCGCAGTACCGCCGACAGGCGGCTTGTTTCGCAAAGAGCAACCCCAACAAGATGTACTGGAACGGATATGTGAACAGCGGAAAAGGCTACAGTGGCGGCTCATGGACATCGCTGCCCGACACCAACTGGCGCGAGAACGGTAAGTACGACACCGCACTCTATGAGGTTGACATCACAACAGGCAAGGCAACACGCATCGCAAAGATAAAAGACCGCTATGCTTTCTCCTGTCTTTGGGTTGAAGGTGATGACAACAGCGACGGACAGGACATAGTGAACACTGGCATAGTGAGCGTAACAAGTCAGAAGACAGCAAACGAAAACAATGCGACATATAACCTTTCAGGCCAGCGTGTCGGCAATGGTTACAAAGGCATTGTAATACAAAACGGAAAGAAAACTATCATAAAATAAAATGTCTGTAAAAGACCATCTAAACTCTAAACTGAATATAAATCAGTGGTCTAAGGAAGACAGGCCGCGTGAGAAACTTATGCGACTTGGGGCAGAGGCATTGTCGAATGCCGAACTGCTGGCTATTCTCATTGGCTCGGGAAATACCGAGGAGAGCGCTGTGGACCTGATGAAGAAGATTCTCACCGACTGCAAGAACAGCCTTAACTCACTTGGGAAGATGAGCATCAAGGAACTGATGGAATACAAGGGAATCGGTGAGGCAAAGGCAATAACCATCCTCGCGGCATGCGAACTGGGAAAGAGAAGGCAGAGCGAGGAGGTAGCAAAACGCAAAGACCTCGGCTCGGCAGACGCCATATATCAGTATATGCATCCCAAGATGCAGGACCTCGACAAAGAAGAGGCATGGCTGATGATGCTAAACCAGAACTACAAACTGATAAAGGCAGAGAGAATCTCACAGGGAGGGTTTACCGAAACGGCTGTCGACGTGAGGGTGATAGTGAGGAACGCGGTACTTAACAACGCCACCATAGTGGCTCTCGTGCACAACCACCCCAGCAACAGTACACGACCGAGCAAGGAAGACGACCGGCTGACGGAGCGCATAAAGAAGGTGTGCGAACTGATGCGGCTGTACCTGCTCGACCATATCATCGTCACCGACGGGGCATACTACAGTTACCGCGAACAAGGAAGACTATAAGACATACCACAGAAATGCTAGGAACTATTGTCAATACCATCTGCATCGTAATAGGAAGCGCGGCAGGAAGCATCATGCGGCGGCGCATAGACCAGACCATACAGAAAGCCCTGTTCAACGCTATGGGTATAGTGACGCTCGCACTGGGCGCGAATATGGCGGTACAGAACCTGCCAAAGAGCGAGTATCCCGTACTCTTCATAGTGAGCATGGCACTGGGTTCGGTCATCGGCTTCAAACTCGACATCGCAGGAAAGATAGAACGCTATGCAGCACGCCACAACGCCTCGCGACTCGCAGAGGGACTGACTACCTCGTGCCTGCTCTACTGCATCGGCACACTGAGCATCGTAGGACCTGTGCTTAGCGCAGTTTACGGCAATAACACCTACCTCTACACCAATGCCACTCTCGACCTCGTGAGTTCGGCAGTGTTCGCCGCCACCTACGGATGGGGCATTATGCTCGGCGCTCTGGTGCTCTTCTGCTGGCAAGGCTCCATTTATGCCATAGCCTACTTCCTCAACAGCAGCGACATCATTCCCGAGGCACTGATGGCAGAGGTGTCCATAGTGGGCGGACTGCTGCTCATCTCCTCAGGTCTCGCAATACTCAACATCAAGGACTGCAAGACCATAAACATGCTGCCGGCACTGCTCTTTCCCGTGCTGTTTTTTATCCTAAAATCACTCGTTTCGTAACCACCTGTCATTCAATACGTACCAAGTGGCTTAACAATGTTAATAACTTTGTTGAACAAAGTTAATAAGATTGTTGAACAAAGTTATTAACATTGTTCCGCAGTTTGGCATCTATTGTTTTCCCACTGATATTCTTCTGCATGGAAAGAGGACATTCCATGGTATGAAAAAAGGTGTCGTTTATTTTGCTCATAACGGCAAATTGCACTATCTTTGCAACAGACTTTTCGTATTACCGAAAACAAATAAGTAATGACACAGGAAGAAAAAACAAAGATAGAAGAGCGAATTGTTGACGTACTGAAAACCGTTTACGACCCGGAGATACCCGTTAACATCTACGACCTCGGCATGATTTACAAGATAGACATGCAGGATGAGGGAGTCCTCGATGTTGACATGACGTTCACTGCACCCAACTGTCCCGCTGCCGACTTCATCCTTGAGGATGTACGCACGAAACTGGAGAGCGTGGAAGGCGTGACAACCGCCAACGTCAACCTCGTCTTCGAGCCTGCATGGGACCAGAGCATGCTCAGCGAAGAGGCACGACTGGAACTGGGATTGGATCTATAATAATGGAAAATGCAGAATGGAGAATGGAGAAATATGAGAAATAACATCTATATATTAAGTGATGCGCATCTCGGTTCATGGGCCATTGACCACGGGAGGATGCAGGAGAGGCGACTGATACGCTTCCTCGATGACATAAAGGGGAAGGCAAAGGCCATCTATCTGCTGGGCGACATGTTCGACTTCTGGTACGAGTGGAAATACACCGTACCCAAGGGATACACGCGTTTCCTCGGCAAGTTGTCGGAACTGACCGACATGGGCATCGAGGTTCACTACTTCACAGGCAACCACGACATCTGGATGTACGGTTATCTGGAGAAGGAGTGTGGCGTTACCCTGCACAAGAAGCCCGAGACTATAGAACTATATAACAAGGTGTTCTACCTTGCCCATGGTGACGGACTGGGCGATCCCAACCGCAGTTTCCAGTTCATCCGCGGCATCTTCCATAACAAGACATGTCAGTGGCTCTTCACACACTTCATCCCACAGAGTTGGGCCATGAAGTTCGGACTGTCATGGGCAAAGCGCTCACGACTGAAAAGAGCCGACGGCAAGGAGCCTCCATATATGGGGGAGGACAAGGAATATCTGGTGCAGTACACCAAGAAATATATGGAGGAGCACTCCGAGATTGACTATTTCATCTATGGCCACCGCCATATCGAACTCGACCTTATGCTGTCGCGCCAGACGCGCATGATGATTATCGGCGACTGGATATGGCAGTTCACGTACGTGGTATGGGACGGTGAGCACCTACTGCTCGAAGAATACGTGGAAGGAGAAAGCAAGATGTGAGAAATGCCGGGCATTTCTCACATCTTGTATTTAGGACCTAGTGTTGAGAGTGGCTCAGCCTTCCTCATAGTCCTTATGGCGGAGCAGCGGACGCGCTCCACCGTCCCTGCTCATGGCAGCAAGTATCTCATCCTCTGTCGAGAGGTTGAAGTCGCCGGGGATAGTACCTTTCAGCGCTGCCGCGGCAAGTGAGTAGTCAAGGAAGAACTGTGAGTCGCCAGGATGGTGCAGGTGGGCGTGTATCATTGCGGCGGCAAAGGCATCTCCAACGCCCATCGGGTCTATTATCTGCGGGATGTCGATGATACGTGTGTGATACATCTTCTCGTCTGCAAGAAGCACGCCAGTGAGCGTGTGATGGTTGGAAGAAACCTGATTGCGGATGCCAATGAGCGTCTTGCGACAACGTGGGAACTGCTCATGGATGGCATCGAGCCAGTCCTTATAGGCATCGAGGTCCATCTGATAGTCAGACGAGAGCGCGGTGAACGGCACCTGCGGATGTCCTGAGACGACATACCACTCTATGGCGTCGCCGAATATGATGTCACTGTATTTCATCAGGCGGTCGAGCGTCTCATGAGGGTCGGCACCGGGATATTTCCATAGATTTTTGCGGTAGTTGATGTCACACGAGATGGTAATCCCCATCTCGTTCGCTGTCTCTATGGCCTCGAACGTCGCATCGGCAGCACCCTGCGAGATGGCACATGTGATGCCCGAGCAGTGTAGCACGGCAGCGTCCTTCAGTGCCGAGCGCCAGTCAATCATGCCAGGACGCAGTTCGGAGAACGACGACCCGTTGCGGTCGTATGCCACGCGTGAGTTGCGCAGTGCCGCAGCCTCCTCGAAGTAATAGGTGCCTAGGCGTTGCCCACAGGTAATGACATGCCGTGTGCCCACGCCATACTCCTGCAACGCCTGACGCGCAGCACGTCCCACGTCATTGCCGGGAACCGCCGAGACATACTCCACCTCGTCGCCCTGCATGGCAAGGCTGACGGCAACGTTAGCCTCCGAGCCGCCATACTTCCCGACAAACCTGTTCCCCTGACTCAGTCTCAGACAGTCGGGCTTAGAGAAACGGAGCAATATCTCTCCGAACGTTACCACCCTGCTTTTCATGACATAAATATTAATAGTCGGACAAGCCAGAATATCCGGCATGTCCGACTATAACCTTAAAGAATATTATTTCAAGAGGTTCATGGTGTCGGTGGCAATCATCAGTTCCTCGTCGGTAGGAATGACTACAACCTTTACTTTTGAGTCGTCGGCAGAGATGATGGTTTCCTCGCCACGAGCCTTGTTTCTCTCCTCGTCGAACTTAATGCCAAGGAACTCCATGTTCTTGCACACTTCGCTGCGCATGGATGTCTGGTTCTCACCAACACCGGCCGTGAAGACAACGACATCGAGTCCACCCATGGCAGCAGCATAGGCACCGATGTACTTCTTGATGCGATAGAAATACATGTCCTGAGCCAGTTTTGCTTTCGGGTCACCGCTCTTGGCTGCATTCTCCACGTCGCGCATATCGGAAGAACCACCTGTCAGACCAGCCACACCACTCTTCTTGTTGAGCAGGTTTGACATGCCGTCGGCATCCAGTCCAAGCTTCTTCTCAATAAATGTGACAGCACCACCGTCGATGTCACCGGCACGCGTGCCCATCATCAGACCTTCAAGCGGAGTGAGACCCATCGAGGTGTCGATACACTTGCCATCAACCACAGCAGCAATGGAGCCGCCGTTGCCCACATGGCAGGTCACCATCTTCGTGCCTTCGGCGGGAATACCCAGAAACTCACAGGCACGTGCAGAGACATAGCGGTGGCTGGTGCCGTGGAAGCCATAGCGACGAATGCCGTACTTCTCGTATAGTTCGTATGGAATGGCATACATATAAGCCTTCGGTGGCATTGTCTGGTGGAACGCGGTGTCGAACACTCCCACCTGCGGAAGACCAGGCATCAGTTCTTTCACAGCGTTCACTCCCTTGAGGTTTGCTGGGTTATGCAACGGGGCAAGGTCGGAGCACTCCTCGAAAGCCTTGAGCACCTCGTCGGTGAGGATTACCGACTTGTTGAACTTCTCTCCGCCGTGCACCATGCGATGGCCCACAGCGTCAATCTCACTAAGGTCTTTGATGACACCTATCTCTGGGTCGGTGAGCAATGAGAAGATGAACTTCACTCCCTCAGTATGCTCAGGGATGTCGTGCATAATCTGCTTCTTCTCACCATTGGCGAGTTTCACTTTCACGAAAGCACCATCCAGACCTACGCGCTCAGCGCCGCCACTTGTCATCACACTTTTGTCGTCCATGTTGTACAATGCGTACTTTATCGAAGACGAACCACAATTCAATACTAATATCTTCATATCTTTAGCCCCCTGAGTTAGGGGGATGGGGGTCTGAACAAGCGAAAGACCAGACCCGGTTTGTTTATTATTTGTAATGGAAGTCTGCGCCTGTTCAGACCCCCTGCCCCTAACTTAGGGGATTAATATTACTTCGCATCCATTGCCTGGCATGCGGTGATGGCAACCATCTTATAGATGTCGTCAACAGAACAGCCACGGCTGAGGTCGTTCACCGGACGGGCGATACCCTGGAGGATAGGACCAAGGGCTACGGCACCACCGAGACGCTCTACCAACTTATAAGCGATGTTACCAACCTCAAGACATGGCACCACGAGGACATTGGCACGTCCTGCAATCTCCGAGCCTGGAGCCTTCTTCTGTCCCACGGTGGGCACCAGTGAGGCATCTGCCTGCAACTCACCGTCAATCTTCAGGTCGGGAGCCATCTCCTTTGCCAACTTTGTGGCCTCAATCACCTTGTCAACCACCTCGTGCGTTGCCGAGCCTTTAGTAGAGAAACTGAGCATTGCCACGCGTGGTTCCTCGAAACCAGCCACCGACTTCGCCGTCTGAGCCGTACATACAGCAATCTGAGCCAACTGGTTGGCATCGGGCATTGGGGTAACGGCAACGTCACCGATAACCAATATACCGTTCTCTCCATACTGCGGAGTCTGTGTGAGCATCAGCATGGCACCGCTGACGCAGGTGATTCCAGGCTGTGTCTTGATAATCTGGAGTGCCGGGCGCAGCGTGTCGCCAGTGGTAGAAAGCGCACCGCTTATCTGTCCGTCAGCATCACCGGTCTTTATTATCATACATCCCAGATAGAGAGGATTCCTCACCAGTTTGCGAGCCTCCTCTATTGTCATACCCTTCTTCTTGCGCAGTTCAGCGAGCAACTGTGCGTATTCCTCGCTCTTCTCGCAGTTCTCAGGGTTTATGAGAGTTGCCTTGTCGATGTTTTTCAGTCCGAGACGGTCTGCCAGTGCATGCACCTTCTCAGGATTTCCTATCAATATAAGGTTAGCAATGTCTTCAGCCAATACTCTGTCGGCTGCTGTCAGTGTACGCTCCTCCTCAGCCTCGGGGAGCACGATGCGTTGCTTGTTACTCTTAGCACGCGCAATTATTTGTTGCACCAAATCCATAGTAGATAAATTTTTATTGTTTATAGTTGTTTGACATAGTTGTTTTTCTTCTGTTGGATATCGCTGCCGTCACTGCATTTCCTTAGTGAGCAGACTCTCAAGGTCCTCTGCCGACAGTCGCAGTTGCATCTTGCCGTGGAATGCCACGCTGATGCGTCCCGTCTCCTCTGACACCACCACTGCCAGAGCGTCGCTCTCCTCCGATATTCCCATCGCGGCACGGTGGCGCAGTCCCAGTTCCTTCGGGATGTTCACGTCATGGCTCACAGGCAGGATACATCCCGCTGCCTTTATCCTTTTCTTTGCCACCACCATGGCACCGTCGTGCAGTGGTGAGTTCTTGAAGAAGATGCTCTCTATCAGTCGCTGGCTCAGTCGAGAGTCTATCTTCTCGCCCGTCTCCGCAATGTCGTCAAGAGGGGTGCTGCGTTCGATGACTATCAACGCACCCACCTTGCCACGTCCCATACTCATACAAGCACGTACTATCGCCATTACGCTCTCCTTGTCAACCTTGCTCTTCCTCTTGTCGCTCCTGAAGAACTTCGCCAGGGCACTGAAATTCTGATGTGCCCCGACATTATAGAAGAACTTTCGTATCTCGTCCTGAAAGAGAATAATCAGTGCTATCACTCCCACGCTCATCAGGTTGTCCATGATGGCTCCCAGGAGACGCATCTCGAACACGCGGCTCACGAATATCCACACTATGAAGAATACGATGATGCCACCGAACACATTCAGTGAGCGCGACGCCTTCATCACCCTATAAATATAGTAGAGACCAAGCGCAACGGCCAAGATGTCTATTATGTCTTTTATTCCGAAATCAAACATTACTTTGAGTTAGGAGTTACGAGTTAGAAGTTAGGAGTTACGAGTTTTACGGCCTCAACAGCCTCTTTCACGTCATGGACACGCAGTATCGATGCACCTTTCAGCAGTGCCACGGTGTTCAGCACACTGGTACCATTCAGCGCCTCGGCAGGGGTAATGCCAAGGGTGCGCCATATCATCGTCTTGCGCGACAGTCCTGCAAGTACGGGAAGCCCAAACTCCTGCAGCAGTTCCATCCTGTATAGCGTGTCGAAGTTCTGCTCCATCGTCTTACCGAAGCCGAAACCCGGGTCGAGGATGATGTCACGCTGACCGCGACATCGCAACTGCCTGACACGATGGGCAAAGAACTTCATAGTTTCTTCCAGCGGACCCTGACTGGACATCAGCACATAGGCCACGCCGCCATGCCATCCTTCGTCAAGCACTGGAGTGCAATCAGCATCGTCATCGGTAGCGTAGTCTGTTGACGACTCGCCACCAAATGAGCCTTCGGGGTTGCCGCCACTGACATCATTTATAATGCCAGCACCAAACTCCTCAACGGCCATCTTCGCCACGTCGTGACGGAAGGTGTCGATGCTCAGCACGGCATCCGCCTGCTGACGTCTTACGATTTCGAGAGCAAAGCGCAGACGACTCATCTCCTCCTCCTCACTTACCTGCGCAGCACCGGGACGCGTGGAAAAGGCACCTACATCAATGATGCCGCCACCCTCCTCGATTATCTCATTGGCACGGGCGGCAATCTCCTCCTCCGTCTGCTTCCTGCTTCCCTCGAAGAAGGAGTCGGGCGTGCAGTTGAGGATTCCCATTACCAAAGGACTGCCCAGCGACAGCAATTTGCCACCAATGTTCAGCGTATAGTCTGTGTTATGGTCTTTCATCGTCTTCACGGTCGCTAACATGACGCAACGACTTTCATCTGCAAAAATACTACAAATCAACCATACTAC
Source organism: Prevotella sp. (assembly GCA_017554105.1). Classification (GTDB taxonomy): domain Bacteria; phylum Bacteroidota; class Bacteroidia; order Bacteroidales; family Bacteroidaceae; genus Prevotella. Next base: position 72,741 of record JAFZIY010000029.1, on the reverse strand, counting down.
AAAACTTTCGCCTCTTTTTTATTCAAATTTAGGAATAGCAGCAAATAAAAATCCACCCTTTGTCCTCTCGGATAACGGGTGGAATTTCTTATAGATCTCAGAAAAATAATTCGCTATATGCAGAACCCTCACGGGCAGTCATCAAAGCAGAGATCTACATTTCTCAATAAAAGGTTTTAAAAAAACTATTAACTATTATCAATGATATCTATATTGCCATTTTAATAACAACTATTTCATGAAATGAACGTCTCTACGTTCAATCAAAATAACTATCTATCTCTGTTTGCAAAGATAGAAAAAGTATCAAAAAAAAGTAGTCTTATTCCACGATAATTGCAAATTACCATGCTTTTTTCTCCATTTTTTACAAAATAGTGAAACAATTGTTACACATTTCTAGAATTTCAGGTATGGCAGAAGTCTTTCTATGTCTTTTTCCGTGAAATCGCTCATCATCCTCATTTCTGCCACCGAACGCAGTGGACCGTGCAGTCTTCTATGCTCAACAATACTACGTGCCTGATAGAAGTTAATATAAGGATGCTTTTTCAGTTGGTCGATGGTCATCCTGTTCACGTCGATACACTTAACCTCCACTTTTCCTATGGTAAAGAAACTCAGGGCGCTCTCCGGCAGTCCTGAAATCTCCTTCAACTGTTCCACACGGGCATATCCTCCCAGTCTGTTGCGGTAGTTCACTATAGCCCTGGCATACGCACTACCTATCCCGGGCACTTTCTTCAGGGCGGTGGTGTCGACACTGTTCAGTTCCAATGTCTCTCCCTCCTTCATTTTCACTATGTAGTTCATGGAGTCCACCGTCTTACGCGTCCCTTCTTCCTTCCGCATGTCTTCTTTTCCCATCCCCTCGTCAGCAATCCTGATATATGGCTCAAGGCTTTTATACTCTGAAGGGGAAAGTCCGTAAAGTCGTGCAAAGTCAGTGGGCTTTCTGAACTTTCCGCCTTTCTGCCGGTATTTCAGTATGTTGCGCACTTGCCATTGTCTCAGCCCAAGTTGACTGAGTGTTACGCTGTCTGCGACATTTGGGTCGAAATAGAATCGTTCTGCTTTCTTGCCCTCTGTGTTGTAGAATTTCTGAGTCTGTGCGTAGTTTCCTCTTTCCCCGCCTCTCTGCCATTGAGTGAATGCTGCGGAGTCTTCGGGCAGTACCTCGGTCATCTTGTCATTGTTGCGCACTCCTTTCCCGATGAAGAATGCAACAATGGCAAGGACAACCATTAGAATAACGATACTGTCGTTACGTACGGGCTTCATTACTGTTTTGAGTTTAGTGTCCTATGTGATGCGTCATAGCAGTTCGGGCAACTCGAAGAGTCTGTTACTGTTACTTCCCTTGATAAGGATGTAATAACCACAAGGCTGTTGCTCCTTGATTGCGGCTTTCAACTCCTCGACGTCATGGAAGAGTCTGGCGTCAAGCATCGAGCGGTCGGTATCAGTAAACTCGTCGCCTACTAACCACACCTTGTCAAAATGAGCCTCCGCCAACATATCCACTACTCTCTGGTGCTCCTCCTGCGCTACATCACCTAGTTCTCCCATCTTTCCTATAATGGCCATCTTGGGTGACACCTCCATCAACTTGAAGTTGTCGATGGCTGCTTTCATGCTCGTGGGGTTGGCATTATAGGCATCCACGACAAGGTGGTTATGCTCTGTCACTGTCATCTGACTACGGTTGTTTGACGGCACGTAGTTCTCCAGGGCGTCACATATCTTCTTACGGTCCACACCGAAATTGATGCCCACGGCAATGGCTGCCAACATATTATCGATATTATAGGAGCCGATGAGGTGTGTCTGTATCTTATGCCACTTCAGCGAGCGTCCCTCCTCTTCGAGAACCATCAGCGGTTCGCGCCAGCGGAACTTCAGGAAAGGGTCGCAGGCGATGATCTCGCCAGTGATGCAGGCTGTCTGGTATTCCTTATTCGTAGAATAGGAGGTCACCCAGAAACTATCGTCGTCCGAGATCTGGTCCATCAGTATTTCGTTGTCAGCATTGATAATAACCAGGCTGTCCTGACGGGTGCGGAGGAAATCGTACAGTTCGCATTTCGTCTTTACGACGCCCTCGAAGGAACCGAAGCCCTGCAGATGGGCACGTCCCACATTGGTAATCAGACCACAGGTGGGCTCGGCAGTCTCTGCCAATGTCTTGATGTCGCCAGGATGTGAGGCTCCCATCTCTATGACTGCAATCTCATGGTCTTTTGTCAGACGGAATAGTGTCTTGGGCACTCCCACGTCATTATTGAAGTTTCCCTGAGTGTAGAGAACGTTGAACTTTTGTGAGAGAACGGCGGCGATAAGTTCCTTGGTCGTTGTCTTGCCGTTGGTTCCCGTCACACCAATGACGGGTATGTTGAACTGTCGGCGGTGCTCGCGTGCAAGGTCCTTGAATGTCTGAAGCGTGTCACTGACGAGTATCAACGTGCCTTTCCTTCCATCTTCAAGAGATATTGTTGCGGTGCCGTTGTCGTCGAATGACACAGCCTCTCCCGACGGCATGATGACGGTAGGCTCGTCAATTATTGCGGTGGAACATCCCTTCTGCAGTGCACTCACGGCAAAGGTATTGCCATTGAAGTTTTCACCTTTCAGTGCCACGAAGATACTCCCTTCCGGACAGTCGCGGCTGTCGGTGGTTATTACGGGGTGTTCCTGATAGATTTTGTATAGTTGCTTTATGTCCATAGTATATTAGTTTTATTGAATGTCAGATAATATTAAACTGATGTAGGAAGATGAAGAGAATTCCTATCGGACAGACATACTTGGCAAGGATGATGAACAGCCGCAGCATGGGTACGCGCAGTGTTCCGCCGTTGGTAATCTCGTCTATCATAATATGTCTCGGCAACACCCATCCCACATAGAGGCATGTGAAGAAACCGCCTGCCGTGAGCAGTATGTTGGCTGAAATGAAGTCGAAGAAATCAAAGAGTGACTTGCCGAACAACTGCAACTGCGGAACGGCACCGAGCGACAACGAGCACAGGGCACCGGTAAACATGGCACCCAGTGTTACAAAACGGGACGCGCTCTTGCGACCGATGCCAAGTTCCTCGGACACGAATGCCGTTGGCGTCTCATGCATTGAGATGATGGAAGTGAGGGCTGCAAGGGCAAGCAGAAGATAGAAAACGATGCTCACCGCATAGCCAAGCCATGGCACAGAGGTAAATGCCTGCTGGAAGACATTGGGCAACGTGATGAATATCAGCGACGGACCACTGTCTGCCTCTATGCCCACCGAGAATGCAGCGGGGAAGATGAGCAGTCCACTGAGTATTGCGACAAGGGTGTCTATGCCTGCAATCTGGAATGCGGAACGAGTGAGATTTATGTTCTTGCCGAAATAACTGGCATAGGTACAGAGGCATGCCATGCCCGTGGATAGTGAGAAGAAGGTCTGTCCAAGAGCATCAAGCAGGGTCTCGTGGTTTACTTTTGAAAAGTCGGGACGCAACAGGAAATCGACACCCTTCATAGCGCCAGGCAGCATCAACGAGCAGATGACAAGCACCACCAGAAGTACAAAGAGCACCGGCATCATCAGTTTGGATGCCCGTTCTATGCCTTGTTGCACGCCATTCATAATGATAAAGTGGGTGACAATCATGAATGCTATGGTCCATAACACTGGTTTCACGGGGTCATTGGTGAAATCGGCAAAATAGGTCATGAAGAAATCGGCATCACCACTGAGATGTCCGACAACGGAAGCATAGACATACTGCAAGGTCCATCCCGCCACCACGCTATAGAATCCCATGATGATAAAGCCTGTGAAGACACCCACATAACCCACCAACTTCCAAGGCATGCCACCGTATGCACGCGAGGCATTGGCCTGTGCATGGCGCCCGATGATGAACTCACACAGCATGGCTGGCACGCCCAGCAAGAAGATGCAAACAAGATAGATGATGATGAATGCCGCACCTCCGTTCTGCCCTGTCTCATATGGGAAACGCCAAATGTTTCCCAAACCTACGGCAGAACCGGCAGTGGCAAGAACGATGCCCAACTTTGATGCGAAACTTCCCCTCTCAGACATATCGTTTATGGCTTTATACCCATCCAAACTGATGCAGGAAGATGAATACTACCAGCACAGGACAGACATATTTCAAAAGAAAAACCATCGTATGGAAATGCGGGACACGCACAGTACCCCAGTTGCTCAGTTCATCGCGTACTATCTTGTGGTCAACATACCAGCCAACGAAGAGGCAGGTGAAGAAACCGCCGAGAGTGAGGCATACATTTGCAGTGAACCAGTCGAAGAAATCAAAGAGTGACATACCGAATACCTTCAGCCACTCGTAACCACAAAGGGACAGCGAGCAGAAGGCTCCGATGACGATGCAGCCCACCGACACCATTGCAGCGGCACGCTTGCGACCAACCTTCAGTTCCTCGGAGAGGAAACTGGTGCATACCTCATGGAGCGAGATATTGCTGGTGAGGGCAGCGATGGAGAGCAACAGATAGAACGCTATGCTGACTACATAGCCCAACCATGGCACACTGCCGAATGCCTGTTCGAAGACATTGGGCAACGTGATGAAGATGAGCGACGGCCCGGAGTCGGGATTCACACCTACGGAAAGGGCGGCGGGGAAGATGAGCAGACCTGCGAGAATTGCCACCAGGGTATCTATCGACGCTATCTGAAATGCCGACCTCGTGAGGTTTGTCTCACGTTTGAAATAACTGGCATAGGTGCATATACAGCCCATGGCAAGGCTAAGTGAATAGAACGACTGTCCAAGTGCCTCAATGAAGGTGTTGTGATTCACTTTCGAGAAGTCAGGCTTGAAAAGGAACTCTATACCCTTGGACGCTCCCGGTAGCGACACGGCACATACGACGAGCACTAGGAGAAGGATGAAAAGCACCGGCATCATGACCTTGGAGGCACGCTCTATACCGCGCTGCACACCGTGAACGATGACGAAATGAGTCATTCCCACGAGCAGTATCATCCATATTATGGGCTTTATGGGATTGTGAGAGAATTCGGTGAAATATTGTTTGAAATACTCGGGAGTGCCGTGCATCTTTCCTATTATCGAGGCAAACATATACTCAAGTGTCCATCCGGCAACCACACCGTAATATCCGATAATGAGAGCAGCGGTGAGCACTCCCAGATATCCGATATATTTCCATGGCCTTCCGTTGGAAAGTTTAGTATAGGCGCGTGCCGTGTTCGCCTGCGCATGACGGCCGATAATAAACTCACACAGCATCACCGGAAGTCCCATCAGCAGGATACAGCCTATATATATAATAATGAAAGCAGCACCTCCGTTCTGACCGCAGACGTATGGAAAGCGCCAGATGTTGCCCAAACCGACGGCACCACCGGCAGTAGCGAGTATCACACCGAGCTTCGTTCCGAAGTTTCCTCTTTCCTGATTAGACATTTTTGATTAACTTTCGACGTTTATCGGGTGCAAAATTATAAAAAAAATAGTACTTTTGCATCATAATCAGAAGCAAAAGTGACAAAATACATACAAATGTTTAAGAAATACCCTGTGTCATGGTTGTTTATAGCCATGATATGGGTGCTGTGCTTCATCGATGTCCCCGAGACTCCTCTCGACAATGTGTCGCTGATAGACAAGTGGGCTCACATCGCCATGTATGGGGGCACATGCCTCGTGATATGGCTTGAGTACCTGCTCAAGCACAAGAAACTGTCACCGATGAAACTGCTGCTGTTTGCCGTCATCGCCCCGATAGTGATGAGCGGCGTGATAGAGATACTACAGGCATACTGCACTGGAGGACGGCGCAGTGGCGACTGGATGGACTTCGCTGCCAACGCCGTTGGCGTCATCCTTGCCGCGGGTGCCGGTATTCTTCTGGCATGGTGGCGCGCCAGAGCAGGTAAGGCCTCTTTCTGAGATATGAGTTATAGAAACGCCTGTCGCCAGTTACCTCAGGACCGATGAAATCGGGTTTTTCGATTGCCTCGTTCTCATCGCCCAACTCCACCTCCGCAAAAACAAGGCCTTCGTTATCGCCATAGAACTCATCCACCTCGAAGACATGTCCCTTGAAAGGCACAAGGAAACGGCGTTTGTCGACAACACCAGGCTCGCACATCGCCATGAGGTGCTCTGCCTCGTCCAAGGTTATCTCCTTCTCGAACTCATAGCGCGACAGTCCTCCGTTCTCGGAAGGTCCCTTGATGGTAAGATAGCCACGGTCATCACGTATCCTTACCCTCACGGTGCGCCCTCTCTCACTGAGGATATAGCCTTGTCTGATATGACTGCTCGACTCTGCCTGTTGCTTGAAATCCTCGCCTCTGACGAGAAACTTGCGTTCTATCTCAAATCCGCTCATAATCACAAGTTATTACGGGGAGGATGTTACGAGTTGTCGCCTTCGGCGATTGGAACAGCAAACGACTAATTCCCAAACACCGAAGGCAACCGCTCCCGAATCCTTGCACCCTACAACATTCTTTTACATGAAAGCGACATAGAGAAGTGCCAAAAGGGCAACGAGAACAAATGTTCCGAAAATCCATTTCACCACTGTCTGTGCCTGCTTTTCCTGCTTTGCAGCACGTGCTGCACGCTGATTCTTTCTTTTCTGGCTCATAATTACGATTATTTTAGGTTTAAATTATATTCTGTTTATTCCTCATCGTTGACGGGGAACTCCATGAGATATGCCTTTATGAAGTCGTCTATCTTGCCATCCATCACTCCATCGACATCCGAGGTCTGGTAGTTGGTGCGATGGTCCTTCACGCGACGGTCATCGAAGACATAACTACGTATCTGCGATCCCCACTCAATCTTTTTCTTGCCTGCCTCAATCTTCGCCTGTGCCTCAAGGCGTTTCTTCATGGCACGGTCGTAGAGTTGCGACTTGAGGAGCAGCAATGCCTTCTCCTTGTTCTTAGGCTGATCGCGCGTCTCAGTGTTCTCGATGAGTATCTCCTCTTCCTCGCCGGTGTCAGGGTCGGTGTACCAATAGCGCAGACGCACTCCCGACTCAACCTTGTTGACGTTCTGACCGCCGGCTCCACTGCTTCGGAACGTGTCCCACGACAGTTTCGCAGGGTCAACATATACCTCTATGGTGTCGTCAACGAGAGGTGAAACGAAGACAGAGGCGAAAGAAGTCATGCGCTTACCCTGCGCATTGAAAGGCGACACGCGCACCAGACGGTGCACGCCGTTCTCGCTTTTAAGGTAACCGTAGGCATATTCGCCGCCCTCAATCTCCATCGTAACACTCTTGATACCAGCCTCGTCGCCGTCCTGAAGGTTCGAGATGCTTACCTTGTAGCCATGAGACTCAGCCCATCGCATATACATTCGCATGAGCATCGACGCCCAGTCCTGGCTCTCGGTACCGCCGGCACCGGAGTTTATCTTCAGCACGCAGTCCATCGGGTCTTCCTTCTGGCGCAGCATGTTCTTCAGTTCAAGGTCCTCGATTGCCTCTATCGCCTTGCGGTAATCCTCGTCAACCTCTTCCTCCGTGACCATCTCCTCATGGTAGAAGTCGAACGCCAGTTGCAGTTCGTCCGCCATCTGGCGCACCTGATTGTATCCATCAATCCACTTCTTGATGTCCTTCACCTTCTTCATCTGCACCTGAGCACGCTTCGGGTCATCCCAGAAGTCGGGCGCCTGTGTGCGCAGGTCCTCCTCCTCATATTCCATCTTCTTGCGGTCGATGTCAAGATATCTGTTCAGGTCATCGGCACGCTGTAACACATCTTTTAGTTGTTCTGCTGTAATCATACATTTATCCGCCCTATGCTACTCCCAGAAAGGGATTTCGGGCACTTTTATATTATTCTGTTATATTTGAACAATTTACTCCTCGTACATCTTCTCTATTTCTGCGGCATAGTTCTTATTGAGCACACGGCGCTTTATCTTCAGTGTATTGGTAAGTTCGCCTGCCTCCATAGTGAAGTTATGAGGAATCAGCGTGAAACGCTTTATCTGCTCGTAGCCAGCCAACTGTTGCTGCAGTGTTTCGATGCGCTCCTTCAGCATTGCTATAATCCGAGGATTCTGACACAGGTCTTCACGCTTGCGGAACTCTATGTCATTCTCGCGTGCGTACTCCTCAAGCAATGCAAAATCGGGCACTATGAGTGCCGAGACAAACTTCCTTTGGTCGGCAATTATGGCAATCTGGTCGATGTACTTGTCAACAAGGAGTTTCGACTCTATCATCTGAGGAGCAATATACTTGCCGTTAGAGGTCTTGAAGAGTTCCTTGATGCGCTCCTTCAGGAACAGTTCACCATCCTTCAGATAGCCGGCGTCGCCCGTACGGAAGTAACCGTCCTCGGTGAACGAGTCCTTGTTCAGTGCCTCGCGCTTGTAGTATCCCTTGGTAATGGTAGGTCCCTTAAGGAGTATCTCGTCGTTCTCGCCAATCTTTATATCGAGGCCCTCCACCGGACGTCCCACGCTTCCTATGGTATATGGCTCACCCTTATGGTCGTTGGATACGGTGGCAAGACTCTCCGTCAAGCCATATCCCACCATCATACCTATTCCGATGGAATGGATGAACTCCTCTACCTCTGTACTTACATAGGAACCTGCCGTAGGGAAGAAATTGGCATTCTCAAGTCCCAACTGCTTGCGAACAAGTGAGAAGACTGCCCTGTCGTACATCTTGTACTTCGATGTAAGGTAAATCGAGGGACGCTTGCCACGACTGAGATACTCGATATTGTATTTTCTGCCTACTGCCAGCGCCTGCTTGAAAAGCTTGCGTTTGATGGCACTCGACGACTCAATGCGCTCGCGCACTCCAATATATACTTTCTCCCAGAAGCGAGGAACAGCACTCATACACGTGGGATGCGTCTCACGCATCGACTGCTGAACCTCCTTCGGATAGGTGTTCACGATGATGGTCGCACCCTGAGTGAGACTATAGAAGTCCCATGCTCGCTCAAAGATATGTGTCAGTGGGAGGAACATCATAACACGGTCTTTCTCGCCGACAGGCACACACTTGCTGTTGGCCTCGAAGGCAGCGGAATACTGTCCGTGAGTCAGCATTACACCCTTGGAGTCGCCCGTGGTGCCACTGGTATAGAGGATGTTTGCAAGGTCATCACCATTCGCCTGCTTGTACAGGTTCTCTACCTCTGTCTGACGCGGGTTGTTCTCACCCAGTTTCATGAAATCATCGAAGTAGATGGCATTGGAATCGTGCTGCTTTATGCGTACCGAATGGTCGAAAACAATAATACGCTCAAGCGTGGGACATAGCGAAAGTACACGCTGCGCCTTGTCATACTGCTCCTGCTCGCCAACAAAAAGGAAACGTATCTGGGCATCGCCGACGATATACTGTATCTGCTGTTCGCTGCTTGTGGCATATAACGGCACTGTGACAGCACGGATACCGAAGGCACCGAAGTCCGTGAAAAGGTATTGCACGCAGTTTTGCGCAAACACGCCAACGTTCTCCTGCACGCCGATACCGAGATTCAGCATGGCGTTGGACACCTGTTTCACCTTGTCTGAGAAAACGTTCCATGACATGGACTTCCACTTCAGGCTGCCGAAATCACGGTACACAAGCACTTCCCTGTCGCCGTATTTCTTTGCCTGCTGGTGTATAAGCACCGAAAGATGACATTTTGTCTGCATAAGATTTCTCCTTATATGTTGTTCATTCCTCTCATTTTGCAAAAGTAAAAAGAATTTGTGAAAAATCAAAAATATTGCATGTTAAAAACCATATTTTCATTATCTTTGCAGCAGAAAGCAAACATAACCCCGCCGTAACGCCCGCTATGAAGGGGCGAGAGGTATTCAATTTTTTGAACCATGAACAAGGAAGAATACTTGAATGATGCCGTTACGCTGTTGAGAAAACTGATTGCCACACCGTCGGTGAGCAGGGAAGAGAACCGCGCTGCAGACCTCATGGAGGAGGAACTGAGGCGATATGGCTTCCGCACAAGGCGCGAAGCCAACAACGTATGGGCCATGACGAAGGAGATTGACATGCTGAAGCCCACCCTTCTTCTCAACGCCCACATCGACACCGTTAAGCCAGTGGCATCATGGACGATGAATCCTTATCACCCCGACATCATCGACGACACGCTGTACGGACTGGGAAGTAACGACTGCGGAGGAGGACTGATGTCACTGCTTCAGGCCTTCCGGGTGCTGTCAAGGCATGAACAGCCTTACAACCTCATCTATCTCGCAACGGCAGAGGAAGAGGTTACGGGAGTGAACGGCATGCGACGCGTGCTACCGCTGCTGCCGAAGATAGACGTGGCCATTGTAGGAGAGCCCACGGGAATGCAGCCGGCAATAGCCGAGAAAGGACTGATGGTACTCGACATAGTGAGTCACGGACAGTCGGGACATGCCGCAAGAAACGAGGGAGTGAATGCTATCTATGAGGCGTTGGACGACCTCAACTGGCTATGCAGCCACAAGTTCAAGAAGGTTAGCCCACTGCTCGGCCCCACGCTGATGAATGTCACCATGATAAACGCTGGCACACAGCACAATGTCGTGCCCGACGAATGTCACATCGTGGTTGACATACGCACCAACGAGTATTATGAGAACGAGTATGTCCTGCAATATATCAAGAACAAACTGAAAAGCGACGTGTTGGCAAGAAGTACACACCTGCACTCATCAAGCATACCTGCCGACCATCCGATAGTGGCACGTCTCATCGACATGGGCAAGCAACCATACGGCTCACCCACTCTTTCCGACCAGTCGGTAATGTCATTCCCGTCGCTGAAATTGGGTCCAGGCGAGAGCGCACGCAGTCATACCGCCAACGAATTTATCAAAATAAGCGAGATAGAAGACGCCATCGACACCTACGTCAAACTGCTCGACCAGCAACCAATAGCATGATTCGCCCCGTCAGTTGAAAGGCTTTCATTAGGAGGTCTTGAAATAACAATATCTTTCACTGTCTCGTTCTTTTAATAAGTTGGTGTGGAGATGCGCTACAAGTAGTAGCCTCTCGTCCGGTCGCCGGAGCACCAACTTATTTTTGTCCGCAAATACATAATCGCAAATAAGGTTGCCTGTTGCCAGACAATTTAGTTATAAATATACAGAAAATACCCATTCCTTCTATTCGTGGAACAATTACGAAAGGATAATGAAACATCCGTAAACATCCTCAAGGGAAAGCATACTCAAATCAAGTTTTGGCACAAAAACAAACAAAAATCCCTATTTTATCGATTTTTACCTATCGTTTGTATTTCAAAATGTGTCATTGAAATTATATATTGTTTCGCTTCTCAAAACTTCTTTTTGGATATTTTGCACATATAAAATAAGAGGATAATTTTGCACACCGAAATCAAAAGTGGCATCTGTAATCATAGTTGTTCAAGAAAAATTTACTAAGCATTTTATTAGCAGTTTTATTTTTAGCATGAAGAAAATCTTAACTTTATTGTCAGTGATGATGGTCGCAATAGCAGTAAATGCGACCGTAACCGTAACTGGTCCGGCAAATGGAATTCTCACAATCAGTACGGACAATCAAGGAGAACTTTCCAGGTTCGACTTCAACTCTCTTAGCGCAGATCAAAAAGCATGTACATCTATTAAATTAATAGGTAAGGTAAACGAACCGGACTTGGTTAAGTTGGTACAAGAATTAAACGTAGAGAAACTTGACGCAGCCGAAGTGACAAAGTTTAACGGAGAAAACGGTGCTTTTTTTCTTGGATATAACAATGACTTTGCAGAGATTAAAACCTTCACATTTCCAAAGTACCTCAATCCTGTCCATGTTAATTGGTTCCAAAACTCTACAACTATTGAGAACATCATAATTCCTGATGGTGTGGGTAATGGCGAAGAGGAAGTTTTTGTTATTGGTGCAACCCTGAAGTCTCTTAAATCAGTATATATAGGTAAAGGTGTTACCGGCATCGGAAACAACGCATTCGGAGGAGACACAAACTTGGAAACTATTGTTTTCAACCCTGGATTAAAGAAGATTGGCAAGAACGCATTCCAGTATTGTCCAGCAAAGAGCATCAACCTGCCAGAAGGTCTTGAGTTAATTGATGACAATGCTTTCCAGCGTGCGGAAATTTTCTCATTACACTTGCCTACTACTCTTAAGACAATAGGTGCCAACGCATTTCAGGAATGCGACAACCTCAGCGTGATTGTTATACCTGAGCATGTAGAGTTCATTGGCCCACAGGCATTTAAGGGTACAGATATCCACGACGTATATGTCTTGGGCGAAAACACCAAGGCAGCACAGAACGCCTTCGACCCCAAAGACACATACAGTGGTATTGAATATAGACCTAACAGAGACGAAGAGACTGACCGCTCAGACTGGGTAAGCGAGAACGGCGTTCATCCCGCTGTCCTGCACTATCCGGAAGCAGCAAGAGAAAAGTATCTTAATGGCAGAATCCTGAATCCAGAGGCTTACCCCGATTATTATATTGACGGAGTGGAATGGCCAATAAAAGGAAACAACTTTAATGCCACTATGAACTCTAATCGTGATTATATCGGTTGGCAAGAGTTTATGCTCACTTCTATTATCACACCAAAGGAAAGTTTCATTGTACCTAACATCCTTGACGATACATGGTACACCATGTGCTTCCCATTCGACCTCACCTTGACACAACTCTACACCGCTTTCGGCGATTTCACCGAGGTATGTGAGTTCGTAAAGGCCGAGACAAAAGATATTGAGGGCGGTAAGTCGATAGAATTCCAATTCAGCAACTGGATAGGAAAGAACAAGAAAGCAGACGACATCGTGACCTATGCAAACAAGCCATATATGATTCACCCGAACTTCGGACTGGAGGAAGGTAAGCAACTGAATCAGAGAGTGGTTATCGCTGGTATAAACATTCTTCCTGAAGAACAGCAGACACCATGGACGAATTACAAGAAAGGTGAGGATGGCGAATACATCTTTGTCGGTAACTACACCCAACAGGCGATACCACAGTATGCTTACTTCCTCGGAATGAAGAACGGTGAAGTGAAGATATTCAAGGAAATGGCAGAAGTAGACCAAAATCGCACCACAGGCATCTGGAAACCATATACCTCTATTATCATGATTGATGCCTCATTCGATCCAGATACCAATTTCTGGACATGCGGCAATGACGGAGTTAACAAAGCCTCTATGGGCTACAACGCAAAGTTCATCGACTCTGCCGAAGAAGAATCAACAACTGGAATAAGCGAGATTATGAACAGCGAGAAGTCACAAGTGGCACAGGACAACCTCGTAAGAAACATCAACGGACAGGTGGTTCGCCGTGGCACTACAAGTCTTGAGGGACTGCCAAAGGGACTCTACATCGTGAATGGAAAGAAGTATATGGTACGTTAATAAAGAAGAAAAAGAAATGAAGAAGACATATATCAAACCCGACATTAAGATACTGAAGATGGGAACAAGCAGTATCATCTGCGCCAGTAATCGCGGAGGTATTGAAAAGAGAGGAACATTCCTCATTGGCGACGACCAGGAATATGAGGCAAGATATGACAAGGGTTGGACTATCGATGGCGATATCGAGTTCGACCATGGCGAAACAGATACACGTTAAGAAGCAACTCCCTACAATTTATAGTTTTATTATGTAGCAAATACCTTAATAAATAAATGAATAAATAAGCATTAGGTATAAATTAGAAAGATAGTAAATAGTTTTTCATAAAGAGGATCGTTATTAACCTTAGCAGTTTTGGTTAATAAGAATTATGGAGATGTCGTGATGACATCTCCATATTTTGTGTTTGAGATACCTTTATAACCACCTTCAAAAGGGGCAAAAAACAGGGTTTGATTTTGCCGTTTGTAACTTACATGTTTTCAAGAAGATACAAGTGGGGTAACAAAGTTAATAACATAGTCGAACAAAGTTAATAAGATTGTTCAACAAAGTTATTAACTTTGTTCAGCCATTTGATATGAGTTGGGTGGTGATTGATGGCTTATTGGCAGCCATTATGTATGCTATGGAGTGTCAATCAACGTCTGCTGACGACGCATTTCCTGCCTCGGCGTACTCTGACGGAGACATTCCGAAATACTTCTTGAATACCGTTGAGAAGTGGGTTTGGTTAGCAAAGCCGGTACTGTAGGCAACATCTGCCACTGAAACCTTGTGCTCACGAAGGAGCCGAGCTGCCTGATTGAGACGAATGTTGCGTATGAAGTCGGCAGTAGGAATGCCTGCTATTTCCTTTATCTTACGGTGAAGTTGGCTACGGCTGATGCCTACCTCGGCACACAGTTGTTCCACCTTGAACTCGTTGTCGCCAATGTTCTCGTTGATAGCCTTCACTATGCGGTCCATCAACTGGTCGTTGTACGACTTTATCTCGATGTCCTCAATCTTGCCTTCCTGGGCCTGTACGCCACTGAACTTACCTCTCAGACGACGCATGCTGTCAACGACGTTGTCAATCTGCAGATGCAGTTCCTCGATGTTAAACGGCTTTGAGATATACGCATCGGCACCATACCGTATGCCCTGCATGCGGTCCTCGACCTCAGATTTCGAGGTGAGGAGAATAACCGGCAGGTGACTTATCTTGCTGTTTCCCTTGATGCGCTTGAGCAGTTCAATGCCATCCATGACGGGCATCATGACATCTGCCACCACCACATCGAAGTGTTGCTGCAGCAACATCTCCATTGCCGTCTCTCCATTGGCACAGACCTCTATCCTGAAGTACTTGTCCAGTTCGCTCTTGATGTACAGTCCTATCTCCGGATCATCGTCAACGGCAAGCACACGGACGTTCTTGCTGGGGCGATGCTGCAGCGTGCCTGCAGTCGATGCCGCCTGGTCACGTATCTGCTCGGGCTGCAAGTGGTCTTTTCCCTCAGGCAGGAGGATAGTGAATATGCTACCCTGCTCACCGTCGGTGCGGTTTGCAGCCGATATCGTTCCTTTGTGCATCTCCACGATGGAGCGGCAGATATTCAGTCCGAGTCCCGTTCCCGTTGCTCCTCCACCATCCGCATCGTGTCCCTGATAGAAACGGTCGAAGAGTTTCGAAGTATCCTCCTCGCCTATTCCACGTCCGTTGTCGATTACTCGGATACATGCCTTCGGGGTGTCACCGCCAGCGCTTTCCTCGCTCACCTCTATCTGTACCTTTCCTCCTTCGTCCACAAACTTGAAGGAGTTGGAGACGAGGTTGCATATCACTTTCTCAAAGTTGGCATGGTCGATATACGCCTTCACCGGGTGGGCAGCCTTCTGCTCCACCTTCAGAGTGATGTTCTTCTGCGACGCATTATACTGGAACATCGTGCACACGGCCCTGATAAACTTCGTGAGGTCGGTCTCCTGACACTCCAGTCGCATCATGTGGTTGTCTATCTTCCGCTGGTCGAGAATCTGGTTCACGAGTGTCAGCAGTCGCTGTGCATTGCGGTCGATGGTGTCGATGGCATTGGCTGCCTCCGCCTTGTCGGTCTCTCCGTTCTGTTCCGAATCGTTTATTATGCGCAACTTACGCAGAGGCGACATGATGAGTGTCAGCGGTGAGCGCAGGTCATGTGCCGTATTGATGAGGAACTTCATCTTGGCATCCTCCAGTTCACGCTTGCTTCGCTGGCGATAGAGATAGAAGCCATAGGCAAGAGCAGCGAGGAAGAGCAATGCATAGATGACGTATGCGAGATTAGAAGCATACCACGGAGCCTCCACTATCACTGTCACCTCCTTTATGCTCTGGGTATATTCGTTGTCGTTTCTTGCCCTTATCTTCAGGTTATAAGTACCAGGACGCAGACGGTTGAACATTATCATGTTCGCTCCCTCGCCCAATGCTACCCATTCACCGTCCAGATTATACTCATATACTACGGCTGCCGCCTCGTCATAGTGTGACAACATGGAAACGAAGAATAGCAGCATATTACGTGAAGCGGGCACTACGAAGGTCGATGACATGGGGTTCTGCATCACGCCGTCTATGATAACGCTCGAAAGCTGCACTTCGTCGCTGCTGTGCTTTGCGTTCCTCATGGCATCAGGATCGAATATAGCCACTCCGTGATAAGTACCAAAAGCCACACGGCGGTCGTCAAGCAGCCTGCCTGTGCTGGTAGCGAAACCGCTGATTCTGATACCGTTGCGGTTAAGATGGCTGATAACCGGTTTGCCGTCGACATACTGCCAGATGCCATTCACGGTGGCCAGCCACAGGTCGCCAGCATCATCCTCCACAATGTCACATATCTTCAAGGTGCTGAGTTGTCCGTCAGCGTCTAATGCCTCGAATGATTTCTTTTTCTTGTCATAGCTGTAGATGCCATG
The DNA here is from genome assembly GCA_017554105.1 of Prevotella sp. Taxonomy (GTDB): domain Bacteria; phylum Bacteroidota; class Bacteroidia; order Bacteroidales; family Bacteroidaceae; genus Prevotella. The sequence continues at coordinate 56,357 of JAFZIY010000029.1, read as the reverse complement.
GTCCGTTCCCACGACAACACCGCCGTCAGAACGTACACAAAGACAGTTGCAATGCTCTCCCTTCATCTGGTATTGCCATCCAAACGGCTTCTGGTCCATCGTACGGGTGTCTATCGCCTGCACGCCGTCTGTTGTAGCAATCCACAATATGCCATTCTCACCCATCTCAAGGTCCATAATCCAGTCGTTCACTAGTCCCTGCTCTGTAGTAGTGTCATACTGGCGTATTTTTTTCACGCTGCCGCTGGAGGCATTATACACGACAAGTCCCTTGCTGAAGTCACTTATAAAATAGTTTCCATTGCCATCGTCTACAAAACCGCGCACTGCCCACCCGTCAAGCTTCACACGCAATGTGGCGGCACCTGTAGACGGGTTGTAGCTGAACACCTCGTTGCGGGTGGTAACCCAGTAGTCGCCTTTGCTGTCTCTAAAAATTCGATCGTTGCTGATAGGAGCCGGCAGACGTTTCATGATGTTGCCCTCTTTGTCAAGATGGTAGATTCCATGGCCATAGACAGAGCAATAGATGGAACCTTGCTCGCCATCGACTATTGACGACACACCTGAACTGGGGTTGAGAGCGTCATTAGTGAAGTTCCAAGTCTGTATGGCAAGCGGCTCCGAATTGGAAATGCAAAGTGTCTTTCCAGTACAGCAGAGCCAGTAAGTGCCATCGGCGTCACACATCATCTTCGACACGTCAACACGTCCCAAATCCAGCAACATGGAACTGCTCGTCGAGGCTTTCAGCGTATTCGTGCCACATTCTATCGTCATCAGTCCCTGCTCGGAAGTGCCAAGCGCAATAGTTCCATCGGCTGACACACAGGCCGTATTGACCACATTACTGCCGATAAAGGCAGACATGTCATATCCAGCATCTACCAACTCTCCTGCTGCGGCATCGAATTTCAAAAGTCCCTTGCCGCACGCCGCCAGTATCTGATTGTCTTTCAGTTTAAGGAAAGTCGACACCATACCCAAAGAAGACTTATGACGCTCTATCTTTTTCAGTTTTAAGCCTTCTAAGGTATAGACGTAATAACTACCTTCGAAACTCGACACAAGCAGTCGGCCGTCGTTCGTTTCCACCAAACGATAGAGAAACCAGTCCTGCTCAGTGATGCCCTGAATGCCGCGCATCTCGCTCTCTCCGTGGGGTATACAATAGAGTCCGCCGCCCGCCGTTGCCACCCATATGTTACCCTTGCTGTCCTCGTAAGACTGCTCCACACGATGTGACTGGCCGTCGGGGAATTTCTTTCTGGTGAAATTATCGGTCTCCGGGTTATAAAGTGATAGGCCGTGATTAGTACCTACCCACAAACAGCCTTTACTGTCACAAAAGATGCTCGCAATGTCGTTGTCATCGATGGTCATCAGGTCAGTCTTGCTGGTGAAGTATTTCTGAAAATGATAACCATCGAACCTGTTCAATCCGTAGTCGGTACCTATCCACACGAAACCTCGTTGGTCCTGCGCTATACAGTAAAACTGGGTTCCCGAGATGTCCTGTGACGGGAATATGCGTATGCCCGCCATTGCCTTGACCGAGAAAAACATAATCAAGACAAAGGCCACGAGCCTGAAATATCTATTCATTATTCTCCAAGGTAATAATCATGTTATATTATCTGCCAAGCCAGGATTCGGGGTTCAGCTTGGCCGTCTCCTTACGCAACTGGAACTGTAGGATGTTATCAGTGCCCACGACACCGAGTGTCTGGCCTGTCTTTACTTGCTGTCCACGATGCACGCTGACCGACTTAAGGTTACAATAGACAGAGATATAATTGCCGTGACGCACCATAACGACGTTCGTGCCGCCGAAACTGAACACGGCGCTAACCTCGCCATTAAACACGCTTCGCACCGAAGCACCTGGCTGTCCCTGTATGTTTATTCCCTTATTGTCGAGAGTGACGTTGCGGAGTCCCTCCACGTTGTATTGTCCGAAATGGCTTACGATACGGCATCTTCCGGACATCGGCATAGGCAGTCGACCACGATTTTGCTCGAAGTTGCTGCTCAACTGCCTGTCAACGGTAGCCATATTCACGGCGTCCTCGTTCTCACGCGTTGCACGCTCCACCTCTCTTGCCGAACGTTCCTCGTCGGCCTTTGCCTTGCGTTCTGCCGCACGACGTCTTTCTTCCGCTGCTTTTGCAGCCTTTTCGGCACGTGCTCTCTCCTCGGCACTCTTCTTGGCGGCGGCGCGCTGCTCTGCTTTCGCCCTCTCCTCGGCAGCCTTTGCCTCGGCTAAGCGACGGGCATTCTCACGTGCGGCAGCCTCGGCAGCGGCTTTCTTTCGTGCCAGTTCTGCCTCCCTTTTCTTCTTGGCTGCAGCCTCGGCGGCGGCTTTTCGACGTGCCTCAGCCTCGGCTCTTGCCTTGGCCTTGGCAATCTCCTCTGCCACGAGACGGTCTATCTGAGCATTCAACTGTGCATCTTTCTGACGCTGCTCTGCCAGCACCGACTGAATGGTTTTCTGCTGTTGCTGCAACGAGGCGACCACCTTCTGCTGCTCTTGCTGTTGCCCCTGAAGGGCCGCATTCTCTTGTTTTCCTTTATATAATAAGGTATTTTTCTGAGTCTTCTGCTTCTCCAGTTCCTTGTGCTTGGCTTCCACCTGCAACTGCTTCTCCTTTACCATCTCGCCCTGGGCACGCTGATAGGAAGCATATTCGCGCACAAAGCGCAGGCGACGGTACATCTGTGGCAGACTCTCCGCACTGAAGATGAACATCAACTGGTCTTGGACACCACGATGACGGGCCACATATCTCATTGACTCCACATACTTCTGCCTGCGTTCCGCCAACTGATTCTCAAGGGTCTTCAACTGTGATTGCAGCAGGTCCATATTGCTGCTGATAGAAGTTATCTCGCCCTGAATATTGTCGATGTTGCGTTTGCGCGTCTCTATCTCGGTGTTCAGTTGCATCAGGTTCTTGAGTCTGTTCTGCACGTCGGTCTTATTCTCCTGCAGTTTCTTCTCCTGTTCCTTGATGTTTTTCTGTATCTGACTGCGCTGATTCTGCAGTCCGCGTATCTCAGGAGTGCTGTAGTTCTGTTTCTTTCCCTTGCCCTGTTTCTGCGTCTGCTGGGTTTTCTTGCCCTTTCCTGTCTGTTGTTTCTTGCCCTGCTGAGTACGTTGCTGTGTGTTACGACGCTGTGTCTGCGTGGTAGCCGCCGGCTTCTTCTGCCCAGTCCTCCGCTGTTGGGCATAAGGAGCGAGCGCAAACGCTACCATCATAACAATCAGTATCAGTCTTTTCATTTGATGCTAAGAATTTTATTCAACACTTCCTCGGCAGAGACAGCCTCGTATTTGCCCGACAACTGGGTACGCGACTCCCAGTCGGAATCGTTTGAGAGGTTGTCGAGAGTAAGTTCCACGGTCATGCTCTGTCCGCCTTTCAGCGCCGACGATGCCGCCGTGATGCCTATCTGAGTGGGGAACTTCGTCCCTCCGAAGGCCTTGAAGTTGCCGTAGTTCCACTTCAGCGAGGCATCTCCCCACTCGGTTTTGGAGTAAGAGACATCAGCCTGTGTTATGGAATACGTTTTGTTGTCTGCCAGCCATTTATAAGTCATCTTGTCGCGGTTCAGTGCGATGCTGCTGCAAAGCGCCATCGGTGACAGTTCCACATCGAATGTCTTAAGTTCGGAATCGCGCATCTGGTCGCTTCCCGGTATGAAGAGCTGGTTCCAGAAAAGTGCCTGCAATGAATAGAAGTTCAGTCCGTTACGCTTCAGGAAAGCCACTTCATTGTAGTCGGCCTTTAGATATTGCTTGTTGATGCGGTCGACAATCATCACATAGTCCTTGGTGAACTCCAGGCGACCGGCCTCAAAGAGGCCTAACGGAGTCAACTGAATGCGTATCACATCGTCACGGCGCATATGGAGGGAGCCTGCCACGGTGACATCCTTGGAGCCCTTCTTCATCCTGAATTTCAGTTTCGCCGTGATATTCTTCTGTGCCACTGAATGGTCGGACACATTACGCACGAACTTAAGGCGAGCCGCCTCGGTGTCCTCAACCGACGTGGAGGTCGGATTGTCGGTGGTGTTCACCACGTTCTTCGTTGTCCCGCAACCTGCCATCATCATTATTGTGGCAGCGGCAATGACATTTATTGTAAGTCTCCTTATTCTCATTTCTCAAAATATTTTTTTTGTTTCAGTTTCTTGATAAGCACCTTATTGTCTCTTCCTTCATCTACGGCCTGCTGCCAATACTCCAAAGCCTTTGCACGGTCTCCGCATTTCCAATAGATGTCACCAGCATGCTCTATGACCTCAGCACTTGGCTTTTCGTAGTTTTTCAGAGCCCGCTCAATATATTCCCTTGCATCCTCATAGCGTCCCTGCATGAACAATATCCAGGCGTATGTGTCAAGATAGATGCCGTTGTTCGGCTCTGCCTTTACCGTGAGATAACTCATCTGCTCCGCCTTCTGCAGGTTCTTTCCTGTCAGGCTGAGGAAGTATGCGTAGTTGTTAAGGTATCCTATGTTGTCGCTTTTCCACACAAGACAACTGTCATAGGCTGCAAACGACTCCTCCACCATGCCTTTCGAATGGTAGAGGTCGCCACGGAGTCCATACATATCAGACACCAGTTCCCTATTGGTTTGGTCGCTGATTATTGCTACGCCACGGCGCGTGGCATCGATAGCCTCGTCCAACTTGTCCTGCTGGTTATATGCCAATGCCATGAAATAGTAGAACGCCATTTCATCGGGATTATACTGCTGGGCAGTGGTACAGAGGTCTATGACTCGGTCGAAGTCTTTCTTTCCCCATGCCGACTGTATCAACTGCAGTCGCGCACCCGCCTCGTCGGGCGCTATCTCGAGTGCCTTCTCGAGCACCACGTCGATGGTATCCTGTGGATACTCCTTGAGTTTCAGGTAACTGGCATACAGTTCTGTCATGTCGGGGGTGGTCTGCGGCTCAGCGAGTATACGCTTGAAAAGGTTTATAATCTCAAGACTTCCCGCACCGATGCGCTCGTTCTCGTCGACCACTTGCCTCAAGATGTGTATCTTGCTTGTCGGAGGGGTCTTCTCACTGATGAGCACTTTCTCTATCATTTCCTGAGCAAGAGAGTCCTCACCTACCTGTTTGTAATAGTCGAGCATCGACATCTGGGCAGACACATTGTCAGGTTCCTGCTCCAAGACGGCTTCATACTCATTGAGTGCCTCGTCCTCACGGTCGTTCTGCAACAGCCAGTTGCCCATCATGACACGGTAGTTTAAGTCGTTGGGGTACTTCTCTGACAACTGTTTCAAAGCGTTGAATTCGGCTTTTTTGTCTCCTTTCAGCGAGTATGCACGCATCTTGGAGAGCGTTATCTGCTCGTTGCTGCCCTCCACTTGCTCAATTCTTTCAAGCGTACTCACTACCTTGTCGTAGTCCTTCTGCTGATTATAAAGTTGCGATAGAATGCCAAGTACATCGGTACGGTCGCGGTTGTTTGCATAGAGTCGCTCATAGGTATCGATTGCCTTGTCATAGTTACGGGTGTTGATGTATGAGAGTGCGAGCCTCTCGATATAGATATCGTTGTGAGGGCTGAGCACGGCGGCACGCTCCATCGACTGCATTGCCATACTGTCTCTTCCCAGTTCGGAATAATAAGACGCAATGGTGAAATACACCTCTGAAGCATTCGGATTGATGGTGAGACAATGGTTAAGCAAGTCGAAGGCAGCATCATAGTTGCCCTTGTTCTGCTGTTCCACCGCTTCATAGAAGAAATACTTCACGCGCTGCTCGTCGTTGTGGCTCAGAGTAGGCACAACGATATTCTTCTCGCCACTTATCGCCTGTTTCACCGAGATTGACTTCGGGGAATCGCAAGAGGCACTAAGTGCAAGAATCGTCACCGCTGCAACAGCAGACGTTATAATTCGTGTTATTTGCATCTGCAAATCAATGGTTGTTTCACCTGTTATTTCACTCCCGTATGACCATAGCCACCCTCACCGCGCTCTGACTCATCGAGCACTTCCACGGCGATGAAATCGACAGTTTCGTGTCTTGCTATAATCATCTGGGCTATTCGCTCACCGTCGTTGATGACAAACTCCTTGTCGCCAAGGTTTATCAGCAACACCCCTACCTCGCCACGATAGTCGGCATCAACGGTACCTGGAGTGTTGAGCACTGTAAGTCCGTGTTTCAATGCCAAGCCGCTGCGAGGACGTATCTGTGCCTCGTAGCCTGCGGGAAGTTCTATGTGAAGTCCCGTAGGGATGAGACGACGCTCCATCGGACGAAGTGTGATTGGCTCGTCAATATTTGCACGAAGATCCATTCCCGCGCTCTGAGACGTAGCATAAGCCGGGAGAGGCTGGTGGCCCTTATTTACTACTTTTACTGTTATCATAATCTTCCTGGACAATAATAATGTGCAAAAATACGAAATAAAGATTGTTTGATGAAATTTTTAATATTAAATTAGTCGAAATTACTTCATTTTATATTACTTTTGCACCAAGAAGAGCATTTTATGCGGGAAAAACATGGATTTCACGAACACATGACATGACTTCCCGAAAGCCACTGCAACGACACTTAATACAACAAGAAAGAGCATGGACTGGAACAAACTCCTCACAAACAAACGACTCGGACAGGAATACCGTCACAGCGAAAGACACGATGACAGGACAGAGTTTAAACGCGACTACGACCGCCTTATCTTCTCGGCTCCGTTCAGAAGACTGCAGAACAAGACACAAGTGTTCCCGCTTCCAGGCAGTATCTTCGTTCACAACAGACTGACCCACTCCCTTGAAGTGGCAAGTGTGGGTATGTCGTTGGGAAACGATGTGGCAAGCCGAATAATTGCAAAAAATCCCCATTTCATCGGTACTATGCTACCAGAAATAGGCACCATCGTGAGCACGGCATGCCTTGCACACGACATGGGTAACCCGCCATTCGGACATTCGGGCGAGAAGGCGATACAGACATTCTTCACCGAGGGGAAAGGTGCATATCTTCAAGAGAGAGTATCACCAGAACTGTGGTCAGACATCACCCATTTCGAGGGAAACGCCAATGCTTTCCGACTGCTCGCGCATCGCTTCAAAGGACGTCGAGAAGGTGGTTTCGTAATGACATACACCACCTTGGCATCAATAGTAAAATACCCCGTTTCATCGACATTTGCCGGAAAGAAGGGCAAGTTCGGGTTCTTCCAGGAGGAGACTCCCATTTATCAAAAGATTGCTTCCGAAATGGGTATTCCACAACTCATGGCAGGCAGTAACGAATCAGACATCAAAGGCATCGCATATGCCCGTCATCCATTGGTGTATCTTGTTGAGGCAGCCGATGACATCTGCTATGAGATAATGGACATTGAGGATGCCCACAAACTGAAAATACTCAGTTTCGACGAGACGAGCGAACTGCTTCTCGGTTTCTTCGACGAGGATACACAGAAAAGAATCAGACAACGGATTGTTGACGAGGGTATCACCGACGACAACGAAAAGGTAATATACATGCGTGCCTGTGCCATCGGGAAACTTGAGAACTGCTGTGTTGACACCTTCATGGAGCATGAGGATGAGATTATGGAAGGATCCTTCAAGGGTTCTCTCATCGATGGAATCGACGAAAAACAGCGACTGGCTTATAAAAAATGCACCAAGACCTCACTGAAAAAGATATATAACAGCAAACCTGTCCTGGATGTGGAACTGAGCGGTTACAAGATAATGGCGACACTGATGGAGACCTTCATCGAGGCGGCCGTTCACCCCGACCGTTTCTACTCACAACAACTGATTCAGCGAGTGAGCAGTCAGTATGACATTAACTCTCCAAATCTTGAAACCAGAATAATGGCAATAATAGACTACATCAGCGGAATGACCGATGTATATGCTCTTGAAATCTACCAGAAGATAAACGGCATATCACTGCCTTTGGTATAAAAAAGCGAAAAAGGACTGTTGCAAAAAAGGAAAAGCCTATTCCTTTTCCCTGTAAATCACATTATTGGCACCACTGGTAATGCGGAACGCCTCTGGATGCTGTTTGACATAAGAGTCGATGTGGCGCACGCGCTTTTCCTCAAGAATCTCGTCTACTGCTATGAGGATGCCTGTCTCCTCCACATCTCCGAAACCGTAATTGATGGCGGTGCCGAAAAGTTTCATCGTTGGACTGAGGTTCATGTATGCATTAACCAAAGGCGGTATGTTGTACCCCATGTTGCGTATCTCGTTGTTCAGTATCTTATAGTCAGACTTGAAGTCGTCCTCACTGAACAGTTGTGCCAGTTCATTGGGATCGGTCTCTATTACCAGCGGTTTCATCGGGGTAATGAGGTTGTCCTTGTCATCGAAATGCTTCTTCAGGAAATATAGAATCATGTCGCGTCCACGACGTATGTAAGAAGGATACATCGTCATCTTTCCAAAGAAATATTTCACGTTAGGCATGATTACGGTGAGGGCACCCAGACCGTCCCAGAGGTTATCGAGTGCGAAGATACTCTTTGTGTTCTTTTGTACATTCTGATACTCAAGAGATACGAACGAACGTCCCAACTCTATAGTGTAAGGCATATATTCATTCATGAACTTATCGGAGAAATGGAACATATGACTTGTTGCGAGAATGGGCTGTCCTTTCTCATCGATTTCCCAATCGGTTCCACAGAGATAACGGTAACCTCCTATTATCTCCTCTTCATCCGGATTCCATACAATAAGTTGCTTATAGCAGTTGTCACAGATATCAAACTCGTCGATGTCCATGCTCTTGCCCGTGCCGCCACCTGCCTCACGGAAGGCTATCTCGCGAAGCCTGCCTATCTCCTTCATTGTGTTTGGCGCATTATGTGCCGTAACGATATAAATCTCGTTATGGCTCTTATTCGTCATTCTGAGTTGCTTCTCTGGTGTCAGTTCCGCTTTAAGCAACTCTCGGCTAATAGGCTGGATTATCTCTTGTTCCATGATCATTTATTGAATATAGAAATCACAATTCGTACACTTTGTCATATACATAATTCACCCATTCCATCGGTGTTTTCGACTTGTCGAAGGTCTGCCATGGTATCGGTTTCCCGAATGACACCTTGAAGGTCTTATGAACGTTCTTGTACATCTCGTCCACGAGGAACAGCATGGCAACATTTACTTTCTTGATATACTTGTCGCTAAAGTTTGCCAGACGATAGAAGAAATCCGAGTTCTGCCCACTGAAGTGTATCGGCACGATATCACGCTGATACTCAATGCTCTTTGTGAGGAAGGTCTTTTTCCATGGCAAGTCACGTATCTGTCCGTTTTGCTTGCGAGAACATAGTCCTGCAGGGAACATCAACATGTGATTGTCGCTTTGGAATCCCTTTTCAACCATAGCAGGGAAGTTGCGGCTCTGGCTACCAGTCTTGTTGATGGGTATGCACAGCGGAGCAAGTCCCGGAAGGTTCATGAGCAGGTCGTTCACGAGATAACGGAAACGACTGTCGTATTTCCTGCCGATAATGGAACCGAGAGCCACTCCGTCAACGCCTCCAAGTGGATGATTGCTCACAAAAGTGTATAGTTTTCCATCGTCTTTAGGCGGCAGATTCTCTTCTCCTTCAAACTCGAGTGTCATATCAAGATAACGGACACACTCCTCAAGCCATGGGGTTCCCGTGAGTTCACGGCTGTCCCAAAGGAATCTGTTCACTTCATCTTGATGTGCAATCTTTTTCAACCATGCAACAACGGGATAAGGTACATATTTTGCCTTCTTCCCCATTTTTCCCTTAAGGATTTCGTTGATGTCGATTGTTTTCTCGGTTATCTTACTCATGTTTTTGCAAAAACCACTTGCAAAAATACACCTATTTTTTTGAATTCGTTATCTTTTCATCGAAAAAGTTTCAAAAAAATTGCATTTCGTATGTTTTTAACATAAGAAACAAAACAATTTCATACTAACAGAAGTGGAAATTATTGCAAAAAAGAAGAAGTATTTACGGCAAACATTAAAACGGTTTATCACTTTTTGGGTTGCCAACTGCTAATATTCTGGTTTTTAAGAAGCAACAAAACGAAGGTTTGTTCTCATCTCTCAAGAAACCGAATTGCTAAAAAAACTAAAAAATCGAATATTTTTTAATTTTTGTGGTGGAAAGTGGTGGAAAGTGGTGGAAAAGTTGTATCTTTGCCCCATAGTATTTATTAATAAGAACGCATGAGGTTTTTAGGCAACATAGAAGCAAAGGTTGACGCGAAGGGAAGAGCCTTCCTTCCAGCCACTTTCCGTAAGGTGCTACAGGCATCTGGCGAGGAGGCTCTCGTGATGCGAATGGACCCACATCAGAAATGCATCGTGCTCTACCCCGAAAGCGTATGGAACTCCGAAATGGACGAAATGGAGAAACGCTTGGGAAGATGGAACCGTGCAGAGCAACAGATATACCGTCAGTTTGTGTCTCTGGTTGAACTGGTGACACTCGACGGCAACGGACGATTCCTCGTACCAAAGCGTTACTTGCAAATGGCAGGTATCAACCAGAACGTCAGGTTCATCGGTGTTCGCAATACCATCGAGATGTGGAACCTGGAGGAATTGGAGAACCAGTTCATCGGAGCAGAAGAGTTCTCAGACCTATTTGAGAAGATGATGTCCGAGACGGAGTCGGAGGAACCAAAGTAATACCAAAACACTCTGAAGAAAAGAGAAAACAACAATGTATTCAGCAATGTCAATACAGGAAGAGATAATCTGTGGAAAAGAAAACCTCGACAACAATGACAAGGAGGGAAATGGAGAGTTCTACCACACTCCTGTATTGCTGAACGAAAGCATTGATGGACTGAACATTCATAAAGGCGGCGTCTATGTAGATGTGACATTCGGTGGCGGCGGCCACAGCAAGGAAATACTATCACGATTCACTGGCGGCGAACATCTCTACAGTTTCGACCAAGATGCTGATGCAGAGAAGAACGTCGGGAACATGGACAAGGAGAAGTTCACCTTCGTAAGGAGCAATTTCAGGTATTTGAAAAACTGGATGAGATACTACGGAGTGGAGAAGATTGACGGACTGCTTGCCGACCTTGGCGTATCAAGCCACCATTTCGATGACGAGACACGCGGATTCTCATTCCGTTTCGACTCTCCTCTCGACATGAGGATGAACAAGAGAGCAGGCAAGACGGCCGCTGAAATACTGAACAAGACAAGCGAAGAAAGACTCGCCGACATATTCTACATATACGGGGAACTGAAGAACTCAAGGCGTATTGCTGCGGCAATAGTGAAAAGCAGGGAGCAGAAAAGCATTGAAACGACACAAGATTTCATGAACATAGTTGAACCGATGTTCAGGAAAGAACGTGAGAAGAAAGACCTAGCCCGACTGTTTCAGGCTCTGCGCATAGAAGTTAACCACGAGATGGACGCATTGAGAGACATGCTGAAAGCAGCCACCGAACTGCTCGCTCCCGGAGGAAGACTATCGGTGATAACATATCACTCACTGGAGGACCGCATCGTGAAGAACGTGATGAAGTCGGGAAATGCTGAAGGCAAGGTGGAACAAGACTTTTTCGGAAGAATAAAGTCACCATTCACGCTCGTCAACAACAAGGTAATAATACCACAGGAAGACGAAATCATGCGCAACCCACGCAGCAGAAGCGCAAAACTGAGAATAGCAGAAAAGAGATGAAAGACGAAGATATAAAGAAAAAAGACCAAGTAGAGGCAGACGACAGTATTATCGATGCCGAATACGAGGAGGTTGAAACTAAGGTCAAAGGCGCGCCGAAAGACGAGCCGGCTGCCGACGTGGAAACCAAAGACGACGAGATAAAGGCAAAAGAGAAACAAGAAAAGGACGAAGAAGAAAAGAAAGCGAAAGAGGAAAAGGAAAAGAAGGAAAAAGAAGAGAAGGAGAAAGAGAAAAGGGAGAAAGAGGAGAAAGAAGTGGAATCGCTGGCACTGACCATTCAGAACCAAGCACGCGAGGACGAGCAGCCACTGTCAAAGACATTGTCGTTCAGAAAGATTCTGGGAGGCGACTTCTTCACGGCGGGGTTCATGAAAAAGAATATCGGAGTCATCGTGCTCATCGTTGGTTTCACGTTAGTGTACATCGCCAACAGATACAGTTGCCAGAACGACCTGCTGGAGATTGACCGTCTCAACAAAGTGCTGCAGGACTCCAAATACAAGGCACTGTCAACAGCAAGCGAACTGACGGAGAAATGCCGCGAGACCCATGTGCTCGAGATGCTGAGACACAACAAAGACAGTATACTGAAACAGGCCAGTCAGCCACCATATATTATTAATGTAGAAGACAAATGAGCAGATTTAACCATAAGAAAATACTACCGCGCTATAAGTTTATAGCCTACTGTATCGTGCTGATAAGCATCGCGGTACTGGCGAAGGCTGCATATATCGGCACCGTGAAACGCGATTACTGGATGAAGGTGGCAAGCCGACTGAAGAAAGACAGCGTTGACGTGAAGCCTGTAAGAGGAAACATCCTCAGTAGCGACGGACAACTTATGGCAAGTTCTCTGCCAGAGTTCAAGATGTATATGGACTTCCTTGCCGGCGGCGAGAAGAAAGACTCCCTGCTCACGGAGAAGATGGACAGCATCTGCGATGGACTCCACGAGATTTTCCCAGAGCATTCGGCAGCGCAATTCCGCAAGGAACTGGAAGAAGGACGCGCAAAGAAAGCACGCCACTGGGCAATATGGAAATACAGAGTAGATTATAATACGTACGCGCGCGTGAAGCAACTGCCTGTTTTCAACCTTCCTCCTAACAAGGGCGGATTCCACCAGGACGAGTTCAACGCACGCCAACACCCGTTCACGACACTGGCATCAAGAACTGTGGGCGACCTCTATGGAGCCAAGGACTCGGCACGCTATGGACTTGAACTGTCGTTCGACTCTATCCTTCGTGGTGAGACGGGAAAGATGGAAAAGCGCATGGTGAAGCGTCGTTTCATCGGACTGACACAGAAAGAGGCTGTCGACGGCTCTGACATCGTAACTACTATCGATGTCCAGATGCAGGATATTGCCGAACGTGCCGTCATCGACGAACTGAAGGAAATTGGCGCTCAGGTCGGTGTTGCCATCGTTATGGACGTGCCTACCGGTGACGTCAAGGCCATAGTAAACATGACAAAATGTGCCGACGGACAGTATCGTGAAGTGAAGAACAATGCCGTTAGCGACTTACTTGAGCCTGGTTCGGTGTTCAAGACAGCATCGGTAATGGTGGCACTCGACGACGGTGTGGTTGACACCACGAAGATTATCAATACCGGAAGTGGTATTGTTGACATGCACGGTGCAAAGATGAAGGACCACAACTGGCACAAGGGCGGCTACGGCACGATAACATTTGCACGAGCACTTGAGGTGAGTTCAAACATCGGTATCAGCAGGGTAATCGACGAATACTATAGCAAGAACCCGGAGAAATATGTAGAGGGACTGCACAGGATAGGCATCGCGAGCGACCTGAACATCCCACTCATGGGATCCACACCGCCAAGAATCAGAATGCCAAAGAAAAATGACAAGGGACAGTATATAAACTGGAGCAAGACCGCCTTGCCATGGATGAGCATCGGCTATGAGAGTCAGATACCGCCGATATCTACCCTGACATTCTATAATGCCATTGCCAATGGTGGCAAGATGATGCAACCAAGATTCGTTAAGGCAGTGGTAAGAGACGGTGCTATAGTAAGGACCTTCGACCCCGTAGTGCTCAAACCGCAGATATGCAGCAGCAGCACGCTCACCAAAGTGAGGACATTGCTCGAGCATGTGGTAAGCCGCGGCACAGGAAAGGCAGCCAAGTCACAACTCTTCCGTGTGGCAGGAAAGACCGGTACGGCACAGATTTCGCATGGTGTCTCTGGATATAAGAGCGGCGCCATGAAGTACTTGCTGAGTTTCGTGGGCTTCTTCCCGGCAGAGCAACCACGCTACAGCTGCATCGTATGCATACAGAAGGTGGGACATCCCGCATCTGGAGGCATGAGCGCCAAGGTGTTCCATAATATCTCAGAGGGCATAATGGCAAAAGACCTGAAACTGGATGCCAGCGACTCTCAAGACTCACTGTCGATAATAATGCCTGATGTGAAGAGCGGAAACATGGCTGCCGCAAGTTATGTACTCAACCATCTGGGCATCAACACGAATACCTCATGGAGTGGCAGTTATGCCCAGGGCAACCCGATATGGGGCACTGCGACACGTACGAAGAAGAGCATCGACATGACCGAGGCACCGAAATATGGTGACGACATGGTACCCAACGTAATGGGAATGGGAGCCCGCGACGCGGTGTTCCTCCTTGAGAAACGAGGAGTTAAGGTAACTCTTGTGGGTAGAGGAAAGGTTACTTCACAGAGCCTTCCTGCCGGACACAAGATAAAGAAAGGCGAGGCCTGCGTGCTACGCATGAGTTGATGCCACAACCGGAACACCCTCTCACATGATCACCTACCAAGATTAAAAGAACAAAAGAGAACAATATGAAACTCAACGAGTTGCTGATAAACATCAAGAACGCCGACATCACAGGCAATGCCGATGTCGAGATTACAGGAGTGAACATCGACTCACGCCGCATCGAAAAAGGACATCTCTTCGTGGCGATGCGTGGAACACAGGTCGATGGCCACCGTTTCATACCCAAGGCCATAGAGCAAGGAGCGGCGGCGATACTGTGTGAGGAACTGCCAGAGACTCTTTCTGACGGTGCCACATACGTAAAGGTGGCATCAACAGAAGATGCCGTGGGTCCTGTAGCAACTGTTTTTTATGGCAACCCCTCTAAGAAACTGAAACTGGTCGGCGTGACAGGTACTAATGGAAAGACCACCATCGCCACCTTATTATATAATATGTTCCGTAAGTTGGGCTACAAGTGCGGACTGCTCTCCACGGTGTGCAACTACATCGAGGGCGAGGCGATACCTGCCGACCACACTACTCCCGACCCAATAGAACTGAACCGACTGCTCGCAAGGATGGTGGATGCAGGATGCCAGTTCGCATTCATGGAATGCTCCAGCCATGCCATAGCCCAGAAACGCATCGGAGGACTGAAGTTCGCTGCTGGTATCTACACCAATCTCACACGCGACCATCTCGACTATCACAAGACTTTCGAGAACTATCGCGATGCAAAGAAAGCGTTCTTCGACATGCTGCCGAAGGGAAGTTACGCCATTATCAATGCTGACGACAAGAACGGTACGGTGATGGTTCAGAACACCAAGGCAACGGTGAAAACTTATTCTGTGCGCCAGATGGCTGACTTCCGTGCTCGTATCATCGAGTGTCATTTTGAAGGAATGTACCTTGAGATTGACGGACACGAGGTGGGAGTGCAGTTCATCGGCAAGTTCAATGTCAGCAACCTGCTCGCAGTATATGGCACGGCAAGAATGCTTGGCGAACAGCCAGAGGACATCCTCGTAGCACTTAGTACGTTGAAGAGTGTCAGCGGACGACTTGAGCCGATACGGTCTGCCGACGGTTTCACCGCGATTGTCGACTATGCTCACACTCCCGATGCTCTTGAGAACGTGCTGAATGCCATCCATGAGGTACTCGACGGACGCGGAAAGGTAATCACAGTATGTGGAGCAGGTGGTAACCGCGACAAGGGAAAGCGCCCACTGATGGCAAAGGAAGCAGTGAGACAGAGCGACCGCGTCATCATCACGAGCGACAACCCTCGCTTTGAGGAGCCTCAGGAAATAATCAACGACATGCTCGCAGGTCTCGACCAGCAACAGATGAAGAAGGTGGTGAGCATCGTTGACCGCCGCGAGGCCATCCACACGGCATGTATGATGGCACAGAAAGGCGATGTGATACTCATAGCCGGAAAGGGCCACGAGGACTATCAGGAGATAAAAGGAGTGAAACATCACTTCGACGACAAGGAGGTCGTACGAGAAATAATCAACGAGGCAACGGCATAACGCAGTAATGCGAAACGATGATATAAAGTAATAATGTAATAACGAAACCATATGCTATACTATATTTTCAGATTCCTAGAGCAGTTCAACATCCCAGGCGCCCATCTGTGGTCGTACATATCGTTCCGTGCATTGATAACGCTGATTCTCTCGCTCCTCATCTCAGCATGGTTCGGAGAGAAGTTTATCAAGTGGATGAAGCGTAGGCACATATCTGAGACACAGCGCGACTCGAGCATCGACCCGTTTGGCATACAGAAGAAGGGAGTGCCAACCATGGGTGGCATCATCATCATTGTCTCAATCCTAGTGCCGGTAATCCTGCTGGGTCGTATGAGAAATATCTACCTGATACTGATGATTATAACCACCGTGTGGCTTGGATTCCTCGGTTTCATGGACGACTATATCAAGATATTCCGCAAGAACAAGGAAGGTCTGAAAGGCAAGTATAAGATAGTGGGACAGGTGAGCATCGGACTCATCGTAGGTCTAGTATTGTGGGCAAGTCCTGATGCCAAGATACGTGAGAATGTAGAGACGCAGAAACAAGGTCAGGAACTGGTGGTGACACACAAGTCGGAACTGACGAAATCGCTGAAGACCACCATCCCGTTTGTCAAGAACCATAACCTCGACTACTCAAAGATAGTGTCCTTCATGGGCGACTATGCCAATGCGGCAGGATGGATACTGTTTGTCATTATGACAATTGTCGTGGTGACGGCAGTGAGCAACGGAGCCAATCTCAACGACGGAATGGACGGCATGTGTGCGGGTAACTCGGCAATAATAGGTGTGGCGTTAGGCATCTTTGCCTATGTCAGTTCACACTTGGAATATGCCTCCTACCTTAATATCATGTACATTCCAGGGTCACAGGAACTTGTAGTGTTCCTCTGTGCCTTCGTAGGTGCCATGATAGGTTTCCTCTGGTATAACGCCTATCCCGCACAGGTGTTCATGGGCGACACCGGCTCTCTCACCATCGGTGGCATCATCGGCGTCTGCGCTGTGATTATCCACAAGGAGTTGCTAGTGCCTATTCTCTGTGGCATCTTCCTCGTTGAGAGTCTTAGTGTGATGATTCAGACATTTTGGTTCAAGACGATGAAGCGCAAGGGACAGCGTGTACGCGTGTTCCGGGCCACACCGATACACGATAATTTCCGCAAACTCGACTCACAACTCGACCCGACAAGCCGTTACATTTTCAAGAAATGGCCACAGCGACAGTTCCATGAGTCAAAGATAACATTCCGCTTCTGGATTATAACCATAATCCTCGCAGCGATCACTATAATTACATTGAAGATAAGATAAGCAGAAGATGAAAGAAGAACAGAAACGCATTGTAGTATTAGGAGCAGCCGAGAGCGGTGCCGGAGCAGCAGTCCTCGCAAAGAAGGAGGGCTTCGATGTGTTCGTGTCCGACATGGGTGCGATAAAGGACCGTTACAAGAAGATGCTCGACGAGCACGGCATTGAATGGGAAGAAGGTCACCACACGGAGGAGAAGATTCTCTCTGCCGACGAGGTGATAAAGAGTCCTGGCATCCCCGACGAGGCTCCCATGATACAAAAAATCATTGCTAAGGGCATTCACATAATAAGCGAGATAGAGTTCGCCGGACGATACACCGACTCCAAGATGATATGCATCACGGGTTCTAACGGCAAGACGACTACCACTTCGCTTATCTACCACATATTCAAGGCGGCAGGATACGATGCCGGTCTGGCAGGAAACATCGGTAACTCTCTGGCACTGCAGGTGGCAGAAGACCCGCACGAATACTACATCATCGAACTGAGTTCGTTCCAACTCGACAATATGTATGACTTCCGTGCAAACGTTGCAGTGTTACTGAACATCACTCCCGACCACCTCGACCGCTACCAGAACTGCATGCAGAACTATGTTGACTCCAAGATGAGAATCGTGCAGAACCAGACCGAAGACGACGCCTTCATCTACTGGAACGACGACCCAATCATCAAACGGGAACTCGAGAAGTATGACATCAAGGCTCTTCGTCTGCCTTTCTCCGAACTGAAGGAGAAGGGTTCTATAGGCTACATCGAGGAAGGCCAGTACAAACTGGAGGAGCCCACGCCGTTCAACATGGAGCAGGAAGAACTGTCGCTCACCGGTAAGCACAACATATACAACTCGCTTGCGGCAGGACTGGCATCAAACGTGGCCGGCATCAAGAAGGAGATAATACGCAAGAGCCTCAGCGACTTCCCCGGCGTTGAGCACCGACTGGAGAAGGTCACACGCGTTGCCGGCGTGGAATACATCAACGACTCAAAGGCAACCAACGTCGATGCTTGCTGGTATGCGCTCGAAAGCATGAAGACCCCAACGATACTTATCATCGGAGGAAAGGACAAGGGGAACGACTACACCCCGATAATGGACCTGGTCAAGAAGAAGTGCGCAGGCATAGTATATCTCGGTGCAGACAATACCAAACTGCATGAGAATTTCGACCATCTTGGCATTCCAGTGCGCGACACTCACTCCATGAAGGAATGTGTCACCGCATGCTACCAGATGGCAGAGCCGGGAATGACCGTCCTGCTGTCTCCATGCTGCGCAAGTTTCGACCTTTTCAAGAACATGGAAGACCGCGGCGAGCAGTTCAAGCAACTCGTTCGCTCTCTCTAATATAATAAAGAACAACAGATATGGCAGAAGAAACAAAGAAGACAAAAGGCAGAATGAAGGGCGACACCATAATATGGGCTGTCTTCTTCTTCCTGTGCATGGTGAGCATCATCGAGGTGTTCAGTGCCTCCGCCGAGCTTACAAACAGCCAAAGCTACCTGGGTCCTGTGCTCAAGCACGCCATGTTGCTCGGTGTTGGTGTGGTATTCCTTGTCATCACCATGAACATCGACTGCCGATATTTCAAGATAATCACTCCCTTTGCACTGATATTCTCTATAATTCTGCTGTTGATTACTACTCTTACGGGAGGCGAGATAAATGGTGCTTCACGATGGTTTGACATCGGTGGACTGCAGTTCCAGCCCTCCGAACTCGCCAAGGGAGCAGTGGTGCTTGCCGAGGTGATGATTCTCAGCGCCTTGCAAGATGGAGACACCGTTGATAAGCGTGCATTCAAATACATCTTATGGGTATCGGTACCGTTTATTCTGCTTATCTTCCGTGAGAACTTCTCCACCGCAGCACTGCTCGGACTGGTTGTCATTCTGATGATGTTTATCGGCAGAGTACCTATGAAACAGATAGGTAAACTGCTTGGAGTAGTGATGCTGGCAGGTATGCTTGGCTTCGCTATGATATGGGTATTGGGCGAGAACATTGAGGATGAGGCACTCGCCAAGAACGATCCCCGCATAAAGACAGAGACTGTTGACAAGGTCGAGAAGAAAAAGGGCGCAGGTGTTCTGCACCGTTTCGGCACATGGAAGAGTCGTATAAAGAAATTCATGGACCATGAGGAAATACCGCCAGAGAAGTTCGACCTTGACAAAGACGGACAGGTGGCACATGCCAACATCGCGATAGCATCGAGCAACCTCATAGGCAAAGGTCCCGGAAACTCCGTACAGCGCGACTGGTTACCACAGGCATTCAGCGACTTCATCTATGCCATCATCATCGAAGAGATGGGTCTTATAGGTGCTGTCTTCGTCTGCCTGCTATACATCATACTGCTGTTCCGCACCGCCACGATAGCCAATCGGTGCGCCTACACATTCCCGGCACTTCTCATCATGGGACTTGCTCTACTGATGGTGACACAGGCGATATTCAATATGATGGTGGCAGTAGGACTTGCTCCGGTGACAGGTCAGCCACTACCGCTAATTAGTAAGGGAGGTACGTCAACCATCATCAACTGTGTTTATATAGGAGTGATTATGAGCGTCAGTTGCAAGGCAAAGAAACGTGACGAACTGACACCCAAGACGGTGAGTGCGGAAGACTGAAAGTGACGAAAAGTAAAAAACAAGATAAATGGACGAAGAATTAAGAATAATAATCAGTGGAGGCGGTACGGGAGGCCACATCTTCCCTGCCGTGTCTATCGCGAATGCCATACGCCGCAAGCGTCCTGACGCAAAGATTCTCTTTGTGGGCGCAGAGGGACGAATGGAGATGCAGCGAGTACCGGCAGCAGGCTATGAGATAAAAGGTCTGCCCATCTGCGGCTTCAACCGCAAGAACCCGCTGAAGAACGTCAAGGTGCTGTACAAGATATGGAAAAGTCAGCGCCTGGCACAACAGATAATCAAAGACTTCCGTCCTATGGCAGCAGTAGGTGTGGGAGGATATGCCAGTGGTCCGACGCTGAACAAATGTGCCTCGATGGGCATCCCATGTCTCATACAGGAGCAGAACTCCTATGCCGGAGTGACCAACAAACTGCTTGCAAAGAAGGCTAAGAAGATTTGCGTGGCCTATGAGGGCATGGAACGCTTCTTCCCCGCAGACAAGATAATGATGACGGGCAACCCGGTGCGCCAGCAACTGCTCGACTGCACGCTGACAAGAGAGCAGGCATGCGAGAAGATGGGACTCAAGCCCGAACGCCCTGTGGTACTCATCATCGGCGGCAGTCTCGGTGCACGTACCATCAACGAAAGTGTTCTCGACAACCTCGACACCATCGCCAAGAACGACATTCAGTTTGTATGGCAGACAGGCGGCTACTACTTCGAGAGCATAAAGGCAACACTTGCAGAGAAGGGATGTCCCGAGAACCTGGAGCCAACAGACTTCATAAGCAACATGGACGAGGCATACCGTGCCGCCGACATCGTAATCAGCCGCGCCGGAGCAAGCAGCATCAGCGAACTGTGCCTGCTGGGGAAACCCTCGATTCTCGTTCCCTCGCCAAACGTGGCTGAAGACCATCAGACTCACAACGCAATGGCACTGGTAAACAAAGAGGCAGCGTTGATGGTGAAAGACAGTGAGGCACGCGAGAAACTGATTCCGCTGGCCATCGAGAGACTGACAGACAAGGAAAGGAAATACATCACACTGGGTGAGAACGCAAAGAAAATGGCACTCCCCGACTCCGCCGACATCATTGCCGACGAAGTGATAAAACTTGCATTAGGGAAATAAGACATGACATTAAAAGACATAAAATCGGTATATTTCATTGGCGCAGGAGGCATCGGAATGAGTGCCATAGCACGCTATTTCGTCAGCCGCGGACTGGTGGTTGCAGGGTACGACAAGACTCCGTCCGACCTGACAAGACAACTGGAGCACGAGGGAATATTGCTACACTACGATGAAGACATCGAGAAGATACCGCATGCTTGCAGAAACATCGAGTCGACTCTCGTCGTATATACACCGGCAATACCGGCCGAACACCGCGAACTGGTATACTTCAAGCAGAACGGATTCACCATAATGAAGCGTGCCCAGGTGCTCGGAATACTTACCGAGGGTAACAAGGGACTATGCTTCGCAGGCACCCACGGCAAGACAACGACGTCCACGATGTGTGCGCATATCATGCACCAGAGCCACATCGACTGCAACGCTTTCCTCGGAGGCATCTCCAAGAACTACGAGACGAACTACATCCTGAGCAAGCAGAGCAACTACGTGGTTATCGAGGCTGACGAGTTCGACCGCTCCTTCCACTGGCTTCGCCCATGGATGACGGTGATAACAAGCACCGACCCCGACCATCTCGACATCTACGGTACAAAGGAAGCATATCTGGAGAGTTTCGAGCACTACACTACCCTCATACGGAAAGGTGGCGCGCTGATAATCCACCGCGGACTGGAGATGAAGCAAAAGGCTCCCGAGGGAGTGCGCATCTACGACTACAGCCTCAGCGAAGGCGACTTCCATGCCGAGAACATACGCATCCACGACGGTGAGATAACATTCGACTTCGTGTCGCCGATAGAGAGCATCAAGGACATAATACTGGGGCAGCCAATACCTATAAACATCGAGAACGGTGTGGCAGCAATGGCAATGGCACAACTCAACGGATGCACGGCAGAGGAACTGAAATACGGAATGCGCACCTACAAGGGCGTTGACCGCCGTTTCGACTTCAAGTTGAAGACCGACAAGATAGTGTTCCTCAGCGACTACGCGCACCACCCCAAGGAGATATTCCAGAGTGCGAAGAGCATTCGCGAACTGTATAAGACACGTCGCATCACGGCAATCTTCCAGCCGCATCTCTACACCCGCACCCGCGATTTCTATAAAGACTTCGCCTCGGCACTGAGCCAACTCGACGAGGTAGTACTCACTGAAATCTATCCCGCACGCGAACTGCCGATAGAAGGGGTGACGTCGAAACTCATCTATGACAATCTCGCAGAGGGTGTTGAGAAGCACATGATAAAGAAAGACGACGTGATGCAGTTCGTCAGCGACCACGATTTCGAGGTACTGGTAGTGCTCGGTGCCGGAGACCTTGACAACCAGGTGCCGGAGATTGAGCAACTCTTGAGAAGGAAATATGACGTGAAATAACATCTTGGTTATCAAAACGCCGGGATATAAGATATAAAGGAGAACAGGACAATGGTTCACATCAACTGGAAAAAGACCATCATTATGGCACTCGATGCAGTGCTCGCAGTCTATCTTGTCTTTGCAATAACCTCGTTCAGCGAGCCTGCAAAGCCGGCTGTGGTATGCAAGAAATGCAACATAATGATAGCCGACGAGAACACCAACGGGTTCTTGAAGGCTGATGATGTGACCAAGATTCTGAAAGCCTCGAAACTGATGCCCGTGAGCAAGACCTTCGGAGAGATAAGCACACGAGCCATTGAGGACAGGCTGAAGAGCATGGCCTTCGTGAAAACGGCACAGTGCTACAAGTCGCAGAACGGCGACGTGACGATAAACATCACACAGCGACTGCCGCTGCTGCGCATCAAGAGCGAGACGGGAGAGGACTACTACATCGACGAGCGCGGCGGAGTGATGCCTAACTCAAACTATGTGTCAGACCTCATCATCGCGACAGGACACGTCGACAAGCGCTATGCAATCGACTACCTAATGCCTATGGCCGAACTGATGATGGAGAACGAACTGTGGTCTAACATGTTCGAGCAAATCAACGTCACCGAGAAGGGAGGAATAGAACTGGTGCCGCGCATCGGCGACCATATCATATTCATCGGCACCCTGCCGACAGCGAAGACCTCGATAATGAGGAAGCAGGCCATCGGCAAGTTCCTCAACACAAAACTGTCGCGACTGGAGAAATTCTATAAGCACGGACTGAGCAAGGCAGGATGGAACCGTTACGACTATATCAACCTTGAGTTCGACAACCAGATAATATGCCACTACAGCCGCTCCGCACGCCACATACAGCCGTCGATGGCCGACCTCATAAAGAAAGACGAGGCACGTCGCGACTCACTGATGAAGGAGAAGAAGGACACCACGGCGGCAAAGCCTGCACAGAACGCAGAACCGGCAAAGCAGGAGACTGCCGAGAAAAAACAAGAAACTAACAATAAAAATACAAAGAATAATATAAAACAATAAGGGTATGCCAGCAAGAGAATTTATCGTAGCAATCGAATTAGGCTCATCAAAGATGACCGGTATCGCGGGAAAGAAGAATCTCGACGGTAGCATCACTGTACTTGCCCTCGTGAAGGAAGACTCCTCGTCGTTCATTCACAAGGGCGTGGTTTATAACATCGACAAGACAGCACAGTGCATCGCAAACATTGTGAAGAAACTCACCACCACACTGAAGCAGGAAATATCACATGTCTATGTGGGAGTGGGAGGACAGTCGATAAGAAGTGTCAAGAACAACATCATCAAGACACTTCCCGCTGAGTCAATCGTCACACAGATGATGGTGAACGAACTGATGGATGCTAACCGCAACATGAGTTATCAGGACCAGGAGATACTTGATGCTGCGACACAGGAGTATAAGGTTGACAACCAGTTGCAACTCGACCCTGTGGGCATTCAGTGTACACGCCTTGAGGGAAACTTCCTCAACATCCTGTGGAGATATGAGTTCTATCGCCGACTGAACAAGTGTTTCGACATGGCAGGAGTGGCTATCGCAGAGATGTATCTTGCTCCGCTGGCACTCGCCGATGCCGTACTCACCGATGCGGAGAAACGCTCTGGTTGCGCACTCGTTGACCTCGGAGCCGACACCACCACCGTTTCGGTTTACTACAAGAACATTCTGCGACACTTGGCTGTCATCCCTCTCGGAAGCAACAACATCACAAAGGACATCGCATCGCTGCAGGTCGAGGAGAACGTTGCAGAGCAACTGAAACTGCAGCACGCCGTAGCATACACCGAGAACGGCGACATCGACAGTCAGAAGACATTCGCCCTCGATGCCGACCGCAAGGTTGACGAGCGTAAGTTCGTAGAGATTGTGGAAGGCCGACTGGAGGAAATCATAGAGAACGTATGGTATCAGGTACCTTCCGACTATGCCGAGCGACTGCTTGGCGGCATCGTCCTCACCGGCGGTGGCTCCAACATGCCGGGCATAGAGAGGGCTTTCTCCAACCATACTCACATAGACAAGATACGTGTTGCGAAGTTCGTCAACCAGCAGATTAACGCAAAAGATCCTATCATCACTGCCCACAACGGCATGATGAACACCGTGCTGGGTATTCTCGCAAAGGGAAACATGAACTGCGCAGGCAACGAGGTTGACCCGACAAAGGACCTCTTCACTGCACCGAAGACAACAACGGCTACCACTACCGACGAACTGCACAAGAACCCACGACAGCCGAACGAACTGGAAGACGGCGTAGTGCAGACCGAGGCAGAGAAGCGTAAGGCTGAGGAACTGCGCAGACAGCAGGAGGAAGAAGAGAGAAGGCGCCTCGAGGAAGAAGAACTTCAGAGGCAGGAAGAGGAACGCAAGAAGGAAGACAACGGCGTAAAGAAAATCGGAAGCCGATTCACTAAGTTCATTAAGAAACTCATTTCTGAAGACGAGGAAGAATAAATCTGATATTCTATAGGTTTAAAACTAAAAACAACAAGAAAGAGTTTAAAGTATAATCATTAACCAAAGCCCACGGAACACATCTTCCAACAAAGGAACGAATGGGGAGGGCTTATAAAAAACAAAAGACTATGCCAAACAATATGATATTGGATTTCGATTATCCCGAAAAAGAAAACAGCATAATAAAAGTTATCGGCGTCGGCGGAGGTGGAGGCAATGCCGTAAACCACATGTATCGCGAGGGAATCCACGACGTTACATTCGTGCTCTGCAATACTGACAACCAGGCGCTAAACGACTCACCGGTGCCTGTGCACCTGCAACTCGGAAAAGAGGGACTCGGTGCCGGAAACAAGCCCGAGAAGGCACGTCTGGCAGCAGAGGAGAGCATCGCCGACGTGAAGAACATGCTCAGCGACGGCACCAAGATGGCGTTCATCACCGCCGGAATGGGTGGTGGTACGGGTACGGGTGCTGCTCCTGTCATTGCCCGTACGAGTAAGGAACTGGGCATTCTCACCGTAGGTATCGTGACCATTCCTTTCCGCTTCGAGGGCGATCGCAAGATTGACCAGGCTCTTGACGGTGTTGAGGAGATGGCAAAGCACGTCGATGCCCTGCTCGTTATCAACAACGAACGTCTGCGTGAGATATACCCTGAACTGACAGTGCTCGACGCTTTCGCAAAGGCCGACGACACACTGAGCATCGCAGCGAAGTCAATTGCAGAGATTATCACCGTTCACGGACTGATAAACCTCGACTTCAACGATGTTAAGACCGTGCTTAAGGATGGTGGCGTGGCCATCATGTCAACAGGTTACGGCGAGGGTGAGGGACGCGTTAAGAAGGCTATCGACGACGCACTCAACTCACCGCTGCTCAACGATAACGACGTGTTCAACTCAAAGAAGATTCTTCTTTCCATCTCATTCTGCTCCGACAAGCAGAACAACGCAAGCCTCACGATGGAGGAAATGAACGATGTGAACGAGTTCATGGCCCGCTTCGGCACTGGATTCGAACTGAAATGGGGACTTGCCACCGACCCGGAACTGGGTCCGAAGGTGAAGGTGACCATCCTCGCAACAGGATTCGGCATCGAGAACGTGGACGGTATGAACAGCCACTTCAAGAAACGCACAATGGAAGAGCAGAACCGCATCGCAGAGGAAGAGGAGAAGGCAGCAGAGCGTCAGGACCGTCGCAACCGCTACTATGGCAAGGACGGCAAGACATCACAGTACAAGCGTCGCCCGCATATCTTCATCTTCAGACCAGAAGACCTGGACAACGACGATGTGATCTCTGCCGTTGAGCAGACTCCGACATACAAGCGTACTCGCCAGATTCTCGACAGCATACGCTCACAAGGTGCCGGCAATGACGACCAGAAGGAAGGTGCCGAGCCCAAGGAGCCTATCTCAGGAACAATAAAATTCGGATAATAAAACGTCTGAACCCTTAATGTTTTAATTATTAAATTTTTAAATCTTAATTTGAACATGCTTTTCGACCAAATAAGTGAAGACATCAAAGCGGCTATGAAAGCCCGCGACAAGGTGCGCCTTGAGACGCTCCGCAACATAAAGAAAGTATTCCTCGAGGCAAAGACGGCACCGGGTGCCAACGACACCCTTGAGGATGCCGACGCCCTGAAGATAATAGCCAAGTTGGCAAAGCAGGGTAAGGAGACTGCCGTAACATACACCAATGCCGGCCGTCAGGACCTTGCCGATGCCGAACTGGCACAGGTAGAGGTGCTCGAGAGTTACCTTCCGAAGCAACTCTCCGACGAGGAGATAGAGGCGGAGGTAAAGAACATCATTGCCCAGACAGGTGCCACATCGATGAAAGAGATGGGCAAGGTGATGGGCATTGCCAGCAAGCAGATGGCAGGACGTGCCGAGGGCAGCAAGATCTCCGCCATTGTGCGCAAACTGCTCGCATAGTAACGAATCTCAATACCTATTATTTCTTATTATTTAGAAATATACAAATCTCAAAAAATTCATATATTATTAGCAAAGAGGCACGCTGTGAAGCGCGCTTTTTTGTTGGGGGGGGATGATATTCAAATGACAAGTAATTACCGTTTTCCTGCCAAAAAACGATGTTTTATGGTCTATTACTTTGTCAATTAAAATAAAAAACGTATCTTCGCGGTTGACAATATATGCAATTATTCCGACCATACAATGGCAAGAAAAGATTATGTAAAGTTGGATCTTCTTGGTTATCCATATAACGAGAAGTATCCGCCAAAAGGTGATAGCAGCGGGAATCTGTATCATGGTTATTCTTCCGACACGGAAGAAACCCTTTTCTATGATTTTGCTGTTTTAGGCTACGATTTGACATTTGTGTGCCGGGGGAAACGTTATTATTTCCTTACAGGACCAGACTATGTGGCTCGTTGCGATGACCATTATACGGAGGAATACGAACGGTTTGCTGATGGAAACACCGCACTTGAGCAATTCAAGATTGATGGTAAAAGTATCATCGACCTGATAGACGAATTAGAAGATGTAGAACCAATGTAACATACATTTTCTTTGAATTAAAAGGCAAGTTTGAAAATAACTTGCCTTTTTTCGTTTAACTAAGATTTTATTTTGTATCTTTGCAATCGGTTCGGGGAGAAGTACAAAGCATATATTTTTCGCATAGAACCTACTACCTATGAAATTAAACACTTCAACTACTATAAACAATAGGGAAAAGGAGTTAAATAACTTAAAAGATTTACTATGCAAGAAAAATGGAACCAGTTCGTGTATGACCTGTGTGAAGCCAAGAAGAAAGATGTGGACGAAGACATCTACCACAGCCTGATAGAAACGCAACTGCAATTACTAGGGTGGGCAAAATGGAAAGGTGAAATATGTCATAAGCCAAACGTGCCCATAGGCAATAACAAACATATACAACCCGACATATTAATAAAGAACGGTGATGAAGCAATGTTTGTTATTGAAGTGAAACGTCCGGTTCACTCACAGACAGAGCGTGAACGTGTGCAACTGGAGTCATATATGCGGCAGCAGAAAATGGAGGTTGGAGTATATATTGGTGAGCATATCGAAGTATTCTATGATATGCCCAAAAGCAAAGATGCCGTTTCTGTGATGCATATACCACTGGAGATGAATAATAAACAGGGAGCCAAGTTCGTTGAAAAGTTTTCCAAGGATTGCTTTACCAAGGATGCCATTGTAGAGTTCTGCGAACAGCGTATTCGCGAAATGCAGCGACAGGAAAGTCTAAACAAAATAAAGGAAAGCCTTGTCGCTGATGCCCAGACACAAATAAAGGAAAGCCTAACACCTTACCTTTTGGACAAATATGGGACTACGTTCTCTGAAGAAGATATTACGGGTATGCTTTCGCGACTAAGGTTCTCTGCAACCGATATTGATAGTTCACAACCATATACAGAGCAAGAGCAACAAGAAACTGCTACTGAAATGGAAAGTTCCGAGTCTACAAAGAAACGTGTTTACGACCATAAAGGTTATTCATTAGAAGGCGGACCATTCCTAAAGAAAAACAAGTTCGTTTATACAGTAGTGAAAACCTATGTAAAACAACATCCAGAAGCAACGTTTGCTGATATAGAACGCACTTTCCCACCAACATTACAGGGACCATTTGGAGTGGTCAGAACAATAGACCACATAAAAGAAAAGAATTATAATGGGCGTCGTTATTTCAATGATCAGGATCTTGTGATGCAAAGCTCAGACGGCGTATCTTTTGCCGTCTCTACGCAATGGGGAAAGGGTAATATTGAGAAATTCTTAAAGACCGTACGACAATTGGGATATCATGTCACTCTATCTTCTGCAAATGATACAAATGAACAAACAGGGCATTTATCCAAACAAGAAACAACAGATAATCAGCAAAGAGGACCACAATTTCACCTCTATATCCGAGGATGTAAAGCTCATGCCATCTTCAATGAGTCCAATCACTCGATGCGCATATTGAAAGGCAGTTTGCTTCCTCAAAGCACAGTTCCTTCGTATAGGGATGGCGATAAGCGCAATGCCATCATCTCCACCATGTCAAAGCCCACAAAAGACGGATTCTGGGAATTGCAGCAGGACTATGTGCTAGGCAGTCCCAGCACAGCTGCCAGTTACTGTTCCGGTCGCAGCAGCAACGGATGGAACCATTGGATTAACGATGCTGGACAAACTTTGGACGAATTATACAGGAACTAATAAGAAAGATGCAGGACCACAAAAGTCCTGCATCTTTTTTTCAACATACGAATTAGTGATGATTTCCTCAAAGTTCTCGAAGTTACATCACTATGTTTTGCCTTATTATTTATGCATATTTACGTCCAATTTCTTGCTCTGGCAAGCGACTAAAGTCGAGCGACGGTCATTTACGTTACAAAAAAATAGTGACAAAAAATGGCCGTTTGTAACTAACTGGTTTTCAACTCGTACCGAAGGGGGTAACAAAGTTAATAACATTGTTCAACAAAGTTAATAAGATTGTTCAACAAAGTTAATAAGATTGTTCAACAAAGTTATTAACATTGTTCAGCCGTTTGATATCAATCGTCCGCCAATAGATATTTTTCTGTCACCTAAGATGGCGTTTTGTGATTTTTTATTTACCTTTGTAGGGTGGTTGAAGAGTGTCGGGAAATGACATTACATATAATGTAGTCACTGACCCCACCCCTACCCCTCCCCTGCAGGGGCGGGGAGTCGTTAGGTTAGGTCCATCACCCAACACCTAATATCCATCACCCATTCTGCTGTTTCCCCGCCCTTGCAGGGGAGGGGCTGGGGTGGGGTCGGAAACTAAAACATATACAACAAATCATATAACAATCCAAAAATATCAATCATGGGAAACTATCTGGCAAATGAGAAGAGGTATGAGAGCATGACATATGTGCGCTGCGGGCGCAGTGGTGTGCAACTGCCGAAGGTGAGCCTGGGCTTCTGGCACAACTTCGGAAACGTTGACCCGTTCGAGAGAAGCCGTGAGATAACGCGCTTCGCTTTCGACAACGGCATAACACACTTTGACCTTGCTAATAACTACGGACCGGCATATGGCAGCGCTGAGGAAACTCTGGGACGACTGATGGACGAGGACTTCCGACCCTATCGCGACGAACTGTTCATCTCGACGAAGGCGGGCTACGACATGTGGGCGGGTCCTTACGGTAACGGCGGCTCACGGAAGTATCTCATGGCAAGCATCGACCAGAGCCTGAAACGAATGCGCATCGACTATGTTGACCTGTTCTACAGCCATCGCTACGACCCCAACACACCGATAGAGGAGACTCTGCAGGCTATGGTTGACATCGTAAGACAGGGCAAGGCTCTGTATCTGGGTATCTCAAACTGGCCTTTGGCAGAACTGGAGAAGGCAGCCGACTATCTCGAGGCACACGACACTCCGCTGTTGATAATACAGGACAAACTGAACATGCTGCACCGCGACCCGATAGAAAGCGGCAAACTGGACTTCTGCCAGCGTCGCGGAGTGGGAATGATTGCCTTCTCGCCACTGGCACAGGGACTGCTCACCGACCGCTATATCAACGGAATACCGTCTGACAGTCGCATGAGCAAGGGTAAATTCCTGCGCGAGGAGATGCTCACCCCGGAACTCCTGGTTTACCTCAAGGAACAGAATGCAGAGGCACAGGCAGCAGGACGCACACTTGCCGAGCATGCCCTGCGCTGGATTTTCGAACAAGCGGGTGTCACCTCTGTGCTCGTCGGCGCAAGCAGCACGGCACAACTGCAGAAGAACCTGCAGTGCATCAATGACAATAATCACTGACCCCACCCCTGCCCCTCCCCTACAGGGGCGGGGAGACGTTAGGGATGAACTCTAATATATAATATAGCCATGACTGCACGTTTCCCCGCCCCTGTAGGGGAGGGGCAGGGGTGGGGTCAGTAATCAAAAAAAAGACTATGCACTATAAATCAGCCAAGGCAAACACAACAGAGCAAACAGAGCAGCGCAGACAGTTGCGAAACAGCGCCACATCTGCTGAAGCAACACTATGGAAGGCACTGAAAGAGCGACAGGCTAATGGCTGGAAATTCCGCCGACAACATGGCATCGGACCGTATATCCTAGACTTCTACTGCCCCGAACTGAAACTATGCGTTGAACTAGATGGTTCTTCGCATGATAACAAATATGACTACGACGAGAAAAGAACAGCGTTTCTTCGTGAGCAAGGTATTGAGGTGGTCAGGTTCACGAATGCACAGGTGTGGGCAAATATGGAGTGGGTTATCTCTGAGATAGTGAGGAGCGGAAAGGAAATCAGCACGTAAAGGTGGGGAAAAGATAATAAAAAAACAGCAAAGTCGTTATAGTAATTAGAATCCAAACAATTAAACTATGAAGAGATTCTGGTCACATGTTAAGACTTGCATAAGAAAGTACGTGTGCTTTGGCGGATATGCTAAGCGAAGCGAGTTCTGGAACTGGACGTTGTTTGTTGCCGTTGTCTCGGGCATGTTATTAGGAGTGGTTGCGATGCTTGTAATCATTCGTGGCATTGCAGGACCAGATACAGCCGCCAATCCACTCAATTGGGTCAGTTCGATAATCTACCATATTTTCATTATCCTCGGTCTGTTCCTTCTTTTCTGCCTGCTTCCCACGCTGACAGTTACAGTCCGCAGGTTGCGTGATGCCGGCTATAATCCGTGGATTGTCATCATTCCCGTTCTTCTCATATTGGGTTCTTACTTTCCTACCACGATTATCGCCCTCTCAGGAATGGACAACATGCCTCCTGAGATTCCCTTACCTTACTGCTTTATCTATCTGACTATTACGGCTTTTGTTTGCATGCTCTTTGTTACTTTTTTACTCCGGAAAACAAAAAAACTCAAAATATCATGACTTCCACAACTCCTTGAGTACTGCGAGTGAGCGGAGTTCAGGGAAACCAGGCACGTGAAGACGGTAGTAGCGTATGATGCCGTCGGAGATTCGGTTACGGTCTTCATGCGACATGCGGAAGAGTCGCATGGTGTTATAGTCCATACGCACCAATTGCAGCAGTCTATGGGCATCGGCAGCAAAGAGATAGTCGGAATGTGACGGTGCTTTATTAACGAACATAGCATCGCGAAGGTCAAAGAAATCGCCTTCTCTATACTCCTCAATATTTGGATAGAAGCCTATGAAACGGGCAAGACGCATCATGAATACAAGATGGAAATTGGCGAAAGGAGGCTCGCAACCGTCGAGCCAACAGATGCTGTTCTCCACATAGTCGAACAGTTGTTCGTTGCGCTGCTCTCCCCTCGTGGCATGATACAGGAACTCTGCAAGGAACAGGACGATGGACAGTTTCTCCGGATTGAACGGTATAGAGACGAACGGACTCGCCATGCGCACGTCACGAAGATGCTGCAACTGCACCGTGGAACGTATGTCAACCTCCACGTCAAGCAGTGTAAGCGGCTGCAGCAACTGCATCTGCACCCTACCCTTCTGCGTCTTCGGAACGGCTATGATGCACGCTGTGCGCCCCGTCTCGCGGCACAACAGTTCCACGATAACCTTCCGTTCGCCATACTTCAGCGTGTGCAACACTATCGCCCTTGTCTTTACTATCATTGAACTTTAATCTTTGAAATTTGAACTTTAATCTTTGAAATTTGAACTTTAATCTTTGAACTTTGCGCTCGGCTTTGCCGCTTTCACAAAGCGTAGCGACTGAAAGAACTTTAAATATTGGCTTTGCAAATATACAAAAAAAGTGACATTCTAAAAAAATATTGTCCAAAATTTGCAAGAACGGAAGAAAAGGAGTACCTTTGCACCCGCTAAAAGTGTTGGTCCCTTCGTCTATCGGTTAGGACGAGAGATTTTCATTCTCTAAAGAGGAGTTCGACTCTCCTAGGGACTACATAGAATATTCTGTCATCCTCGCAGCGATGCGATAGCGATGTTTCCCCAAGCAATTGAGGTGTAAAGTGAAATGGTGGCAGAGGATTTTAAGCAGCGGGAAACCGCACAAAATCCGCCCAGGGCAGCTGTAGTGGCGCAAGACCCAGAGGCTATCAAAAAACATTTTAAAAACAAAAAAAGAAATGGCAAATCACAAGTCAGCAGAGAAGAGAATCCGTCAGACTAAGACACGTACTCTGCACAACAAGTACTACGCAAAGACAATGCGTAACGCAGTGCGCAAACTGCGCGCAATTACAGACAAGGAAGAGGCTCTGAAGATGTATCCTACAGTTCAGAAGATGCTCGACAAACTTGTAGTGAAGCACATCATCCATAAGAACAAGGCTGCGAACCTCAAGTCAGGTCTCGTTAAGCACATCAATGGATTGGACTAATTGAGGAATAAATATAGTTATTTTTCATACGATTAGATAATGACCGCTATCCTATATGGATGGCGGTCAATTTGTTTTCATATTCGAGAATATCAAATATTTAGAAAAAAACTTTTTCCTTTCTGTATTTCACTCGGTTTTTTGTAACTTTGATTTCATCGAAGTTACTTGCACTCGGAAATAAAAAAGAAAAAAAGCACTTTTTTCTTTTTATATTTCACTCGTTTTTTGTAACTTTGCAACCTACAATAGACAAAAAATAAAATGGCAGAAAATCAGAACAATCAAAGCAACTATTCAGCCAGTAACATACAAGTACTGGAAGGATTGGAGGCAGTACGTAAACGTCCGGCAATGTACAT
The DNA here is from genome assembly GCA_017554105.1 of Prevotella sp. GTDB lineage: Bacteria > Bacteroidota > Bacteroidia > Bacteroidales > Bacteroidaceae > Prevotella. Next base: position 22,597 of record JAFZIY010000029.1, on the reverse strand, counting down.
TGGAGACATCTCGGAGAAAGGTCTTCACCACCTGGTTAACGAGACTGTGGACAACTCCATCGACGAGGCAATGGCGGGCTTCTGCACCCATATCGAAGTAACAATCAACGAAGACAACTCCATTACAGTACAAGATAACGGTCGTGGCATCCCTGTGGATGAGCACAAGAAACTCCATAAGTCGGCACTTGAGGTAGTAATGACCGTGCTGCACGCCGGAGGTAAGTTCGACAAAGGCTCATATAAGGTCAGCGGTGGTCTGCATGGCGTGGGTGTCAGTTGTGTGAACGCACTCTCAAGCCACATGCTCTCGCAGGTATATCGCGACGGAAAAATATGGCAACAGGAGTATGAGAAGGGTAAGCCTCTCTATCCCGTGAAGGTGGTTGGCGAGACAGACAAGACAGGTACGCGCCAGCAGTTCTGGCCAGACCCAACAGTATTCACCACCACAGAATACAAGTATGACATCATCGCAAAGCGAATGCGCGAACTGGCTTACCTCAATGCAGGCATCACCATCACGCTGACAGACCTCCGTCCCGATGCTGACGGCAATACAAAGCAGGAAGTGTTCCATGCAAAGGATGGTCTGAAGGAGTTCGTGCGCTACATTGACCGCCACCGCACTCACCTCTTCGACGACGTCATCTACCTGAAGACCGAGAAGCAGGGCATTCCTATCGAGGTGGCAGTGATGTACAACACCGACTACAACGAGAACATCCACTCTTACGTCAACAACATCAACACCATCGAGGGCGGTACCCATCTCACTGGTTTCCGCATGGCTCTCACACGTACCTTGAAGGCATATGCCGACGCAGATGCCCAGATATCAAAGCAGATTGAGAAGGCTAAGATAGAGATTACAGGTGAAGACTTCCGCGAGGGACTCACCGCCGTAATCTCAATCAAGGTGGCTGAGCCACAGTTCGAGGGACAGACGAAGACGAAACTCGGCAACTCTGAGGTGGCCGGTGCAGTGCAGCAAGCCGTAGGCGAGGCACTCTCATACTATCTTGAAGAGCACCCGAAGGAGGCTAAACTCATCTGCGACAAGGTGGTACTTGCCGCTACAGCACGTATCGCAGCACGTAAGGCACGTGAGAGTGTGCAGCGAAAGAACCCGATGAGTGGCGGCGGTCTGCCAGGAAAACTTGCCGACTGCGCCAACAAAGACCCCAAGACGAGCGAGATATTCCTTGTAGAGGGTGACTCTGCAGGTGGTTCTGCAAAGCAGGGACGCGACCGTTACACACAGGCTATACTGCCTCTTCGCGGTAAGATACTTAACGTGGAGAAAGTGCAGTGGCACCGAGTGTTCGAGGCAGAGTCGGTAATGAACATTATACAGAGCATCGGCGTGCGCTTCGGTGTCGATGGAGAAGGCGACAAGGAGGCCAATATCGAGAAACTGCGTTACGACAAGATTATCATCATGACCGATGCCGACGTCGATGGTTCACACATCGACACCCTCATCATGACATTGTTCTACCGCTTCATGCCACGCGTTATCCAGGAGGGACACCTCTATATCGCCACGCCACCGCTTTACAAGTGCACCTTCAAGAAAGTGTCTGAGTACTGCTACACCGAGCAACAGCGTCAGGCATTCATCGACAAATACGTGGCAGGCGACGAGAACAGCAGCCAACTTCACACCCAACGCTACAAAGGTTTGGGTGAGATGAATCCCGAACAGTTGTGGGAAACCACTATGGATCCCAAGACCCGACTTCTCAAGCAGGTTACTATCGAGGATGCTGCTACCGCCGACGAGATATTCTCTATGCTCATGGGCGACGACGTAGAGCCGCGCCGCGAATTCATAGAGAAGAACGCCACCTATGCTAACATTGACGCATAGTCGGCACACAGACAAAAGAGAATGTGCCTGAAAGTATCCCGCAACGGACTTTCAGGCACATTTTTCTTTCCATCACATGGTCTTCTCACAAAAAAAGACTATCTTCGCAACGTAATAATATCAAACCCACTAACCACGAGAAGAAAGTGAAGAACAAAATAATAATTGCATCCATTATCCTCGCAGGCTTCACAACAACCGCGACGGCACAGCAACAGGCGGAGATGAAACTGTGGAGCGACCGTCCTGCCGATTTCTTCGAGGAGTCTTTTCCCATAGGAAACGGCAAGTTGGGTGGCTTAATATATGGCGCACCCAACGACGATGTGATGTATCTGAACGACATTACGCTGTGGACGGGCAGTCCTGTTGACCGTGCCGAGGGCGGCGATGCCTACAAGTGGATTCCTGAGATACGCAAGGCTTTGTTCAACGAGGACTATGCGCGTGCCGATTCCCTGCAACTGCATGTGCAAGGACACAACTCACAGTTCTACCAGCCTCTTGCCACGATGCATATCATCGACCTCAACGAAGGCACTGCAAGCGGTTATCGAAGAGAACTCTCACTTGACAGCGCGGTGGCAAGGGTGACATACGAAAAGGGTGGAACACACTTCACACGGGAGTATTTCGCCAGTAATCCTGATAAGGTTGTGGCAGTGAGAATAAGTGCAGACAAGGCACAGGCTCTGAATCTCCGAGTCCTGCTTACGGCCCAGACACCCCACAACGTTAAGGCTTCGGCAAAGCAACTGACACTGATGGGACATGCCATGGGTGACCCGAAGTCGAGCATACATTACTGCTCTAACCTTTTAGTAAGCAGCGACGGCACGATAAGTCCTTCCGACTCCACCTTATTAATAAATAAAGCCACCACGGCGACGCTATACTTCGTCAACGAGACATCGTTCAACGGATTCGACAAACACCCTGTGGACGAGGGAGCGCCCTACATAGAGAATGTGGCTGACGATGCGTGGCACCTCGTGAACTACACCTACGACGAACTGCGCCAGCGACACATCGACGACTACAAGCAGTACTTCGACCGCGTAAAACTGCGCCTCTCCCCTGCCCTGACGGAAGGGAGGGGTGTTCCTGCGGTAACGACAGAACAACTGCTGAGGGACTATAACGACAATCCTCACACTGATACGTCTGGATGGGATTATCTCGAAACGCTATATTTCCAATACGGACGATACCTGCTCATCTCATCATCGAGGACACCGTCGGTGCCTGCCAACCTGCAAGGACTATGGGCACCGGCTCTGTGGAGTCCATGGCGTGGCAACTACACCATGAACATCAACCTCGAGGAGAACTACTGGCCGGCATTCGTATGCAACCTCGCGGAGATGGCTGAGCCGCTCGACGGCTTTATAACAGCACTTTCCGAGACTGGCAAATACACCGCAAAACACTACTACGGCATTGAGTACGGATGGTGCGCAAGCCATAACTCAGACATCTGGGCAATGACAAATCCCGTGGGAGAGAAACGTGAGAACCCGATGTGGGCCAACTGGAACTTAGGCGGTGCATGGCTGGTGAACACGCTATGGGAGAGATATCTGTTCACACAGGATAAGAACTACCTAAGAAACACAGCGTATCCATTGATGAAAGGTGCCGCGGAGTTTTGTCTGGAATGGCTCGTGGAGAATCCCAAAGAACCTGGTGAACTGATAACAGCACCATCAACATCACCCGAGAATGAGTATATCACCGACAAGGGGTATCATGGTGTGACCTGTTACGGCGGCACTGCCGACCTCGCTATCATCCGCGAGTTGCTCACCAACACGATTTCTGCACACCATATCTTGGAAAAACACTCATTCAGCAAGAAAATCGACATAGGCATAGTCGATTGCTGTCTGCCCCAGCAGATTGCCCTGAACAGATTACATCCTTATACTATCGGCAAGGACGGCGACCTCAACGAGTGGTACTATGACTGGAACGACAGAGACCCGAAGCACCGACATCAGAGTCATCTCATAGGTCTCTACCCAGGCAATCATATAATCCATCAACTCTCGGTCAAATCCCAACTCTTAGATGCTTGCGAACGAACATTGGTACAGAAAGGTGATGAGACGACAGGATGGAGCACAGGATGGCGCATCAACCTGTGGGCACGACTGAAGAATGGCGAAAAGGCATATCAGATATACCGCAAGTTGCTCACTGCCGTGGCACCCGAACGTGGTGGGAACCCGAATTACGTTAATGGTGGCGGTACCTATCCCAACCTTTTCGATGCCCATCCACCTTTCCAGATTGACGGGAACTTCGGCGGCACAGCCGGCGTGTGCGAGATGCTGATACAGAGCACACCCAACACAATCATGCTGCTACCCGCCTGCCCTGAGAAATGGAACGAGGGAGAAGTCAGTGGACTATGTGCACGCGGTGGCTTCGAGGTGGCAATGAAGTGGAAAGACGGTCAGGTGACGGAGGCAGCGTTAAGTAGCAAGACCGGTGGAGAGACTACCTTATGCTACAACGGCAAACAAAAGAAAGTGAAGGTGAAAGCCGGCAAGACTGTAAAAGTAAAACTATAAAAAAGAGAATGCAAATAAACAATATCGAGGAAATAACCGTCGAGGGCGCACGCCGACTTTACGACGGAAGTCACATCGGGAACGACCTGTTGCTCATCGAGGACATCGACAAAGTGCCATTGCCCAACGAGCCGCGGCGCATGAAGTGCATATTGTTTGGAATATGCCTGTACGGCAAGGCGCAGTACAGTGTTGATACCGAGGAACACATGGTGAAGCCTGGTGACGTGATAATAATAAACGAGGGGACCGTGGCTGACAACTATATGCTGTCGCCCGACTGCAAGGGCATCGGCATCCTGATATCTATTGACTTCTTTCGCGAGACGATAAAGGGAATGCACGAACTGTCACAGTTGTTCCTCTTCAGTCGCACACACCCTGTGTTCAGCCTCACACAAGACGAGATAACTCTCATAAAGGCATACTTCAAAGCCATAAAGTTCAAGGTGGACGACAAGGACCACCATTTCCGCAGCGATGTGGTGCGCTCGCTTCTCATATCTATGATCTACGACATCAGCAATGCCATATACCGCATACAACACGCAAGCGACCACCGACAGACACGAGCCGAGGCGATATTCGCATCGTTCATAAAACTCGTGGAGGCTAACTTCCGCAACGAAAGGCGTGTGAGTTGGTATGGCGAACAACTACACATAACACCGAAATACTTGTCAGAGACCGTGAAACAAGTGAGCAAGCGCACCCCAAACGAATGGATAGACAACTACGTCATACTTGAAGCGCGCGTGATGCTGAGAAACACCAACATGAGCATAAAGGAGATAGCGCAGCAACTGAACTTCCCCAACCAGTCGTTCCTCGGCAAGTTCTTCAAGGAGCATGTAGGCATGTCGCCCTCTGAATACCGCAAGAGTTAGTCCATGGTGACTTGATGATTATTTTGCGTTTATCATTTTTATTCGTACCTTTACCGCCTAAACAAGATAGAAGTGGAACAGAAAACGACAAAAACGATGAAGGAACGTCTGTCCGAGAAGTGGCGTACTTTCCGCCAATGGCAGCAGAAACCGTACGAGGTAGCGCCTCTTTCGGAGGTGCATCATAAGTGTGCAACATGCGGAACGGAGTATCAGGGAAACTATTGTCCCCGTTGCGGTCAGTCGTCAAAGATAGGGCGTTACTCATTCAAGAATGCCTTCTTGTTGTTCCTCGACGTATGGGGACTGGGGAACAGAGGTATGTTCCGCACACTGCGCGACCTTATCCTGCGTCCGGGTTACATGATACGCGACTATCTCTCGGGCATGCAAATGGCTTATTTCCCTCCTTTCAAGTTGTTTTTCCTGCTCACCGCACTCTCCCTTGTCGTCGAGGGAGGCATAAACCTGAAAGGCAAGAACTATTTTGAAGAAGCGCGCATCGTGATGAACAACTACTTGGAAGAAGCAAAGGCAGAAAGTGTCACGGCTGAAGAAAAGGAAGCGGACAAGACCGTCAGGGAATATAGCAATAAGTTCTTGACCCTTCAACAGAGATTCCCCAATATCTCCACTTTGGCATTTCTTGTCATCATGTCGGGCTTCCTATATATCTTCTTCCGCCGAAGTCCTGCTATCCCAGGTCTACGCTACTCCGAGTTTCTCGTTTCCCAAGTGTATATTACCGACATGTTCTCCATCTACAACATAGTGTTGGAGTTCTTATGTTTCAACATAAATCTGAATTACATAACCTTTTTACTGCCATTAATCCCACTGAAACAGATGTCTGGATTCCCGTGGTGGAAGGTTATTGTCTTCACACTTCTTGCCGGTATGATGCTTTTTATCCCATTTTTCATTATAGGAATAATAAGTATGTTTGTGATAGTCCATTAATCAAAATAAACATAACATCTTGAAATATTAATCCATCCTTCGGGATACTAAAAAACACACCACTATGAAAAAAATACTATTGTTTATGGTATTGCTCGTCTCGGCAGCAGTACAGGCTCAGACCAATGAAGAAGCCTTCAAGACTGAAGTTCAAAAGACAATCGAACTGCAACACACAACGGATTTATTTGTCGAGGGGTTGAAGATGCAACTTCAGAAATTAACAGAAAATGGCGCGTTAGATGCAGAAAAACTGCAGCCGCTTGTCGAGGAAATTGGACAGGCAGTGGTTCCTGCTTTAACAGAAAGAATGAACGAGGTCTATAAAGAGAACTTCACTCTTGATGAATTGAAACAAATCAATGCTTATCTTGCCACGCCCGTAGGCCAGAAAGTAGTCAAACTGACTCCTATGCTGAGTGCAGAGGGTATCAATGTTGTTCAAAGGCCAGAATTGCAGGCGAAGATATCGGCGATTATCTCGAAGTACCTGAAGAATTAGCCTCCAGTTGGCTTGCAACCTCAACGAGTTCGTTGTACCACTCCTCACCAAAACGTTTGATGAGTGGCTCACGCAGGAAACGATAGACGGGGATATTTAGTTGTTGGCCTCGCTCACGTGCACTGTCGCACACCTTCCATCGGTTATAGTTGAGTCCAACGAGTCCTCCCTTGAATGTCTTGACGCGGATGGGATAGAGTGAGCAACTGATGGGCTTGCAGAAAGATGACTTACCTGCACGATAAGCCTTCTCAAGCAGACAGAGACAACAATCGTTTACCACCGTACCATCATCGAGACGGAGGTCATCATGGCATGTGAAGACACAGTCCTTGCCATTTACAATACTGGTCACAAGGTCGCCTTCCTGGTCAGTATAAGCCACTCCTTGCTTGTCAATCACTGCCTGTGCTGATGCCGAGAGGTCGGTCCACACCACATCAAGAGCATCCTCTATCGCTGCTATCTCATCGAGAGTGACGGGTGCCCCGGCATCGCCCTCGACACAGCACTGCCCCTTGCACTTCTCAAGGTCACAGCAGAAACGCTCTGTCAGAATCTCCGACGAGAGCAGCACATCGCCTACTTGTATTATGGGAGGTATACCCACCCCCAACCCCTCCCGAGGGGAGGAGAGTTGGTCACTCTTATCTCTCATATTGTCCATTCTTTAAAAAATTAAATCCCCTACCCCCAGAAAGAGTCAGGGCGAGTCTTACCACATGATGGGAGTCATGCCATTGTCCTGTAAATACTGATTGCAACGTGAGAAATGATGGTTGCCGAACCATCCGCCACGATTTGCGGAGAGTGGCGACGGGTGGACAGACTCCAGGACAAGGTTATTCTGTCTGTCAATCATATATGCCTTACCACGGGCATAGCCTCCCCAGAGCATGTAAACGATATGCTGACGCTGGGCAGCCAACGCGCGGATGGCAGCATCGGTGAAGGTTTGCCAGCCAAGAGTGCTGTGACTGTTTGCCTGATGGGCACGCACGGTGAGCGTGGCGTTGAGCAACAGCACTCCCTGTTCTGCCCAACGTGTGAGGTTGCCGCTAAAAGGTATTGGCGTACCGAGGTCGGACTGTATTTCCTTGAAGATGTTCTGCAACGACGGCGGGAACTGAACTCCATCCTGAACAGAGAAACTCAGTCCGTGAGCCTGCCCGGGCTCGTGGTACGGGTCCTGTCCTATAATCACTACCTTCACCTTGTCGAAAGGACATAGGTTGAAGGCATTGAAGATTAGTTTGCCCGGAGGATAGCACGTGCTCTTCATATACTCCTGCCGCACTGCTGCCGTGAGTTGCTCGAAATAAGGTTTCTCAAACTCCTGGCAGAGATGTTCTTTCCACGACGCTTCTATCTTTACATCCATCAGTAATAGGTATTTATTGAGTGCAAAGATATAAAATTATTCAGGAACTCATATTTAATTCAGGGAAAAATAGTATTTTTGCAAACGGATAGTCGAGTGTTGCTCATTTAGCGACAACACGATATTGCCTACCTAATCATTAATCACTAAGCTCTAAACAAACTACAAACAATAAAGTGAGAAAAGCCATAATCGTACTATTATGTCTGACACCTATATTCTCCTTCGCCACAGAAATGACTAATGGCGATAATCCGAAAGGAGTCAAGGGTTTGGTGTCTGGAATTGGCAGATTCATCGATTCGATGACGGTGCGTGGCGTGGACCCGCGTTATATAGAGGCTCCGCAAAAACCATGGCAAATAATTGCAAATGGAAATATCAGTCAGTCAGACTTGAAGTTGAGTTCTCTCATGAACGCACAAGATTTTGGATCCGATACCGAGGAGTATTTGAAATGGGAACCGCGCATCAAGACCGATATCTCAACCTATGCCGGACTATGGGTAGGCTATCGTGGATATGGAATAGGCTATTCATGGAACGTCGGAGGTGACAAAGGCCGCATCCTCACCTTTGGCGCTACAGGTGGTTCGTATGGCGTTAACCTACGAATACACGCCTTTGAAAACAACGAGCCGGAAGTGAATATATTTGGAAAGTATTATGACGAAGAAGAATCGCCTGACGAACCAATGTACTTGTCAGACAAAGGAGGATACCTCCTGATGTCACCTATCAACGTGCGCACGCTGATGCTCGACGGATACTATCTCTTCAATGGCAAACGATTCTCTTATTCTGCCGCCTACGACCAGTCGGTTATTCAAAAGCGGTCGGCAGGATCGGTAATGGCAGGATTCATGTATTACCATTCGCACATCAAGTATGACACTGATGTCAATGCTGACTTCATCTTTATGATGAACGACATCGGTGCTATCAAGCAGTGGCAGGCAAGCGTCGGTGCCGGCTATGCCTATAACCTGGTTCCCTGCAAAGGACTGCTCATCAATGCCATGGCAATGCCAATGCTGACTTTCTATAACCGCTATAAAGTGTGGAGATATGACTCAAACCTCAAACAAGGCATATTGGCTGAAGATGACGAAGATATTTATGATGACCTGCTCGAATGGAAGATATACCCGGAAGAAAAAAGTGACAACCATGGCAAAATGACCGTAAACATCGATGCACGAGTGTCACTTACATACCAGTATCGTCAGTTCTTCTTCAATGTCTATGGACAACTCAACCGCTTCCCTTACAAAGACAAGAAAGTGAAAGGACGTCTGTACGACTGGCATGTCAATGCAGCCGTAGGAATAAGACTATAACGATAACCGTGATCTCGGAAAATAAAGAATAAACATTAAAGATTAACAATAGAGATGAAGAGAATTATAATCATTGTATGGATGGCTACCCTATGGATGACCAGCCAAGCACAAGAAAAACTGTATCATGACGAATTTCCACTCGGTGACATAACCTTGCTCGACAGTCCACTGAAGCATGCACAGGACCTGAACGTACAAACGCTACTCAAGTACGACGTTGACCGTCTGCTGGCTCCCTATCGCAAGGAGGCAGGGCTGGAACCGAAGGCCAAGCCCTATCCCAACTGGGACGGACTCGACGGACATGTAGGCGGCCACTACCTGACGGCGATGGCTATGTATGCCGCCATGGGCAACGATGAGTGCCGTAGCCGTATGGATTATATGATTGGCGAACTGCAACTCTGTGCCGATGCCAACGCAAAGAATCACCCCGAATGGGGCAAGGGCTATGTGGGTGGCATGCCCAACAGCGAGAATATCTGGAATAACTTCAAGAAGGGTGACTTCAGGGTGTACTTCGGTTCGTGGGCACCATTCTATAATCTTCATAAGATGTATGCTGGTCTGCGCGATGCCTGGGTGTATTGTGGAAACGAGCAGGCAAAGAAACTCTTTATGGGTTTCTGCGACTGGGCAATTGACCTGACTGCTGGTCTCAGCGACGCCCAGATGGAGCAGATGCTGGGTAATGAGCACGGTGGTATGAACGAGGTGCTTGCCGATGCCTATGCTATGACAAATGACAAGAAGTATTTGGACGTTGCCAAACGGTTCTCGCACCGACGACTGCTCACACCGATGTCACAGCGACAGGACTGTCTGGACAATATGCACGCCAACACACAAGTGCCTAAGGTTGTAGGTTTCGAGCGCATCAGCGAACTTTCAAACAACGAGCCATATCATGAGGCAGCCAATTATTTCTGGGATATCGTGACGGGTGAGCGTTCATTGGCCTTTGGTGGTAATTCGCGTCGTGAGCACTTCCCCAGCAAGGAAGCATGCATCGACTTCATCAACGACATCGATGGTCCAGAGACTTGCAACACCAACAATATGCTGAAACTTACCGAGGATTTGCATCGTCGTAACCCTGAGGCTCGCTATGCCGATTACTACGAGTTGGCAACCTTCAATCATATCCTCTCATCACAGCATCCTGAGCACGGCGGCTATGTATATTTCACACCAGCCCGTCCGCGTCACTATCGCAACTATTCGGCTCCTAACGAGGCAATGTGGTGCTGCGTGGGTACAGGCATGGAGAATCATGGCAAGTACGGTCAGTTCATCTATACCCACATGGGCGATGCCCTCTTCGTAAACCTCTTCGTCGCATCGGAGTTGAACTGGAAGGAGAAAGGCATCACACTGCGTCAGGAGACAAACTTCCCCTATGCTGAAACCAGTAGGATTACCATTACCCAAACGACAAAACGACAAAACGATCAAACGACCATTATGGTGCGCTATCCTGGTTGGGTGACACCCGGACAGTTCTCTGTGAAGGTGAATGGTCAGCCCGTTGCCATCACCAGCGGACCGTCGTCGTATGTCACTATCGACCGTAAATGGAAGAAGGGCGATGTCATCGACATCACCTTCCCCATGCACAACAGCATCAAATACCTGCCCAACGTTCCACAATATATCGCACTGATGCATGGTCCCATACTGCTGGGTATGAAAACGGGAACGGAGGATTTGGCTCATCTCGTGGCTGACGACAGTCGTTTCGGACAGTATGCCAGCGGCAAGAAACTGCCTATCAACGAGGCTCCTATCCTCATCAACGACAATATTGATGAAATCGCCAACCTACTCCATCCCGTAGCCGGAGAACCATTACATTTTACCCTCACTACCCGCATGGTAAATCCTCCCCTCCCTTCGGGGGAGGGGTCGGGGGAGAGGCTTCTCCAGCCATTCTTCGAAATCCATGACAGCCGTTATATGATATATTGGCTCGCCCTCTCTGAAAACAGTTATAAGGGTTATCTCGACGACCTGGCGAAAAAAGAGCAGGAGCGTCAGGAACTTGAGGCACGTACCATCGACAAGGTGCAGCCAGGTGAGCAGCAGCCCGAGACCGACCACAAGATGGAGACCGACCGCTCCAACACTGGTAACACCAACGACGTGTTCTGGCGCGATGCCCGTGACGGTCACTACTTCAGTTATCTGATGCAGACCGAAGGACGCACCGACTTACAGTTACGCCTGAAGTTCTGGGGTGTTGGCGAGTGGAAGACACATGAGTTTGACATCTTCATCGACGACGTGCTTCTCACATCCATTAACAACACTGGCAAGTATCGCATCTCGCAGTTCAAGTACGAGGTGTTCGACATCCCTGCCGAGATGCTTCAGGGCAAGTCACAGATTCGCGTGAAGTTCGTTGCCAAGCCTGGCAAACAGATAGGTGAGATATATGGTGTGAGACTCATTAAAAGATAAAAATGAATAAGATACAGGCTAAGCGTCTCATATTATTTGCAATGGCGATATATGCGTGGATGGGCACGATGGCTCAGACACGTGTGCTCTTCGACAGCAACTGGGAGTTTTCCCGCAATGGGAAGACTGTTAAGGTCGACCTACCCCACGACTGGGACATCTATGAGTCTCCTAACCCTGCGTCGGGCGCTACAGGCACTGGTGGTGGCTGGTATCCAGGCGGAAAGGGAGAATATCGAAAGAAGTTTAGAGTTGAGAGTTTAGAGTTGAAAGATAAACTGGTTATGCTCCACTTTGAAGGTGTTTACCAGAAGGCCGAGGTCTTTATCAATGGACAGAAGGCTGGGCAGCATGCCTACGGCTACACGCCATTCACGGTTGACATCACACCTTATTTATTTAAGGACAAGCGCGAGAACGAGGTACTGGTAAAGGTTGATAACTCCGAGCAGCCTAATTGCCGCTGGTACTCCGGCTCAGGCATATACCGTCACGTGTGGCTCGAGACGAAAGGACGACAGTATATTGACGAATGGAGCGTACGCGTGACTACGCCCGATATCCACACTGTGAATATCAAGGCCGAGGTGGTGATGGAAGATGGTTCACGCAAACCCATTGAAAAAACAATTCACGTGGAGAATCCACACCTGTGGTCACCTGACGACCCTTACCTATATCATACCACTATCGAGGCTGAGGGTGACAAGGTGTCCGTGACTTACGGCATCCGTACCATTGAGTATTCTGCCGATAAGGGCTTCGTGCTTAACGGCAAACCGATTCTTATCAACGGTGCTTGCGTGCATCACGACGACGGCGTGCTGGGAGCGATGGCCTTCGATGCTGCCGAGATTCGCAAGGTAAGACTTATGAAGAATGCGGGATTCAACCTGATTCGCACCTCACACAATCCCACAACACGTGCTTTCCTTGATGCCTGCGACTCCATAGGTATGCTCGTAATCGACGAGGCTTTCGACGGTTGGCGCACTGCCAAGACTCCCCACGACTACTCCACCCTCATCGACTCATGCTATCGTGAAGACATTCACGCCATGGTACAGCGCGACCGCAATCACCCCAGCGTCATTTGCTGGAGCATCGGTAATGAGGTGATGGAACGTAAGGACATCCGTGTCATCACCACTGCCCGTAAGTTGAAGCAAGCCATCCTTGAGATGGATAACACACGCCCCGTCACCGAGGCTCTCTGTTCTTGGGACAGCGACTGGGAAATCTACGACCCGCATGCCGAGGTGCTCGACATTGTGGGTTATAACTATATGATTCACAAGCACGAGGGCGACCACCAGCGAGACCCGAAACGCGTGATGTGGCAAACTGAGAGTTACCCACGAGACGCATTCAAGAACTGGGCATTGGTGAATGATTATCCTTACATCATCGGTGACATAGTCTGGACAGGTCTTGACTATCTGGGTGAATCGGGAATCGGTCGTACCTATTACGAAGGTGAACGACCGGGCGAGCACTATGTCGAAGGAGGACAGCCCGACTGGCACGGTGCTTACTGCGGCGATGTGGACATCACAGGCTATAGAAAACCTATCAGCATCTACCGTGAGATGCTGTGGAAAGAAGCATACGATGGAGAATTTCCATCAGTACTATCCATCGCCGTGAAAGAGCCGGATGGTTATCATGGGAAGATTCACCAGACTGCATGGAGCGTGTGGCCCACATGGAATTCGTGGAACTGGCCGGGCTGGGAAGGAAAGCCCATCGAAGTGGAGGTTTACACGAAAGTCCCTGAGGTGAAACTCTACCTTAACGACAAACTCATCGGCACCAAGACTGTCAGCCGAGATACAGAATACAAGGCTGTCTTTACGGTGCCTTACCAACCAGGAATACTGCGTGCTGAAGCCAGTGCAAGGGGTACACTTCTATGGACCAGAGGCGAGCCTGCTCGTCTGCGTCTCACTCCCGACCGTCGCGTTATCACGGCCGATGGTCAGGACCTGTCATTCATCACTGTTGAGGTAGTGGATAAGGATGGCTGGGTATGCCCCGATGCCGCCATCCCCTGCGAGGCCATCGTGAAAGGCGAGGGACAGTTCCTTGCCTTTGCCTCAGCCGACCTGAAAGACCGCGAGCCATACACCTCACCACGTGTCACCACATGGAAGGGTCGCGCCCTACTTGTTGTCCGTAGTACTCAGAAGAAAGGCAGTGTTCAAGTCAGCATTAAGAGCAGCCTGCCCACCGCCACACTCACCCTGCAATCCATCGATTCAATAAAGAAACAAAAATGATGCAAATAAAAAGATTTTTGATAATGTTGGCAGCGTGCTTCGCATTTAGCATCACGCAGGCTCAAGTAGTCCCCAGTTCCTGCGGTCCTGTGCCGACAGAGAACCAACTGCGTTGGCAGGAGATGGAGATGTATGCTTTTATCCACTACTCGATGAATACGTATACCGACGAGGAATGGGGTTTCGGCAATGAGGATCTTAATTTGTTCAACCCCTCAGACCTCGACTGTAGTCAATGGGCACGTGTCTGCAAGCAGGCGGGCATGAAGGGAATCATCTTCACTGCCAAGCATCATTGTGGTTTTTGCATGTGGCCATCGGAATATACGGAGTATACGGTAAAGAATACACCTTGGAAAAACGGCAAGGGCGACGTTGTGCGCGAACTTGCTGATGCCTGTCGGGAAGAGGGTCTGAAATTCGCCGTATATCTCTCACCATGGGACAGGAACCATAAGGACTATGGCAAACCAGAATACATTACCTATTTCCGCAATCAACTTCGTGAATTGCTGACATCGTATGGAGACATCTTCGAAGTATGGTTCGACGGAGCCAACGGCGGCGACGGATGGTATGGTGGTGCCAACGAGAGGCGCCAAATAGACGGAAAGACCTATTATCAATGGGCTGAGACGTTCCGTATGATTCGCGAGCTGCAGCCCAATGCCGTCATATGGAACGATGGCGGCGATCGGGGCGACCTGCGCTGGGTAGGCACCGAGGCTGGCAATGTAGGTGAGACGAATTGGAGTCTGCTGAATAAAGAGGGCGAGGTAACGTGGCCTATGCTGCACTACGGTCTTGAGGATGGCGACTCATGGGTACCAGGCGAGACAAATACCAGCATTCGTCCAGGCTGGTTCTACCACAAGACAGAGGATGAGCACGTGAAGAGCCTGTCGAAACTGATGGATACCTATTATAAGAGTGTGGGCCGAAACTCGTGTCTGCTGCTCAACTTCCCCGTCATGCCCAACGGGCGCATCCACCCCACTGACTCGCTACGCGGTATCGCCTTCAACAAAATGATTCACGAGGTGTTTAAGACCGATTTGGCCAAGAAGGCAAAGATTAAGACACAAGGGTCAGAAACACTTATCACCTTCGACGAGCCCACCCTCCTTAACCGCTTTGTCGCAGAGGAGGATATCCGTTACGGCCAACGCGTGAAGAAGTTCTCGCTGGAGGCGGAGGTTAACGGCAAATGGATCGCCCTGAAGGACGAACTTGTGAAAGATGGAGATGGTTTGACTACCATCGGTCATCGCCGTATCATCTGTTTCCCCACTGTGAAAGCCACCAGACTTCGTTTCACTATCCTCGATGTCAAGGCTGCGATAGAGTGCAAACCCGTTATCAAGCGCATCTCCGTCTTTCTGGCGCCTGAACTGACCGCTGACATCCCTGACAGCGGCGAGAAACGCAGCAGCAACCTTCACTATTTTTTCAGCAATCCCAAGCAGATGATGATTGACTGGGAGCAGGAGCAGACCATCACGTCGTTTCGCTACCTGCCTCCTCAGAATTCCAAGGAGGGTATGGTGACACATTATTCTTTATGGGCCTCCAACGATTGGGCTAATTGGACGAAACTGGCCTCAGGCGAGTTCTCGAACATTGTGAATAACCCCATCTGGCAGACTATTAAGTTTGCACCCACCAAGGCAAAGATCCTTCGGTTTGATGCCGACCACCTCGCCGATGGCGACCGCATGGCCTTCGGCGATATTGAAGTAATCACAGAATAAAGTAGGCAAAAAAATGAAGCAACTGTTTACAACATGTATCCTATGCTGTTTGATGATAGGATTTGCAAATGCCCGGCAAAAGACATCAACTGTAAATCTGGCTAAAGCAACTATTGTGTATCATGAAGGTGATGTGCCGCTGGCAAAACACATGGCGCGGGTATTGGCTGATGACATTGAGCGTGTTTCGGGTGCGAGACCTAGGATAAGTTCCGGTAAGGTCAATGGAGCCACTATTTCCATTGGAACGGTGGCAAAGACTGGCCGTCACCGCGAACTGCGGGGTACCTGGGAGCGCTATGCCATCGACACGAAGGACGGCAATATATACATTACCGGCTCTGATGCGCGCGGACTGGCCTACGGCGTGCTGCACGTCAGCGGAGCCATAGGCGTCAGCCCTTGGTATTGGTTTGCCGATATTCCCATCGACAAGACAAACAAGTGCGTTTATGACTTTGTAGAGAACTATGTCAGCCAGTCGCCCAGTGTGAAGTATCGCGGAATCTTCATCAACGACGAGGACTGGGGACTGAAGACATGGGCGGCACAGACGTATGAAAAGGATTTGGGCGACATCGGCCCTAAGACATACGAGCGCGTGTGCGAACTGATACTACGGCTGAAGGGCAACATGCTGGCTCCAGCCATGCATACCTGTACAGGAGCATTTTATTCGCACCCTGAGAGTCAGGAAGTAGCCGACAAGTGGGGCATCATGATTACCACTAGCCACTGCGAGCCGCTGCTCTTTAACAACGCTGCTCCATCGGAGTGGGACAAGGCGCGCGACGGTGAGTGGAACTATGAGACCAATAGTGCGACCATCCTGAAGAAACTCGACGACCGCATCCGAGAGACTGCCCGGTATGACAATATCTACACGATGGGTATGCGTGGTTTGCACGACGAGGCGATGAAGGGAAGTAAGGACCCGAAGGTTCGTGCCCGCACGCTGGAAAAGGTTATGGCAGAGCAGCGCTCCATCCTCCAGAAGCATAAGCACAAGAATCCGGAGCAACTGCCGCAGATTTTCGTGCCTTACAAGGAGACGCTAGATATTTATGATGCCGGTTTGCGTGTGCCTGATGACATTACCCTTGTGTGGCCGGACGACAACTATGGTTATATGAAGCGCGTGAGTAACTCGACTGAGCAGCAGCGTAGTGGGCGTAGTGGCGTGTATTATCACCTTAGTTATTGCGGCGTTCCCCACGATAACCTGTGGATTTCTACTACCGCACCTATGCTGATGTATGAGGAATTGAAGAAGGCCTACGATGCTGGTGCCGACCGTTATTGGCTGCTCAATGTGGGCGACATCAAGCCGATGGAGGTTGAGATGCAGATGTTTATGGCAATGGCTTACGACTTCAAAGCGTTCAGCTATAACAATGTAAATCACTATCAGGCCAAGTGGCTGGCCAAGGAGTTTGGCGAGAAGTATCTGCCGGCGTTCCAGTTTATCCTCGACAGCTATTATCGGCTGGCTTGGGATCGCAAGCCAGAGTTCATGGGCTACGAGATGGAGTGGGACACGCCTGAGTATAGCCGTCTCTACGATACAGACTTCTCTTTCCAGACAGGCACGGCACAGAAGCGGTTGACGGAGTATCAGGACATTTGCTTTGCCTATGATGCCATTGAGCGTGAAGTGTCGCCAGAGCAGCGTCCTGCCCTCTTCGAGATGCTGGGCTATGCCGTTCATTCCGCTTACCAGATGAATCGCAAGTTCCTCTATGCACAGGCTAACCATGAGACTGGCAACATGCTGTATGCCGAGCAGTCGAAGGATGCCTGCCGCGAGATTGACAGGCTGTTGGAGCAATATAACACACAATTAGATGGAAAGTGGAACCAGATGATTTCGGAGGTGACACCAGGATATACGGCTCTCTACCATCAGATGCCGGAATATACAATCACTCCCACCCATGCCTACCATCTGCCCGACAACCAGAGACATCCGGTATTTTTGTACAAGATAGACCTCACAGGGCTTAATGTGTCTGAACCATTTCGCCTGCTTGATGGCATCGGCACCGACTGGAAAGCACTCCAAATGGGACAACCGCTCGATTTTCAGACCATAGGTAGCATAGATATTCCTATCTCTGCTCTTCCGAAGAACGCTGATTCCATTTCGCTTTGTATCTCTGTGATTCCAATGTGGCCTGTTGCTGCCGACAGAAGCAACCGTTTCTCTGTTAGTGTCGATCATGGCAAGGCTATAGTTTGTGAAAACCTTTTCAAGGAATGGGGCCGGGAATGGAAGATTCAAGTTCTCGAGAACCGCAAGGAGTTCGTATTATCGTTACCCCTTGATTCTACACGTAATGACCACGTCATCACCCTTTCGATTGTTGATCCTGGTCAGATTATCCAAAAGATTACCTATCAATGATATATTTTAAAATGCGACGATTATTAATGGTTTCAATTGTGGTATGGACCACAATGATGGCAGCAGCACAAAGGCATGACTGGGAGAACCCTGCCGTGCTGGGCATTAACAAACTTCCTTATCACGCAACGCTACAACTGCCATCGAAATGGAAGGAGTGTAAAGAGATAGTGTCGCTCGATGGCGAGTGGCTATTCCATTGGTCGAAAGGCCCTGACTGTTGTCCGGTAGATTTCTACCGTGAGGACTACGATGTAAGCCAGTGGGACATGATAAGGGTGCCCGGCAACTGGCAGTTGCAGGGCTATGGCAAACCGATATATGTGAACATGCAGTATCCTTTCCACCGCGACCGTCCAAGCGTCACAGGTGAACCCAATAAGGACTGGTATGCTTACGACCACCGCAACCCCGTTGGTTCGTATGTGACATACATCGATGTCAAGAAGGAAATGCTCGGCAAGAACCTGATACTTCATTTCGGCGGCGTGCATTCTGCATTCTATGTGTGGATAAACGGACAGAAAGTGGGTTATAGCCAGAACTCGATGTCGCCGGCAGAGTTTGATGTTACCAAATACATGCGTAAAGGAAGGAACAAACTTGCAGTAGAGGTCTATCGCTGGAGCGACGGCAGTTATCTGGAGTGTCAGGACATGTGGCGACTCTCAGGTATTTTCCGCGAGGTGCAACTGTGGGTGCGCCCGTTGGTGCATATCGCCGATTACAAGGTGGAGGCGGTTCCTAATGCCGACTTTTCAAAGGCTGAGGTCACTGCCGACATCGCCATCTGCAATACTGGACAGAAGAAAGCCAAGAACTTGAAAGCGACCCTTAATATCGACGGAAAGACTATTGAGGGACAAATAAAAAAACTTGCCGTGAGTGATACCACGCACATCCAACTCACGTACCAGATAAATAATCCCAAGTTGTGGTCGGCAGAAAAGCCTAACCTCTATCCATATAGCATCGAACTAAAAGGAGGAGGTATGGAGGGGGGCGAGCACTTCGACTACTACCTCGGCGTGAAGAGAGTGGAATGTGTCGGCGAGGTCTTCAAAATCAACGGCAAGAACGTGAAACTGCGTGGTGTTAATCGTCACGACCATCATCCTGTAACGGGCCGCTACGTGGATGATGCCACCTACGAAAAAGACATCATGCTGATGAAGCAGGCGAATATCAACTTCCTGCGCACCTCGCATTATCCCGACCGCGAATACCTCTATGAACTGTGCGACCGCTGGGGCATCTATGTCATGGACGAGGCGAATCAGGAGAGTCATGGCTACGGCTACGCCAATAAGGTGATGGGCGAGGATCCCGACTGGAAGGATGCACATGTCGATCGTGCCGTTTCGTTAGTTCAACGTGACAAGAACCATCCATGTGTCATCTTCTGGAGTCTCGGCAACGAGGGTGGAGTCGGACCGAACCTGAAGGCTATGCGCGACGCTGTCGTCGCCATCGACACCATCGCCCTGCCTTTCTGTGACACTGACCGCAGCCAGAGCGATATCTACGACGATGGTTATCTGCCCCCAGCCAGACTTGCTGAAGAAGCCCGCAAGGTCAACGACCGTCCATTCATGATGCGTGAATATGCTCACGCCATGGGTAACTCAGTGGGCAACTTACAAGAATACTGGGATGTTATATACGCAGACTCCAGCATCTGTGGCGCCGCCATCTGGGACTGGGTGGACCAGGGACTAAGCCTCTCCCCCAACCCCTCCCCCGCAGGGAGGGGAGCAGGGTCTCAAGCAAGTCAGAAAGTCTCCCCCACTGGGGGAGGTTTGAAGGGATGGGGTGGTCAGAAAGCCTCCCCTGCGGGGGGAGGTTTGGAGGGGGCCTTCCTTTACGGTGGCGACTTCGGTGACCAGCCTAACGATGGTCCTTTCTGCATCAACGGACTCGTCGACCCCGACCGCAAGCCTCATCCGCATTACTACGAAGTGCAGCATGTCTATCAACCTCTGTCCTTCGAGTGGGATGAAGAGACCTATCGCCTCGTCAATCACGACTGTTTCACCGATCCTGAAGAATACGACATCAGTTGCAGCGATTTGGTGTATGGCTCAGAAACGTTGAGGAATATAGAGGCTAGTCTCCGCGAGAACAAGCCTTGGGCAAAGAAGGGATTTGTGGTGGCACGCGAGCAGTTTGTGCTTCAGGAATGGAACTACCCAACAGCATTGGAAGGCAAACCAGCAGAGGTGCAGAAAACCGATAGCGGACTGCAAGTTCACACCAAACAAGGCACAGTTGCCATAGATAAGACAGGAGCATTGTGTAGTTGGATAATTGACGGACAGGAAATGCTTAAAGCCCCATTGGAGCCTTACTTCTGGAAACCAGAGAACGACAACCAGCACGCTGCCCACTTTGCCGAGCGTTTAGCCGTTTGGAAGGATGCCGCCGAGAAACGCACCGTGAAATCGCTGCGCACTGAGAATGGCGAGACATGCGTGAAAGTGATTGCTGAGATGTCACTGCCTGTAGGTGCAGACCTCACACTTACTTACTCCTTAAACGATGAGGGTGAGATTATGGTGGACATGGACTACAAGCCCACTGCCACAGATATACCGTTGATTCCCAAATTCGGAATGCGCATGCGTCTGCCAGCCGACATGACAGACATAAAGTATTACGGTCGCGGACCATGGGAGAACTACCCTGACCGCAAGCGCAGTGCTTTAATCGGCTTTTATAAGATGCCGCTAAGCGAGTTCGAGACGGAGTATATCCATCCACAGGATAACGGTAATCGCTGTGATGTACGTTTCCTGCATATAGCTAATGAGCAGAGGGAACTTACCATAAAAGGCTGTCAGCCTCTCTGCATCCGCGCTTGGGATTATGGTGAGGAGAATCTTGAAGGAGCAGGACACCCATACGAGATTCAGCGTGGACAGTTTGTCAATCTTAACATCGACCTGAATATTCATGGCGTGGGCGGCATTGACACATGGGGACAACGCACCCTACCCCAGTACACTATAGACGGCAACAAGCCCTACCACTACTCCTTCATCATCAAGTTCCAACAAACAAAATCGCAATAAACATGAGACTCCCCGCCCCCACTGGGAATATTTCTCACGGAGGAACGGAGGAGGCGGAGGGATCCCTGATTCCTATGCTTTTGAAAAGTAATCCTGGCAGGATTGCAGAGTAAACCTGGCAGGTTTACTTTGTAAATTCGGCAGAATTGGTGAGTAATTTCGCCGAAATTGCATCCTTCATCCTTAAGTATCAACAAACAACAACGCAATAAAAGAAAACGGAGCCAAAGAGAATGGGATTTCCATCACTCATTGGCTCCGTTTATTATAAGAATCTAAGATTTTTATTAGCCTTACTTTATCACAATTTTATTACCGTTGTGGATATAGAGTCCTTTCTGGGAAGGCTTGCCGCTCAGTCGGCGACCGTCGAGGGTGAACCAGTCGTTTGGTTGTTTGGTGGTTGGGTTGTTTAGGTGGTTGGAAATTCCTGTGGTTTCTCCATCGCCGAAGTTCAGCACGAAATTGCTGATACCCTTGGCACCTGCCGTTGAAGGGTCACCGCACACCAGACCATCGGTCAACTTAAAGTAGGCGCGGAAGGCGTTGATGGTCATATTGGTGTTGGGGTAGTAGAGTGTGTTGTCGGCTCCCATGTAGAGCATGGTCCTGTCCTCGCCGCCAGTGCTGTAGGGCGAGTATATGCCGTGGAAGTTTGCGGCTTCGCCCACTGCGTCGTTAGCTGTGGTGCTGCTGATGGTCACAGCGCTGAACACGGGGTTCGTAATGTCAGTGTTCTCTGTCGCCTCTGTGCTCTCTGTGCTTCCCCACTTCACGATGTATGGCTTGCCGGCCTCGATGGAGGTCAGGTCGTTGCTGAAGTTCAGCGTCAGCATGTCCGTCGCGTTGTTGAACTCGGCACTCTCTAATGTCTTCACCGTAGCCCCTTCGAGCGGTGTGCCTGTGAAGTCGCTGAGAGCGAAGGGCAGGCACAGCGTGTTCCAGTTGCCGTCCCTGTACAATGTCCGTCCGGTGAGGGTGACTGTGGTGGCTTTCCTCCCATCGTAATTATAGATGGTCTCATGGTTGTCGCCATCATCGGCAAGGCTGATTTCCAATGCCCGGTAGCGGGCGAAGATGGTGACGTTTGCCGTAACGGTGATATTCTCG
>JAFZIY010000028.1 GCA_017554105.1 Prevotella sp. | reverse complement strand
TTTATCATTTATCATTTAACCCCATCGTGGCTCAGGTTGGTACCTGGCAGAACCATCTTGCCTATCACGATGTGCAGAATATCTGCGAGGCAGGCCATCAGTTGTTTGTACTGGCCTCGAACGATATCTACCAGTACAACAAAAACGACCAGAGCATCACCACCTACGATAAGGTGAATGGTCTTTCGGATACTTACATCACCCATATCGCCTGGTGTGCTCAAGCAAAGAGACTCATCGCTGTTTATCAGGACGCAAACATCGACCTCGTAGATCTGAATGGCGACATCATCAATATCTCTGCCCTCTATAGCAAGACAATGACGGAGGATAAGACCGTTTCGAAGATTACTATCGACGGTGTCTATGCCTGGCTTCATTGTCCCTTCGGACTCGTGAAAGTGAATGTCCAGAAGGCAGAAATCGCAGAGACCTATTACAACGGTCATCCGGAATATCCCACCAGCCTGCCCGACTATGATGAATACAAGGATCTGCAGGCTAATCTCACGTTGGTTTCGAGTCTACTGCCTGGCGGACCTAAGTATAACTATTTCTATGAGTCGGAGTTCTACAACGGGAAACTCTATACCACAGGCGGTCACTTCCTCTCTGGCATCGCAGGAACGAACTATCCTGGTACGGTTCAGGTCTTCGATGGTGACAACTGGACCATCTATGAAGACGAACTCCAACTGAAGACAGGCTATGACTACAGGGATATCAATTGCATCAGCATTGATCCTACTGACGAGAGTCATGTGGCTGTTGGTGGAAGATGTGGACTCTATGAGTTCAGAAACGGGAAACTGATCAATTACTATAATAAAGACAACAGTCCGCTGAAAGGTGCTTATGACGGTGGCAAGGAATTGAGCAATAAATATGTGCTGATTAATGGTATCAGATACGACCAGCAAGGACGCCTCTGGGTGATCAACAGTCAGGCAAAGGGCGTCAATCTGCTGCTGCTGACGAAAGACGGACAATGGGAAGACCACCATCAGAAACTGCTCGACGATAATAATGGCATCACCTGGGGAGGCTTGAGAAACATGATATTCGACAGCAGGGGTCTTCTTTGGTTTGTCAATACTTCCTGGGTAGGACAGACGGTGTTTTGTTATAGTACTGAAAACGACCAGATGGTGGCCTACGATTCATTCGTCAATCAGGATGGTACGCGTTATAATCCCAACTTCGTCTATTGTGTGGCAGAAGACAAGGATGGCAATATCTGGGTAGGAACAGACCTCGGACCTTTCTATATCGACAAGAGTGAAGTAGGGCAGGGGAGTGTTACGTTCCAACAGGTGAAAGTGCCTCGTAACGATGGTACCAACTATGCTGACTATCTGCTCTCAGGCGTCAGCGTCAGTCATATCGCTATCGATGGCGGCAATCGTAAATGGTTTGCCACCAATGGCATTGGAGCCTTCCTCATCAGTGCCGATAATATGACACAGGTCTGTCACCTCTCTACAGACAATTCGCCCTTGCTCTCCGACCAGATTTATTCTGTGGCCATCAATCATCAGACGGGTTTGGTATATTTCCTCACGGACAACGGTCTCTGCTCCTATCGTAGTGATGCGACAGCACCAACACAGGAAATGACCAAGGACAATGTCTATGCCTATCCGAATCCTGTCACATCTGACTATACAGGGCTGATTACGATTGTAGGCCTGAGTTATGATGCAGATGTGAAGATTACGACATCCAGTGGTGTTCTGGTGGCTGAAGGTCGTAGCAATGGCGGTTCATTTACCTGGGATGGTAAGGACCAAAAAGGCAGGCGCGTCGCTTCTGGCGTCTATATGGTGATTACGGCTACAAGCAAAGGAGAGAAAGGCACAGTCTGCAAGATTGCGATTATATGAAGAAACTGTTTCTTTTCGTCTTCTTGCTTTTTTGCGTTGCTATCAAGGCCCAGGAGAAACTCCCCATTATCAAGTTGACTGGTGATTTTGGCTATGACTATCAGGATGGCACCGTCAGTATTATCTATCCTGACGGAAACTCACAAGACAGTCTTACTGCCCGTATCAAATGGCGTGGAGGCAGTTCAAATGCTGAGGATAGACACAAACGCAACTATAAGATTAAATTCACAGATGATTATAGTTTCTTTGGACTTCGGAAGGATAATAATTGGATCCTCGACGCAGGCCAGGCTGATGTGTTCAGACTCCGCAATCTGATAGCGACAGAACTATGGAACGACTTTGCCACCAAACCTTACTACAGCGATGAAGAACCAGAGGCACTATCAGGCGTAAGGGGTAAGGTTGTGGAGGTCTATCTGAACGACGAATACAGAGGCATCTATAGCTTCACAGAGAATATGGACCGTAAACAGATGAAACTGAAGAAATTTGATAAGAATGGTCAGATTCGAGGTGTTTTATGGAAGTCGGAAGGCTATGGCAGTTCTATGATGTACAATGCTCCTGAAACCTATGACAACACAGAACCTATGATGGATGTATTCGAAGCCAAATATCCTGATTTGGAGGACCTCGATTCTACGGACTATCGTACACTTTGGAACGCTATCGATTTTGTAGCCAATAGTAGCAATGCAGAATTTATAAACCATGTCGATGAATACTTTGATATACCTGTCATTATTGATTACTATCTTTTTGTTACTGTATTAAATGCACTCGACAATAGAGGTAAGAATATGTTTTGGGCTGTATACGACCAGACAATGAACAAAAAGATAACGCCAGCTGTCTGGGACCTGGATATCAGTATGGGAGCAAGGTCAGCTGAACAGTACAATAAAGTCTTTTCTTCTCCAAAATTTGATCTGGGTGATATCCTAAATCTAATTACGAGACTGATACAACTGAATGTCGATCATTTTAATGAGAAAGCATTTATCAGGTATTCTGAATTAAGGAAAACAGTCTTTTCTGAAGACAGTTTACAAAACAGATACCAGCATTATTATGACTTATTGGTCAAAAGTGGTGCAGCGGAAAGAGAAGCCTTAAAATGGTCTGGAGATAGTGATATACTTAATGAAGAGATAGATTTTGATGCAGAAATAGAGTATATCAAAAAATGGATTATACTTCGATTAAATTTCTTGGATAATCACATCTTTTATTATCAGAACGCAGTAGTAAACATTCCTATCGAACAAAATGATAATGAAATCAGCATCTATAACATTCAGGGACAAAAGATGCCAAAGAACCAAAAACTGCCAAAGGGAATCTATATTTACAAGAACCAGTCATCGCAGACCATTAAGTACGTTGGTGGTTCTTGGTAGACAGCGCTTTGATAATTGATAAACGGCAAGACTGGCTACTACTGTCAGTATTACCATTAATATATAATATAGGTATAGGACTATCTCATTACCTATCGATGGAATAAGATAGCAGGACACAGTCATCAATGCAGCTGAGAAGAGCCTATGAACAGCGAATACGAAGAATACACTCGATACCAGATATCTGTTCTCTTTCCATCGCTGATGTTCTATCATATAGGCTGTGAAGGCAAAGACAGCAGCCTGAAGGAACAAGTCGGTGATATTGTAGACAGTATCGTTCTCATTCAGCCAATAAGAAACGAGTATAGCAACTATCATCAGTAGAAAGTGGCCTTGAACAGGTATCCGTCGAAAAATTGAGATAAAGTCGATATGCATGATGGAGCAATAGGCACCAAGCATATAATAGACAATAGCATTACACTGAATACCTGGCATCTCAGGAATATAATCTGTGAAATAGAGAATGCCTAAAATCGCCAATATAAAATGACGCAGATACTTTATCAGGTAATAAATGATAGGACTCGCTAAAAAGAGTACGAAAAGACATTGCAGAAACCAGAATGCACCCACAAGACAAGCCCGCTGATCATCGGCTAAACCTGTAATCTGACTGATATCCCAGAATATCCACAGAAAATCCTGCCATCTGAAATCAGCAATATGCTTGTGTAGAATTAATAAGTTATCTGGCTTTATCAGCTGCATGATGCCAAGAATGACAAAATAGATGATGTTCCATAGCAGATAAGGTATCAGAACAGTCTGAAAACGTCTTTTCAGCTTCTTCTGAAATAAAGAAAGATCAAATGATCCTTCTTTAAAGAACAAGAGACCTGAAATGAAAAAGAATAAAGGCACAGCAATACATACCAGCTTCATCGAGACATATACCAGGAAATAAAACACAGGCATCGTTTCTAATTCCGGATTCTTCACCAACAGATTGCAATGAATGAAAATCACCGCAACAATCAGCGGAAATCTTAGGAACGAAACAACACGAGAAGTCAGCGTATCCATACTGCCTTAGCTCAGTTCCAGCATCCTATTGATAGGTTTCACAGCTTTCTTGGCAATTTTAGGATCTACCTCAACAGAAGGCCAGCCATATTTCAAGGCATTATAGATTTTCAGCAGCGAATTCATCTTCATATACTGACACTCATTACAGCTGCATTCCAACCCACTCTCTGAGATTTCAGGAGGCACAGGGATAAATTCCTTATCAGGACAGGTTCGCTGCATCTCATGCAGAATACCAGCCTCAGTAGCCACAATAAACTGCTTCTGATCACTCTGCTGGGCATAGTTCAACATCGTTGCTGTACTTCCTTTGACATCAGCCAATGCCAACACAGGACCTTTACACTCCAAATGAGCCATCACAACAGCATCAGGATACTGTTTCTTCAGTTCCACAATCTTTGAAACAGAAAAACGTTCATGCACATGACAACCACCATTCCAAAGCAGCATCTGACGACCTGTTACCTCATTGATATAATTACCTAAGTTATAGTCAGGACCAAAAATCAGTTTGGCATCCTTTGGCAACTGATCTACGACTTTCTTGGCATTACCACTGGTCACAACGACATCTGTTAATGCCTTGACAGCAGCAGTCGTATTGACATAGGAGATTACCTGATAGCCTGGATGCTCTTTCTTGTATTGCTTCAGGTCTTCAGCCTTGCAGGAATCAGCCAAAGAACAACCGGCATTCAGATCAGGACAAAGCACGATCTTGTCTGGCGACAGTAATTTACAGGTTTCTGCCATAAAGTGAACACCACACATCACCATCACTTTTGCGTCAGTCTCTGCAGCCTTACGGGCCAAAGCCAAAGAATCACCTACAAAGTCGGCTATCTCCTGTATGTCACCTATCGTATAATAGTGAGCCAGGATAATAGCATCCTTTTCCTTACACATCTTTCTGATTTCAGCCTTCAGGTCTGTACCTTCTGCTACAGGTTCATCGATAAAACCTTGTTCGATCCACTCCTTTTTCAACATCAATATATTATTCTTTTAATTTTTTCTTTTCTTTTTAAAATAGAATGATAAAGATGATATGACGTGAATAAGTTGGAAACTTTTTGGCGATTTACTTGCCAGTTTGTTTGTCCACCTTATGAAAGTCATTATTCACAATGGCTGTGGATTCTTTCTCTCTGATAATGAATACCTAAGCTAAGTTATCCACATTTTCCTATTTTGGTGCAAAATTAATAAGTTTATATCTTTTTTCAGCAAAAATATGTGGAAAATGTGCGTATTTTGCAAGAATAAACCCAAAAATATACCCGCTGCCAAGACAGCGGGTAGAAAAATCCATAGTTTTACACAAGTTATTCACATAGTTATCCACACTTTATTTGATACCAGATACCACTTCGATATCCTTCGTATTGGCTTCCTTACCCAATAGGAATTTATCAATAAAGGCTTCCACCTCTGGGAATTGTTTCTGAGGCAGTTGACAATGTCCGTGACCTTCAACAATCGAATAACCGAAACGATCGTCGATACCAAAGAATTTCCATACTTCCTTGGCAGCCTTGGCTGAAACCACCATCGAACCGTCAGCCAGCCACTCATAATCAGGATTGCCTAAAAGCAGCAAAGCGCGAGGACAGACCATTGTGCAAAGCTCATGTTGGTCGTAAGGCAGACGATAGACAGAATCCCCATGGAAATTCTCCTTCTGACTCTCCATAAACCAATGATAATCGGTCTTGTCAAGATCTTCCAGATTCTTTCCCTTCAAGGTAGATTCGTGAGAGGTACGCCAGGCAGCTGCTCCACCACCACCAGGTTCCTGGGCTATCGTCAAGGCAATACGCTCATCGAAAGCACCACAATAGAGTGCCATCTTACCAGCGTATGAACAGCCTGACACACCAATACGCTTGGTATCAATCTTGGTAACCTCTGGACCAAGCTGCTGCAAACCGTCAATCAATCGACTCAGACCCCAGGCCCATTCACTATAAGCACCATTATCCTTTAGTTCAGGATAGAGGCGATCGAAATTATGCTCACCTCTCTCATGATGCCTTCCGAACTGTCCGTAGTCATTAACTTGCTTCTCACTATAATTCATAATGGCGATAGGACGGTCTGTAAAGAGTTGTCTTGGCAGAGCCAGCATGCTGGTACCAATCATGAGGGCATAAGGTGGGTTTCCAACTTTGGGGTAGCTGATGGTGGAAGTGAGTGTCAGCGTCTGTCCGTTTACAGTAACGTTTACAATCAAGGTATCGCCAGACATCTTTGCTTTCACTGCTCCATCAGCAACGGTTGGCTTGGTACCTATGCCATAGTGCTGAATCATATTAGAGATCTCACTACGACGTTTGGACCAATCCTTAAAACTCTTAACCTTGCCTTTGCCATTACTCCATTTCAAAGGATCGGGCAATTCACGGATTTCAGGCAGCGCATCGATTGTGGGCATCTTTGGCGCAGCAAACTGACTGCCTGTGTTCTCAACATCATAAACGAGTGGTACGTTTCCTTTCTGCTTCTGGGCGTATCCAACGCTAACGCCACAGAGCAGAACCAATGACATGAATAGTTGCTTTTTCATCTTCATAAGTAATTAATAATAATGTATAGTTGACTCAATTTGGCGTCAAAGATACGAAAAAAAACGATTCAAACAAAGCGAAAAAGAGAAAAAGCCTTCCTTTTTTTGTAGTTTATACGATTTTATATAATTTTGCAACCAAAATGAAGAAATTACGGACGATAGAAATGCAGCGTCTGTCTGTTGACGAGTTCAAACAGGCAGAGAAATTGCCATTGATTGTGGTGCTTGACGATGTGCGTTCGATGCATAATGTGGGTAGTGTGTTCCGTACTGGCGATGCTTTCCGTATCGAGGCTGTCTATTTGTGTGGTATCACCTCGACACCTCCCAGTACGGAAATCCATAAGACGGCCTTAGGCGCAGAAGATAGTGTGGAATGGAAGGCTTTTCATTCTGCTCAGGAGGCTCTTATTGCGCTAAAAGAGGCTGGTTATGAAATATACGCGATAGAGCAGGCACACGGTTCCACTAATCTGCAGGATTTTGCGCCCTTACCAGGAAAAAAATATGCTGTGGTTTTGGGTAATGAGGTAAAAGGTGTGCATCAGGAAGTGATTGATGCCTCTGATGGCTGCTTGGAGATTCCACAATTTGGTACGAAGCACTCGATGAATGTCTCTGTTACAGCAGGCATCATTATCTGGCATTTCGCCCAGACAATGCTATAAAGAAAAATCCCCGCAATTGGCGGGGATTATTTCTCTTTACTCATCAACGGGTGAGAAATCACTCTTTCCTACACCACAGACTGGGCAAACCCAATCCTCAGGGATGTCTTCGAATGCAGTACCTGGAGCGATGCCGCTGTCAGCGTCACCCTCCGCTGGGTCATAAACATAACCACATACGTCGCAAACATACTTCTTCATAATCGTACTTGTTTTTTAGTTATTAATGATAGATTCTATTCTCTCAACAATCCGCTCTGGCGGAATGTTCTTCATACAAGCATAGTCGCCACGCTGACAAGGCTTCTGACCATAGATACTGCAGGGTCTGCAATCAAGGTCGAGCTGAATGATATTATCCTTTGGCTGTCCGAAACCTAAGAAACCAGCGTAGGGATGAGTGGCGCCCCAAACACTTACCACAGGAACAGCCGTCAACGAAGCCAGATGCATATTGGCAGAGTCCATCGACAGCATCACATCCAGATGACTCATGATAATGAGCTCCTGATACATGTTCTCGCAATACTGGGTGGCATTGATACACTGACGGTATTGGGCGCACCACATACTGAGATATTTGTCTTCATCATGCCCCTTGCCAAAGAAGAAGATGCGACACTTGGGATATTTCTCCAACAGTTGGTGAATCACCTGTTCCATCAGTCGTGGCGGATAGACCTTGCCTTTGTGGGCAGCAAAGGGCGCAATGCCAATCCATTGCTCAAAGTTCTTCTTCGGACCGATCTCCTTGGGCAGCAGATTCAGATTGCCACCCTCTTCAGGGAAGATAGAATGGAATTGCTGGATATCGACAGGATAGCCCAACTGTCTGAATACTTCCAGATAGTTCTCAAACGTGGTGGGTAGCTGCTTCTTGATCTTTTTCTTATGCGATACCAGATGGCGACGGTCTTTGCGATGCTTGTTGATATGCTCCACACGATAGCGGCCCAGGTTGAAGCGCATGCGCAGATATTCTGATCGAAGCACATTATGCAGGTCGGCCACCTTGGTGAATTGCTTAGCCACCAAACGGCGATAGAGCGCATTCAAACCCTTGATGCCATGATACTCTATCTTGAGGTCCGCCTCCATGAAATTCACGTTGGGTGCCAGATCATCGAACAAAGTACGGGCATATCCACGACTCAGCACTGTGATACGGATATCAGGATACTGATTAGCCAATGACCAAACCACAGGCACGATCATGGCAATGTCGCCTAACGACGAGAAGCGGATAACAAGAATATGCTCTTTCTTCACTTTTTATATAGGATTGGATTTGTAGCGGGGTCGTTATACATCTTCATCTGACGGTATACCTTCATATACTTCCGTCCTGCCTCAATGTCTTCCAAAAGCTGGTCAATGGCCAGCGAGAGGTCTTTCTGCTGTTCCAGTAATACCTCTAATTTCGCCTGACACTTGGCGATATGGTCGGCTGTGGCATCCTGACGCTCCACCTGCTCCTGCATGTGGTAAATCTTCAGAGCCAGAATACTCAGACGATCAACGGCCCATGCAGGACTCTCCGTATTGAGTCGTGCATCATCCAAAGGCTTCACATCACTATAGTACTGACGGAAATAAGAATCGATTTCCTCAACGAGATCCGTACGGTCCTGATTGCTTCTGTCGATCCGCCGTTTCAAGGCCAGTGCTTCAACTGGATCAATATGGGGATCACGGATGATATCCTCATAATGCCATTGAACGGTGTCGATCCAGCATTTCAGATAAAGGCTATAATCGATGCTTTCCCGTTCGTATGGATTATGAATCGGGGTATCGACATTATCAGTCAGATGATAGTCCTTAATCACCTGATTGAAGATTTCATTAGCGCGCTTTGTAAATGACATTGTCAAAAAAATGATTAGTTTGATTTGCAAAGCTACAATAAGTTTTTGAATTGACCAACTAATTAGTGATATTTTCATCCAATTTTTAGTTTTTTAGTGTTGGTAACGCACACAAAAGGGTAAAAATATGCACAATTATACCCTAAGTGTGCAAAAGAGAGTGAGTTTTCCTTAAAAAAATTTGCGTAACTCAAAGAAAATGTGTTACTTTGCACCCCGAAAGCGGAAAAACCGCTAATTTTTCAAGATAGCAAATACATTATTAACATTTTAAAGAAAGAAAATTATGTCAGAAATTGAAAGCAAAGTAAAGGCTATTATCGTAGACAAACTGGGTGTTGATGAGGCTGAGGTAAAGCCCGAGGCAAGTTTCACAAACGATCTGGGTGCAGATTCTCTGGATACCGTTGAGCTCATCATGGAGTTTGAGAAGGAGTTCGGTATCTCTATCCCCGACGATAAGGCTGAGAAGATCGGTACTGTAGGTGATGCTATCGCTTATATCGAGGAGAACGCAAAATAAATAAGTTCACAACATAATGGTTGTTTCGTCTACACGAAGCAA
>JAFZIY010000027.1 GCA_017554105.1 Prevotella sp. | reverse complement strand
GGTATAACCTGAATGGCCAGAAACTCAACGGTAAACCATCTGCAAGAGGCATTTACATCAAAGATGGGAAGAAAGTTTATATTAAATAATTAAATGACGTTTGAATAGAAGAATTATGAAAAAGAAATATATAATTCCTGAAACACATACAGTAACTGTCAATCTCTTCTCATCAGTACTTGACAATGGCGGATACGACACCTGGAGCCATGGAGCCGCTGGAGGTGATGATCCAGGTTTTGGTGACGCAAAAGGGCACGACGGTCTTGTTAATGATGACGAAGGAATGAGTTACAACAACTTCAAAGACCTGGAAATGGAAATGAGCAAAGACTCCAAATGGGGCTTGGAATAAATACAAACAGGGTGCGGCAAAACCGCACCCTGTTGTATTATGCTGTCCGTAGAAGAACTCGTCATACATACGTCTCAAGGAATTTCACCGTTCCTTCCACTTTCACCGTATTGACCGTTGCGGGAAGCAACACTGTCTCTCCTGCCCTAAACGAGGTATTCTCACCATTCTCATCAGTGATTTGGCCATCACCTTTTAATGCTATAAGAATAACAAAGGAATCAAGCTCTGAGTAGTCGAGAGTCATTGATTCATCGAGGTCATATACAGCAGTACTGAAATATGGGCATGAAATGAGTGGTATTCCCTGATTCTTGCAAGGGACATACTCTGTCTTATAGTTCTTATCTATGGCATAGTTGATGCTCTCTGCCGCCTCGTGGGTGTGCAGTTGGCGATAGTTACCGTCCTTATCCTTACGTTTAAAGTCATAGATACGATAGGTGACGTCACTCGTTTGCTGTATCTCTGCAAGGAAACAGCCGGCTCCGATGGAATGTATTCGTCCGGAAGGAAGGAAAAATGCCTCGTCCTCATGAACCTCATATTGCGCTAACGCATCGCAAATGGTGTCGTTCTCTACCATTTCCTTATATTGTTCGGGCGTTATCTCCTTCTTTAGTCCGCTGAAGAGTTTTGCTCCTGGATCAGAAGGCATGATGTACCACATTTCAGTCTTTCCATGCGGTTTGCCCTGTCGACGTGCCACCTCATCAGAGGGATGCACCTGTATTGATAGGTCCTGACGTGCATCAATGAACTTTACCAGCAAAGGGAACTCGTTTCCAAAGCGCTGATAGTTGTCCTTGCCTACGAGTTTTTCTTTCATCTCCGCAACAAGTTCATTGAGACGCATGCCCTTCATGGGGCCATCAGAAACCACGGTCTCACTATCTTTTACTCCAGATATCTCCCAACTTTCCCCGACATTATGCATGTTGGACGACAACCTTTTGAAAGGGATTATCTTTTCTCCCCCCCATAATGTCTGTTTTAAAAGTGGTTCGAATTTGAAAAGCAGCATAGTTTTTTGAGTCTATCTTATAGAACTTGATATTTTGTGTTTATTAATTATCTTTCCAGAAGGCAGCAGTGAAGAGCACCACGACAGTGGTTATCTCAAGACGGCCCATAAGCATGAGTATGGACAACAGCCACTTCACTATGTCGGGCAAGATACTCCACGACATTGTAGGACCAATCTCAAGTCCCAGCGTAGGTCCGACATTACTTGCACAACTGAGAGCAATGGTTATGGAATTGGTGCTGTCAACACCAGTAATAATCATAATGAAGTAAGAGAGAAGGCACAGCAGCATGTAAAGCACGAAAAACGTGAGGACCGACACCTGTGCGCCATAAGGAATGATACGGTCGTTTACTCTCACTGGGAGTACGGCACGTGGATGTAGCACGCGCTTCAGTTCATTGAACAGTATCTTGAGAACCATCACGCCTCTCACGCACTTGAATCCTCCACTTGTGCTGCCCGCACAACCGCCGAAGAACATACATACACTGAGAATAACCCATGTGATGTGCGGCCACTTGCCTGCATCATCGTTGAAGACACCCGTTGTGGTAATGAACGACACCACCTGGAACAAGGCATGACGGAAAGCATCATGGTATCCATGTTCGGAATTGTACAACAATATGATAGTTATGGCCGTTGTTGCTACCACAATCAATCCGCAATAGAGTCTCAATTCAAGATTCTTGAAGAATGACTTTATCTTACCCTTGAAGAACAAGGCATAAAGTAATGCAAAACTGATTCCCGAAAGGAACATGAATACTATGGCAGTGTAGTCAATCGCAACGGAATGGAAATAACCCGTAGATGCATCATGAGTGGAAAAGCCTCCCGTGGCGGTGACGGTCATTGAGTAGTTGACACTGTCGAAAACATCCATACCAGAGAAGAAGAAGCACAAGGCACATGCTACAGTCAGCAAAGTGTAGATGCTCCAAATCCACTTTGCCGTTGTCTTCAGTCGAGGGTGCATCTTGGCACGTATCGGTCCTGTTGCCTCGGCAGAAAAGACACGCATATTACCACCTACTAGTGATGGAATGATGGCAATGGTAAAGAACACTATTCCCAAACCTCCAATCCATTGTGTCAGCGAGCGCCAGAACTTCAGTGCATGAGGCAATCGTTCCACACTGTCAATGACACTGGCGCCAGTAGTCGAGAACCCTGACATCGTCTCGAAATAGGCATCAGTGAAATGTGGCAAGTAACCAGTAATATAGAAAGGTAGCGCACCAAAGAAACTGAACACTATCCATACCAGTGTAACCAGCAAATATGCATCGCGACGCCCGAGAGTGTTATTGGCATTGATTCCAAGGTAACGGAACACCAATGCAGCAACGACGGTAATTATCGTTGAGAAGAGAAAACCCATTGAGTCGGTCTCGCCATAGCCAAATGCCATAACGATACATACCGCCATGAGGAAAGCCTCAATATATAGCAGTTGCCCAATGATTTTATAGATTATCTTCAGATTTATCATTTGAAGAATTTCTCCACTTTACTCATGTTAATGTTATGACAGAACACCACCACCGTATCGCCCGACTCTATCTGAGTGCCGCCGCTTACAAGCTGCCCTACTCCATTACGTACGAGACCACCGATAGTCACTCCTTGCGGCAGTCCCAGTTCGAAGACGCGCTTACGAGTAACCTTTGAGCCCTGCTGTGCTGTAAACTCTGCCACATCGGCATTGGCGGTAGTAAGGAATTTTATGTTGCTTACACTGACATCCTCGTCAAGCATCATCTGATAGATGCGACTTGCCGCCAAGGCTTTTTTATTTATTATAGTTCCGATATCAAGACTCTCTGCCATGCTCACGTAGTCCATGTTCTCTACCACAGCCACGGTCTTGCGCACTCCCATTCGCTTTGCCGTAAGACATGCAAGGATGTTCGTCTCTGCATTACTGGTCAGGGCGACGAATGCCTGAGTGTTGCCAATGCCCTCGTCACGAAGCAATGTGAGGTCACGACCATCGCCATTGATTATCATAACGCGGTCGTTCTCGATCAGTTCGTTGAGCTCCTCGCATCGAGCCTCATTCATCTCAATAATCTTGGCATTCATATATTCGGGCAGGATGCTTATGGCCCTCACTGCCGTTGTGCCACCACCCATTATCATCACATTCTTCACATCGACGTAATGTTCCTTGCCCACTATCTTACGTACGTATGGAATGGTGTCACGCTTTGTCATGAAATAGACCATGTCATGCAGTTTCAGCACGTCGTCACCACGTGGAATGATAGTGTCGTCACCACGTTTCACAGCCACCACATGGTAAGGCGTTTCTGGCTTGCACAAATCCTTCAAAGGCTGATTAAGTATCTCTGCCGTCTCCCGCATCTTGATTCCAAGCATCACGAGAGTACTGTTATGCACATCCCAACGCTGGCGCACCCAACTCATCTTCAATCCATTACAGATATCTACTGCGGCCAGATTCTCTGGATATATGAGCGAGTCGATACCCTCTTTCGTGAAGAAATCCTTGTGACTGGCATCAAGAAACTCGTTGTCGTCAACCTTAGCCACGGTTTTCTTTGCTCCAAGAGAATGTGCCATCATACAACTCATCATGTTGAGATGCTGGTCTGGAGTGACGGCAATGAAAAGGTCGGCGCGACTGGCACCAGCCTCCTTCAGAGTCTTAAAGCTTGCCGGCGGTGCAAGATATGTCATCAGGTCGTAGTCGCCACTTACACCAGCAAGGCGTACCTCACTGTCGTCAATCAGCACCGTGTCGTGGTTACTCCTCGACAACAGCTTTGCCAAATGTGTTCCAATGGCGTATGCGCCAACAATGATTATCTTCATGTCATATGGATATTAATAACTACCAAGCCTAAATTTAGTAAAGGAATTATTATTCCTCAATAGCTTTCCTGATGCTCTCGGCATCGATTCCCGTAATCTTTTGCAGTTCGGCAACAGTACCATGTTCCACAAAACTATCCGGTAGTCCGAGTCGTTTTACTCTCGGAGTATAGCCATGGTCGGACATCCATTCGAGCACAGCAGAGCCGAAACCGCCTCTGAGCGAACCATCCTCCACTGTCACAATTCTCTTGAACTTATGTCCTACCTCATCAAGGATTTCCTCGTCAATAGGTTTCACGAAACGCATGTCATAATGGGCAACGCTCAATGACACATCATCCAGCACCCTCTCTACATCTGCACCAAGCGGACCGAAGCTAAGGACTGCCACATCGGTGCCATCACGCAGGCAACGGCCTTTGCCCACTGCAATTTCCTCGAACGGACAGCGCCAATCGACAACCGAACCACGACCACGCGGATAGCGTATCACAAATGCTCCCTTGTCAGGTAATTGTGCCGTGAACATCATCTTCCTCAGTTCGGTCTCGTCCATCGGCGAAGCAATGGTGAGATTAGGAATCGGGCGCAACGCAGCGATATCGAACGCTCCATGATGGGTAGGTCCGTCCTCGCCGACAAGTCCTGCACGGTCGAGACAAATCACCACGGGAAGGTTAAGCAATGCCACATCGTGTATTATGTTGTCATAAGCACGTTGAGAGAAAGCGCTGTATATATTGCAGAACGGCTGGAGACCGTCTTTTGCCATACCTCCGGAGAATGTCACTGCATGTCCTTCTGCAATACCGACGTCAAAGACACGGTCGGGCATCTCCTTCATCATAATATTCATCGAACAACCACTCGGCATGGCAGGTGTCACTCCCACGATGCGCGGGTTCTGTCTCGCCAATTCCAACAATGACTCACCAAAGACATTCTGGAACTTCGGTGGCATGTCACTTGTATCTGACGTCAGTCGCTCTCCGGTGTCGGGATTGAACTTTCCCGGCGCATGCCATATCGTAGCCTGTTTCTCCGCAGGCTTGTATCCATGACCTTTCTGTGTGTGCAGATGCAACAGTTTCGGACCTTCCATATCCTTCAGTTGCCGTAAGAGGCGCACAATCTCTTTCACGTCATGACCATCGAAAGGACCGAAGTATCTGATGTTCATGCCCTCGAAGATGTTCTGCTGGCCACTGATGGCACTCTTCGCTGCATTGCCAAGACGAATGAGACCATTGCGACGATCATCGTGCAGGTATCCCTTTCCCCTCAACCATTTGGTTGCCTTGAAACGCCAGCGATTGTATGTCTCGTTGGTATTCAGTCCAAGCAGCAACTGCTTCATACCGCCCACCGAATGGTCGATGGACATATTGTTGTCATTAAGTATGATAAGCAGGTTATTCGGCGAACTGGATACATTATTAAGTCCCTCGTATGCCAGTCCTCCACTCATCGCACCGTCACCAATCACAGCGACGACATGCCTGTTGGTATCCTTTGCAGCAACGGCCATACCCAATGCTGCTGATATGCTGTTAGAGGCATGTCCGCAGGCAAAAGTGTCGAAAGGACTCTCCACTGGCGATGGGAACGGACGTATGCCACCAAGTTTGCGGTTGGTACAGAACGCATCACGCCTGCCGGTAAGTATCTTATGACCATAAGCCTGATGCCCCACATCCCACACTATTCTGTCTTCGGGTGTGTTCAACACATAGTGCAGTGCAACGGTAATCTCAACAACACCAAGACTTGAAGCCAAGTGACCAGGATTGACGGACAACTCATTAACGATGTCACGCCGCAGTTCCTTACAGAGCAACGGCAACTGGTCGATGCGCAGCTTACGCAAGTCCTCTACACTGTTTATCTTATTAAGAAGCTTATATTCGCTTTGTTCCACTTAATATTATCTCTATTTTTTTGCAAAGTTACATAAAATCGAGTGCAGAACAAAAGAATTTGTTCTTTTTTTTGTCTCTCCAAATAAACAACGCCACTTTTCATATCCTGAAAGTTTATGATATTCAGTATTTTTTTCATAACTTTGCACGCAAAAAGAAAAGGCATGGGAAAAGGGAAATTGGCAAAATTCGCTGACATGGAACGCTATGATAACGTGTTCCAGTATCCTTATTCGGTGATAGACGATGTGCCGTTCGACATGAAGGGACATTGGCGCGAGATGTATTTTCACAACGACAACCCTATCGTGGTGGAACTGGGATGTGGCAAGGGAGAGTATGCCGTTGGACTGGCCCGTATGTTCCCCGACATTAACTTCATTGGTGTTGACATCAAGGGAGCAAGGATGTGGACAGGAGCAACACAGGCCATCAACGAAGGACTAAAGAATGTGGCATTCTTGCGGACTAACATCGAGATTATCGACCGTTTCTTCAGCACTGACGAGGTGCAGGAGATATGGCTCACGTTCAGCGACCCACAGATGAAAAACCCACGAAAACGTCTTTCCTCAACATATTTCCTGGAACGCTATCGCCGTTTCCTAGTTGACAATGGCATCATCCACCTTAAGACAGACTCCAACTTTCTGTTCACATACACGCGCCTTATGGTAGAGCACAATCATCTACCTGTCTTGGTTTGCACAGAAGACCTGTATGGCGTGTTGGGCAACAGCACGACGATGGACAAGGAAACAGAGAGCATCTTATCTATCCATACCTATTATGAACAAATGTGGATAGACCGAGGACTGAACATCAAGTACCTTAAATTCCAACTTCCGAGAGAAGGTGAGTTGTCAGAAAGCGAGATAGAGATTCCTCTTGACGAGTACCGCAGTTATAGGAGAGACAAGAGGAGCGGGAAGGAAAAGGCAAAATAAATCCTACATTAGCAAATACTCTTCTATTGATTTCTGAATACGCTGGAACGGGTCAGACATGACATAAGCGACATTCTTCTTTAGCATCTGGGCAATGTCCTGAGTGCTGTGGGTATAGCATGACAGTTCGTTGCGCATCTGTGTCTGATGCCGCGCCTGATGGCGTATTTCATTTTCACGCTCACGTATCAGTTGTGAGCACACCTTGTCAAGCACATGCATCACTACTTTGTCAAACAGATGGTGTCCTTGTATATATAGGTATGTTTCCTCTGGTTTGATGCCAAACTTCTCTATCAGTTCCTGCTTCAGTTGCAGGTAACTCTCCTTCGCATCGGGATGTCGCTTCTGTAACAGTGCGATGCGGTTGCCTACCTTATGGCGGATATTGGCGATAGTCGAGAAAGGCTGACTGAGGTTGAACCCTCCCAACTCTATGATGCGGTTGAACTCGGTGATGGTAAACTCAGTGTATATCGGACGGCGATAGTGCCAGATACTCCAAACGAAGAGCGGGAAGATGGCAACGCTATACTGTCGCATGAACTCGGTGAGGTCGAGCAACTGATGGTCGTTGAGCGTCACGGCGACACATACGTTATGCAACGACGGAGCATAGCATTGCAGGTTCTCTATGGAATAGGCAAAGGTGTGAAACACATACGGGTTGCTTATCACCCTCATGCTGGTCTCCGTGGCACCCTGTATGAGATAGTCATAGTCGGCATCAACGCATGCTATCATGTCGCGACCCACATTCTCCTCAAGAATCCTCATCAGTGCCGACTTCTTGCCTCGTTCCAAAGTGCGGTTTGAAGGGAGCAGCACCTCAAAATAACGGGTATCGTCCTCAAACTTAGAAAGCACGGTGCGCCAAAAGAACACATCATCGTAACTCTCGACGTACGCCACGATACGCCGCCGCGATGTATTTGAGCGCAACCGGTTGGCTGCCTCCAGATACTTTGATGATATGTTGTCCTTTAAACGCCTACTCATCGCCTAACTCGTAATATCACTTACCTCTGTCACCCTGTCCATCCATCCATTCATTACCACCGCAGGTGAATGGGTGGTGAGAATAATCTGCACATTCGGGTTCATCTTCAATATGATGTCTATGAGACGCTCCTGCCAGTCAACATGTAGGCTTACCTCGGGCTCGTCCATAAACAGCACATACGGTTGCTGGTCCTCAACAAGAACGGTGAGCAATATCAC
The DNA here is from genome assembly GCA_017554105.1 of Prevotella sp. Lineage (GTDB taxonomy): Bacteria > Bacteroidota > Bacteroidia > Bacteroidales > Bacteroidaceae > Prevotella. The sequence goes on along the minus strand of JAFZIY010000027.1, from coordinate 111,208 downwards.
AAGCATCTGCTTCTCACCCGACGACAACTGATAAGGCACGAGAGTCTCGCCTATCTGGGAGAAACGTATCTCATTCTCTGTGCGCACAATCTTCTTGCCAGTTTCCTTGAAGAGATCGTCAATAAGGTCCTGGAAACGCTTCTTCGGTTCGCTTATATCCTGCGCTTCCTGAGGATTGCCACGCTGAAGCGACTCTATGATGCGGTTGCCCATGTTCACCTGATAGTCAAGATACTTGCGCTGAAGCTTATACAACTGCCAGTCAAGTTCAGTAACGAGCCTGATGTCCATTCGGCTTATCACATCGCCATTCACTACGGGACGGTCGAAAGAACGTATCACATCGAAGCGCAAGTGAGTGGCATCGGCAGGATTGGTCTTTATATGCACACCTTTGAGCAGGTGATTGATAACGTCGCCATTCACCTCGACACTCTTCACCACCTTATTTATTATAGTACTCTTACCCACTCCATTGATACCGCTAAGCACGTTCACGCTTCGGTCAAGATTCCAAACGACATGTCGCTTGCCGCTCCAAAGCGAGTCAATCTCTATCTGTTCAATGTATTCTGCGTATTTCATAAGCCGGTATTTTTGTTTGCAAATATATTAAATTATTTCGATTCTACAATGCTACATTAATAATATTTTCTATTTATGCTGCCGAAATGGGATAAAACACAGAAAGCAGGAACAACTCAAGGTCATTAAAAACACAAAGCGTACAGTAAATCTGGCAGGATTGATAAGCAAACCTGGCAGGATTGCTGAGTAAAACAGGCAGGATTGCAGAGTAAAAAGACATGTTTTGGTTATCAATTTCAGAGAAATTACTTTCCCAACGACTGTCATATAACGAACTGGAGCGTTGATATGACATGACGGAACGTTATGACAACTTGTCACACATTATTTGTCATAAGTGCCAAAATTTTACCATTGGCACATAGTTTGCATTTGTATAAGCGGATTGTCATCCATATTAATAATATTGAATAACAAATAAAAACAAATAAGATTATGGGAAAGATTATTGGAATTGACTTAGGAACTACAAACAGTTGCGTTGCCGTTTTCGAAGGCAACGAGCCAGTAGTAATCGCTAACAGCGAAGGAAAGCGCACCACCCCATCGGTGGTTGGTTTCGTACAAGGCGGTGAGCGCAAGATTGGTGACCCCGCAAAGCGTCAGGCTATCACCAACCCGAAGAACACCGTTTACTCTATCAAGCGTTTCATGGGTGAGAACTGGCAGCAGACAGAAAAGGAAATCGCACGCGTGCCATATACCGTTGTAAACGAGAATGGTTATCCTCGCGTTGACATCGAGGGACGCAGATACACTCCACAGGAAATCAGCGCCATGATTCTTCAGAAGATGAAGAAGACCGCTGAGGACTATCTTGGACAGGAAGTGACCGACGCTGTGATCACCGTACCAGCCTACTTCTCTGACTCTCAGCGTCAGGCAACCAAGGAAGCAGGACAGATTGCTGGTCTCAATGTTCGTCGTATCGTGAACGAGCCTACCGCAGCAGCACTGGCATACGGTGTTGACAAGCACGACAAGGATATGAAGATTGCAGTGTTCGACCTCGGTGGTGGTACATTCGATATCTCTATCCTCGACTTCGGCGGTGGCGTGTTCGAGGTGCTCAGTACCAATGGTGACACTCACCTCGGTGGTGACGACTTCGATCAGGTAATCATCGACTGGCTGGTTCAGGAGTTCAAGAACGACGAGGGAGCCGACCTTAAGAGCGACCCAATGGCTATGCAGCGTCTGAAGGAGGCTGCCGAGAAGGCAAAGATTGAGCTGTCTTCTTCTACAAGCACGGAAATCAACCTGCCATACATCATGCCTGTTGGCGGTGTGCCAAAGCACTTGGTTAAGACACTGACACGTGCAAAGTTCGAGCAATTGGCTCACAACCTTATCCAGGCTTGTCTGGAGCCATGCCAGAAGGCAATGAAGGACGCAGGTCTCTCTACATCAGATATCAACGAGGTTATACTCGTGGGTGGTTCAAGCCGTATTCCTGCAGTGCAGACACTGGTGAAGAACTATTTCGGCAAAGAGCCTTCAAAGGGTGTTAACCCTGACGAGGTGGTTGCAGTAGGTGCTGCCATCCAGGGCGCTATCCTCAACCAGGAGACTGGTCAGGACATCGTGCTCCTCGACGTGACACCTCTGACACTGGGTATCGAGACTCTCGGTGGCGTGATGACAAAGCTTATCGAGGCTAACACCACTATTCCATGCAAGAAGACCGAGACATTCTCTACTGCCGTTGACAACCAGACAGCCGTGACAATCCACGTGCTGCAGGGCGAGCGTCCAATGGCTGCACAGAACAAGAGCATCGGACAGTTCAACCTCGACGGTATAGCACCTGCACGCCGCGGCGTTCCTCAGATTGAGGTAAGCTTCGACATCGATGCCAACGGTATCCTTAACGTTAGCGCAAAGGACAAGGCAACAGGTAAGGAGCAGAAGATTCGCATCGAGGCAAGCAGTGGACTGAGCCAGGAGGAGATAGACCGCATGAAGGCAGAGGCAGAGGCTAATGCTGAGGCCGACAAGAAAGAGCGCGAGAGAATCGACAAGATGAACCAGGCAGACTCCTTGATTTTCCAGACCGAGACATTCCTCAACGAGAATGGTGACAAGCTCGGTGACGACAAGGCAAACGTAGAGGCTGCTGTTCAGAAGTTGAAGGACGCTCACAAGTCTGGCGACGTGGCTGCTATTGACACTGCAATTAACGAACTGAACCAAGTTATGCAGACCGCATCTCAAAAGATGTATAGCCAAGCAGGTGGTGCACAGCCAGGAGCCGGTGCCGGATTCCAGGGCGGTCAGCAGGCTGGCGGCCAGCAGTCACAGAGCAACAACTCTGATGACACCATCCAAGACGCCGATTTCGAGGAGGTGAAGTAAAATAGTTTTTCACTTATATATTAATAGCGTGCAGCCATTGTGGTTGCACGCTATTAATATATAAATGCTCTTTTTTATCATGTAAGAAGACTCCACATAAAAACTGATTTGCTAAAAGTTGGACTCAATGAAATGAAGGAACTGTCATCCTGCTTAATACAATTACATCCTCTAACTGTGAAATATCTGTAAAACTTTCAACGTTTTAGGGTGGAGCACATCATGAAATGAAAACTTTTCACTATCTTTACCCCCAGATTATATCTTTGAAGGATATGAATAAACGTTTATTTATTATGAAAATAAAAATATATCTTTTATTGACGATATTATTCGTCATGGGTTGTAAAAACAATCAAAGTACTCCAAAGGCGGAAACAAACGAAGAAGAGTTTCAGGAGTTCGATGAAACTATGAATCAAGACGGCATGATTGCGATAGAAACAACATTTGAGCCGACATTAGAATTAACTGACGAGATTAAAAACACCACGTTGGAAGATTTAATAAAGCAAGGTAAAGGTCACCTCTCAAAAAGTGATCAGGCAAAACAGGATGCATATTTGAAAGAAAGAAGAAAGAAGATGGAAAGCGAAGATATTTCCAACAAACAGACAAAGGAAAGTGATTTGGCTAATATAGTACCTAGTCGTCAATATGTTTCATCTACAGATATTATAAGAGAGTATAAGCTTAAATATGTACCTGCAACATCAAATCTTGCAAAAGTGTATTATCTTGAAGATATGGGTAGGTTTATTGAACATAATGAGAATTTCTATAATGAAATAATAAGTAAAATACAAGAAGAAAGTGAACAATCCCAAGAACAAAAAAACTGGGACAAATATCTGAGATAATAAACGTTGTTTCCATAATATAATGATTGTTTCACGATTATCTTGACATGAGCCATCGTAGAATTCCGTAATATTCTAATTGGTTTTGTAGCGATGTTTCGTAATCCTGCCTCACACGAACCGAAGGAAAAATGGAATACGTCGAAACAAGATGCATTGGATATTTAGCCAAGATATCATATTGTCATAGGCGATTGGATAATGCACAAAAAATAAGACAGGGATAATAATATCATAAAAGCTTCGATAATCTGATGGGCAATAAAAGATTTTTGATTTGGTTGGCAGTGATACTACTTTTTGTCATTGTTGTCATTTGTTGGCTCCCTTATTTGCTGACGCAATTTAGTATCTTAGATTTTACAAAAACTGGGCAGATTGGAGACACTATTGGTGGAACAATGAGTCCATTTGTTGGCATTCTTGCTGCTATATTGACTTTTATGGCATTTTGGATTCAATATCAAGCCAATGAAGAACAACGAGCATCTATAGCTGATAATAAAACTGAAATTCAGAAACAGCAAAAACGATATATCATTGATCGCTTTGAGGGTAAATGGCTGATGCTATTGGATATATACAAGGAAACAGTGAAATCTCTGCATTATTCCGATGTAACTGGAAAACCAGTTTTCAAGGAACTATTAGAAGAACTGCACTTGACCTATGAGATGGTTGAGTATGGATATGCAAAATGGGTAAACAGCGCATTTAGACATGATAAGCCAGAATATAAAGACTCTGTCATAGCTTTCCAAACTATACTTATGAGTGATGACAGAGCATTACGGCAATTTCTAACAGAGACGGCATATACAGTATTCTTCTATGGCAAACCTTATTTTTCTGTTGAAATGACAAAGAATAATCCTGGAAAAGTAATTGTTATGGAACAAATATTTAACGTTGTTTCAAAAATAGGCTTTTCTAAATCTGAAAATCTGAGTAAGACGTTTGATGTTCACTCAATCTCTGATGGTGTTGCTACATATAGGTATCGAGCACCTAAATCTATTTTGGTTGGGGAGTCATTTCAGTTGGCACAATATTTCAGAGTGCTTTATTCTCTAGCAAAGTATATTGACAATGCCGATATTAATGGATTTGAATATAGCGAGAAATATGAGTGTTTCAAATTGCTTCGATGCCAAATGTCAGATGAAGAACAGGCATTGCTATACTATAATTCTATATCACCAATGGGGGCAGAATGGAACACAAATAAAAGTAATGCACCTTTATCAATAGATACAATGGGGTTAATCGCGAAATATAGACTTGTGAAGAACCTGCCTCCTCGATTCCCTTTCTTTGGCATAAATCCCATGGAATATTATGCTACTGAAACAAAGTATTACGAAGAGAATGGTGAGCAGTTCTTTGAACATGAATCTTTCTATAAATACACTCCAAAAGTATATGTTGAAAAAAAGATGAATGGAACCGAAGAAGAGATAACTACAGTAATGCACTTCAAATAAAAGCACTACTCTGATGCATTGTTGTGATTGTGGAGTTTTGTAAGAAACAAAGAAGAATAGGAAGAGCATTTCACAGATGCTTATCGGTACATTTACCATTTCATTGTAATTTCTGCATTCCACAACCAATCCAAATCAAGAAAATGTAGCAAGAATGCAACTCTTTATGTGTTTTCTTTTGGTTGTTTGGGGAGAAATATATACCTTTGTTGTGATTTTGTAACATGTTGATTATCAATGCCTTTTTTGCGACATATGTGCATCATCCAGTGCTAACGCATTGATAGTCAGTTAAAGTCGTTTTCGAGGAGGTGAAGTAAAATAGGTATTCATTTATATATTAATAGCGTGCAGCCGTTGTGGTTGCACGCTATTTTTGTTTCTATATAAGGAAAAAAACGTGCCACCTTGAAACAAGCGGTAAACTGTTCTGCTTTTGATTCGTTTTGTTAAAAAAAGAGTTGAATTGTAACTTTTTTATAATTTTATTCGTTTTTCACAAATCATTGTTGTACCTTTGCAAATAATTTCAAAACTCAAGTAACGTCAGCATGCCCTCTTGAGTAATGCTGATGACAAAAGAAAGGATAATACACGTTGTTGTTTAGAATATAACAGAACATCAATTATTATTAACAAAACGAGAGATATTTATGAAGAAAAGATTAACAATGTTAATGGCATGCCTCTTCCTGATGTTAGGAGGGGTTCTTGCCCAGACACAAGTATCAGGTGTCATCGTCTCACAGGCCGACGGCGAACCAGTGGTCGGTGCATCTGTATTGGTGGTCGGCACCAATGTCGGTGCTGTCAGTGACGCTAATGGTCGCTTTACACTAACTTTGCCCGATGGACAAAAAACACTGCGCATTACCTATGTAGGTATGGAGCCGCTGGAAATCAGCGCCCGTCCTAACATGCGTATTGTATTGACCGATGATGAAACGTCTCTTGGCGAAGTCGTGGTTACTGGTTATGGTGTAACACGTAAAGCTGCATTCACCGGTTCGGCTACAACCGTGAATGGTAAAACTATCGCCAACAAGACCGACGCAAACCCAATCAAGGCTCTTGAGGGTACGGTTCCTGGTCTTCAGTTGACTAACGAGTCTGGTCAGCCTGGTGCTCCTTCTACGGTTTTCATCCGTGGTCGCAACTCTCTGAACTCCAGCACTCAACCTCTGTACGTCGTTGACGGTGTTCCCTTCAGTGCCGACGCAGTAGGTATCCGTTCTGATGAGGGTCAGCAGGTTTCCCCACTTGCTAGTTTGAACGCCAACGACATTGAGTCGGTAACAGTCTTGAAGGATGCTACCGCTACCTCTATCTATGGTGCTCGTGCCGCTAACGGTGTTATTGTAATCACTACCAAGAAAGGTAAGACTGGCAAGACAAAGGTGAACTTCAATGCCAAACTCGGTTGGGAAATGATGCCTGCCTACAAGCATTTCAACTATGGTCCAGTAAGCCGCGACAAGTACTTGGAACTCATCAACGAGTCGTACATGAACGCTATTGATGATGACGGCTATACTAAGTATTACACAGATGCCTATCTTGGCACAACTGACTACTCGAATGTAGATACTCAGATGGACTACCTTTGGCTGCTTTATGAGGTAGATTTCAACAAAAACAACAATACCAACTGGCTCGACGAGGTGACTCGTAATGGTCTGACTCAGGAGTACAGTGTTGATATCCAGGGAGGTAGTTCCGATCCACGTGGCGCAAACTATTATCTGTCAGCCAGCTACATGAACGATAAGGCTATCGTCATCGGTAAGGACATGAAGCGCTATTCGTTCCGTTTCAACTTGGATCAGGCACCTTCTAAGATTGTGAAATACGGATTCAACACTAACTTCGTTTACTCAGAGACTAACATGGGTGCCGGTGGTGGCTATTTCAGTGATCCTATCACTATGGCATTCATGATGAGTCCACTGCACAACGTTAAGACTGACGAAGGAAAGTGGAATTTCGACACCACCAACGGTTACAACCCTGTTGCCCAGCGCAGTGAGAAAGGTGACCAGAGTCTGGCCAAGCAGTATCGCTTCCTGTTGACTCCCTATGTCACGCTGAACTTCACTCCCGACTTGTTCTGGACCACCCGTGTCGGTGCTGACGTGATGATGGTTGACGAGTTCGGTTACTGGTCATTCCTGCAGCCTCAGGGTAATGAAATGCGCGGTATGGGTGAGGACTCTAACACCACCCGTACGTTGATGTCAATCACCAATACGCTGAACTACCTGAAGACCTTCAACAGTGTTCACAACCTGAACGTCATGCTCGGTCAGGAGGCTCAGTACACTTACTACAAGCGTGCTTATCTGGCAGGATCTAACTATCCTGTCGAGGACAAGCCTCAGGTTGCCAACACAGCTGTACCTGGCAGTGCCTCAACCAGTATCGACCGTCAGGCTCTGGCCTCTTGGTTCGGTAATGTTGAATACAACTACGGTAATAAATACTATGTGTCTGGTAGCCTCCGCGCCGATGGTTCGTCACGCTTTGGCAAGAATAACCGCTGGGGTACTTTCTTCAGCTTTGGTGTCAAGTACCGTATTACGGCTGAGGACTTCATGAAGTGCACCGAGTCTTGGTTGACCAACCTGACTCTCCGCGCATCATATGGTACGTCAGGTAACTCAGAAGTTGGTAATTCTTGGTATGCATCTAAGGATCTCTTCGGTTTCGGCTACAACTACGCTGGTATTCCTGGTATGAGTCACGAGCAGTTCGGTAACGATAACCTGAAATGGGAACGCACAGCCAAGTTCAACATAGGCTTTGATGCTACGTTCCTTGATCGTTTCAACATTGAGTTCGACTACTACAATCACCGTACGAAGGACATGGTATTTGCCGTACCTACTTCATTTGTTACTGGTCTCGATTCTTACTACAAGAACATCGGCGAACTCGAGAACAAAGGCTTCGAGTTTACTCTTGGTGCTAAGATTATTGAGACTAAGGATCTCAACTGGAATGCTCAACTTACCTTCTCGAAGAACAATAATAAGGTTATCAAGTTGTCAACCGACGATCCTATCGAAGGCACATATCAGATTACCGAGGTGGGACGTCCTATCTATCAGTTCAAGATGAAGGAGTACGCTGGTGTTGACCCCGAGACGGGTGACGCTATGTGGTACCTAAACGAGGAGGGTGATGAGACAACCACCAACTACAACAAGGCTGCCAAGCGCTATGTGGGTGATGCCAACCCCGATGTTCAAGGTGCTTTCACCACGAACCTCACCTGGAAGAACTTCGACTTCTCAATGCAGTTGAACTACTCGTTCGGTCGTAAGATCTACGGTAACAACCTGCGTTATGATGAGCAAATTGGTAACTCATTCGGTGAGAACTTCTCTGAGTATGTTTACAAGAACCGCTGGCAGAAGCCAGGTGACATCACCGACGTTCCACGTCTCGATGCTGAGTACATTCTTGTCGGTACTACCGCCAACTCTCACTCAAGTCGTTTCCTCATGAACGGCAACTACGTGAAACTGCGTAACATCACATTGGGCTATACCCTACCGTCAGAGCTGACAGAGAAGATCTACATCAGCCGTCTGCGTGTATATGTTCAGACCGACAACTTCTACACATGGGGCAGCAAGAAGTATCGTGGCTTTGACCCAGCCAGTGTAGGTGCCAATGGTGTGCAGTGGTGGAACTTCCCACAGGCACGTAATATCGTGTTCGGTGTAAATGTAAGTTTTTAATGGAACCAATTAAAAAGTAAAGACAATGAAAAAATATAAGATATTCGCAATCTGTGCTGTTATGAGCCTCGGTCTGGTTTCCTGCGGCGACTCATACTTCGACGTCGATATGGAGCAGAACATCGAGACCGAAAACGCTTACAGCAATGTACAGGACGTGCAGAACGGTATGATTGGTGCCTACTACTCACTTGGCACATACAGATTCTACGGACGTGACGTTATCGCGTTAGGTGACATCGCCAGCGACCTTGCGACGGCTAGTCCTTCATCAGGTCACTTCGTGACAATCTATCAGTACTCTTTTGCTGATACTGATGGCGATTTGAATGACATCTGGAACTATGGTTACCAAACCATGGACAAATGCGTTCGCACCATACAGGGCGCTAAGAAAGTTCTCGAGAAATCCGAAGAATTGAAACTCTCGGAGGAAGATATAGAGCAGGTTAAGAATGCCATGTCTCAGTGCTACGCCCTTCGTGCCCTGACAGTCTTCACGCTCACCAACATCTTTGGTCTGCCTTATCAAGCAGGCAAGACTAACAGCCAGCTCGGCGTGGCTCTTCTCGTTGACGAGCCCCTGCAGCCATTCGTGAATACGGAGCGTAAGAGTGTTGAAGAGTGCTACGCTCTGGTGTTGAGTGACATTGAGAAGGCAAAGGAGTTCTATGTTGATGACTCTTACCTGCCCGGTGAGCCAGCATTCTTCTTCAACCCTTCTGCCATCTACGCCCTCGAGGCTCGTGTAAACCTCTATATGGGTAACTACGACAAGGCCAAGGAGGCTGCTGAGAATTCGCTTGCAATGATGAAGAACGGCGATAACTACGACCTGCCTTCTGATGATATTTATGTGAACATGTGGTCGTCAATCGCCGTAAACGATGAAACCATCTTCTCAATCAGCAAGACCGACGACGACAACCTTTCGGCAAACGCTTTGAACACCCTCTATGGATCTTACAAGGCTGATTTGAGCGATTATCTTGTAAGTTTGTTCGGCGAGAACGACATCCGTGCTAAAGTACTTGATGCTTATGCCTATAAGTATCAGGGAACCTCGACAGCTCAGGCTGTGAGCAATATCCCCGTCTTCCGTAAGTCAGAAATGTATCTCATCATTGCAGAGTGTGCTGCTCAATTGGATATGCTCGATGAAGCTAAGGACGCATTGTTCTATACCGCTAAGCGTGACCTCGATATTGCAGATGTTGAGGGTCTGCCCGCTTCAAAGGACGAGCTGCTAAGCTTCATTGCTGACGAGCGTGCCCGTGAACTCTATCTTGAGGGTCACCGCTGGTTTGACGCCCGTCGCACGGGTATGACGATTGCCGTGAACAATGGTTCAAAGATTCTTGATGCTGCCAAGTTCGTGTACCCGATTCCTGCTGATGAAATCAACGCAGGCTTCGGTATAGTACAGAACACGGGCTGGGAAGACAACCTGCCTGTCTCTGCTAAATAATGCATTTGGAGGTGAAGTAAAATAATGATTTAAGATAAAAAAGCAGGGGTGCTGTATTATTGCATCCCTGCTTTTTATGTACCATTAATCACTATAATTCCAAGATACCATCCTGTTCGTGGGAGATGTATGGACCTTCTTTTGCTTCGAATAGGATGCTGTCTGGCTCAAGACATTCCACGGTGTGCCATGTGTTCTTGGGTATGTCCGCACCATAGTTTCCTTCCGATTGACTGAGGATTACAGTCTCCACGACATTCCCTTTGTCGTCATAGATATTCACACGAACCTTACCTCGTATTATTAAAAAGGTCTCATCCTTAGTGGGATGGCGGTGGATTGGTATCTCTGTTCCAATTTCCAACGCATTCAGGAAGCGGTGGCACTTGTCATCAAGACTCTGATGGAAGTTGTAGTTCATACGGAGTCGTGGCGACTTCTGCGCCTGCTCTGCCAAATCTTTCAGCAAACTGTCATCAATTATCTTCATTCTTATATAATGTTTTAAGTATTTAGCTTGTCAGAAATGAGGTAAACTCCACGAGTATAGCACTTTGTCAGATGTAATAACCTATTATTATCTCCGATGCAAAGATAAGAATAAAAAACAGAATCGATAACAAACAGGAAGATATTATTTTCACGCATGACATGCAAATAAATCATATAACACTTGTGTAGTTGTTCAAAATATCGTATTTTTGCATCACTTTACGAACTAAAAGCACTTAACATGAAACGTAAACTGATTATTATCCTTGTCGTTATCGCGACAATGGCTGCGCCTGCAATGGCTGGCGGACTGATGACCAACACTAATTATCACATTGCTTTCGACCGTATGATGGCACGTGGAGCAACTTTCGAGATTGACGGAGCCTATAGCAACCCTGCCGGAATGGTATGGACACACGAGGGATGGCAGTTCTCTTTCAACTGGCAGATGCCTCACCAGAACCGTGACATCACAACGACCTTCCCATTGTTCATTGATGAGAACAACACACATAAGTATCACGGCAAGGCTTCAGCGCCATTCGTGCCAGGTCTTTTCGCCGTTTATAAGAATGGCGACTGGGCAGTGTCTGCAATGGCTGGCATTGTGGGCAGTGGCGGATATGTGAAGTACGACGAGGGAGTTCCGATGTTCTCAGCACCTCTCATGGCTCTTCTATACAGCTACTCGAGCGGCACTATGACACCCGATCAATATACCATAGACTCCAAGATGAAAGGCAAGCAGTATATATATGGTGCACAGGTGAGCGTAACACGCAAGATTACCGATTATCTCGCAGCATCTGTGGGACTGCGTGCAACGTACTATGACGGTTATTATCGCGGACACATCATTACCAACATGAACCAAACTGGCATGGAACTGCTCAACGTACAACTCGACTGTGACCAGACTGCATGGGGATTCAGTCCGATAATCGGCCTCGACTTCCACATGGACCGTCTGACTGTTGCGGCCAAGTATGAGTTCCGAACGAAGATAAACACAAAGAACAAGACCAACGAACTGAGTGCGAATGTGGCGGTGCCAGGTTTCGACATGAGTAAAGTGCAACCGCTGCTCGGTGCCTATCAGGACGGTGCACGCACCCGCTACGATATGCCAGCGATGCTTATGGTTGCCGTGGGTTACGATTTCACCGACAAGTTCCGCGCCACCGCAGAGTATCATTTCTTTGACGACAAGAGTGCAAAGATGGCAAACGACCGTCAGAAGACATTGAAGCGTGGCACCCATGAGATTCTCATCGGTGCTGAATATGACATCAACAGGACATTTACCGTAAGTGCTGGAGCACAGCGCACCGACTACGGACTGAGCGACGACTACCAAGCACACACGTCGTTTGCATGCGACAGTTACTCCGTTGGACTGGGTGGTGCAGCCAACATCAATGAACATCTGCGCCTCAACCTCGGTTATTTCTGGACTATGTACAGCGACTACAAGAAAGAAGTTCCTGCTGGCAATCCAGGCTATTGCAACACTACCCTGCCGGGTACTGATGTTTTCTCGCGCACCAATGGTGTGCTTGGCATCGGCTTCGACTATAAGTTCTAAGAAATATTAAGTTATATATAAACGATGAGGCACCCAAAGTCAACGGACTTTGGGTGCCTTATTCTTGTATGATAAGTGACAACTCGCTTAGTCGATATCGATGAAATCGTCGTCTTTATCTGGATCGGTTGGATCTTCCACGATTTCAATGATTTCACCAGGGCGTTCTCCCTCTTCGGTGATAGTATATCCACTTAATTTGAGGATGGCGAACGACTCTATTCTAACAATGCTTGCAAGCGGTTGTATATATTCTTTTTTCATGATTCAGATGCTACTTTACCAAAAATTTCTTACCCTTAACGATGTAGATACCCTTGGGGAGTTTTGTGCCCAGCGTGCCCACCTTACGTCCAAACAAATCATATACAGATTCGTCAGCACTGAAAAGTTGTATGCGTGGAAGACCTGTAGAGCCACCACCCACAGGCTCTTCGAACATTCCGAACACATCCATAGAGTATTCCTTTGAACTACCACCTTCCCCTTCTGAGAGGTCTATCCATCCACGGAATCCCTTAATCCTAGTATCCTTGTTAAGATGTACTATGTTGTTGTCGCTGACAACGTAAGAACCCTTAGGAGCATAGATGCCTTCAGCTTCATCTCCTGCATGGTAACTTTCAAATCCAGGAGTTTTTACATAGTTAACTCCCGCCTTGCCGACAATTTCTCCATTGATTGGATCAAGTAACTTTATTTTTTGAGTTTCGTTATCCATCTTCTTGGAAAGATTCATACGGCCAGGTGTATAGGTGGCAGGCTCATTCTCATTCACCGTGAAGAAGAAGCGTCCTAGTTCATAGAAAGTGGTATTATTCCCCTGTGGGTCGATGCCTGTCGTTGGTGCCTGAGTGGGCTTCAGCATATAGAAATGTCCTGGTTCAACAACTGCATCAGTGGTACGTAAAGACACCTTCTTGAAGTCGATTACATTAGGATTGCCCGACATCGTGCCGATACCATCTATGAGCGCCAACTGTGCATCCTCACCAAATGCATGCCTCATCTGCTCTCCTGTCAGAGGCATCGGGAATGAGAAAGAGTTCCACTGATTCGTCTTCAAAGAACGTTCAATGCAAACTGCTCCACCATATTTTCCTTCAGAAGCACCATAGTTCGATGGCGAGGAAGTCTCATATTGCTTGGTGTTTTCCGAACTAGGAATCAGGTAATCGAGGTCTTCCTCTTCTTCATAGAAGAAAGCCGGACTTGTTCCCAAATATGTCACGCGGATATCGTCAATACAAACCCAGTCGGTGTCATAGTAATAGGTCTTGTTGTTATTTCTCACAGGGGCACTCTGTGTAGCCTCGTCCTTGCCTACACCGACCATCATCCGTGGTTCTAGTCCACCTTCGAATTCATCTTCGGTGACACAAATCCACACCGTGTTCTTGAAGGCTTCCTTTGTGGCAGGTTTTCTTAGCAAATTACCCACTTCAAGGCATTTAGCCTTATCGTTCTTAGGCCCGTATGTTCCTGCAGCAACGGTAACGAGATTGTTCGTTTCCTCGGCACCGCCTTCAACTTTCGCAAACAGATAAGCATCGTGCCCATTGTCACTCTGTACAAAACCATAACACTGCACCTGATACCATCCTGCCTTCGGTACTTTGAACGAAGCGTAGGTCCTTCCGATGCCCTCAAAGGAAAGAAAACCGTTTTTAGCGTTTTCCCAACCATAAGCCAGGTCACCATCAAACACATTCTTCAACCTGACAGGTTTGTTCCATTTCTCATTATCATAATAACCGCTATTATAGGTACTCTTATCCTTGTATACACCATAAGTATATCCATAACGTCTATCCGTATAATCTACTCCTTCCTTATTCTCCATCACCCAGTTGGTGTCAAAGTTTTCTGCATTACGTGTGAAGTCACGATCGGGCACAAATATAGAAATACTTGGGTTCAAACCGACCTCCTCATCATATAATGCTTCGATGAATTGCTCTTCCGATACAACACGCCACTGGTATAGTTCATCCAAGGTAATCGAGTCACCGTCTACCTCATACTTATCATCTTCGCCACGCGGGTCATAGGTTGTCCATGCGGCACGGTCATCATCCATTAAGACAAGCACGTCGTCTCCTTTCCAAGCAGCAGCATGACATTCCCCCCATGCGGCACCGAGAAAATACTTTTTGTTGCTTTTCTCTTCATACATGTAGTAAGTGTAGGTGTCACCGGTCTCACCCGGCACTCGTTCGAACTGCCATCCTTTTGTGTGTTTGGATTTGTCGGCATCCATCATCACAGTGAAACTGTATTGGTTCCAGTTGTTCCAGTTTTGCTGAGTATGGAACACTGCAGGAACATTACATCCGAACAAATACTTTTTAGTTGATTTCTCAGTGATGCCACTCCTAATATATCCGTCAGAAGTTAAATACAAAGGACGCCCGAAATCCTCGTGGAAAAGTCGGCCTTCCATACCAAAGTTTCCACCCTCGATAATGAAGCGACCTGTTCCAACGTTATACAGGAAGATGATCTTTGCCTTGGATGCAAAATCATTATCCTCCGCATAACCATACTCGCTGTGACCAATGACTGTGGATACATCTATACCTTTCCACTTCTTACTTGCCGAATGGGCATGTGTCTCCTCCGTTTGCTGTTCTTGTGCAATAGCAGGGATGCTGCCAACTACAAGAAAAGCAAGTAGCATTAAAACAATCCTACTTACAACCTTACCTGATTTATAAGATAAAAACAATGCTCTCGTCATAATAATAAAGGATATTAATTGCCTATTTCTTAGTAGTTTTGTGCAAAAACCGCCAGATACTATTCTCATTTTCCGTTGCAAATGTAATACTAATATTTTGAATAAAGAACATTTTTTATTATTTTTTGTGTTTCCGTGGGTGCTTTTGTGTTTTTTTTCAACAAAAACACCAATAAAAACAGTGATTAAGGAATAATTATACGAACATACATCTTTATCTTCTGACACAATTTTTCGACTTTTCGGAAGCATTGTTCTTACCGACGCGGAAACCTGTTAGTGGGAAAAAAAACAGTGTCCTTTTTGCTACAAAAGGTTAAAGTGTAGTGTATGTTTTGTGGTGTCAGAAAGAATGAGTAACTTTGCACGTTGAAAAAACCTAAATGTTTTTGGTTTATGAAAAGGAATCTGTTTATATATGCTTTGATGGTTGTTCTTGGATGCTCTTGCACTAGTTGCACAGACTTGAAGAACAAGGTGGCTGGACTTTTCGGTTCGGATACCTCAGAGACTGAGGCTTCCGTCGATGAGTCGGACAAGGCATTCGAGACGAAAAAACTATCCTTTGTAAAGAAATGTGGTGATGTCAAGGGATACAAGTCTGGCATAATGATTGACGCCGACTATCCCGTTGGCAACAGTGTCGTGGCCAAGGCAGTGGAGCAATGGATTGCCGGATATTCCGTAGGCAGTTCCTATGCCGGCGACCTAAGTGACGGCAATGCACTGTTTGAGCAGTATTTAGAGGAGTTCAGGAAAGGGAACTCTGACGAGGAGATAAGGAAATTCACCGTGGAGATGAATGCTTTGAACAATGCTCCCAGCGAAAAGAATGAGTTTGATTGGTTCGACCAGATAAAGATTGTAAAGGAGTATGACAGCAAGTACTTCGTATCCTATACCTATCAGTGGTCGGGTTTCCATGTCGGGAACGCCACCTCCAACGCTACTATCAAAGACTGTACATTCAGTAAGATTGACGGTGGCGCCCTTGGTTGGGAGATGTTCACGTCGAAGAATGCCGTGAAGGAACTCATAGACAAGGCGCTTATAGAGAAGTATGGACACGAGGAAGCCGACCTGTACGGCAATGGGATACCGATGCCGAAGGCTCCTCTGTTCATGAAAGACAGTGTCCGCTTCGACTATGGCGACTATTCCATCGTTGAGCCGCACGTGTTCGAGGCTCTCGGCTTCTATCCCTACTGTGCTATTGCATACAAGGACATGATGAATCTTCTCACCGACGAGGCAAAGCAATACCTCGGACTGGCGAGCGGCAAACCAAAGGCAAGGAAAATGAACGGCGTCGTTACAGGCAAGATGCAGGATTTCCTGAGCGAGAGGGACAACCATATCAACAAGTATGATGCCGACCATCTTGACATATTCTACAGCGACCAAGTAAATATGTTCGGTTCACTGATGAGCAAGGACCAAGTGCTGAAGACTATCGGCGACCAGAGAGAGAAGTTTGGAAGTTACGAACAGATGAGCCTTTTCCCGAAGGTGACGAAGATAGACGACAAGACCATAAGGTGCGACTATACAAAGCGCGCCACCATCGACGGCAAGCAGGCCGACTATGAGTCATACATCGTACTCGAAAAAGACGACAATGGCTCATACACCATAAAGGAGGAGGGCGACAAGACGAAAGAACGCAATTTTGCAAAGAACTGACGATGAGAAGAACTATGGCAGCCATCGCGCTGTGCCTCTTGGCAGCGTGCGGCACAATGGCTCAGATACATATAAACAAGAGTTTAGACGTTGTGATCTTAGGCGACTCCAACACTTGGATTGGGGGCGACGACTGCGACAACGCGAAAGGGTGGAACAAGTGGTTCAAGGACTTCTTCCGCCCTGCTTCGTGCAAGAGCTATGCGCGGAGCGGAGCCACATGGACCAACACGTCGCAGACAAAGACCAACACGGAGGAGGACATTGCCGTGCTTGGCGACGATAACGTGATATACAACCAGATAATGCGTCTCAGGCAGGCGGTGGAGAACGGTGCGCAGGCGGTGCCAGGTCTCGTCATAATTGCTGCCGGAACCAACGACGCATGGTTTCAGAACAAGCGTCCAGGGATATTCTCCATGGGTACGGAAATGGCTTTGATGACCGTCAACGATAACCTCTCAGACATTAACGTCAATGAGATGACATCGCTGGCGCAGTCGGTATTCTATGGCATTGCACTGCTCAGAGAGTCGTTCCCCGACGTACAGATTATACTGTTCACCCCACTTCAGTGCACCGCTACCAGTCTGGAGAACATCCAAATGGTGGGCGACGTGCTTGTGGAGTGTGCCGAAGCATGCAACATAGGCTGGCTCAGGCAGGACGACAGCAAGTTCCTCGACCGTGATAAGGAACTACAGCACAAGCATTTCACGTCTGACGGTACCCACACCAATGCCGAGGGTGCCCGCCACAATGCAAGAATCATAGCAGAGATGGTTCCGCTGATGCTGCGGAAATATTAAACATGATATAATTAAAAGGTAAAAAACAAAAAGGTAAAAAGGTAAAAACTAGTAATAAAAGATGGTATTCTCAGACCTATTCTTCATCTTCGCGTTCATCCCGTCGTTCGCGCTGCTCTACATTCTGGCATCGCTGATTGACAAGAAGCATAACACATCGCCCAACGCTCCATACAACCGCACCAAGAACTGGGTGCTGGTATTGTTCTCACTGCTGTTCTATGCATGGGGAGAACCAGTATATGTGTTCCTCATGCTATTCAGTGTGTTTGTGAACTTCATCGCCGGCCGTGTCATCGACCGTTCCAACCGACATCGTAAACTGGCACTGGTTATAGGACTGATATGCAACCTCCTTATACTCGGAGTGTTCAAATATCTGGGCTTTTTCGGCTCTATCCTTGCCGACCTTGGCGTCAACGTGGCACTGCCTAAACTGGCACTGCCCATCGGAATCAGTTTCTACACCTTCCAGTCGATATCATATCTCGTCGATGTCTATCGCCGCGAGTCACCGGCACAGCGTCGCTATGCCGACCTTTTGCTTTACATCTCGATGTTCCCGCAACTCATCGCCGGTCCTATCGTGCGCTATGGCACCGTTGCTGAAGAGATTACCGGTCGCCATGTGACGGCAAACGACATCGCCGATGGTGCGTTCCGTTTCCTCATAGGACTTGGAAAGAAGGTGATAATAGCCAACCAACTCTCCGAGATTGCCGACCAGTTCCTTGTCGGGGGCATCTCAAACCTCTCCACGACAGGCGCATGGGTGGGAATACTTGCGTTCACTCTGCAAATCTACTTTGATTTCTCGGGATACAGTGACATGGCTATCGGTATCGGCCGTTGTCTCGGGTTCCACTTCAAGGAGAACTTCAACCACCCCTATTGCTGCAACAGCATCACCGACTTCTGGCGTCGCTGGCACATGTCGTTGGGTAGTTTCTTCCGCGACTATGTGTATATCCCACTTGGCGGAAACCGGCGGCATCAGGCTTGGAACATATTTGTAGTGTGGTTCCTCACGGGTATGTGGCACGGCGCAAGTTGGAACTTCATCATCTGGGGTGTCTATTTCGGATTCATCGTGGCGCTTGAGAAGTACACCATTCTTCGTCTGAAGAACCGCTTCTTCACCCCACTGTTGCATATATACAGCCTCATCCTCGTGGTGATTGGCTGGGGAATATTCTATTTCGAGGACTTCTCGCAGATGACAACGTTCTTCAACTCGTTCTTCGGTTTTGGCAAGACATTCACCGACTTCGCATCCCAGGCTGCAGTGATGGACAAGTTCTGGCTGTTCCTCTTTGCCCTCGTGCTTTGCATGCCGGTGCGCAAACTCATTGCAGACACTACCGAACGGTTGCTTAAGAACCACAGCACCATACATCACGGAGCAATACTGATAGGTCGCACCGTGCTGTCGCTTGTGGTGCTGGTGCTCAGTGTGGCACTTCTGGTGGGTGCTACGAACAACGCATTCCTATATACCCGCTTCTAAAAGATTGTAAAGGATTTGATGGAGATAAAGAAAATAATAACGGCAGCGACTGCCGTCGCAGCGATGGTCATGTTCCCCAGCGTTTCGCTGGCGCAGGAACTCTATGACGATGACTACGATTGGCACGAGATAGAGGACTTTCCCGTGCGCCGCTCCAACGGCATCATGATAATGGGTACCGGCTCGGAGATGCGCTACATGAGCTGCTATGGCGGTTGCGCTGACAAGGGAGAGGCTTACGCACAGACTGCAAACACATATAAAAGGACCTTCGGGAAAAACGTGAACGTTTATCTCATGCCCATCCCTTTGGCAGTGGAGTTCTATTGTCCGCCATCAGCATACGAGTGGAGCAAGGAGCAACTGCCCGTGATGATGCATATGTTCGACTGTCTTGAGGACGTAAAGGCCGTGGACATCTACCCCACCCTGAGCGAGCATTGCGATGAGCGTATCTACTCGAGGACCGACCACCACTGGCTGCCTCTGGGCGCATACTATGCCGCTGAAAAGTTCGCGAGAGTGGCAAAGGTGCCTTTCAAGAAACTGAACAACTATGACGCGTATGTCGTTCACGACTTTGTAGGCACTATGGCCAAGTTCTCTGGCGACAATGCCATACGCCGTTATCCAGAGGATTTCGTGTATTATGTACCTCGGGGAGTAAACTTCACGACGACATACATCAACTATACGCTCGACGGTGCACGCAAGAACATCACCGGAGAGTCGGAACCCATGGTGAGAGATTTCTTCATGAAGTACAAGGACGGCAGTGCAGCAGCATACAGCACCTTCATGGGTGGCGATGCGAAAATAGTGAAAGTGGAGACCTCCACACGTAATCACAGACGGTTGATGATACTAAAAGACAGTTTCGGCAATGCCCTTCCAGGCTATCTCTTCTACTCTTTCGAGGAGATACACGTCATTGACTGCCGTTACTTCAACCGCAACATGATAGACTATGTGAGAAATAATAAGATAACCGACATACTGTTTGCAAACAACATGGGGCATGCCTCAAACCATGCTACGTGGGAGATGTACCTGAAATATCTTGAACAATGAGACATAATTACATTTATTTAGGACTGATAGCTGGTGTGTTCGCCATGCTGACAGTTGTTTTCCTGACCTTCCCGAGAAGCACATACTCGGAACTGGAGAAACGCGACCTTGCCACATTCCCTGAGTTCTCATGGGAGAAACTGGCAAGTGGCAAGTTCACAGAGGAAGTGTCATCGTGGTTCAGCGACAGCGAGCCGTATCGAGACACGCTGATGGCACTGAGCATGGAGTTCGGCAAAACGCTAAAACTTAACATCGAAGGCGACGATGCTGTGACATTCCATGCTGCAGAACAGACACCACAAGAAGGAGAAGAAGGTGGCAATGAGAATGCCGAGGTGAGCAAAGACGACCCCAACTATGAATACAAAAACGAGGTGACAGCCAACGAGAACGCCAAGATAGCGCACTCGGGAATCGTGGTGGTGGGCAACGCTCCCAATGCCAGAGCACTGATGGCATACGGCGGAGGGGCTGAAGGCGGTACTGCATACGCACAGGCTGCCAACAAATATAAGGAGAAGTTCGGTAGTGAGGTAAACGTATATTGTATGGTTATTCCTACCGCCATAGAGTACTATTGCCCAGAAAAGATGAAGAAGGCAAGCAAGCCTCAGTCGCTGACTATCAACAATGTGATGAAACATCTGGCACCAGGCGTGAAGGCAGTGAACATACATCAGATACTTGGTGAGCATGCCTCGGAGGACATCTACCTCAGGACAGACCATCACTGGTCGCCACTCGGCGCATATTATGCGGCAAAGAAATTCGCAGAGGTGGCTGGTGTGCCCTTCCGCGACTTGTCAAGTTACAAGCGCGAGGTGGTTCACGGCTACGTAGGTACCATGTATGGCTACTCAAAGGACATTGCCGTGAAGCAGTCACCAGAGGACTTCGTATATTATGTTCCGCAAGGAGTGGAATATACCACTACCTACACCAACTACACCATCAATAAGAACTATCAGGTGACGGGCATGGGAAAACCGTACCAGGGACAGTTCTTCGTGAAGTTCAAGGATGGCAGTGGCGGTGCATACTGCACCTTCATGGGTGGCGACAGCAAGATAACACAGGTGCGCACATCGACGAAGAACGGCAGGCGTGTAATCATTCTGAAAGACAGTTTCGGCAATGCCATACCTGGATATCTGTTCTTCTCGTTCGAGGAGATACACGTGATAGACAACCGTTACTTCACAAAGAACATGGTGGAGTATGTGCGTGAGAACAAGATTACCGACATCTTGTTTGCCAACAACATCTTCAGCGCATACTCACCTAAGATATGCAACAAGTACTCGGCGTTCCTGACACAGTGAAAAAAGTTAGGAATTAGAAGTTAGAGAGAAGTTAGGAGTTCAAAGTTTAAAGTTCAAAGTAAATGAAACAAACACCTGTCTTGCTGCTCACAGGATATCTCGGCAGCGGAAAGACGACACTGGTAAACCGTATTCTGGCAAACAAGCGCAACATCAAGTTTGCAGTGATAGTGAACGACATCGGTGAAGTGAACATCGACGCCGACCTCATACAAAAAGGAGGAGTGGTCACACAGGGTGACGACAGCCTCGTGGCACTGCAGAACGGTTGCATCTGCTGTACGCTGAAGATGGACCTCGTGGCACAACTTAACGACATAATGAAGACTGAGAAGTTCGATTATATCGTGATAGAGGCAAGCGGTATCTGTGAACCGGAACCCATAGCACAGACCATCTGCTCAATACCGCAGATGGGACCTGAGTTCATGCAGCACGGCATTCCGCGTCTCGACTGCATCGTTACCGTCGTTGACGCACTGCGCATGCAGAGCGAGTTCAATTGCGGAGAACAACTGACAAAAACCAACCTTTATGAAGAGGACATCGAGAACCTTATCATCCAGCAGATAGAGTTCTGTAACATCATACTGCTGAACAAGGCATCGGAGGTGAAACCCGAGGAACTGGAGCGCGTGAAGGCGATAATCCGCACTCTGCAATCGAGGGCACAAATCATTGAATGTGACTATGCCGACATCCCGTTGGAGCAGATTCTCGACACACATATGTTCGACTTCGAGCGCGTTATAACATCGGCGCGGTGGGTAGAGGAACTTGAGCGCCCCGTCACCGAGGAGGAAGAGCATGAGGCGAAGCATCATCATGAGCATCACCACCATCACGACGACGATGAGGAGGAACATGAACATGACGATGAGGAGCACGACCATGAACACGAGGAGGAACATGAGCACGGGCATCACCACCATCATCATCACCACCCTCACGATGAAGGAGAGGCAGAGGAATATGGCATCGGAACATTCGTTTACTACCGCCGACAGCCGTTCAACATAAATAACTTCGACCAGTTTGTGGCAAGGAAATGGCCTAACAACGTGATACGCACCAAGGGAGTGTGCTATTTCTCTCATCAACGAGACATGTCTTTCCTCTTCGAACAGGCTGGAGTGCAGAAGACCATCAGGGAAAGCGGACTGTGGTATGCCACCGCCAACGAGGAGGAACTGATGCAAATAATGAAGCAGAATCCCGACATGCTGCGCGACTGGGACGACACTTACGGCGACCGCATGATAAAACTGGTGTTCATCGGACAGCATCTCGACAAGGAAATGCTTACCCGTGAACTTGACGCATGCCTCGAAATGTAATACGTTTTACCATCAATCGGACTGCGAAAGATGGCTTTTCGCTATACGAAACGTGATGAATCACAAAGTAATATGGGCTGTTTTGAGATTCAAAACAGCCCATATTACATATTGTTCAGTGTGCTGCTATGACATCGCAGCACTCAAAATCTATTTCACATTACCCACCTTAATCAGGTATTCCGCAATCTGCACGGCATTCAAAGCAGCGCCCTTGCGAATCTGGTCGCCTGAGAGCCAGAAGGTAAGACCGCAGTCGTCGGCAAGGTCTTTGCGCACACGACCCACATAGACATCATCATGTCCGGCGGTCTCAAGCGGCATAGGATAGACGAGATTTGCCGGATCGTCCTTCAATGTCACACCAGGTGCTGCTGCAAAAGCCTTCTGCGCCTCCTCGACTGAAATGGGTTTCTCAGTCTCAATCCAAACACTCTCAGAATGGGAACGCAAAGAACTTACCCTGACGCACATAGCAGAGCAACGTGCATCGGTGTGCATTATTTTGCGGGTCTCATTGAACATCTTCATCTCTTCCTTGGTGTAACCGTTCGGCTGGAAGACATCAATCTGCGGAATGACATTGTATGCCAGTTGGTGAGCAAACTTCTTAACAGTCTTTACCTCACCTTCCTCTATCATCTCCTTATACTGCTGCTGCAGTTCTGCCATCGCTGCGGCTCCCGCTCCCGAAGCACTCTGATAGGAAGCGACATGGATGCGCTTGATGTGAGAGATGTTCTCCAATGGCTGCAGGCACACTACCATCATTATAGTGGTGCAGTTGGGGTTGGCGATAATACCGCGCGGACGCTTCAAGGCGTCCTCGGCGTTACACTCAGGCACCACCAATGGCACATCGTCATCCATGCGGAAAGCACTGGAGTTGTCAATCATCACCGCACCATATTTCGTGATATCCTCGGCAAACTCCTTGCTCGTGCCTGCTCCCGCCGATGTAAACGCGATGTCAACATCACGGAAGTCGTCGTTGTGCTGCAGCAGTTTCACCTCGATTTCCTTTCCACGGAAGGTGTATTTTGTGCCAGCCGAACGCTGGGAGCCAAACAATACCAACTCATCAATAGGGAAATTACGCTCGTCAAGGATACGCAAAAACTCCTGTCCTACGGCGCCACTGGCGCCTACAATTGCCACTTTCATCTCTATAAATGTTTAAAATTGGTGCAAAATTACAACTTTCCGTCGTATTATATGCACGTTTCAGTTATTTTTTGTAATTTTGTATGCAAAATAAGAAGCAAAATGTTCAACCTTAGTCAATATTTACCGATTACCGACCCCACGCTGGTATTCTTTGTGGTGTTGCTGATAATCCTTTTTGCTCCTATCATTATGGGTAAGCTGAGGATACCGCACATCATCGGTATGGTGCTCGCCGGTGTGCTACTGGGGCAATATGGCTTGAACATTCTGGTACGCGACAACTCATTTGAGTTGTTCGGCAAGGTGGGACTTTACTACATCATGTTCCTTGCTGCACTTGAGATGGACTTCGAGGGCGTGAAGAAACGAGGCAGGGATTTTATCACCTTCGGACTGCTTACCTTTGCAGTTCCCTTCGCCATGACCTATTTCATGGGAACGTCATTGCTCGGCTATGCTCCAATTGCAGCGTTGACACTGGGATGTATCATGGCTTCCAATACCCTCATCGCCTACCCTATCGTCAGCCGTTACGGTCTGCAACGCAAGCCGAGTGTTACGCTTAGTGTGGGCTCTACGATGATAGCACTATTCCTTGCACTTGTAGTTATGGCAGCAGTGTCATCTGCTCACAACGGCAGTGGCGGCATAATGTTCTGGGCTTGGTTTGTTGCGAAGATAGTGTTGGTATGCACCCTGCTGACCCTCCTCATCCCTCGGCTCACACGATGGTTCCTTCGCAGGTACAGTGACGCCGTGATGCAGTTCATCTTCATCATGTCGATACTCTTCATGAGCGCTGCCCTTACCGATGCAGTCGGGCTGGAAGGAATTTTCGGAGCCTTCCTGTCAGGACTCATACTCAACCGATACATACCTCACTTGTCTGCGCTGATGAACAGGATTGAGTTCATCGGCAACGCCATTTTCATACCTTATTTCCTTATCGGAGTGGGAATGCTCATCAACGTGAGAGTGCTATTCCACGGCGGCGAGATATTTGCTGTTGTGGCTGCAATAGTGTTCTTTGGTACTTTCGGCAAGGCAATAGCCGCCTACGTGTCATGTTTCCTGTGCAAGTTACCGCTATCGTCTGGTCACATGATGTTTGGACTTACATCGGCTCATGCCGCCGGTGCCATAGCGATACTCTTGGTTGCAATGCGACTGGAAACCGCACCAGGGGTGAAACTTGTGAACGACGACATGCTGAATGGAGTTATCATAATGATACTCTTCACATGTATCATCTCTACCATCATCACCGAGAAGTCGGCACAGAGAATTATCATTCGCGACAAGGACATGGCTAACGAGAACGAAAGCAGCGATGACGAGAAGATTCTGATACCAATGAAATACCCCGAATATGCTGAGTATTTGGTGAATATGGCTATTTTGATGCGCAACCCGAAACTTAATAGGGCTTTAGTGGGACTCAATGTGGTTTACGATGATGCCAACATGCCGAAGAATCAGGAAGCGGGTAAGCAACTGTTAGAGAAGGTGGCGAAGGTGGCTGCTGCCGCTGATGTGAGGATGCAGACACAGGTGAGAGTGGCAGCGAACATCGCCAACGGCATAAAACATGCGTTCAAGGAGTTTCAGGCAAGCGAGATTATTCTTGGAATGCACATGCATCCCGAGGTGTCAACGAAGTTCTGGGGACAGTTCCACCAGAGTCTTTACAACGGACTGAACCGCCAGATAATGATGGTTAGGATGGTTCAACCGCTGAACACCATACGAAGAATACAGGTAGCGGTGCCCTCAAGGGCACAGTTTGAGCCAGGGTTCTACCGCTGGTTGGAACGACTGACGCGCATGGCAGTGAACCTGGAGTGTCGCATCCATTTCCATGGTCGAGGTGATACGCTGCAACTGATAAGACAATACGTGAACAACCGCCACCACGAAGCACGCGCTGACTATGCCGAGATGGAGCACTGGGTGGGATTGCCAAAACTTGCCGCATCCATACATGACGACCATCTGTTTGTCGTTGTGGCTGCACGTAAGGGAACAGTGTCATACAAGAATGCACTGGAACGACTGCCAGAGGAAATAGAGAAGTACTTCTCGGGAAAGAATATCATGATACTCTTCCCTGACCAGCATGGTGACTCAATGGACGAAATGACATTCGCACAACCACAGCATACTGAGGAGAAGAGTGCATACGAGCAACTGGCAGCATGGATTTCGAAACTAATGCACAAGCAAAAAAGATAATAACAATGATAGAAATCAGAGAGATAAAAAAGAGCTTCGGCTCATTGCAGGTGCTGAAAGGCATTGACCTGAACATTGACAAAGGAGAGATAGTGAGCATCGTCGGACCAAGCGGTGCCGGCAAGACCACCCTTCTACAGATAATCGGCACGCTCGACAAGCCCGACAGCGGCACTGTGATGGTTGACGGGGTTGACGTGTCATCACTCTCCTCTGCCAAATTGGCCGACTTCCGCAACAAACATATAGGATTTGTGTTTCAGTTCCACCAGTTACTTCCCGAGTTTACTGCAATTGAGAACATTATGATTCCAGCATATATCGGTGGTATTGGAAAAAGCGAGGCAAAGAAACGCGCCAAGGAACTGCTTGATTTCATGGGACTTGCTGACCGCGCAGGACATAAACCTGCCGAACTCTCTGGC
This sequence comes from Prevotella sp., assembly GCA_017554105.1. Lineage (GTDB taxonomy): Bacteria > Bacteroidota > Bacteroidia > Bacteroidales > Bacteroidaceae > Prevotella. The sequence goes on along the minus strand of JAFZIY010000027.1, from coordinate 84,334 downwards.
GGTGAGAAGCAGCGTGTGGCCGTGGCAAGGGCACTGATTAACAACCCTGCCGTAATCCTTGCCGACGAGCCATCAGGCAGTCTCGACTCGAAGAACAAGGCTGAACTGCACCAACTATTCTTCGACCTGCGCGACAAGTTCGGACAGACATTCGTCATCGTAACCCATGACGAGTCACTCGCCTCCATCACCGACCGCACGATAAAGATGCGTGACGGACTGCTGGAAACCGAAGAACAGAAAGTTAAGGAAATAACCGAGAACGAGGAACAGATAGAAGATACTGCTCTTTAAATATAATAAACTACGAATTTCACGAATTATACGAATTTGGAATGCATATAAAACAGCAAAAGAATTCGTATAATTCGTGAAATTCGCAGTAATATAGTCTATTAGAACTCTGCCGACTTCGGTGTTCTTGGGAACGGTATGACGTCGCGAATGTTCTGCATTCCAGTTACAAAAAGAATGAGACGCTCGAAACCAAGACCGAAACCACCATGAGGACAACTTCCGTATTTGCGGGTGTCAAGATACCACCACATATCCTTCATAGGCACGTTACGACGCTCTATTTCAGCCATCAGCTTGTCGTAGTTCTCCTCACGCACTGAGCCACCGATAATCTCTCCAATCTGCGGGAACAGCACATCGGTACCCTGAACGGTCTTTCCGTCCTCGTTGATCTTCATATAGAACGCCTTTATCTCCTTTGGATAATCAGTCATAATGACAGGCTTCTTGAAGTATTCCTCAACGAGATAGCGCTCATGCTCACTGGCAAGATCGTCACCCCACTGACATGGGAACTCGAACTTTTTGCCGTTCTTGATGGCCTCTTGCAGTATCTCGATACCCTTGGTATATGGCAAACGCACGAAGGTTTCCTTCAAAACGCCCTCAAGACGCTCGATAAGAGTCTTGTCAACAAACTGATTCAGGAACTGCAAGTCGTCCTTACAGTTGTCCAGGGCCCACTGAACACAATACTTGATGAAGTCTTCCTCAAGGTCCATAAGGTCGTTGAGGTCGATGAAAGCCACCTCAGGCTCAATCATCCAGAACTCTGCCAGGTGACGTGGAGTATTGCTGTTCTCAGCACGGAAGGTAGGACCGAAGGTGTAGATTGCGCCAAGTGCCGTTGCACCAAGCTCGCCTTCAAGCTGTCCGCTAACGGTCAGTGAGGTCTGCTTTCCGAAGAAATCATCGTCATAGATAATCTTACCCTCGTCGTCCTTCTTCAGGTCATAGAGGTTTTTCGTTGTAACCTGGAACATCTGTCCTGCACCCTCGCAGTCGCTTGCGGTAATCAGCGGTGAGTGGAAATAGAAGAATCCGTGCTCATGGAAATACCTATGTATTGCGATTGCCATGTTATGACGGATGCGCATCACTGCCCCGAAAGTGTTCGTACGCAGGCGAAGATGAGCATACTGGCGCATATACTCGAAGGTCTGTCCTTTCTTCTGCATTGGGTAGTCACTGCCACAGAGACCATAAATCTCGATGCTCTCGCAGTGGATTTCCGATGCCTGACCCTTTGCGGGACTTTCCACGAGCTTACCGTTAACGCTGATACATGAACCAGTGGTTATCTGCTTAAGTGTTTCCTCAGAAACGACACCAGCATCAACAACCACCTGCACGTTCTTGATGGTTGAGCCATCATTGAGTGCAATGAAGTCAACCGCCTTGCTCGAACGGTGAGTTCTAACCCATCCTTTCACACAAACGTCCTTACCGTATTCGGTATCTTTCAGGACGTCTACTATTTTTGTCCTTTTCATTTGTATGTTATTATGTTCTTGTCCTCCAGTAAAAACAGGAGGACAAGATTAATTCAAAAACGAATAGTACTATTTACTCAAAGGCGCCCATGCGCAGCATCTCCACCTCCTGCTCTGTGAGAAAGCGCCAGTCACCACGACGGAGATTCTTCTTGGTGAGTCCTGCGAAGAGAACACGGTCAAGTTTCATCACGCGATAGCCGAGTTTCTCGAAGATACGGCGCACGATGCGGTTCTTGCCACTGTGTATCTCGATGCCTACTTGCTTCTTGTCGGCACCGTCATTTGCATACTCTATCTCGTCTGCATGTACCTCACCATCCTCTAGTTCGATACCTTCCTTAATCTGGTCGATATCCTCCTGAGCAACTGGTTTGTCAAGGAACACGTGATATACCTTCTTCTTCAGGAACTTAGGATGAGTAAGTTTTGAAGCGAGGTCACCGTCATTGGTGAGCAGAAGCACACCAGTAGTGTTACGGTCGAGGCGTCCCACAGGATAGATACGCTCCGGACATACGTTCTCAACGAGGTCCATAACGGTCTTGCGCTGCTGTGGATCATCAGAAGTGGTCACGTAATCCTTTGGCTTATTGAGCAGAACGTAAACCTTCTTCTCTGGAGATACTTCCTTCTCGTTGAATACCACAACGTCGGAACGCAACACCTTTGAGCCCAACTCCTTGACTACCTGTCCGTTAACAGTAACCTCTCCGGCAAGAATATGCTGGTCAGCCTCGCGACGGCTGCACACTCCGGCATTTGAAAGGAACTTGTTCAGACGGATGGGCTCATTGGGATCAATGTGCTCTTCCTTATATTCTATGCGCTTCTTAAGATTGTATTTCGAGTTCGGATCATATCCCTGAGTACGTGGGCGATAACCATATCCTCCCTGGCCGAATCCACCTTGCTGACGTGGCTGATAACCACCGCGCTGCTGATAGCCACCACGTGGTTGATAACCACCCTGTTGACGTGGCTGATAACCACCTTGCTGACGTGGCTGATAGCCGCCGCGCTGCTGGTAACCACCCTGCTGACGTGGCTGATAACCACCCTGTTGACGTGGCTGGTAACCACCTTGCTGACGTGGCTGATATCCGCCTTGCTGACGTGGCTGATATCCGCCTTGTTGACGTGGTTGATATCCACCCTCCTGACGAGGCTGGTAACCACCCTGTTGACGTGGTTGATAACCACCTTGCTGACGTGGCTGATAACCACCGCGCTGCTGATAGCCGCCACGTGGCTGATAGCCACCCTGTTGTGTACGTGGACGATATGGGCGCTGAGAACCATCACCCTGCAATCCAGCCCCAAAGCCATCGGGACGGAATCCGCCTTCATCAGATTCCTCACTATGTGCTTCCACGGGGTGTGATGTGTGAATACGAGGCCTTGGAGTACGACCTGTGCTACGATAATCTCTTGAATATCCACCAACTGGACGGTAGCCCTCACGGCTCTCGTTCTGTTCAGGTGACATTCCCTCTGTTTTGTTTTCTAAATCTTCTGCCATAATCTTAATGTGTTTAATGCCTCACGGCGTTTTGTGAAAATCTATATTCAAATAACTATTCTTAATGTCCTTAATGACCTTAAAGTCATCACATTCCAGTATAATTAAGTGGAGTGATTGCACGCAACTCTGCCTTTACCTCCTCGCTGACATTCAACTGGTCTATGAAATTGTGTATTGTCTCGGGAGTCATCTTCTCATTAGTGCGTGTGAGAGCCTTCAATGCCTCGTATGGATGAGGATAAGCCTCACGGCGGAGGATTGTCTGTATCGCCTCGGCCACCACAGCCCAAGTATTATCGAGGTCTTCCTTTATCTTCTCCTCATTGAGAATGAGTTTACGCAGACCTTTCAAAGTACTTTGAATTGCGATGACGCTATGACCGAGAGGAACGCCTACGTTGCGCAGCACCGTTGAGTCAGTGAGATCACGTTGCAGTCTGCTTACTGGCAATTTCTGTGCCAAGAACTGAAGTATCGCATTCGATATGCCGAGGTTACCCTCACTATTCTCATAGTCAATGGGGTTCACCTTATGCGGCATGGCGCTCGAACCAACCTCGCCAGCCTTGATTTTCTGCTTGAAATAATCCATTGAGATATACATCCAGAAGTCGCGGTCGAGGTCGATGATGATAGTGTTGATGCGACGAACAGCATCAAAAACAGCTCCCATCTGGTCGTAATTGCTTATCTGGGTGGTATACTGCTCGCGTACAAGACCAAGTTTCTCGCTGACAAACTTATTGCCGAACTCGCACCAGTCATACTTTGGGTATGCCACATGATGAGCATTGAAATTACCCGTGGCACCACCGAACTTTGCTGTGATTTCGGTGCTCTGCAACGACTTGAGCTGCTTCTGTAAACGATAGGAGAACACACGTATCTCCTTGCCCAGGCGTGTTGGACTTGCAGGCTGACCATGAGTCTTTGCGAGCATAGGCACCTCCGACCATTCCTTTGCATAATCCTCGAGCAGTGCTATCAGTTCCTCAACCTGTGGAACGAACACATCGTCGAGTGCTTCCTTGATGGAAAGAGGTACAGAGGTATTATTGATATCCTGTGAAGTGAGTCCGAAATGGATGAACTCCTTATACTTCTCGAGGTTGCCAATCTTGTCAAACTGCTCCTTGATAAAATACTCCACAGCCTTAACGTCATGGTTCGTAACCTTCTCAATGTCCTTTACGCGCTGAGCATCTGCCTCGCTGAACTTGCGATAAATGTCACGTAGAGAATCGAAAAGGTTATTATCGAAATCCTCAAGTTGAGGAAGTGGTAATTCACATAACGTAATGAAATATTCTATCTCCACACGTACACGATAACGAATAAGAGCATACTCGGAGAAGTAGTTTCCCAGTTGGTCTGTCTTTGATCTATACCTGCCGTCGATGGGCGAAATTGCCGTCAATAAGTTAAGGTCCATATTACTTCTAATAGTCAATTATATCTCTCGAAAAAGCAAAAATTACTGTGCAATTATTATATATTACTCTACTAATTCTAAATAGATAAGGTTTCTTCAGTCATTTTATTATCCTCAGAACACATACCGATATTGGAAAAAGTCCCGCATCTCTCATGGAGAAGCGGGACCTTGCTGGTGGGCGTTGACGGATTCGAACCGCCGACCCTCTGCTTGTAAGGCAGATGCTCTAAACCAGCTGAGCTAAACGCCCGGGCTTTATAAAAGCGATGCAAAGGTACAACGTTTTCTTGAAACCACCAAACTTTTACCCGATTTTTTACGAAATAATCATTGAATAAGTAGGAAGAACGCAAATAAACATACAAGAAGAACGTAAATTCCCATTAATAAATTTAAAATTATTGTTTATAATATGCGTCCCATTAGCAATGATTCGCGGAATAAATTGACTCCACAAAAAAAAGATTTCGTGTCCTTTTCGGAAACGAAATCCAATTCTATGTGGGCGTTGACGGATTCGAACCGCCGACCCTCTGCTTGTAAGGCAGATGCTCTAAACCAGCTGAGCTAAACGCCCTATTAATTGTAAAAGCGGTGCAAAGGTACCATCTTTTTTCCTAATAACAAAACTTTTAGTCTATTATTTTATCAAAGACATTTGTCTTATCGCAACAATAAAACCACAGGAAAAACAATCGTTGTAGTGAAAGGAAGATGTAATCAGTTCACAATGAACAAAAAAGAGTGCCTCCTCATAATGAGGAAGCACTCCATTTATTGTTATAAAAACTAACTTTCTGTTGTATTACTCAACAACCTGTACAGTTGCACGACGGTCGTAGCTGATAGGTGACAGAATCTTCACACCACCCTTAGCTTCCTTGCGGATCTTGCTCTCAGCGATACCCATCTTAACGAGCTCACCAGCTACACGGTCAGCACGCTTCTCAGACAGCCACTGGTTGTGCTTTGGAGTACCTGTTGCGCTGTCAGCATAACCTGTAACGAGGAGGTTGCTGTTGGTCTCCTTAGCGTAGTCAGCAAGTGCGCGAACGTTTACGAGGTCCTTCAGCTCAGCAATCTCGGTCTTGTCGAGGTTGAAGAATACTGAGATAGGAGTAGCAACGAAACGGCTTGTTGCTGGATCCTTGATGCGGATTGTCTCTGGCTTAATCTTCTTCAGGCTGTCGATTTCAGCGTCACGATCGCGGATGATGTTGTTCAGGTCAGCGATGCGAGCCTCATAGCCACGACGGATTGCGTCAACATCGGGTACTGGATCCCAACCTACTCTACCAACGTTGATTGTCAAACCAACCTCAGCGTAGATTACGTTATCGTGTGAATCCCAACCACGGTTACCCTCATCGAGTGTACGGTAAACACCGTCGAAGTCAGACTCCCAACGGTTCCAACCAAGCTCGAGGTTAAGAGCAACACGCTTAGAGATGTTGAACTCGTTCAAGATACCAACACCGAGACCCATTGCGTAACGGTTAGCGGTGCAGTTGCGAGCGATACCACCACCTGCGAATGGAATGAAATTCCAAACACGGTTAGGATTGTAGCCTAGCAACATGTTGCTCAGGTTGAACAGAACCTGACCCTGGCCAGTCCAGAACTTGAAACCACGGCTCTGAGCCTCATCATCAGGATAAGCAACAGCACGCTGTCCATAGTACTGATATGGGAAACCTACGGCGCGACCCCAGATACCATTAGCCTTAACACGGAGTCCGAGACCTGGTGTGAACCACTTACCGATAGCTGCAGAAGCCTCGAAGTTACCACGGAAGTTCTTGAAAAGAGCTGGGCAAAGGTTGCTACCATGCTCCTGTCCTGAGTAGAATACTGCATACTGTCCGCCAAGCTGAACGAACCAGTTGCTCCAGAATGGATTAGTTGCAACGCTATACTTAAGGTTAGCGTCTGTGTCCTGTGCAAAACCTGCTACAGAAACTGTGGCGAATGCCAGTGCAATTAAAAACTTTTTCATAACTTAAAAAATAATTATTTATTGAAAATACATTAAGTCCTCGTAAGGATTCCTCTCTTCCAATTTTGGGTACAAAGTTAGTAATATTTTTTAAACCGCAATACTTTTTTTGTAGAAATTTCACTTTTTAACTAAAAAAATATAAAGTTTTGTTGATTTTTGAGTGTTTTTTCAGTATTTATCCAAGCTTTTGCTCTATTTCTTGTTGTTTCAGAATGAAAAGTATGGTTTTACCATCTGGAGTGTAATTAACATTGGAGGTGGCAAAAAGCTCGTTAACAATAGACTCCATTTCATCATTGCTCAGTACCTGCCCCTGTGGTATTGCCGCACTACGGGCAAGACTAAGGGCAAGGGAATGGTTTATCCCGTCGGTGTCAAGTGCACCACTTTCCATTGCCGAACTGACCATGTCCTTTATCAAGGCATCCACTCTCACGCCCTCGATGCCAGAAGGAATGCCATTGACTGCATAGCTCCCTCCACCAAGGTCGGACAGTTCAAATCCAAGATGCTCCATCTCGGGCATCACTTTCTGAAGCATTACGATGTCTGAAGGCGGGAACTGAACCACCTCAGGGAAGAGCATCTTCTGCGAGGAGTGTCCGCTGCTCTTCATCTGTTGCATATACCTATCATATAATATGCGCACGTGCGCGCGATACTGGTCAATAATCATCAGCCCGGATTTCACGGCTGTCATGATGTATTGTCCCTTATACTGATAGTGAGTGGGTGCTTTTTCATCGATAATTCCACTTGTAGATGACGGTTCTACATCAAACATTCCCTTCTGACCAGCGTCATCGGGTTTCAAACCCGCATACAGTTTTTCCCAGTCCTGAGGAACATCATCACGACGATATACCTGTTGGTTACTCTCCTTAAAGGGATTATACTGTGGGTTATAGTCAACCTTTGGAGCAGAAAGTCCGTCATCCGTCTGTGTAAACACAGGAATGTCAGGTCTGCCTTCCATATCGAAATTGATTGCAGTGACATCACTGAACCTACCTAACGCATCCTTTACCGCAGCAGAAAGTATCTGCCATATAGCCACCTCATTGTCAAACTTTATCTCAGTCTTCGTGGGATGGATATTCACATCGATATTCTCTGGCTCGACATTGAAATATATGAAATATGGTATTTGGTCGCCCGTGGCAATAATTCGCTCGTACGCCTGCATCACTCCCTTGTGGAAGAACCCGTGCTTCATATACCTGCCGTTGACAAAGAAATACTGATGGGCGCCTTTCTTACGTGCCGACTCTGGTTTCCCTACGAATCCCGAGATGCGACACACCGTGGTATCAACGCTTATCGGCAGGAGTTCCTGGTTTATTTTCTTACCAAAGACATCCACGATACGCTGATGAGTGCTGCTTGCCTTGAGGTTAAACACCTCTACACCATTGTTATGAAAGGTGAAACTGACCTCAGGATAAACGAGCACTATACGCTCGAAAGCAGAGAGGATATTGTTCAGTTCCGTCGTGTTCGACTTTAGGAACTTTCTTCTCACAGGCACATTAAAGAACAGATTCTGCACAGAGAAGTTGCTTCCTACAGGACAAGAAACAGGTTCCTGACCCACCACTCGCGAACCACTTATCGAAATGTGTGTGCCTATGTCATCACCTTCCATCCTCGTTTTCAGCTCCACCTGTGCCACAGCAGCGATGGAAGCCAATGCCTCACCACGGAAACCCATGGTGTGAAGGGCAAACAAATCGTCTGCCGTACGTATCTTTGACGTGGCATGACGCTCAAAGGCGAGGCGTGCGTCAGTCTCTGACATGCCACGTCCGTTGTCTATAACCTGTATCGAAGTGCGTCCGGCATCAACGACAGCGACATTTATCACCGTCGCTCCAGCGTCAATGGCATTCTCCACCAATTCCTTAATCACCGAGGCGGGGCGTTGTATCACCTCACCCGCAGCAATCTGGTTTGCCACACTATCTGGAAGAAGTTGTATAATATCACTCATTTGAGTTAGAAGTTAGAAATTAGGAGTTAGAAATTAGGAGTTAGGAGGTTAAAGGAATATATAGATTATCGCAGCAATTAGAGCCATCAACACTATTCCCATGAACAGGAAACCATAACCTTGTCCAGCCTCCTTGCGTCTTAGATGTGACGTCTCACTGGTAAATGCCGCATGGAAATCGGGAGTGGTATTACTTTTCTCACCCATCCCAAGCTCTTCCTTTGCCTTTTGCTCCAAGTCATTCAGGAATTTCTTCCTGTCGTCTGCATATATCATGCGATGCTCGAAGCGACGAGGCTTGCGCTGACCAAACCACATCATAGCTTTATCTCTTCACCTTTCAGGGTCTCAATCTTTCCGTCTCTTATCTGTTGCAATGGCGCTGAATGTCGCGTCTGCGGCCTCAACACTTCCTCTTCTCTCTTTCCTCTCCAGAAGAAGATATCGTCTTTGTTCAAAGGACGGATATTATCGAACCACGCAAATCCGTCAAGTTTCTCCATTCCTGGTGGGATTTGTGACATGGGATAACCTACCCCCTCTGCACTCGATGTCCATACCTTCTGCAACTGTCTGTCAGCAAGGAACATCCTCAGAGTATCCGTTTCAAGATAATTAAGAAGTATCAGCGAACTGTCCTTCTCCTCTATAGGATAATAGACGGTGCGCACATTGCCTATTGCCTCTGTCTTACTAAGTTGTCCGTTATCGAAGAAGGCGCACATCTCGCGTGATGACACCTGGTTATAATGTATGCTATCGTGCACCATCTCGATGGAGAATGCCTGTCCTATTACATGCGCGCGCTCTACTGTTGAGTCGCCCATGAACACCTCCATCTTTTCTCCTACCATTTGTCTTCCGAGGTTCCACACAATAGGGTCACGATACATTGTCATGCATGAGTCCTTCGTATTGTAAACAAGCGAGTCGCAAACAGCCTGAATATCCGTCCTGTATGCACGCACCCTATTGTAGCAATGGGCAGTGCGATAAAGGCTATCGGTATTCAGATTATAACTGTACATGCGTATTGTATCAGCATGAACATATAGAGTGTCTTTCTGAGAGAAATCCTTCAGGACAGCGCGATCCGTGGCAAAGGCCTCTCCTGTGCTGTCATTATACCAGAAATAGTCGCAATCCAGAGAATTCTTATTCCCTTTGTCAACATACACCACATTGTTATATCCCTCGCTGACACCTGTCTTTCCGTTATAGAAAAGACTGTCGGCGGTCATCTCCTTCTCCTCGTTCACCACAGAACTCCTGTCATACAACTGCGTCTGCCCAGTGTTACTGTTATAGTATGCCGACTCAGTATTAATGGTGTTCTTGCCTGAGACGATGCGCGACGGTCCTACAACATGTGCCTGAGAGGTCCGTGTGTCATAGTGAAGAGTGTCTGTATATATGGTGTACTGGTCGTTACGCAGCGTAACGTCATAATTGAATATTGCCTCGTGTGTTTCAGTGTTATACTCTCCCCAGTCGGCAACAAGCGTATTCTTCTTGTCAACCATACGTCCTCCCTCGAAGAAATAGCCTACATTATACAATCGGTCATAGTTAAGACTGTCAGTATAAAGCGTGGTGCCACGATGCCTCAGCACAACATTATAGCGTGCCTCTGCCATCTGGTCATTGCCATCGTAGTACGCCTCCTCACTTGTCAGCGTGAGAGTGTCGCCCTGAGTCATCCTTACATGTCCGTAAGCCTCAAAGGAGTTGTCCTTCTCATAATAGAAGGCACTGTCGCAAGAGAGCGTCGCACCCTTGTGCCGGAACTTCACATTGCCGTTAAGCACTTGAGCACCAGGCGCGCTTGAACCATACTGATCATAATGAAGGACGTCGGCATGTATAAGATATATCCTCTCATCGGTGGTCTTGCGCCTTTTGTGCTTGCGAGGCCCCTTGCTCATAGCACAAAGACCAAACAGGCACAGAACCACAATGAAAATGATTCTATGCCCGCCGAACACTTGTCTTATCTTATTCAATGCGGTCATTTTACCCAACCTTCATATTCGAATTTACAATCGCGATAACGGTCGTTCATGCGAACATATGTCTTGCTAAGTTTGTCCTTTACCCACGTTTTCAGGAACTCTTCCCTTCGTTTGGCAAGCACTACGTCCTTCATGACCTGGAAGTCCTCAGTGATAGTGGCACGGTGTCCCTCTGTTCTTGACTTCAGTTTCACTATAGCGCACACTGTCTTGCCCTTGTCGTTCACCATCTGGAAGGCATCGGAAATCTGTCCCACCGTCATATTCTCCACCGTACGTGCCACCTCTGTTGGCAGGTCTTGCATACGGAAACGCGAGGTACTACGTCCCGACTCGGAGAAGTTTGCCATAAGACCATGGTTGTTCTTTGTGTCCTTGTCATCAGAAAAATAAGCAGCCCCATCAAATGTTATCTTCTCAGCACGAATGTCTGCTGCCAGAGAGTCGAGCCTTGCGATGGACTTATTGATAGCATCGCGGCTGACACGAGGTTTCAGCAGAATGTGACGGCACTTAACCTTGTCTCCTCGTTTGTCGATAAGCTGAATGATATGGAATCCGAATTCCGTCTCTACAATCTTTGAAATCTTCTTCGGGTCGGTAAGATTGAATGCGACGGAAGCAAATGCAGGATCGAGAACACCACGTCCTACATAGTCCATCTCTCCTCCCTGACGTGCCGAACCGGGGTCTTCCGAATAGAGACGTGCCAATGTGGCGAATGTAGTCTCGCCCCTAGTCACACGGTCGGTATATGAACGCAGCAGGTCTTTCACGCGATTCAGTTCTTCCGTTTCTATCTTCGGCTGTTGCGTTATAATCTGAACTTCCACTTCAGTCGGCACGAACGGAATGCTATCTTCCGGAATACTCTTGAAATAATTACGAACATCGGCTGGAGTAACGCTTACATCACTGACGAGTTTCTCCTTCATCTTCTCTATCATCTGTCGGTCGCGGAACTCATCACGCATCTGAACCCTCATTTGTGTAATGGTCTGATTGCGGTATTCCTCCAGTTTCTCTTGTCCACCGGCAGCATTAATCAGATAAGAAATTTGCTGCTCTACTCCTTGTGTCACCTCACTTTCTGAAACCTCGATACTGTCTATGGCAGCCTGATGAAGATAGAGTTTCTGCACTGCAATCATCTCAGGTATAGCACAATCGGGGTCGCCATTGAGCTTCACCCCTTCCATCTCAGCCTGCAGGCGCATTACCTCTACATCCGACTTCAATATTGGTTCGTCACCGACTACCCATATCACCTCGTCCACTACCGATGGTTCGTAAAGTGGCTGTTCTGCATCTTGGGCAGCAGCATTATCGGTCACAACAGTATCCGTTGTGTTGACATTGCCGCGATTGCCAGCAAAAGGCAGTCCTGTGTGTGCCGTAATGCTTGCCGACAGGGCCATAATGCCCACCGCGGCAAGAGTAATTTTCTGTGATATCCTCATCAGTTATGTTTGTTTACGGTGTCCAGAACATCATTGTTCACCACCACAGTATATCGTTTGCGAAGTTCGTTAACCCATGCCTTCTCCATCTCTTCCTGATAGTCGGCAGTAACCAAGCCACGAACATCTTCATAACTCTCAGGTCCTTTCTTCAGGAGTTTGCCGAAAACAGCGTCGATAGGATAATCCTTCATCGGTGTCAGGGTGGTGTCCTTCTTGAATACCATCTTGTCGATGACGGCATTGTCGCCCTCCTTGAAGATACCCTTCTCCACGCGGATACGGATTACGGAGTCAGCATTGAACGTGGTACGCAGTTTGTCTGCCCACTTGTCGAAAGCCAGTCCCTTGACACACTTTGCCACGGCCTTCTTGTCTGCCTCGTTCTTTACATGGTAAGCCATGCCCTTATAGCGTGGTTTGTCCCAGTTATAGCGTTTCTTGTTCTTATTGAAGAAATTCCTCAGACCTGCCTCATCGTTAGCAGCCTTCTCCCAAACGTTACGGCTGCTGATTTCATAAAGCAACAATCCATCGTGGTATTCGCGGATAAGATTCTTCATGTCAGGGTCGTTTGCCGACAGTTCTTCAGTACGCTGGTCGAGCAGACTCTTAACTTCCGCATCCACCTGTGCCTTCTGTTCATCAGAGAGTTTGTCGATATTATCCTTCAGTCCGAACTTCTCAGCAGCGAGTTCCCTCACCCTGCGCTCAGCCACAGCATCGCGAAGGTTACGGCTCTCCATCCATTTCATGATGTCCACACGCTCCTCCTCATACGGGCGGAGAGTACGGTGCTGGTTCATCTTAAGGATAACATATCCCATAGGAAGCAGGAAAGGCTTGCTCATCTCACCGTCTTTCAACGCGAACATCTGGTTTGCGAGATCCTCTTGCAACTGGTTGCGTGTCACGGGAGGCATCTGACCGCCACGCTGGGCGGTACCCTTGTCCTCAGAGTGCTTTGACGCCATCGTTGCGAAATCCTCACCTCCGAGCAATGCATTGTATATAGAGTCGATGCGCGCCTTCTGCCTGTTTTGTTCAGCCAACGGAGCATCGGGACTCAGAGAGAGCAGTATAATCGATGCCATTGCCTGTCCGTCGGGACCTATTTGCTCGTATGTCTCATCATAAACTTTGCGTGCCTCTTTTTCCATCACCTCGTCAGTGGCAAACGACGGGCGCACCTGTTGGTCACGATACGTCAGGAACTCCTCCTTGAAAGAGCTGAGAGTATCGAGACGGGCGTCCAAAGCCGCCTGCACCTTCAGTTTATAATTGACAAAGAGGTCAACATATTCCTTCACCGACTTCTTGTCGATGACGCCCTCCGCATTATTCTTATTGTACGAATACTCAAACTCAGAGCGTGTTACGGGTTGCCCTGCAATAGTCATAATCACGGGGTCGTCGCTCTGTGCAAAAGCCATGCCCCAACTGAGGAGCATGGTTGCCATAAGAATTGTCTTCTTCATTTATCTTGCCTTTAATAGGTATTTACTTAAATATATCAAGCCTCAACTACTCTGGTCGAGAATAGTTTGGAGCCTCACTCGTAATCGTGATGTCGTGCGGATGACTTTCCATCACACCGGCATTGGTGATACGGGTGAACTTGGCATTATGCAGTGCATCTATTGTTCCAGCACCGCAGTAGCCCATTCCTGAGCGCAAACCTCCTGTGAGCTGATAAATCACCTCCTGCAAGGTTCCCTTGTATGGCACTCGTCCTGCGATACCCTCCGGCACAAGTTTCTTGACGTCCTTGGTTCCTGCCTGGAAGTAGCGGTCCTTTGAGCCGTTCTCCATTGCCTCGAGCGAACCCATGCCGCGATAACTCTTGAACTTACGTCCGTTGAAGATGATGGTGTCGCCAGGACTCTCCTCTGTACCAGCCACGAGAGAACCTATCATCACTGAACTGCCACCTGCTGCGAGAGCCTTGACAACATCGCCCGAGTAGCGCAGACCACCGTCGGCGATGAGTGGAACACCCGTTCCCTTCAATGCGCTATATACGTCGTAAACGGCACTGAGCTGTGGAACGCCAACACCGGCAACGACACGTGTGGTGCATATAGAACCCGGACCGATACCCACCTTGATGCAGTCGGCACCATTGTCAACGAGCATCTTGGCCGCCTCACCAGTGGCAACATTACCCACAACGATGTCAACATCGGGGAAAGAAGCCTTTGCCTCTACCAGTTTTTCAACTACAGACTTCGAGTGGCCATGAGCAGTATCGATGACAATGGCATCTGCACCGGCATCAACAAGTGCCTGCATGCGGTCGAGAGTATCTGCCGTGACACCCACGCCAGCCGCAACGCGCAGCCTTCCTTTGGTGTCCTTACATGCCATTGGCTTGTCCTTTGCCTTAGTAATGTCCTTGTATGTGATGAGTCCTACGAGTCGGTTCTCCTTGTCAACGACAGGAAGTTTCTCTATTTTGTTCTCCTGCAGTATCTCAGCAGCAGCGTTAAGGTCGGTCTGCTGATGTGTTGTGACGAGGTTATCCTTTGTCATTACCTCATCAATTTTCTTGTCGAGACGACGCTCGAAGCGCAGGTCGCGGTTTGTCACGATGCCCACCAGATGACCTCCCTCGTCAACAACGGGAATTCCTCCGATGTGATATTCTGCCATCATGGCAAGCGCATCCCTTACTGTTCGGCCTTCCTGAATGGTCACAGGGTCGTAGATCATACCGTTCTCCGCACGCTTTACTATAGCCACCTCACGTGCTTGTGCCTCGATGGACATATTCTTGTGAATCACACCTATACCACCCTCGCGCGCAATGGCGATAGCCATCGAGCTCTCGGTCACGGTGTCCATTGCCGCCGTTACAAACGGTATGTTTAGTTCGATGTTCCTTGAGAACATGGTTTTCAACTCTACCGTCTTTGGCAGCACTTCTGAATAAGCTGGAATTAACAGGACGTCGTCGAATGTCAGACCGTCCATCACGATTTTATCTGCAACAAATGATGACATATAATTAGTGTACCTTAAAATTTATTGCGTGCAAAAATACACATTTTTTTCCAAATAGCGCACGCTTTTCAACATTTTATTGGCAGATTAATTCAATTTAACGTGCAAGCAATACTTTTTAGTTCGTTTTCGTCTTTTATTCAACGTGAAAACAAAAGCATAGCAAACGTTTTGCGATTCATGGCTTATTGCAAAGCAAAACATGCCATTTTGCTATCCAAAATGGCATGTTTTACAATGTGAAAGGATATCAACCAGAATATTAGAGGTTGTCTTTCTCGATGTCCTTGAAATACTTATATGTGCTTACCTTCAGCTCGTCTGTTGCCGGTTCATCGCAAACGATGATGCCATGACGGTGTGTCTGAAGTGCGCTGATTGTCCATGCGTGTGTCACCGGACCCTCAACCGCTGCCTGCAGGGCACGTGCCTTGTGGTGTCCGTTCACGAGAATCATCACCTCGTCAGCATCCATTACAGTTGCGACTCCTACGGTAAGTGCGCGTGTTGGCACCTTGTTCACATCGTTGTCGAAGAAACGAGAGTTAGCAATGATGGTGTCTGAGGTAAGTGTCTTGACGCGAGTGCGTGATGCAAGTGAAGAATATGGCTCGTTGAAAGCGATGTGACCATCAGGACCGATACCGCCAATGAACAGGTGGATTCCACCTGCTTCTGCTATCATCTCCTCATAGTGGGCGCACTCTGCCTCAAGGTCGGCAGCGTTACCGTTAAGGATATGGATGTTCTCCTTCGGGCAGTCGATATGGTCGAAGAGGTTGCGTGCCATGAAAGAGTGATAGCTCTCAGGATGGCTTTCGGGCAATCCCACATATTCGTCCATATTGAAAGTAAGTACATTCTTGAACGATACGCGTCCTTCCTTGTATGCTTTTACGAGTTCAGCATACATTCCCTCAGGTGAGGAACCTGTGGGAAGACCGAGCACGAAAGGCTTCTCTGCTGTTGGTTTGAAAGCGTTGATTTTCTCAATAACATGATTGGCAGCCCATTCTGACAATCTCTTGTAATCAGATTCAATAATTAATCTCATAATGATACAGTTTAGAATTTCGATGCAAAAGTAATATTTCTGAAAAAAACTCACAACTTTTTGCATTAGTTTTTTCACAAAAAAATTGCTTCGACCTCTCGTCGAAGCAACTTCCCTTTGCATTTTTGAATGTCTTAGCAGTTTGTTTTATTATGTAGCATGTAATCTGAAAATCCGATTTCAATGATGCAAAGGTAGTCGGATTATCGACATGTATCAAATAATAACGCAATAAAATTGAAAAAAGTTACGCAAACGTTTACAACGGTTAATAGAAAAAACTGTCCATTTTTTGGCGCTTAACAGAATTATTCGTAATTTTGTCGCGATATATCAAGCATCGCTCGCTATGCTGTAACTGTGAGCGATGAAGTGAAGTCTTCAAAACCTATTATTTTAGATGAAGGAATTTGTTATCTCTGAGGTCAAAGCCGAGACTGCCGTTCTTGTCGGTCTTATCACGAAAGAGCAGGACGAGGCCAAGACTAAGGAATATCTTGACGAGTTGGAGTTTCTTGCCGACACCGCAGGTGCCGTTACCGTGAAGCGTTTTACGCAGAAGGTGAACGGTCCAAGTCAGACGACATACGTCGGAAAGGGTAAACTCGAAGAAATAAGGCAATATATAAAGGAACGGCAGGATGCCTATGATGAGTACATGGAAAAGTCGGATTTCTCTGAGATTTCGCAGATGCCAGAGGACCCGGACGTACCGCAGCCTGTGGGAATGGTTATCTTCGACGACGAACTCTCGGCGAAGCAGATACGCAATATCGAGCAGGAACTGAAGGTGAAAATCCTCGACCGCACATCGCTTATTCTCGACATCTTCGCCATGAGGGCGCAGACGGCAAATGCCAAGACACAGGTGGAACTGGCGCAATACCGCTATATGCTGCCTCGTCTGCAACGACTGTGGACCCACCTTGAGCGTCAGGGCGGCGGCTCTGGTTCGGGCGGTGGCAAGGGAAGCGTGGGACTGCGTGGACCTGGAGAGACACAGTTGGAGATGGACCGCCGTATTATCCTGCAGCGCATAACGCTACTCAAACAGCGACTTGTGGAGATAGACAAGCAGAAAACGACACAGCGGAAAAACCGCGGACGGCTTATCCGCGTGGCGCTTGTGGGATATACCAACGTCGGGAAATCGACAATGATGAACCTTCTGGCAAAGAGTGAGGTGTTTGCTGAGAACAAACTCTTCGCCACCCTTGACACAACGGTACGCAAGGTGGTAGTCGAGAACCTTCCGTTCTTGCTTGCCGACACCGTAGGATTCATCAGGAAACTGCCCACCGACCTTGTTGACTCGTTCAAGTCAACCCTCGACGAGGTGCGAGAGGCCGACTTGCTCGTGCATGTTGTTGACATTTCACACCCCGACTTCGAAGAGCAGATTGACGTAGTGAACAACACTCTTAAGGACCTTGGAGCGGCAGACAAACCGCAGATGATAGTGTTCAACAAGATTGACGCATACCGATGGGTGGAGAAAGAGCCGGATGACCTCACTCCTCCAACGAAGGAGAACATAACACTCGATGAACTGCAGAAGACCTGGATGGCAAAGATGAACGACGACTGCATCTTTATTTCTGCAAAGGAAAGGCAGAACATCGACACGCTTCGCAATACCTTATATAACAAGGTAAAACAACTGCACGTGCAGAAATACCCTTATAACGACTTCTTGTACGAAGATACTGAGGGTTGAGACAGCATCTCCAAACATTAAACTTTAAACTATAAACATTAAACTTTATATAACATGGACGAATATCGGAAACTAACTGAAGAAGAAATTGTAATTCTCGAGAATAACAATTGCTGGGCTGAGGACTGGTCTGCCATTGAAGTGGCTGAAGACTTCATCCCGAAGTATGTCAAACACACCACTTTCTATGGTGAGATAAGGATTGGCGTGTTCGAGAAGAACATCGAGGTAAGCAAGGACTTCTTCAAGCATTCAGGCATCTACCGCGCCACCCTGCGCAACGTGTCGGTGGGCGACAACTGTCTTATAGAGAACATCAGTAATTTCATAAACAACTACACCATCGGCAACGAGTGCTATATCTCGAATGTATGCACTATGGAGACCACCGAGGGGGCTACCTTCGGAGAGGGTAATCTCGTATCGGTACTCAACGAGGTGGGTGACGGAAACGTGGTGATCTTCGGCAATCTGAACTCTCAGTTCGCGGCATTCATGGTGAAGCATTTCCGCGACAAGGAGGTGAAAGATGCCATCCGTCGTCTCGTTGACGAGGACATCAGACTGAACATGCCTGAGCGCGGTACTATCGGTAACGGCGTGAAGATAGTGAACACCAAGGAGATTACGAACACTATCATAAAGGATGCGGCAGAGATTGACGGTGCCTCACGCCTCAGCGACTGCTCCATCATGAGTTCTCCCAACAGCAGCGTGTATATTGGAACAGGCGTTATCTGTGAGAACTCCATAATCAGCGATGGCTCAAGCATCATCAACAGCGTGAAGATGCAAGACTGCTTCGTGGGCGAGGCATGCCAGATAAGCAACGGATTTACGGCGTCGGCAAGTGTGTTCTTTGCCAATTCATACATGTCGAACGGTGAGGCATGCGCAGCATTCTGCGGTCCTTTCTCTGCCAGTCACCACAAGTCGAGCCTCCTTATCGGCGGACAGTTCTCGTTCTATAATGCCGGTTCGGCTACAAACTTCTCGAACCACGCATACAAGATGGGACCTATGCACTACGGAATACTGGAGCGCGGTACGAAGACTGCCAGTGGAGCATATCTTCTGATGCCTGCAAACATAGGTACATTCTCTGTCTGCATGGGTAAACTGATGCACCATCCCGACACGCGCGACCTGCCGTTCTCATATCTCATTTCTTATAATGACGACATGTATCTGGTACCAGGACGCAACATAACAACCGTCGGACTTTACCGTGACATTCGCAAATGGCCGAAGCGCGACATGCGTCCGAAAGACTGTCAGAAGAGCATCGTCAACTTCGACTGGCTCTCACCGTTCTCCGTAGGAGGAATTCTCAGGGGTAAGAAGATTCTTGAGGACTTGCAGAAATCATCCGGAAAAGATGTGTCAGAATACATCTATCATGAGTATCTCATCAAGGGCTCATCGCTTCGCAAGGGTATAAAGTACTACGACATCGCACTGCGCATCTACATGGGTGCCGTGATGAAGAGAGTGCTTAAGCGCGGAGCCTTCGGCATTCCCACCACTACAGTGGGACAAGGCAAGTGGAACGACCTGTCGGGACTGCTGCTGCCGGAGAGCGAGGAACAACGACTTATCGACGACATCAAGAACGGTACGCTCGCAAGTATCAACGAGGTTCTCGACCGCTTCACGGAGATTGACAAAAACTACCGTGAGTATCAGTGGGCATGGACCTACCGCATGATTCTCGACTATTATGGCCTTGAGCAGATTACCGAGGCTGACATTGAGCGCATCCGCGAGGACTACATCAAGGCTCGCCGCGCATGGATTGCCGAGATACGCAAGGATGCAAGCAAGGAGTTTGAGATGGGCGATGTTGAGGAAGAGGTTTATGAGAACTTCATCAATAATCTCGACCATGAGATTGACTATGAAAAATGATTTAAAAAGAACAACCAAATAATTAAAATAAACAATGAAGAAATATCTTTTACTGGTATTACCTTTCTACCTTTTTACTTTTCTCCCTATAACCGCAAAGGACTATAAGTATCAGACGGTAGCAGGCGATGCCATGCAGACCCGCATATACACACTCGATAACGGACTGAAAGTATATCTCTCGGTCAACAAGGAGAAACCGCGCATACAGACTTACATAGGAGTGCGCACGGGATCTAAGAATGACCCTGCCGAAACGACGGGACTGGCACACTATCTTGAGCACCTTATGTTCAAGGGCACGAAGCAGTTCGGCACCAATAACTCAGAAGCCGAGAAGGTCCTGCTCGACGACATCACCAACCGCTACGAGGAATACCGTCAGATAAAAGACGCCGACCTCAGGAAACAGAAGTACCATGAAATCGACTCTGTGTCACAGGTTGCAGCCCAGTATTTCATTCCGAACGAATATGACAAACTGATGGCTACCATCGGAGCAGAGGGTACTAATGCGTTCACCAGCTATGACGTGACATGCTACACCGAAGACATTCCCAGCAATGAAATAGAGAACTGGGCTAAGATTCAGAGCGACAGGTTCCAGAACATGGTGATACGCGGTTTCCATACCGAACTGGAGGCTGTCTATGAGGAATATAACATCGGACTGTCCAACGACATGAACAAGTGTCTCGAAGCACTCATGGCAAAGGCTTTTCCAAATCATCCCTACGGCACACAGACAGTCATAGGTACACAGGACCACCTGAAAAACCCGTCAATAGTCAACATTCAGAACTATTTCAAGAAATGGTACGTTCCAAACAATGTGGCTATATGTATGGCGGGTGATTTCGACCCAGACAAAACCATAGCCTTGATTGACCAATATTTCGGTCAGTGGAAGCCAGGTGATGATGTGCGTCAGCCAGTGTTCTCAAAGTTCCAGCCCCTCACCGCTCCCGTTGACACCACAGTTATCGGACAGCAGGCAGAAACAGTATGGATGGCATGGGTTGCCGAGAAAGGTGCCTCGCTCCAGTGCGACACTCTCGACATTATCGGTGATATCCTCAGCAATGGAAAGGCTGGACTGTTCGACCTCAACCTGAACCAGAGCATGAAGGTGCAGAGTGCAAACGCTGGACTGGAAACCCTACAGGACTATTCTGGATTCTTCCTTATGGGAACTCCCAAGCAAGGACAAGACCTAAAGGAGGTGCGACAACTGATGCTCGGCGAAATCGACAGACTAAAACGTGGCGACTTCTCCGATGACCTGCTGCCTTCGGTAGTGAACAACAAGAAACTCAACTATTTCCGTTCACTCGACAATAACCGCAGCCGTGTATCACATTTCCTCGATGCCTTCATCAACGGCATTGAATGGGAACAGGAAGTGAAGAAACTCGACCGCATGAGTGGTATCACCAAGGAACAGGTGGTTGCCTTTGCCAACCGCTTCTTCACCGATGGTTATGTGACAGTGTTCAAACTTCAGGGCGTTGACTCGTTGCAAAAGAAAATCGACAAGCCTGCCATCACCGCCATCCCCACAAACCGTGACCAGGTAAGTCAGTTCGTGAAAGACATTCAGGACACCAAAGTGGATCCTATTCAGCCGGTATTCCTCGATTTCAAGAAAGACCTTTCCGTCAGCAAGACCAAGCGCGGACTGCCTCTGCTTTATAAGAAGAACACCACTGACGGGTTGTTCAACCTGGCATTCCGCTATGACTTCGGCCACGAAGACGACAACCGCTACGATGTGGCATCGGGCTATCTCAACTATCTGGGAACCGACAAACTGACTGCCGCTGAGGTGAAACAGCAGTTCTATAAGTTGGCATGCAATATGAACGTAGGCGTGGGTAGCGATGCAATAAACATCTCGCTAAGTGGACTTAGCGAGAACATGCCTGAGGCTTTGGCTCTTCTCGAGGATGTGCTTGCCAATGCAAAGGTTGACCAGAACGCTTACGACCAATACGTCGACCTCATACTGAAAGACCGCGAAGATGCAAAGAAAGACCAGCGCACCTGTTTCGACTACCTCTATTACTATGCCGTATATGGTCCGCACAACATGCGCCGCGACGACATGACTGCCGAGCAACTGCGACAGACTAATCCACAGGTATTCACCGACCTGCTTAAGAACATCTCGCGTTACGAACACACCGTATTATATTATGGTCCACTCAGCGAGAAAGAACTGTCCGACGTGATTGGGAAATACCATAAGACCGAAAAGAAACTGGCTGCCACACCGCAGGGACAACCCTTCGCTATGCAGTTGACACCCAGCAACGAGATATGGATTGCGCCATACGAAGCAAAGAATATCTATATGCGTATGTTCCATAACGAAGGACGGGCATGGAATCCTGAGAAGCAAGGCATCACTACCCTATTCAATGAATACTATGGCGGTGGCATGAACGGCATCGTATTCCAGGAACTTCGTGAAGCACGAGGACTGGCATACAACGCATACGCGATATACAGCCGTCCCGGCAGGACTGGCGAGACAGAGAGTTTCTTCACCCATATCATCACGCAGAACGACAAGATGATGGACTGTGTAAGACAGTTCCACGAGATTCTCAACAACATGCCGCAGAGTGAAGCAGCATTCCAGATAGCAAAGGATGCAGCAATAAAGCAGATTGCCAGCCAGCGAACCACCAAGTTCAGCATCCTCAATGCATATATCAATGCACAGCGTCTGGGACTCGACTATGACATTTACAAGAAGATTTACGACCTCTTGCCAAGTCTCCGTCTGCAGGATATCGTCGACTTTGAGCAGCAGAACATGGGACACAAGCCATACCGCTATATCATCCTCGGCGACGAGAAGGAACTTGACATGGATGCCATCGGCAAGATAGCACCAGTGAAACGCCTCACGCTCGAGGAAATCTTCGGATATTAAAAACAATCACTAAATAAAAAACATTATGGCAAATAAACCTGAATTTAAGTACGCTCCAATGTTCCAACTCGGAAAGGACACAACGGAGTATCGCCTGCTCTCCAAAGAGGGAGTCAGCGTTGGCGAATTTGAAGGACACAAGATTCTGAAAGTAAGCAAAGAAGCACTGACACTGCTTGCACAGCAGGCATTCCACGACGTAGAGTTCATGCTCCGCCGCGAACACAACCTGCAGGTGGCAGCAATACTCAACGACCCTGAGGCTTCTGAGAACGACAAGTATGTGGCACTGCAGTTCCTCCGCAACGCAGAGACTGCATGTAAGGGCATTCTGCCTTTCTGCCAGGACACCGGCACAGCCATCATCCACGGCGAGAAGGGACAGCAGGTGTGGACTGGCTTCGAGGATGAGGAAGCACTGTCACTGGGCGTTTACAACACTTTCACCGAGGACAACCTGCGCTACTCGCAGAACGCTCCGCTCAACATGTATGACGAGGTGAACACCCGCTGTAACCTCCCTGCACAGATTGACATCGAGGCTGTTGAGGGTGACGAGTACCGTTTCGTGATGGTTGCCAAGGGCGGCGGCTCAGCCAACAAGACATACTTCTATCCCATGACAAAGGCTACCATCCAGAACGAAGGCACACTGCTGCCGTTCCTCGTGGAGAAGATGAAGAGCCTCGGAACAGCGGCTTGTCCTCCATATCACATCGCTTTCGTCATCGGCGGCACATCAGCAGAGAAGAACCTGCTCACAGTGAAACTCGCAAGCATCAAATACTACGACTCACTGCCTACCACAGGCGACGAGACAGGACGTGCTTTCCGCGACATCGACCTTGAGAACAAACTGCTCGCAGAGGCACACAAGATTGGTCTCGGCGCACAGTTCGGCGGTAAGGCTCTTGCCCACGACATCCGCGTGGTACGTCTGCCACGTCACGGTGCGTCATGTCCTATCGGAATGGGCGTCAGCTGTTCTGCCGACCGTAACATCAAGGCGAAGATCAATGCCGATGGTATCTGGCTCGAGAAGATGGACGACAACCCAACAGAACTTATCCCAGAGGAGTTCCGCAATCCTGGAGAAGGCGGCAAGGGCATTGAGATTGACCTCGACAAGGGCATCGATGCGGTACGTGCCGAACTCACGAAGTATCCTGTAAGCACACGTGTAAACCTGAAGGGAACCATCATCGTGGCCCGTGACATCGCTCATGCAAAACTCAAGGCACGTCTTGACGCCGGCGAAGAAATGCCAGCATACTTCAAGGACCACCCAATCCTCTATGCTGGACCGGCAAAGACTCCGGAGGGTTATCCATGCGGTTCGATGGGACCAACCACTGCCAACCGTATGGACCCATACGTTGACGAGTTCCAAGATCACGGAGCATCGCTCGTGATGATTGCCAAGGGCAACCGCACACAGGATGTCACCGACGCATGTAAGAAGCATGGCGGATTCTATCTCGGTACTATCGGCGGTGTGGCAGCAGTGCTCTCACAGTCGAGCATCAAGTCTATCGAGTGCGTGGAATATCCTGAACTCGGCATGGAAGCAATATGGAAGATTACCGTTGAGGACTTCCCTGCTTTCATCCTTGTAGATGACAAGGGCAACGACTTCTTCAAACAACTGAAGCCCTGGCCTTGTAAATGCTAATTACTTGCTTACTCATCAACTTTATATATTACGGGCGCACCATCAAAGTGCGCCCGTAATATTTTTATAAAAACACGAAAAGAATAGCAAAAAGACGTTAATAGAAAAACCACAAAATATTAGTGAGAATGCAAGAGATATCAAACGAGGTTCCAATTGATGCCAAATCGCGAGACAATGTTAATAACTTTGTTCAACAAAGTTAATAAGATTGTTCAACAAAGTTATTAACATTGTTATGCCATTTGCTACCCCTTGAAAACCAAGAAGTTACAAATGGCATAATCAACGCATATTTTTGGCTGTCCTGCAAATATCAGATTGCAGCAGCGTTTACACTTATTAAGAATTCAGACTGTGTCAGTCTTCCCACATTTTTGTGAACGTCCTTGGGATGAAGTCCATTGGGTCACGACGATACTTGATGATACTGTCGTTGAACTCACCGAGTTCGTCATCGTCATCCATATCGTGTCTCTTGGCCTCGGCACCCGATTGGCTTGCTCCGCTGCCGCCAGTATCCACTGGGATGGTGGTTCCGATGTCGAGTAGCGGATTGCCAAAGTCGACAACCTCTATTATCTCCGGTGAAATATATTTCTTTTTCATTGCTTATTTTATTACAACTTTCATTCCGTTAATGATATAGATTCCGCGAGTCGGGTTATCCACCTTCTGTCCCTGCAGGTTATAGATGGTGCCGTCGCCATAGCGGTTCTCACGGTTGTCGTCAGTAGGAACACCGTCAAGTCCTGTCACGGTGTCGTCGTCCCAGATAATGCCCACGAACTTGGCATTAGCCACCTCTGAAGTGAGCAGCGGCAGATAAGCCCTATGAGCAGGCATCATAACCGACTCGTCCTCATCAAGAACCTTCTCGAACTTACCTCCCTTCATAATGAAGTTGGTATAGTCGCCATCCACAGCATTAATATGCTTCGACTCTGTCACGGCTACCAAGGCATTTCCTTCCAAGTCGTCGGCTGGTTCATTGGTAGGATACAGCACGAACGCCTCACCCGGCGTGCCCGAAAGTAGAACGCCAGTATTGGCAGGCACCACGCTACCGCTGATATTCACCACACTTATGGCACTTCTTTCTGCATAATAGGTCTTGCAGTAGTGAGCATTGAGTCCTTCGGGCAAAAGGATATTCTCCGTGGAACTGAATGTGCCTACACCGCTTGCGGGTACAGTGTAAGTTATCGGCTGCTTTCGCAATACCAAACGAATGGAAGTCCATGTTCGTTTATTACTTGTCTCGTCCACATAAACTCCATCTGGCGTGATATAAGGAGTAAAATAGGTGGAAATGTATTTGGGATGTTCAGTGCAACTCATATAGCCTATCTCTTCACCTACACCATACCAAGTTCCCGTATAAGAACGATAACCTGCGGCAGGCAGGAACACACAACCAGCAGCCTCCATCAATGCCCAGCCTTCAAGACTGACTTGGGCCGTGTAATTGGAATTGCTATTGAATACACCTGCTATGAATCCAGTTCCTTCGGGATGCTCATAGTAATCAGGGAAGATAATCAAGCCTTTGTATGTGTCACCAAGTGTGGCCATGGTGAATCTGGCATCAGCAGAAAGGGTGTTTGTGACACTGCGAGTGATTAACAGGTATTTCCATTCATCATGGGACAGCATGGACCAAGGCTCATCAACAGCGGGATTGTTGTAATCTAAGAATGCAAACATATCACGATGCGTATCAGACTGATCTGTACCGAAGTAATCATATTGGTTCTTTGCAAATTGGTACATGTTACCTAATTTCTGCAAATTTCCTTGTGCGAATACAACTTCTTCTCCACTAGCATTGATAGTGAAAAGTCCATCCAGTGCTTCTGCATTTGGTTTTACGAAGATTTTCGGCAGAGGCAGGTTTTTGTTCGGGTCTTGCATCCAGGCGTTGCCAAGAGAGGCAGCGGTAGTGCCATCGGCGAGTTCTTCTGCTGTGGCTTGCGTACCTTGCACGGCTCCCCATGGAGTCTCATAATAACAATTTTCAATAGTATAAGGATCTCCTTGTACTCCAGTCCTAATAAAGGTTCCTGTGCTTCCAATGGCAGAAGCGTAGGTGCCTATGGAGAGGCAATTCTTAATGGTTGCAGAATTTCCATAGTCTCCGTTCACATGCGACATAATACTGCCGCAATGGTAACCGGTAGCCATTTCTCCTGAGAACACACAGTCTTCAATCAGAATGCTACAATCCCTTGCATTTGAGTTATCGCAGCAACTCGCAATACCGCCGATAGTTCCTTGAAGATTCCCAGATCCCTGTACATACATATAGGCGGAAACCCAACATTCTTTTATGGTTACGTTGCCCATGATAGATCCAACAACACCTCCGGCGGCACAATATTGCTGTTTTATGCTTCCATCCACGTGAAGTTTTTGAATCGTTGCATTGCCTACAACAGTAAAGGGGGCAACTGCCGATGTTGTCAAACTCATATCATAGTTAACCGTCAGCGTGTATCCCTGTCCGTCAAATAGGCCTTGATAGGGGGATGCTATACTTCCTACCATTGTCTGGTCATCGCCCAAGTCAACATCAGCAATCAACTTACCGTTAGTCGTTGGCACGGTTTCAACTAACTCGGCGAAGTCCTTCCAGTCTTGTAAAGAACCGATGAGGAAATATTCGATAGCAGGGTTCGCGAAAATCTTCAGCATCGGCATGTTCAATATTGCGTCTTGCACCCAAGCGTCGCCAAGGTTGCTCACAATCTCTCCGTCAGTCATGGCAGAAGCATCGCTTATTCCTTCTAAATTAATGCTTCCATGTTTATAATAAGAGTTGGCGGTTGTTTCGGTATTATCCCTATCTGTACCCTCATACATGAAAGGATTATAATCTGAAACATTATTAAAAGTGCCGTTCTCTAAGCAATTAATAAACACAGGAGTACTTGCACCCCATCCATAGAATCCAGCAGCATTATTACGAGAACCTCCTACACCGGTAAAAGTTCCTGCAAACAAACAGTTCTTAAATACAACTTTTGACGAATCGTCAAACCTTTGTGAACCACCGTTGCCCACGAAACCACCAGCGTAATCACTGTACATCTTTATTTCTGCAGCAACCAGGCAGTTCTCTATAGTAACTTCATTATAGGCCTTGCCAATGAGTCCTGAGAGGTGTACGCTTGAAGATGAAACGATTCCATCAATCCGTAAATTAATGATAGTTCCCCCATCAACATGATGGAATGGTGCTATAAATTGTTCGGAACTACCAGAATAATTAACAGTCAGTGTATAGGCTTGGCCATCGAATGTACCTTGATATTTCGTAGTAGAGGTACCAATCATCGTCTGGTCATCGCCCAAATCAACATCTCTTATCATTTTTGCATTTGCTGTCGGTGTAGTTTCAACGATAGCGGCAAATCTTCTCCAGTCTGTTACAGAACCGATAAGATAATATCCATCCTCGTCTTGTCTCATCGTAGTGAAAATCTTCAGCATCGGCAGGCCAGTTCCCGGGTCTTGCACCCATGCATCACCGAGGGCTGTAGCGATGGTGCCGTCGGCGAGACTTTCATCAGTAGCCTCTGTCACGCCCGACGGGAATGTTGCAGGGAATGACGATACATAGCAATTGGTATGGGTACCTCTAAAACCATAACTGCCACCCGTATAGTTAAACGTTCCTAATGACAGACAGTTGGTTATTGTAGCACTACCCCCACTATTGATATATCCTACAAAGCATCCATTATAACTGCCGCTACTATTGACAGTGCCCGTGAAGAGGCAGTTTTTCATGATGAGGTTGCCACCCGTATAACCATCAACGCACCCCACTAAAGCCGCGGCTTCGTCCCAACCTGTTCTGGTGTCTGTCGTGACAAGGGAACTCCACACATTTTCAACGGTGCTTGTTCCGCTTCGGCAGATACCAATTGGCGCAGGCTGACTGCTTGTGCTATTTTCCAATGTGCCGTCAATATGCAAATTCTTAATGGTGGCTCCTGATATATTCGGGAATGGGGAAGATATTGCATTGCTGTTCGTTAGATCTTGAATATAATGTACCGTCAATGTATATCCTTGACCATCAAACTCACCTTTGAAATAAAAAGAAGGACGATTCTCATTAGGATGACCTAATTTTGCCTGACAGTCGCCGAGGTCAACGTCAGCAATCATCTTGGCATTAGCATTGTTGGTGGTTTTAACTATTGCGGAAAAGTCTTCCCAGTCCTGTACTGACCCGATGAGATAATACCCTTCGGAATCCTGTTCTATTGCCCACGCCCCGGCGGAGCAGCCGAGGAAGACAATTAGCAAAATGAATAAACGTTTTATTGTTTCCATTTTATATTTGTTATGAAATATTCTGTTGCAAACTTCGGAGAAGCAGCATTTATCATTTCTCACTCCTCGGCCCAATGCTTGGTGAACGTCCTTGGGATGAAGTCCATTGGGTCACGACGATACTTGATGATACTGTCGTTGAACTCATCGAGTTCGTCATCGTCATCCATATCGTGTCTCTTGGCCTCGGCACCCGACTGGCTTGCTCCGCTGCCGCCAGTATCCACTGGGATGGTGGTTCCGATGTCGAGCAGCGGATTGCCAAAGTCGACAACCTCTATTATCTCCGGTGAAATATATTTCTTTTTCATTGCTTATTTTATTACAACTTTCTTTCCGTTAATGATATAGATTCCGCGTGTCGGGTTATCAACCTTCTGTCCCTGCAGGTTATAGATGGTGCCGTCGCCATAGCGGTTATCACGGTTGTCGTCGGTAGGAACACCGTCGAGTCCAGTCACGGTGTCATCATCCCAGATAATGCCGATGTATTTGGCATTAGCCACCTCAGAAGTAAGCAGCGGCAGATAAGCCCTATGAGCAGGCATCATAACCGACTCGTCCTCTTCGAGAATCTTCACGAACTTACCTCCTTGCATCATGAAGTTGGTGTATTCTCCATCGGTTGCATTAACATGTACCGACTCTACAACTGGCACCAGTTTGTTGGTCTCGTTGGTTGCACCAGCCTCTGAGGTATATCTGAGGCGATAGGTCTCACCACCTGTTCCACTAAGCAACATACCGGTATTTGCCGAAATGACATTGCCGTCGATGCTGATAATCTTTATAGCCAGTCCCTCTTCCACTTCCTTCAGGTAAGTGCAGAAGTGAGCCTGCAGTCCGTCGGGTAATGTGAGGTTTACATCAGCCGAGAATGTTCCCACTCCCGATGCCGGAACGGTATAGTCGTAGAAGCTACGGCTCTCGAAGGTCACTGAGCGTGGCTCGCTCCATGCACCCTTAGAGTCACCGCAACGCCACCACAATGTGTGTGTTCCTGCCTCCACTTCGCTGATGTCGATATTCATCGTACCCGTTGCCGAAGAGAGAGAACCAGTGGTGAAGTCGTTCGAATTATCGTCGAACCAGTACATATAGCGCGAAATAGTCACGTCCTCCATCGTGTCCTCGTCTTTTACTATGAAGTATTTCGCTACCTGACTGCTCCACACACCCGTATTGTCTTTTACGCGGACGGTAAGCGAGTGTAGTCCTGGCGTCAATGTCTCGATATCGATGATGTCAGGCTGGGTCTCCGATGAGACGATAGCATTCAGATTGCCATCAATCCAATACTGATGGAGTACAATCGACTTGTCCCCAACCGCTGTCTCGCTGTATGGCACAATGAAATACTTTGCCACCTGCGAGCTCCACACTCCAGTGTTGTCCTTCACACGGACTGTGAGCGAATGGAGGCCCGATTTCAGCGCCTCGATATCGATGATGTCAGGCTGTGTCTCCGATGAGACGATAGCATTCAGATTACCATCAATCCAATACTGATGCTGCACAATCTCCTTGTCATCAACGCTGGTTTCCTTGTACGGCACGATGAAGTACTTTGCCACCTGCGAACTCCATACGCCAGTGTTGTCCTTCACACGTACTGTGAATGAGTGGAGACCGGTAGACAACGGCTCGATGTCGATGATGTCTATCGAACTATTCTTAGTCACCCGTGCCTCTATCTTGCCATCAATCCAGTATTGATGCTGCACTATCTCCTTATTACCAACGCTGGTTTCCTTATATGGAACGATGAAGCATTTTGCCACCTGTGAACTCCATACTCCGGTCAAGTCCTGCACACGCACGGTAAACGTGTGGAGACCAGGAGTCAACGAGGAGATAGCGATAGGTTGGGGCTTCGACCCAGAAGTAATCGCCGTCTGCAGATTGCCATCAATCCAGTACTGGTGTTGCGCTATGCCATTGGGGCTTTCGCTGTTGTTAGCAAACGGCTTGATAAAGTACTTGGCCACCTGAGAACTCCACAAACCTTCAGTGTCCTGCACGCGCACGGAAAGCGAGTGCAGTCCCGGTTCCAGCGAAGATATGTCTATGGTGGCGTGGCCCACTGTCAAGTCTTGTGCTTGGGTGATGTTTCCGTCCAGCCAATATTTCCGTTCGGCAATGTTTTTTGTCTGTGCTGACGCAGCAGTGTTTATCATTGCTGCCACCGCTATCAGCAAATATCTTATTCTTTTCATAAGCTTTTACTCTGTTGGGGGATTAGTACTTCTAACTCCAGCATCATAGTCAACGTCGAGGTTAATACCATCGACTGTAGCGTTCAGGTTCTTCACATAAGGCGTTGATGGTGCCTTATACCAAGGAAAGTCGCCACCTGTAACTCCCACTGGGGTGCCGTCAGTTCCCTTGTAAGTATCAGGGGCGGCAAGTATGAACGTGCGAGTGGTAGTATAGCTAAGATCATTGACACCATCACCGAAGAGAGTACTCACATCTATACTAAACCAATTATCCACAGAAATAATATTGTCATGACTTGACAATTGGAGGAAAATATTCTTTTCTGCATACGAGTTCGCCTCCAAACCATGATTGTTATTAATAATGCAATTGGTATAAGAAGCGATATAATGATAAGCAGCGCTTGAATATCTATACCAATAAGTTAAAATACAATGGTCAAACAATACCTGACTTCCAACTGGTATGCCAAGAATACGCTCTAATAGGATACTATTCTTAAATGTCACACCAGCAACAACATTACTCCTTGCATCAAAACCATTTAAATAGCACTGACGAACTAGGATTGCTTCGACGCCAGCACCGTTAATTTCCAAATAAGCGAACCGACACTTGGCTATTGTCATGCCACTAATTTCTTTTATCCAGATATGACTTTCAACATGAACACCCTCAAGCACTATATCTTTAAGAGGGTTTCCATCGCTGTCTGCAGCGTAGACCAACTCACCGGTAATATATGTCTTCTGCATACCCTCAGTAACATTGTCCTCAAAACCGACACCATAAATAGACACGGATTTCTTGATATTGCCTGGTGAGGTGAACGTTCCCGATGTCAGCGTTATCACACTACCATTCTCAGCAGCATTATATGCACTAGTCAATGCACCCTGGCCATAAAACACTTTTGTCTCATCGCCAGTCTGGAGGACTGCACTGACAATTTGCGAACTGTTCTGCGCCCCCGCCACCATTGTGAAGCAGAGCGCAACGATTGAAAATAGAATCTTTTTCATGTTATTGTCAGTTTTATATTATTATCTTACTCCAGCATCATAGTCAACATCGAGGCTAACTCCATCGACTGTTGCATTAAGATTCTTCACGTAAGGCGTTGAGGGTACCTTATTCCAGCCATCACCACCATACGGACCGATGGGAGTTCCGTCAGTGCCTTTATATGTATCTTCATCTTTAAGTTTAAATGTACGGCTCTCAGTATATACTCCATCTTCAGCATCGTCAAAAAGATTGGCGAGGTCTACATAGTAGCAGTTCTCAATTATATTATTGTCGCGAATTCCTCCACCACCATTAACTACGATGCAGTTTTTCACCGTAGCGTAGTTGCCGGTTGCCATTCGATAGTTTGGACCACGGTTGTAGATGATGCTGTTCGTCCATAAGAACTGTGCAAAATTGTTATAATCATTATAATCATAGTAAGTATTGTATTGATACCCTATGAAAGAATGGTCTATATTCACAATACTTTCGTTACTGAAATAATTTATTTCACCCCATACATAGCAATTTGTTATGTGCAGGCCTGTGGCAACGACAGTCTTCGAACCATCCAAATTACCTCCTATCCGGCACTGCTTCACCTTCACATTCTCTATATTGTTTGCGAAAGTCAGGTTGCCCGTAATGTAACATCTCTGTACTGTGTAGTTCTTCAGTATTTGAGTGCCGGCCAGATTGCCGTTAATTTTAACACCCTCAATGTGTAAACCGTCGATGACAGGATCGGCCTTACCCACATTAATGTTACCGTTGATGGTGGTTACGGCAGTATTTGTTTCCTCGTTATCCTCGAAACCCGCTCCGTAGATAGTCAAGGACTTTTCAATGTTTACGGGATCAAACGAACCCCTGCTCAAGGTTATCACGTCCCCATCAGATGCAGCGGCATGGGCTTGCTTTAATCCTGTGCTGCCTTTGTAAACACTCACGTCGTCCCCATGCTGAAGGATGGCACTGATTTCATCTGTGCTCTGCGCCCCAGCCACCACTGTGCAGCAGAGCGCGATGATTAATAATAGAGTCTTTTTCATATTATTGTTGTTTTTATATTATACTTATCTTACTATCGCATCATAGTCAACTTCAAGGTTTTCACCGTTAACCGTAGTGTTCAAGTTCGTCACGACAGGAGTTTTCGGCACTTTGCTCCATCCGTAGCGAATACCTATTTCCTGGCCGTCGGTACCCACCCATATTCCGGGTTGTTGGATTTCGAAGGTTCGAGAAGCAGAGTAGGTAGCATTTTGTGCATCAGAGAAAATGTCTCGGATGTCAACAGCATAGCAATCCAGGAAAACATTTTTATCCTGATTGTTATAATTGAAATTCCTGAAGATACAGTTGTGCACAACTGCTCCTTCTGTATTGGCAAATGCTGCACGGTCATAATAAGCACCAACCCAATAATACGGGAAAATACTGTTGGAACAATAGTATGGTCCCACCAAATTGCAAGCGATGCAATGGTCTATCTTAACGTTGCTCTCTGCGATAAAGGTGTTGATAGCACCACCTATATAACAGTTTTGCATGATACAGTTCTCGGCTAATTTATTTCCACCATCAATAGCACCTGTGATGACACAGTTTCTAATCATCGTGTTCGAGTTAGCACCTACATTGACGTTGCCGTTAACATAGCACTTTTCCATCACGAACCCCTCCAACGGAACATACGTGTTGACTGCAGCATTGAAACTTATTCCTTCCAAGTGAATATTTGCGAGGGTTTCTCCTCCTGAGACTCCAAGATTCAACTGACCATTAATTTTTGATACGTCAGTATTAGAGTTCTCGTCCTTTTCAAACCCTGCACCATAGACGGAAATAGATTTCGTGATAGGTGAAACATTAAACGAGCCTGAGGAAAGAATAATAACATCGCCGTCAACTGCCTCCGCATTTGCATTGATAAAGGCATTTACACCCGTAAAAGTGCTCACATCATTACCATGCTGAAGCACAACGGTCATAATTTCATTCTGCGCTCCCGCGACCACCGTCCAGCATAGTGCGATGATTGATAATAGAGTCTTTTTCATACTTATTGTTGTTTTTTTGTTTTATCTTACTTCCGCCTCATATTCCACATTGAGGTTGATGCCGTCCACGGTGGCATTGAGATTCTTCACAACAGGAGTGGATGGGACCTTGTTCCATGGGAAAATACCACCATGAATACCAACTTGAGTATTGTCATTGCCAATGTAGGTATCAGGATTTTTTAATTCAAACGTGCGGTCATCAGTATAGTTAAAGTTCGATGCATCCTTAAAGACATTGGCCTCGCCTATTGAGAACCAGTTATTACCGCTGCCAACGAAACCATTTAAATTGTTGATATTTGGTAATATACAGTAGTTATAAGTCTGGATAGTATTACGATAGCCCACATTGACAATACAGTTTGTACAATTAAAGCGGCTATTCCTACCATCAAAATTATAACCGTCTGTTATAATGCAATGGTTTAAGAGGATGTTGCTTTCATCGTTGAGAACATTGATAGAATGTCCATTTACATAACTGTTCTGTACATAGAGGTCATAACCTCCATTGATGGCATAGCGTATATACGACTGAGTTACCACGCAACGGGTGGCAGCAGCCTGGAAAGTGAGTTGGCTAAAGCTACACTTTGTCAGCGAGAAACCATCCACCGCCGACTTTACCGTTATGTCGCCATTCACATAGATTCCTTCCATCGAAATGCCATGAGGACCAGCTATATCAGTAGGAAGATTCACATTGAAGCCGCCATTTATATTGGTCATTGCTACATCCAAGCTATCAATGGTCTGGAAGCCAGAACCGAAAATCTTTACATCCTTGATGATATCTGTCGCGTTGAAAAGACCTGAGGTCAGCGTGATTACACCACCTGAGTTAGGTGCGGCAGCAATGGCATTCTTTAAAGCACTTGCCCCATAGAACACGGTTGTCTCCTCACCATTCTGCAGTATGGCACTAATCTGGTCGGTTGTCTGCGCCCCTGTCATCATTGAGCAGCAGAGCGCGATAATTGATAAAAGAATCTTTTTCATAGATATGCGTTGATAGATTGTGTTTGACTTATATTTCACAAAGGTAAAATAAAAAACAAACACCCAACTCCCATAAATTGAAAATCGACTACCAATTCATGTTTTGGTAGTCGATTTGTCGATATTTAGACATTTTGCGCTATCCATTCCTTAGGTGTGACACCCGTGAAACTCTTGAACGTTCGGAAGAAAGAGGACTCGCCGGAAAAACCTGACAGCGTTGCAATCTCTGCAATTTTGCGGTCGGTATTCTCCTTCATAAGTTTCTTTGCGTGCTCAACTCGATAGCCATTTACAAACTGCGTGAACGAGGTCTGACGCTGGTTCCTTATCGTCTCAGAGACATAACGGCTGTTGGTAGAAAGCACTGCTGATACGTCTGACAACTTCAAGTCACTATTGAGGAACAGTTTCTCCTGCTCCATCATCTGGCAGATGCGATCCATCAGCTGCTTCTCCACAGTATCATCGATGGTTTGCCGCTCTTCCTCTATATGAGATTTGCGTCTCTTTCGGAAGAGGAACAGACATAGTAAGGCAACAATAATCAGGAAGACAACCGCCAAAATCCATGGAAGCAATCCCATAGAACTACAGAATTCGGCATCGTTACTGCCCAGACAGAGCATATATACCGATGAGAAAGGTCGGAAATTGGAGTCACCAATGCCTCCAGTGACCACGATATTACCTTCAGGAGTCAGCAAAGGCTCAGTATATCCGACATTCTCCTGCGGCTCAGTATAATAAAGTGTCATGCCGACATTTTCCTTCGCACGTACATTATTAATACAAAGAGTATAGAATCGTCCTTCCTTGTCGTACCCTGTTATGTAACCTTTACCGGTATTCTGATTCACAAGAACCGAACCGAAGTACATGATTTCCTGTCCGTTCACTCCCTTCATCGGAAAACGATGTGTAGTGGATAGAAGCGAGAAACGAGGCTCTCCCCGACCGTCGCTCTCCATTCTGGTAATGGCAATTTGACCATCATCATTTTTTACAAGGAACAGATAGGCATAAATACCTTTCTTCTTATCGCCTACAAAACTCACTGAGTCGCTGGGGCGATTAAACATCATGACAGAATGCCACTCTGAGAACAACGGCACATCTATGGAATCACCCCGCAGTAGATAGGCGGTGTTGTTGTCTCGTGCCTTTCCGTAAGTGTCTTGGCTTCCGAAAATCACAACATTATCGGGGGAGGTCTGGAAGATATATGGACGCACAAAGCCCTTGCCAAGTTTCTTGACATGGGAGAACGACTGCTTGCCGTCGAATACCTCTATGGCATCATCGGCATACCAGTTGCCTGCAATAACCACATTGCCACTGTCAAGAAGCATAACCTGAGCAAGACTCCGCTTAGTGTCAAGACAGCCGAAGCCCTCAAAGCTATGGGTCTCTGGGTCGTAGAGTTCTGCTGGATAGGTCTGGCCAATGCCCAGACTCTTCTCATGTCCGCCGATGATGAGAAGCTTTCCCGACTTCAACATCACTCCGAAACCATTGTCATGCTCGTAAGCAGACTCCATAAGGTGCCATTTGCCATCCTTCAGATACTCTGCCGTGGCTGTGGGAACAAAGCCTGTAGTGTGACCTCCAACCACGACCAACTCTCCGTTTGCGCTGAACACGACATGGCTGACGCGCGGAACGTTAAGGTCGGGAAGTCTCTTCAACTCCATCTTCTGCATGGGACAATCAGCCGTTCCCGATGACTGAGCCATCAGGGAAAATACAGAGACAAGGCAGATAATGACTGTCGCCGCACTCCTTCTTATCAAGCAAAGGTTTTCGTGCATCATGGCATATAAAGTGTTACAATATCATTGCATTTACATTATGGTTACAAATATACACTTTTTTTTATCTTTACGATGCAATTGTTTGGATAATTTAAGTTTTTTATATACTTTTGCACCCGATTTACAAAGCGTAAGTTAAGGGGTGTCCGCCGTGGGCGGGCTGAGATTAGACCCTCAAACCTGATCCGGATAATGCCGGCGTAGGAATGA
The DNA here is from genome assembly GCA_017554105.1 of Prevotella sp. Lineage (GTDB taxonomy): Bacteria > Bacteroidota > Bacteroidia > Bacteroidales > Bacteroidaceae > Prevotella. The sequence goes on along the minus strand of JAFZIY010000027.1, from coordinate 47,164 downwards.
ACGACAAGTTCAATTGGTATTCCAATTGGCGCTCCCCCTTTAAACATTTATATTTAAAGTTTAAGGTAAAGATGAAAAGGATTATTTTGACTACTGCATTGTTTGCTGTAATTGCCCTTGGTACGCAGAAGGCACACGCACAGAACAATGCCGACTCGCTGCGCATGGAACAACTGCAAGAGGTGGTGGTACGCGGTGTGAAAGCGCAAAAAGGCGCACCGTTCGCTGTTGAAAACATCAAGCGAAAGGAACTGACTGACTTCGCAAAGACAGGAAAAGAACTGCCGTTCCTCTTCGCACAAACGCCAGGAGTGCTGGCATGGAGCGAGAACGGAGTAGGAACGGGTACAACATATATGCGCATCCGCGGCGCAGGAGACTCACGCATCAACGTCACCCTCGACGGAGTGCCACTCAACTCTCCCGAGGACCAGTGCGTGTTCTGGGCTAACATGAACTCATACGCCTCACTGCTCGGCTCGGTGCAGATACAGCGCGGTGTGGGAACATCAACCAACGGCGACGGTGCCTTTGGCGGAACGATAGCATTGTCTTCGAAGATACCAGCACAGACACCATCATTCGAACTGAAAGGATCATACGGATCCTACAACACATTCAACGCAGGCGCCTCGTTCTCAACGGGTATGCTATGGAACCATTTCATCTTCGACGGAGCATATAACGAGACCAACACCGATGGTTACATTCACGGAACACAGGGACGCTCGGGCTCTTACTATGGCGGACTGGCATGGTATGACCGTAACTTCGTAATCCGATACAAGAACATCGGTAACTTCGAGAAGACAGGTCAGGCATGGAACGGTGTGACAGCAGGCGACAACGACCTCAGCCTGATGGACGGAACATGGGGTGCCAACACAGGCATCAAGACCTATAAGGACATGTACAAGGCAGGACTCGGACGCTTCAACTCACTCTACGAGAGCCTTACCTACGACGAAAGCGGCAGTTTCGCACAGGATGCCAACGGCAAATACATCACCGAAAGATACAAGATGAACGACGGCTCGTTATGGCGAAAGACTACGGATAACTTCTGGCAGAATCACAACATCCTGTCTGCGGCATGGGACATAAGTGACAACTGGGCAATGAGCGGCTCGCTGCACTACACACATGGCTATGGCTACTACAATGAGTTCCGCCCGAAAAACAAACTGTCGAAGTTCGGACTGACATTCATCAAAGCAGACGGCTCAGAACTGAAGAAAACCGACTTCGTAAGGCAGAAAGGACTGTCGCAGGACACATACGGTGCGGTTTGGAACATCAACTATAAGGATAATGACTGGGACATCATCGGAGGACTCTCGGTACAGCAGTTCAAAGGCAACCATTTCGGTTATATTACATACATTGCCAACGATGAACTGCGTGACGCCATACTGACAGACGGCAATTACCAGTACTACGACTCCGACGCAAAGAAGTTCGACGGCAACGTTTATCTGAAAGCGGCTTATCGCATTAACCCGATGTTCGATGTCTTTGCCGACATGCAATACCGCCACGTAGGATATAAGACCGACGGTATAAACGACAAGTTCTACGAGGAAGAAACAATATACTACGGATACTATAACCAGCAACTCAACATCGACAAAAAGTACGATTTCTTCAATCCGAAGGCTGGTGTAAGTTTCCACAATAACGGACACAGCGCATACGCATCGGTGGCACTGAGTCATCGCGAACCAGAGCGTAACAACTTCACAGACAACGGTAGTTATCCGGCACCTAAGGCTGAGAGCCTGACCGACTTCGAGTTAGGATACAACTATAGCGATACCGACTTTCACCTGGGCGTCAACCTCTATTACATTGATTATAAGAACCAGTTCGTGCAGACAGGACTGAAAAGCGATATCGGCGAGAACCTGACCACAAATATCAAAGACTCCTACCGCATGGGTATGGAACTTTCGATAGGCTATGACATTACCTCATGGCTATCGCTGGAAGCGAACACTGCACTGAGCATAAACAAGATAAAGGACTTCGACGAGGTGATTGAAGACTGGGACAAGGGTTCGTATGGCATAGCAACCATACACTATGACAACTCCACCCTCGCCTTCTCACCATCGCAGATAAGCAATGCCTTCATCAACTTCCACTACAAGGGACTGCAGGCTGTGCTCCACTCACAATATGTTAGTCGCCAGTATCTTGACAATACCGAGAACAAAGACCGCTCGCTGCCATCTTATCAGGTAATGAACGCTAACATTACATACACACTGAATGTTGGTCGCAAGTTCCTCGGACTCAAGGAAGTGGTGTTCGGTGCTCATCTGAACAATATCTTCAACAAGCACTACGCACAGAGCGGATGGGTTTACAGTGCAATATGCGAAAGTGGCGGTCATCCCAACGACAACCGTTACTATCAAATAGGATTTATCCCTGCTGCAGGGTTCACTGCAATGGGAAGCGTCTCACTAAGGTTTTAATTAGACAAATTATAAAATGACTGTTTTTCTTTCTGCCCACTGGCTCGACATGCTTACGACAGCGCTGGGGCTCGCCTATATCTTCTTTGAATATAAGGCGAGCATCTGGCTGTGGGCTGTGGGCTTTGCCATGCAAGTACTCGGCATAGTGCTCTATTATCAGAAAGGGCTCTATGCCGACTGTGGCATGGAATTCTATTATCTTGCAATGACTGTCTATGGATGGTGGAACTGGACAAGAAAGAAAAGAAATCAGGACAAGCAGGCTGATAAGAACGAACAAGCAAACAATCTGGCGGCTCCCACACACTTTGAAAGACGTTTTATCCTTCCATGGACGTTAGCCACACTGGTAATCTGGGGTGCTATCTATTGCTTCCTCGCCTACCGCACCGACTCAACTGTTCCCCTCGCCGACTCGTTCACCACGGCTCTCAGCGTCGTTGGGATATGGGCTCTGGCAAGGAAATACCTGGAGCAATGGCTCATCTGGATTGTAGTTGACGTGGTTACCTGCGCACTCTATTTCTACAAAGACATTCCCTTCAAGGCATCTCTTTATGCCCTCTATGTGGTAATCGCTATTCTTGGTTACTTCAAATGGAGGAATATGATGACCGAGGAAAAAGAAAAGGAGGCTGGCATCAACTGCTAACCTCCTCCAAAGATTGGAATGTAAAGTAAGGGATGAGTATTTATTTCTTCAGTTTAAAGGATTTCTCTATCTCCGAAACCTGGTCATTAAAACCGTGATCGGTAGTGAGTCGTCTCTCCACTTGCGCACAACTGTGAATAACTGTGCTGTGGTCACGACCGCCAACGAGCTGACCAATACGGGCTGCCGGCATCTTTGTGTATTTCTGAGTGAGATACATTGCCACCTGACGCGCCATTACATGCTCGCGCTTACGACTGCGACTGCTCACTGCAGAGGTTGAAACGTTGAAGTGGCTGCACACCGTTTCCACTATCTCGTCAACAGTGAGCGGGTGGTCGTCAACCTTTACGGCACGCTTGATTACACGCTCTGCGAGAGTCATATCGATGTCACGGTTATAGACAATGCTATAAGCCATCAGTGAGTTAACCACTCCCTCGAGGTCACGGACACTTCCGTTGGCAGTCTGTGCTATGAAACGCACCACCTCCTCGGGTATGTTCAGTCCGTCGTGCTTTATCTTACGGTGTAGTATATCGATGCAAAGTTGCTCGTTAGGCTTCTCCAGTTCGGCAGTCAGTCCACAAGCGAAACGAGTGAGCAGACGCTCATGCATTCCCTTGAGGTCAACTGGTGGACGGTCGGAAGCAAGTATAATACGCTTGCCGTTGCGGAAGAGATGATTGAAGATGTGGAAGAAAGTATCCTGTGTCTTCGCAGCACTCATCCACTCCTGGATGTCATCCACGATGAGCATGTCGATGGTCTGATAGAAACGTATGAAGTCGTTGAGCGAGTTCTTCAGCACAGCATTGGTGTATTGCACCTGGAAAAGACGCGCCGAAACATACAGGACACGTTTCTGAGGATACAGTTCCTTCGTGCGCACGCCTATTGCATTAATAAGGTGTGTCTTACCACATCCGCTGGGACCGAAGATAAACATGGGATTGAATGACGTGGTGCGCGGATGCTCTGCGATAGAAAGACCCACCGTGCGGGGCAACTTGTTGCTTGCACCTTCTACGAAGTTGGAGAACGTCAGGCGAGGATTAAGTTGCGAGTCTATCTGCTGCGGTTGCACGGAATCGAGCAATGTCGGAGACTGGTTTACGCCTGTTCTCGGTCTCTGCTGGTCTATATTAGCCACTGGCTCCGACTCTATGACATTCGTCTTGCCATGCTCCTTGTCTGCAAGGATGCGGTAGTTGAGTTGGAAACCGGGACCGAAGGTGCGCGTGAGAACCTTGCACAACAAGTCAGCATAGTGCTCCTCAACATATTCATAGACGAACATGCTGGGCAGCTTCACCAAGATTCTCCTCGAGTTTTCATCGAAACTCTCGAGAATCATCGGCTTAAACAGTGCGCTGAATTGCTGTTCCGAGACATTCTCCTTTATCAATCGGAGCGTTTCGTCCCAGAGAGCTTGGGTTCTCTTTGTCATTAATTAAACTCTAAATGGTGGAGGTTAGCCTCCGTGGTTAGTCTTCTTGCTTCTTTTTTACTTACAATGTTGTATTGGCTACATTGCTCAAAAGGCATATTGAAGTTTTACGACTGCAAATTTCGCAAATTTAATCGAAACGGGCAAATCTGTGTTTTTATAAATTTTTATTCGACATGTCATAAATCGTTTAGTTATATACCTTTATGAATTTTGCCCTTAAATTCTCCATAAAAAACACTTGCATATATCAAAGTTGCTGATAATGTGATACTTATATCAAGTAGAAGCAAAATGCGAATAATAGCGACTGAAGTTCAGAAAAATTGTGGAAGCGACTGATAATAAACACTTGCAAGGATTTTTCTAAAGTGTATTTACAGACGACCTTCTATTTAGACCAATTATAATTAACGGCTTTTTTCACACTAAATTTCCGTCAATAAAAAACGCATAAATTCTATTTTTTGCATTATTTCAACCGCAAGTGTCTTGAAGACTCCTGTCACACGATTTGAATGTCATGAAAACGTCACAGGAGAAGGAGGAACTCTCGCGCGCCTGCCTAAATCCTATTTGTCCTTCTTTCCAAAGATTGAGAAGTGGACATAACGTTTAGGATGCTCGCGGAGGTTGGTCAACAGTGAGTCGGCTGAGAGCATCGTATTATTCAAATTGTTATATAGCGACTGGTCACGCATGAGCAGTCCGAGCGATCCATTGTTGCTATTTAGTTGTGAAGTGAACTGTTCCACGTTCTCGAGAGTGGTGTTCACCTTGCGCATTGTCTGCTCCACATCCACCTTGTTAAGGTTTTCTGCCACGACATTAGCATTGTCAAACAGTTTGTTTGCGCGCTGAGTCATCGATGGTACCTCACGATTCAACTGTGCCATCAGTGTATTCAGCTCACGCGTCGATGTTGTGAGGTTAGCCGTTACATGCTCCACGTTATGCAACGAATGTGCTATTGCGGGGTCAGCCATCAATGTGTTGAGGCTCGCCATTATTGAATCGAGTTTCGGCAACATCTTCTCTATCGTCGGAATCATTTTCTTCACCTGTCCCAAAGCACCTTCACTGACCTCTCCTGGAAGCGTAGAACCCGGCTGCAACATGTGCGACCTGTCGTCGCCAATGAGAAGATTAACCTGCACGTTGCCCAGCATGTCACTGACAATCTCTGCCGATGTGCCGTTGGGAATCTGCAGTTTCTCCTCGATATCCACCGCCACCTTGACATCCTGAGGATTGTCATAGTCGAACAATACTTCCTTCACCACACCCACACGATAGCCATTCGCATAGATAGGACTCGACTGTGCCAGTCCACTAACATCCTTAAACTTGATATAGTAGATATTTTCTGCTGACAGGAAACTTAATCCTTTCAGAAAATTAAGACCATAAAAGAGAACTATAAGACCGATGATAGCCACTATTGCTATCTTCACTTCTTTTGTAAAAAACTTCATAATCGATTGTTGTTTTTATTTGCCTTGAACTCTCGCACTGCCTCCCTGACATCCATCTTCACCCCGTCCTTGAACGCGATGACAAACGCCTGAGGGAACTTCTCGAGCAGATGCTGGCGCATACGGCTTATCTTATTGTAGTCGGTGGATGCCCCATAGGTGTATTTTACGAGGTTATCCTCAACGTAACTTTCAAATCCCGTCATACCCTTAAACTGACTGTTGTCCGCACGCAGCGCCCTGCTGCTTGCCAGAACCTGCACCTTGAAAACCGGCTGTCCCTGCGTATCCTCCTGCTCGGGAACCGGTTGGGGAACTGTTTCCTCCACCTGTGCAACGACAGTGGGCTGTGGTGCCTCCACAATCTCCGCCATTTCGGGCATCGCCTCCTCTTTTTCCTCTATGTAAGGAACCGAGAGTCCTGTATTGTACTTATTCTTATATTTTGCAAAAGCGTTATAAATACCACGCGCCAGACGGTTGATTCCGTCCTTGGAGTTCAGGAAACGCTCCTCGTCGGGTGTGGTGATAAATCCCAGTTCTATAAGACAACTCGGCATTGAGGTGGCTCTGAGTACAAGGAATCCAGCCTGATGAACACCCATGTTGTTGCGACCTGCCGAAGCACATGTTTCCTTCTGAATCAACTTTGCCAGTTCCACACTCTTCGACATGTTGCGGTCCTGGATGAACTCGAACATGATGTAGCTCTCGCTACTGTTGGGATCGAAGCCCTGATACCGCTGCTTATAGTCCTTCTCAAGCGATATAACAGAGTTCTCGCGCTTTGCAACGGCAAGGTTGTCTGCCGCGCGGTGCATTCCCAAAGTATAGACCTCGAAGCCTCTTGCCACCCTACCCTTCGGCAAGGCGTTGGTATGTACCGAGATGAAAAGGTCTGCCTTGTTACGGTTTGCTATGTTGGCACGCTCGTTAAGTGGTATGAAGATGTCTGTCTTTCTGGTGTAAACGACATTCACATCGGGGCAGTTGGCTTCGACGAGACGCCCGAAAGCCAACGCGACATTAAGGTTTATGTTCTTCTCCTTGGAAGTAGCACCAACCGCACCGGAATCATGTCCGCCATGTCCTGCATCGATGACGAGGGTGAAAGTCTTCTTTCCGGCACCGGTAACACTTACCATAATGCCGAACAAAAGCACTATCACGAATGTCAATTTCCTGCGCATACCTTATTTATTGGGTGCAAAATTATATATTATAAGCGATAAAACGCTAACTTTCACAAAGTTTTATCATTTATTAAGTAAAGCGAAACAGAGGCGCCATAGCACTGTCCGCCCATCGGAGGATTGACTTTCGACACCTTGATACGCATTTCATTGATACCTTCAATCTCACGGAAAATGCTCTTGCCAATCCTGCCTGCCAGGTGCTCCAGCAAGCAGGATGGCTGATGCATCTCTCTATTTACGATTTTGAATATTACTGCATAGTTGACGGTATCAGCGACATCATCCGACGAGATGGCACGGGACACATCGTATTTCACCTCAACAGAGACGGTGAAGTCACCACCCGTGACACGCTCCTGAGGCAACACTCCATGATGGGCGTGGAACCTCATCTCGTCTAATGATACCCAACTTTCTTTTAGTTCCATTATTCTTGAAGTTTAAGAGTCTTGAAATTATAGGAGTAAAGCGGCATGTAAGTATCGGAGTCCTATGACTCTGCCTACATCATCCGCAGCGCGATGCACCGCAGTTGGTGCAAATCAAGCATCCCTCCTGATAGACGAGGGTCTCCTGTCCACAGTTAGGACAACGCTGACCCTTGGCCTCCGTACCGTCGGAAACATACTTCTTCAAGGCACGCTCCACTCCGTTCTTCCATGTATTGATGCTCTCGCTCTTGAGTTGCAGCGAACTGACAAGACGGATGACGTGGTCGATAGGCATGCGATAGCGCAGCACTCCTGAAATCAGTTTGGCGTAGTTCCAGTATTCGGGGTTGAATTTCTCCGATAGTCCCTCCACCGTTGTCTTATAGCCTCGCTTGTTCTCGAACTGGAAGTCATATCGTTTCGTTCCATTCTCGTTGACCTGTTTGATAATTTTTCCCTTGGTAACCGACTTCGGAAGCATGATGCCCTCCTCGTCATCCTGTAGTCCTGTGAATATCTCATAGGGATAACCGTCGAGCAATCCCACGAAAGCCACCCATTTCTCCTTGTTGTTCTGGAAGCGAACCACGTCGCACTCGAGTGTCTGCGGGCGTACTTCTGTAACCTCAGGGTGCTTGCATGGCACCACCTCTACAGGCTTCTCCTCGGTTTTCTTCTTTTTTTCGTTAACCTGAATCATCACTCCCGAGCGCGAGCCGTCACGATAGATGGTGCATCCCTTGCAACCACTGCGCCACGCCTCGACGTACAGACGGTTTACAAGTTCCTCGTCAACATCGTTGGGAAGGTTCACGGTGACACTGATGGAGTGGTCAACCCACTTCTGAATAGCACCCTGCATGCGCACCTTCATCAGCCAGTCGACATCGTTGGCGGTGGCTTTATAGTATGGCGACTTCTCCACCAGCGAGTCTATTTCCTCCTGAGTGTAACGCTTCTCGGTGTCTATTCCGTTTATCTTCATCCACTCGAGGAACTTCTTGTGATATACAATGTACTCCTCGAAAGAGTCGCCCACCTCGTCAACGAAATCCACATGGGCACCCTGATCGCCGGGATTCACCTTGCGGCGACGCTTATATACCGGCAGGAACACGGGTTCTATACCGCTCGTTGTCTGTGTCATAAGCGACGTAGTGCCTGTAGGAGCGATGGTGAGACACGCGATATTGCGACGGCCATACTTCTTCATGTCCTCGTAAAGCTCTGGAGCGGCTTCCTTGATACGCTTGATGAACGGGTTGTTCTCCTCGCGCTTGGCATCGTAAACGCCAAAGGCACCGCGTTCCTTCGCCATCACCACCGACGAACCGTATGCTGAGAGGGCAAGCGTCTTATGCACATTCACCGCGAAGTCGGTTGCCTCCTGCGTGCCGTAACGCAATCCCATGGCGGCTATCATGTCGCCTTCGGCTGTGATACCCACACCCGTACGGCGTCCCTTTGAACTCTTGTCCTGTATCTTTTCCCACAGGTGATACTCGGCACTCTTCACCTCCTGGCTCTGCGGGTCTTTCCTTATCTTGTCCATTATGAGGTCTATCTTCTCCATCTCGAGGTCAACGATGTCGTCCATTATACGCTGGGCGAGTGCCACATGCTTGCGGAACAAGTCGTAATCGAAGTACGCCTCCTTGGTGAAAGGATTGACTACATAACTGAAAAGATTGATTGACAACAGTCGGCATGAGTCGTAAGGACAGAGCGGAATCTCACCACATGGATTGGTGGAGACGGTGCGGAAGCCGAGGTCTGCATAGCAATCGGGGATGCTCTCGCGCAGTATGGTGTCCCAGAAAAGCACTCCCGGCTCGGCACTCTTCCATGCGTTGTGCACTATCTTCTCCCAAAGTGCCTTGGCACTGATGGTCTTCTTCACCATCGGGTCATCGCCATCGATGGGGAACTGCTGAACATATTCCTTGTCCTCGGTGGCCGCCTTCATGAACTCATCGTCTATCTTGACCGACACATTGGCACCAGTCACCTTGCCCTCGGTCATCTTCGCATCGATGAAAGCCTCACTGTCAGGGTGCTTGATGCTTACCGACAGCATCAGCGCACCGCGCCTTCCGTCCTGAGCCACCTCACGGGTTGAGTTGCTGTAACGCTCCATGAAGGGTACAAGTCCTGTGGAAGTAAGGGCGGAATTGTTCACCGGCGTTCCCTTCGGACGTATCTGACTGAGGTCGTGCCCTACTCCACCGCGACGCTTCATCAACTGAACCTGCTCCTCGTCGATGCGCATCACAGCACCGTAAGAGTCGGCATTGCCATCGAGACCGATAACAAAACAGTTGCTGAGCGATGCCACCTGGAAGTTGTTTCCTATGCCTGTCATCGGCGAACCGGCAGGAACGATGTAACGGAAGTGGTCGAGCAGTTCGAAGATTTCTTCTGCTTTCAGTGGATTAGAATATTTTTTTTCGATACGTGCCACCTCGTTTGCTATTCTCCAATGCATGTCCTCAGGACTCTGTTCGTAAATATTTCCGAAACTGTCCTTCATGGCATACTTGTTAACCCATACGCGGGCAGCAAGTTCGTCGCCGTTAAAATATTTCAAGGACTCATTGAATGCTTCCTCTTGAGAATATGTCTTCAGTTGTTTCATAATTGTTTTAAGATATTGATTATCAGTGGTTGGTTAGTTACGACCACACTTTACGTGTACTAAAATATGGTGCAAAGATAAATTATTTTTTTGAAACAAAGAAATACTTTATGGATTATTTCATAATATTTTTTTCGCAAAAGAATTTCCAAAATGGAAAACTTTTCCGACGAATCACGACACAAAGTTTTCCAAAATGGACAACTCTCTGCGGAAAAGACGTGCTCCCTTGTGACTAAAAGGTGTATTTCATGATACGATAAGACAGGAATCGGTTTGCAAAAGATGTCCTTTTAGAGTGCGAAAGGTCATCTTTCGGAGTGTAAAAGGTCACCTTTGATGATGCGAAAGGCCACCTTTCGGAGTGCAACTGACTAAATAAAAGATTATATCGACTTTGCATTTCAAAATTATTTATGTACTTTTGCAGACAAATCCCGCACAATGAACGAAAGGGAAAGAAGGAACACACAAACTACAGACACATCTCATGAGACACTAAAAAGCAGGCTCAGCGAGACACAAAAGGCAGTATGGACCTACTGCCATTTGCATCCTCATACGCCAGCCTATCATATCTGCATGTCCTTCGGACCTTATCCAGGACTTGACATCCAGAGACTTAAGACGGCAACGGAACGTGCCGTGAACAACCACCCGATAGTAAAAGCCACCCTAACCACCGACAACGAGGGCGAGCCACTGATGGTTCGCCACGACGATATGCCACCTGTCGTCGAGGCATTGGAGACGACCGACGACGAGACAGAGGAGGTAAGGCGCCGTTTCTGCGTGCCTCTCGACTTCGAAGGGGGAAGACTTTACAATCTGCTAATACTGAAAACGGAGAGCGGTGTGTCGCTGCTTGCCAATTTCCACCATACCATTTTCGACGGTATATCAATGAATATCCTGCTCAACGACATCTCCGCGGCATACGCCGGAATGTCCATGCAGCAGGAGGATGACGACCTCTTCGACGTGGTACGTAAGGAAAGCGAACGGCGAATGACCGCCGAATACGATGCGGCACGCCAGTGGCACGAGACCACTTTCCCCAACACACCGATAAGAAATCTGCCTCCTGCCGACAGATACGACGCAGGTGATCAGCAGACTACATTCGAGATTTTCCCCACAAACATAACGACAGAGCAATGGGAGACCATCTGCCGACAGACAGGATATAGCGGTAACATAGTCAGTCTTACTGCCTTCGCACTCTTTCTCGGCTGTTTCACGGGTGAGAACGAGGTGCGTTTCTCCACCGTTTTCCACGGTCGACACGGCAAGAGTATGCAACACACGGTGGGAATGATGGTGCAGACAATTCCCGTCGGTGCCCGTTGGGACAGCAACACACGACTTCAGGACATGATGCGGGACATGCGCTGGCAACAGGCTCGGTGCATGGTGAACGACATCCATCCGTTCAGCGAGGTGCGAAAGCACTGCGGTGGCTTTGGCGAAGTGAGTTTCATATATCAGGGAAACACCGCTCCGCAACACACGTTCTGCGGTTTCCCACTGAAGAAGAAGTTCATAATGCCAAACGTCTCGGGCACTTCGCTCGCTATAGAACTATGGTTCGAAGGCGACCGTCTTGACCTTTACGCCGAGTATGATGCCGCACTCTACTCGCGGGAGATGGTGGTTGGGATGATAAAATGTCTGGAGCAAGTGCTCGGCAGCATCGTCAAGGCAGAGACGGTGGGCGACATCCGCTTTGTCGATGAGCAGATGACGGCACGGCGCGATGCACTGAACGACACGGGAGAGGTTCCCGACGTCTCGACGAATGTCATAGATATGTTCCGCCACTGGGCAGCGACGACACCCGATGCCATTGCCATCAAGGACAGCAAGAGACAGTTGTCATACGCACAACTCGATGCCACGAGTGACCGACTTGCCGCCGTCCTGCATACTACAGGAGTGGGAAGAGGCTCCGTGGTGGCACTGATGCTGCCGCGCGACGCTACAATACCGCTTGCCACACTTGCCGTACTGAAGAGCGGTGCAGCATACCTGCCCTGTCCGACGACAGAGCCCGAGGCGGTTACTCGTGAGCAATGGGAAGACTCCGAGGCATCTCTCATCATCACCACCGATGACATGATTCAGCAGGCAGGGCGCATCAAGGGACCCATGATGTCACTCGACATCGATACGATGGTAAGCAATGCAGACACCGAAGTTGCCGAAATAGAGAGCGGCACCGCACCAGATGACCTCTTTGCACTGTTCTACACCTCCGGTTCAACGGGCAAACCGAAGGCGGTGAGGATAACTCATAGTAACGTGACAGCATACTGTCAGTGGTATCATTCTTATTTCCAACCCCACACAGGCACCGTTATCGGGGCTTACAACACATTCTCCTTCGATGCCTCTATCTCCGATATATTCACCACCCTGTCATCTGGGGCGACGCTCGTAATGGTTCCCGAGGAGATGAAAAACGACATACGCGCACTGGCTGAATACATCAGGGAGAACAATATCGAGATTATCGACATGCCGACTCAGATAGGACGGCTCTTCGCAATGCACGAGCGGTGTGCATCGCTGAGGCATATCGTGCTGGGAGGCGAGGCAGTAACACCTTTCAAACCTGCCCAAGACTATTGCATTTACAATCAATACGGTCCTACGGAGACCACCGTTGCCGTGACTGTTTATCGTCTCACAGGCGAAGAGAAGCATGTTCCGATAGGCACGGCGATAAACGGTGTGCACCTGTATGTTGTCGATAGCATGGGCAGACGCGTGCCTATAGGTGCGCCGGGTGAGTTATGGATAGCAGGCAGGCAGGTGGCTGCGGGCTATCATAAGCGGCAGGAGGAGACAGCAGCGGCATTCACCGACAATCCGTTCTGCAATGAAAAGCCTTTCCATCGTGTGTTCCGCACTGGCGATATCGTGCGCTACCGTCCCGACGGAATGCTGGAGTTCCTGGGCAGACGCGACGGAATGGTGAAGATTCGCGGCTTCCGCGTCGAACTGAATGCTGTGGAAACGGCACTCAGAAACTGCACCGACGTCGAGGAGGCGGCGGCAACAACATTCCCCGATGGGCACGGAGGACTGCAGATAGCGGCATTCCTTGTGTCACAAAAGGACATCGACCTCACTAAGGTAAGGCAGGAAATGCTTCAGAAAGTGCCTGCCGCCATGGTGCCGGTGACGATGCAACAGATTGACCGTCTGCCGCTTACGAACAGCGGAAAGGTTGACCGCAGGTCTCTGCCACAGCCCGATATGACCGACGATGACACTTTCTGTGAGCCTGAGAACCCGACGGAGCGCACGATATGCGAGGTATTTGCCAATGTGCTTGGCAAGGAACGAGTCAGCGCGGATGCCGACTTCTTCATCGCTGGCGGCACTTCCATCACTGCCGTTCATGTGCTGATGCAGTTGGAGAAGAAAGGTATCACGGTTGAATACGCCGACATTTTCCGCCACCCTTCAGCAAGACAACTCGCCAAATGGGTTGACTCGGGGAAGTCTGAAAACGACATCGACAACGGAGTAGATGACACATCTCAGTTGCAGGAGAGAATAGCGGCGAACTATGCCGCATGCCTTGACAGTAACGAGGTCAATGAGTTGCACGACGTTCTGCTCACTGGCGCCACGGGGTTCCTCGGCATTCATGTTCTCGGAGAACTGCTCTCACGTGGTGTTAACAAGGTATGGTGCGTGGTAAGGCGCACTGGTGACGAGACTCCGCACGAGAGACTGCTTGATATGTTGCACCATTATTTCGGCACTAAGCATGACAGTCGCTTTGAGTCTGCTGTGGAGATAATCGAGGGTGACCTGACAAACACCGATACATTCCGCAGCATCGAGACGATAGAAAGTGACCGTCTGACTGTAATCAACTGTGCGGCGATAGTGAAACATTTCGCACCGAAGGACATCATGGAGCGCATAAACGTGGAGGCTGTGAACCGACTCAGCATATTCTGCACACGTCACAACGCACTGCTGATACATATCTCAACGCTCAACACTGCCATGCCAACGGGTGACAGCGGGCTTGGCACAGACCAGATAGTGACGGAAACGTCATTCTCTCCACTTCCTGCAACCGCAAACCCATATACAACCACGAAATGGAATGCCGAGCATCTGCTGCTGAAAGCGGCTGAGAAAAGATTGAGGATGAAAATAATGCGCATGGGCAACCTGTCACCGCGACTTGCGGACGGTATGCTTCAGTACGGCTATGAGCAGAATGCGTCGCTGAACTGGCTGCGCATCGTGGCACTCACACTGTGCTGTCCGCTGGGTTACCTCAATGCTCCCGTAGAGTTCACGCCTGTTGACGAGGCAGCTAAAACGGTCATCACGCTCTCCGAGACTCCTGCCAACGGCAATGTTTTCCATGTCTTCTGTCCGCCGAAACTCAGGGTTGCCGATGTTATTGACGCTCTCGACCACTGTGGAATAAAAGTGGAGACAGTGCCAGAGGAAGTCTTTGCACAACGTCTTCTTGCCCTTTCCGAGGATGATAGCGCAGGACAATCGCTCGCAGTGGCAAAGGAGACAGCATCGTTCGGTGCCCCGACATTCTGCTGGGACAACGACTTCACGATGCAAGTGCTGGCACGTCAAGGTCACAACATGCCCGTCATATCACACCAATATGCTGAAAGACTAATTGAAACGCTGTCAAACAACGGGTTCCTAACAACTCATAATTGACAGTTCTATAATAGCGCGATGCGCGACAACTCAAAATTAAACATTCATAATTCGTAATTATCAATATGGACTCACTAAACAAAAGAAGAAGCATAAGGAAATATGCCAACAAGGAAGTAAGCAACGAACTGCTGATACGACTGCTAAAAGAGGCAGAGCGCACGCAGACGATGGGCAACCTGCAACTATACAGTGTCGTGGTGACGCGCTCTGAGGAGAAGAAACGACAACTGGCACCGGCACATTTCAACCAACCGATGGTGATGGGAGCACCCGTTGTGCTCACGTTCTGTGCCGACTTCCGCCGCACCTCACGATGGGCGGAGGAGCGTAAGGCGGTGCCTGGCTATGACAACTTCCTCTCTTTCATCAACGCCGCATCCGATGCTCTGCTCTACACACAGACATTCTGCAACCTCGCCGATGAGGAAGGACTGGGCTATTGCTATCTTGGCACCACGATATATATGCCGCAACAAATCATCGACGTACTCGAACTGCCGCGTCTCGTGATGCCTATTGCAACGATAACGCTGGGCTGGCCCGACGAGAACCCGCCGCTCTCCGACCGTCTTCCCGTAGAGTCCATCATCCATGAGGAGACATATCACGACTATACTCCAGAACTCATCGACCGCTTCTACACCGAAAAGGAGTCACTGCCTGAGAACAAGGAGTTTGTGAAGATTAACAACAAGGAGACACTTGCACAGGTTTTCACCGACATCCGCTACACGAAAAAGGACAATGGGGCAATGTCGGCAGGCTTCATCGAGGCACTGAAGAATCAAGGATTCATGTAAGAACTCCGCGAATTGACGAGAATGAGACGCAAATACTCGGATTCTTTTATCTCTTATTATCGTTTAATTTGCGTCAATTAGCGGATAAAAAACGCCCCCTTCACCACAACTGGCGAAGGGGGTTGTCTTTATTTCAGTAGATTTTATTCCACAACGATTGGCTTGTACTTCGGAACGAGAGCCTTCATGATGCACCAGCCGATAAGATAGGCGACAGCACAGATGCTGAACACCACCATATAAGCAGCAGGTTTTCCTTCGAAACCAAAGGCTGCCCAATAGTCATGGAGGACCTGACCACCATGAGCCGTAACATACTGCATCATCTCAGACGCTGTTGTTCCTGGTTCAATAGTACCCTTCGCCAAATCAAAGGCCTTCTCAATATTATCACGCGTCATGACAAACGAGTCGTTGTTAAAATAGAATCTGCCTGCTGCCCAGTCGAAGAAGTTACCTGAACCGAGGTTAATCAGATAGGAACCAATACCACCTGCCATTGCACCGATACCCGTAATGGTGGCTATGGTGCTCTTCGGGAACATGTCACCGATGGTTGAGAAGAGGTTTGCCGACCATGCCTGATGACCTGCACCGAGCAGACCGATAATGATGGCTGGCCACCATGCGCTATACGCTCCCATTGGTTGTGCAAGCAGACCGAGCAGTGGGAAACAGGCGAAGATAAGCATCGCGCGCATACGTCCCTGATAAGGATTCATACCTTTCTTCTCAACGAAGTATGTGGGGAGATAACCACCGCCAATAGAGATGACGGTAACGATGGCATAAAGGGTAAAGATAAGGAGAATTCCCATCTTGGAGTCACTGGTGTAACCGAACTGATCGGAGAAATATGCCGGTGCCCAGAAGAGGAAGAACCACCATACGCCATCGGTCAACAGCTTGCCAACGATGAACGACCATGTCTGCTTGTAGGTGAAGCATTTCCAGAAAGAAATAGTCTTCTCTTCCTTTACCTCTTTCTTATCCTGCACCTCCGCAATGTCGCTGTCTTGTTCGATGTAGTTCAACTCAGCCTGATTAACACGGCTGCTCTTGTGTGGTTTCTCATACAGCCACATCCACAAGCCCATCCATATGAAACCCAGAGCACCGATGATGATGAATGCCATCTCCCAGCCCCATGCACGGGCGAGCAATGGAATAGTGGCAGGTGCTGCCAAAGCACCCACAGACGCACCGCTGTTGAATATAGAAGTACTAAACGCACGGTCTTTCTTAGGGAAATACTCTGCCGTCACCTTGATGGCAGCAGGGAAGTTGCCTGCCTCACCAAGTGCCAGAACCATGCGGCAACTAAGGAAGAGGTACATCGAGACGGTTGCCAATGCCACAGCTGCATCGCCAGTTAACTGTCCCAATTGGGCAATGGAGTTATATCCCTGCATATTCATTGCCGCCCAGCCGCAACCTGCATGCAGACAGGCGCCAAGCGACCACACGAAGATAGCGATGAGATAACCTTTCTTTGTTCCCATCCAGTCGATGAACTTACCAGCAAAGAGGTTTGCGATGGCATAGAAAATAGAGAAATACGCCGTAATCGTACCATAGTTTGCATCAGTCCAGTGGAACTCTGGTGCAATGAAGTCTTTCCAAGTAAGTGAAAGGACCTGACGGTCCATGTAATTGATTGTCGTTGCAAGGAATAGTAGTCCACAGATAACCCAACGGAAATTGGACATTTTAGCAGTTTTTACAGGTGCCATTTTTCTTTTTGATTTGTTTTGATTTAGATTTTGAGGGCAAAGATACGAAAAGTCGAGAGCAAAACAAAAGAATTCATTCTTTTTTTAGCGCAAACGTTAACGGAACAAGCTGTTATTTCACTATATCTTTCCCGAACTTCGTTCGATAATTCCCACTGGCATCTCTATTTAACCCCATTCTGCGTTATGTTTCCTGTTCTTTTTGCATTTTATCGAGTTTCCTTTCTAGTTGAGATAATTTATCAAGGACTTCGTCATTATTATCTTCTGCCATAGCATCAACAAAAATGCTGTTTACAAGGCTCATGCCCAATATTCCACCTAAGAAAAGAAGAATTGAGAAATATATTTTTGCAAAGACTGCCATGGCCGTTCCACTATTTGCTGCAATTGCTTCTGGCATTTCGTACCACCCTTCGATAGTGAATAAACGGAAGATAGAATATACACTGAGAGCAGGATTGCCGAAGTACTCTGGAACTACATCACCAAAAAGAAATGTGGTAATAATACTGAAAACTAATAAAAGAACTATCAATCCGATAGCTACTATGAATGAAGCCTTGAATGCCAATTTGATGCCTTTAATAAGGTTCTCAATATTTGGAATGAATTTCAGTAGTCTGAAAGACTTGAATGCACGCATCGTCCTTAACGACAACAAAATACTTGTACCTGGAAAATCGAGTCCAAAGATGTTAACACAGGCAGGGAGTGCCAACAACACAATAATAAAGTCAAATCTATTCCATCCATCAGACCAGTATTTCGAGAAACCTTGCACATGAATCTTTACCACTGCTTCAAACAGAAACAACAGAGTAAATAAACTGTCTATGATTAATAATACTCCTCCTTGATTGGACAAAAAACCACTAATAAATATAATGCCAGTGTTGATAAGCACCAACACCAGCATTATACTATCATTTGTAAAAAAACGTTTTACTGACTCCATTTATATATACCGTTTTGCTGCTTCTAGCAGCTGCTTCTTATAATTGTAGATGTCATCCAACTTATCGATGCATTCCATTTGCTCATTCCTGTTTTCGTCAACAAATCCAATACGCTTATTGTTAGTGTTGTTGAAATGCAACCTGCATATAGGTCTACGATTATTATCGTCAGCAAAGATTGCGAAATAAGATTGGGAATCGCGATAGGTCACACGTTCTGAAGAGATTACCTCGCATACAATACTCTTTACTATATAGTATCCTTCCATCTCTTCAACGGTTGTATTTATCTTAGATAGCTTTTCTTCCTCTTTGATGGGTTCTTCATCTTTTTGCTCGGTTGCTACTGAAGAAGTTTGAACAGGAGCACCAGCTGCCTCTGTAGCTTTTATAGCAATACCGAGTTTCTCGCTCATAACATCGTTAATATGACTCTTAAATGCTCGTGCAACTATGTCAGTAAACTGATCCAACACTTTCTGTGTTACAATGCCTTCATACACGCGTTTTGTTAGCAATTTGACGAGTTCAGGTGAGGGTTCACTGAATTCAGAACGAATAATCTTCTTGACCTCCGACATGTATTTTAATTCATTGGCACTGCTCAGAATATTGTCAAGGTCAAAGTTCTCTTTACAGAATTTTTTGACTTCCTCAATTTGTGCCTCTCTTGTTTTCTCTAAATTAATTTCGAGGAAGGGGATATCATCCATGATATTCTCTTTTATTAAATCTGCATAGAATCTGTAAACAATGCCATTTGTCAATACTCCAAACTTTGCTTTAGAAGCAACATAATAGCGCTTTAACTGATTGTCATGCAAGTTCAAATCCTGTTTCCAATGCTTGCATTCAATTAACATAATTGGGGAGCCATCCTTCATGATAGCGTAATCTATCTTTTCTCCTTTCTTTTTGGCAATATCACAATCCATCTCTGGCACCACTTCTAATGGATTGAAAACATCGTATCCAAGCATCTGGATGAATGGCATAATAAAAGCATTCTTGGTTGCCTCTTCCGTTTGGATAGATTCTTTCAGGGCTGATACACGTTCAGCTAATTGAAAAAATGAATCTTTAAAGTCCATAATCTAATTTCTAATAAAGTTCAATCCTCCCAGCCCCTCGGAAGACAACTATATTAATTAGAGAAGCGTGGAACTGTATGTCCACATCTTCATCTAGAGGTCCTGAGAAACCTTGTACGGGAGATAGGATAACATTCCACGCTAACACGTGGAAGTCATCATGTTCTCTTGTCGTACTATGAAATTTCTCAGGTTTCTAGATACAAGACGAGCATAACGCTTCTATTTTTTCCACAAAGATTTGGATGGGAACGCACGAGCCCCCTATCCGCTGCAAATATACAAACTTTATTTGAAATCGTCAAGTTTTAGAAAGAAAAAAGTTTATCACTAAAATGAAAGAGAAACAAGGAGAACTCCCTTTTGCAGCATAAACTTCTTAAATAACGTGTGTTCAACGAAAAAATTGGGAACCATATTATTTGACCTGTGAGAATTAGCAGCCTGAAAGGCCAATAGACCTCAGCCCAGGGCAGCGCCCTGGGTAAAATAACAGTATTAGTAAACGCCCTACAGGGGCAAAAGAATCTCTCATTATAAATCTTTTGCACTTACAGCGCGATTGTTCTTTGATGCGTAAAATACCCAGGGCGCTGCCCTGGGCTGAGTGCTAAATGCCCTTTCAGGGCTAAAAGGATTAATTAGATTATAAGAATTTAATCCTGGAAATACACGCGTTTCACGCGGTTACTGATGCCTGTGAGCACCTCGTATGGGATGGTGTCGATGGCATCGCTGAGCACCGTGACAGGCAGATGGTCACCGAATATCTCCACGGTGTCACCCTCGCGGCAGTCGATGCCAGTGACATCAATCATCGTTACGTCCATGCAGATATTACCGACGTATGGTGCCGGCTTGCCGTTGACAAGACAATAGCCGTTGCCACGTCCGAGGTGGCGGTTCAGTCCGTCGGCATATCCTATAGGAATGGCGGCAATCACACTGTCGCGTGTGAGCACTCCGCGACGGCTGTAGCCTACGGTCTCCTCCTTGGGAACATTGCGCAACTGAAGTATTGTGGTCTTCAGCGT
The DNA here is from genome assembly GCA_017554105.1 of Prevotella sp. Taxonomy (GTDB): domain Bacteria; phylum Bacteroidota; class Bacteroidia; order Bacteroidales; family Bacteroidaceae; genus Prevotella. The sequence goes on along the minus strand of JAFZIY010000027.1, from coordinate 26,506 downwards.
ACACACATTATGCAGTATGCGATTGTCACGGCTGTCAACGCCATAGAGTCCTATGCCCAGACGACACATGTCGAGTTGACGCTCGGGGAAATGCTCTATGCCTGCCGAGTTGTCGATATGTCGTAATATCTTGTGCGGGAAGGCTGCCTGCAACTTACTGCTCGCCTCATCGAAGACACGGAACTGCATCGCAGAGAAGTTGTCGAAGTCGTCACTGTCGGAGCCCACAAAATGACTGAACACCGAGCGCGGTGTCAGCGCACGCTGGTGCTGCAGACGGTCGATGAGCCGCGGCATATCCTCATGAGGATTGAATCCCAGGCGGTGCATGCCTGTGTCGAGTTTTATATGCACTGGATAACCCGTTATTCCCTCCTTGCGTGCGGCGCGAATGAGTGCCTCGAGCAGTCGGAACGAATAAACCTCAGGCTCCAGTTCGTAGTCGAACATCGTCTTGAACGACGTCATCTCGGGGTTCATTATCATGATGTTCGACGTTATTCCCGCATTGCGCAGCGTCACTCCCTCGTCGGCAACGGCAACGGCAAGGTAATCAACACGGTGGTCCTGCAGCGTCTTCGCTATCTCCACGGCACCGCTGCCATATCCGTCAGCCTTTATCATACACACCATCTTGGTCTCGGGACGCAGGAACGAGCGGTAGAAGTTCAGGTTGTCCACCACCGCATTGAGGTTCACCTCGAGTATCGTCTCATGCACCTTCTGCTCCAACAGTTCCGTAATATGGTCGAAACCGAACTTTCGTGCACCCTTGATAAGTATTATCTCGTCGTGTAAGTCATCGAACACCTCACTGCCGACAAACTCTGAAGTGGTCTTGAAGAAGTGCTTCTCGGGAATATCGAAGACCGCCTCCTGCGAACTGATTTCCTCGCCGATGCCTATTATCTTGTGTACTCCACGCTCCTTTGCAAGTGTTGACACCTCCTCATATAGTGACTCCACAGCCACACCACTTTGGTAGATGTCGCTCAGGATGAGCGTCTCTGAGAGTTGCTGGTTATGGCTGGTGTCCTGACGCCGTTGCATGAAGTCGAGAGCGATGTCAAGAGAGTTGATGTCCGAATTATATGAGTCGTTGATGAGGATGCACCCATGCTGTCCCTGCTTTACCTCCAGGCGCATTGCCACTGGCTCCAGACGGCGCATGCCATCGGCTATCTCCTCGTCGGTGAGTCCTAAGTAACTTGCCACCGCAGCACATGCTCCGGCATTCTCCTTCGACGCGCGGTCGATGAACGGCATCTCGCCCTCGTAAGGATGGAAAGGCACCGTCTTGCACTTCAGCAGGCCGATGTTAGCCTTTATCGTCTCGTCATCGGCATTGTAGAACACCACCTTGGCATCGTGGAAAAGCCTCATCTTCTCACGACATTTCTCGTCTTTCGAAGTGAAATTCTCCTGATGCGCCTGACCGATATTTGTGATTATGCCTATCGTGGGCTGTATGATACCACTCAGTGCAGCCATCTCTCCCGGCATGCTTATACCTGCCTCGAATACTCCTATCTCTGTACGCTCGTCGAGAAGCCACACCGACAGCGGCACGCCTATCTGCGAGTTATATGAGCGCGGACTGCGCGTCACCACCCGTGTGGGCATCAGCAACTGGTATAGCCACTCCTTGACGATGGTCTTTCCGTTGCTTCCCGTGATACCGATGACGGGGATGTCGAACTCGTCACGGTGTCTCTCGGCAAGTCGCTGCAGTGCTTTCAACGTAGAAGGCACCATGAGGAAATTGGCATCGGGATAAGTCTCGCTGTAGTTATCGGGCAGTTTCTCGATAACGAAGTTGCGCACCCCACTGCGATAGAGGTCGTCGATATACCTGTGACCATCGTTTCTCTCTGTCTTGATTGCAAAGAAGAGCGTCGCCTCGGGGAAGCAAAGACTGCGGCTGTCGGTAAGCAGCCATCCGATATTCGCTTCTGCCTCGCCGAATCTGCGGGCACCTATAAGAGTCGTTACTTTTACTATCGAATACATAGTTTCCTATTTTGAGGGAGTTTAGAAGTTTAGGAGTTTAGGAGTTAAGACATCGGCATATTTTGTACTGGCATAGTACCGAGCGTACAGAATTACAGGTATTGTCTTAACTCCATAACTCCTTTAACTCCGTAACTCCAAAAATCTACCCTTTTAATTCTTGTGCAAAATTAGGATATTTTTTCGACATTGCAGCAATCTTCTCCTGTGTTTTTTGCATAAAAAGCCTATATTCCTCACTATCAGCATTGAACGGACGGTGACCAAGTGCCTCCTTCAGTGGCCGCCATTCCTCAAGATACTGTTTCGCGGAGTCGGAGAAATAGGTGTCAACAAGTCGTTCCCAGATATAATCCACCGCCTGTTCCGAGGGGTGAATCATGTCGGGTGCATAGAAGCGATAGTCGCGAAGTTCGTCGTTGACAATCTCGTATGCGGGGAAATATGTCAGCATTCGGGCATCTGCAACATTCTCACCGTCTTTCATAACGGTGCGACGTGCATTGTCATTGAGCACTTTCTCAACGGCAAGCAGTAGTGTCGCCTTCGACAACTGACTCTCGTGATAGCCGTACTTACGGTAACGTATGGGACTGACTGTGAACACTATGCGTGTCAGAGGATTGGCTTCCACCAGTGCATCCACCGAGCGTTGCAGCCACTCGGCGCACTCCTCCACCGACAACTGTCGCTCGTCGAAAAGGCGCTGCGGACGTTTCTGGCAGTTATCCACCACCTCGCCAGTCTCCTTTAATATATATATGTGGTTGGTGCCAAGCGTGATGAACACCCACTGCTCGTCCTGCACCTCGTCGCCGGCGCGGTTTTCCAGCACTTTCTCTATCGTATGCCACACACTGACGGGATTATACATCGTGCCAAAAGGGTTCATCACCGTCGGGAACCGTTCTTCCCGAAAACGGCTGCCGATGCTGTCGGCAAAGCAACTGCCCACAAACAGCATCCTCGCGCACGGTTCTATCTGCCACGCAGGACGCTCAATGCCTACCTCTGTTCTGAATTCCATTACCCTTGTTGTTAGTTTTAGTTGCTGACCGCACCCCGCAAAGGAGTCGGGAGTGTTGTCTTAATTACTGCATATTCATATTTATGCAATTTCTGGAATCACATAAATGATGCTGCAAAGTTACGAAAAAACGAGCGCAGAACAAAACAAACTCGTTTGATTTTTATGCCGAGTTAAAGTAAGTTCGCCATCATTTGATGGCAAAGTTACATGAAATATGCCAAAAAGACAAGCGAAAAACAGACAAAAATAGGCACCTGAAAAGCCAAAAATCACCCCTCTCGGAACCCATTGAATATCAATCTGTTAGAAAAGGCATAAAAATGGGCTAACAAAGTTAATAACATTGTTGAACAAAGTTAATAAGATTGTTGAACAAAGTTATTAACTTTGTCTCGTCATTTGATATGAGTTGCACAGCGATTTGATATTAATGACACATCGAATGGTATTTTTTGTGCTATTAAAAAACTTTTTCTTACCTTTGCAACAGATAAAAACAAAGGCTTATGTTTACGTATAAATATCCACGTCCGGCGGTGACTGCCGACTGCGTTGTGTTCGCACAAGTGAAAGAACAGGTAAAAGTGCTGCTCATAGAGCGCAAGGATGAGCCGTGCAAGGGGATGTGGGCTATTCCCGGAGGGTTCATGAACATGGACGAGACCACCGAGGAGGCTGCACTCAGGGAACTGAAGGAAGAGACCGGAATAGAACTGACGAAAGCCGAACAGATAGGTGCTTTCAGTAAGGTTGACCGCGACCCTCGCGGCAGAGTGATTACTGTGGCGTACTTTGTCATTATCGACCATGAGGCAGAGGCAGTCGGTCAGGATGACGCGAAGCAGGCAAAATGGTTCCCGCTAAACAATCTTCCCGCCCTCGCCTTCGACCATGCCGAGATACTTGAAGCAGCAAAGCGACTGGCGTTCACTAAATAATAGCGCTCGTTTTTTCGTCGCTCGACGCTTACGTCGCTTGCCTATGCAAGAACTCTGCTTACAGCGAAGTTCTCGGACGAGCCGAGCGAAACAAGTTTCGAATCATATACACCCAGCAATGCAACATAAAAAACTGTTTTTCTTTTGCATTATGCTCAGTTTGCAGTAACTTTGCCATCAAATGATGGTGAACTTACTTTAACTCGGCATAAAAAACAAACGAGTTTGTTTTGTTCTGCGCTCGTTTTTTCGTAACTTTGGCTATGCCGAAGTTACTATCACTCAGCAATGCAACATAAAAAACTGTTTTTCTTTTGCATTGCTTTCGTTTTTTCGTAACTTTGCACCCGATTTAAAGAGAAAGGTAAGAATGCAAGACATTAGGAACATCGCGATTATTGCTCACGTTGACCACGGAAAGACGACACTCGTGGACAAGATGATGCTCGCCGGCCACCTGTTCCGCGAGGGACAGAACCTGAGCGACCAAGTGCTCGACAGCAACGACCTGGAACGCGAGCGAGGGATAACAATTCTTTCAAAGAACGTATCGATAAACTACAAAGGTGTAAAGATAAACATCATCGACACTCCGGGACACTCGGACTTCGGTGGTGAGGTAGAGCGCGTGCTTAACATGGCTGACGGCTGTCTGTTGCTCGTCGATGCCTTCGAGGGACCGATGCCACAGACACGTTTCGTGCTGCAGAAAGCATTGCAAATAGGACTGAAACCGATAGTCGTTGTGAACAAGGTTGACAAGCCTAACTGCCGCCCTGAGGAGGTTTATGAGATGGTGTTCGACCTGATGTTCTCTCTCGATGCCACCGAGGACCAACTCGACTTCCCTGTAGTCTATGGCTCAGCGAAGAATGGTTGGATGGGCGAGGACTACTCGAAGCCCACCGAGGACATCACTTATCTGCTGGATAAGATTATCGAGGTGATTCCCGCACCAGAGCAACTGGAGGGTACTCCGCAGATGCTGATAACGAGTCTCGACTACTCTTCATACACTGGACGTATCGCCGTGGGACGCGTTCATCGTGGAACACTGCGCAGTGGAATGAACATCAGCATAGCACATCGTGACGGTTCGATAGAGAAGACGAAGATAAAGGAACTCCATACCTTTGAGGGAATGGGACATGTGAAGACCGATGCAGTGGGCTCAGGAGACATCTGTGCCGTTATCGGACTGGAGCATTTCGAGATTGGTGACACCATATGCGACTTCGAGAACCCAGAGGCACTGCCGCCAATAGCCATTGACGAGCCTACGATGTCGATGCTCTTCACCATCAACGACTCACCGTTCTTCGGCAAGGAAGGCAAGTATTGCACCTCAAGACATATCAACGAACGACTGGAGAAGGAACTGGAGAAGAACCTCGCACTGAGGGTTGAGCCGTTCCAAGACTCCACCGACTCATGGATAGTCAGCGGACGCGGTGTGCTGCACCTCTCCGTTCTCATCGAGACAATGCGTCGCGAGGGCTATGAACTGGAAGTTGGACAGCCGCAAGTAATCTATAAAGAGATTGACGGTGTTCGCTGCGAGCCTATCGAGGAACTGACAATCAACGTGCCGGAGGAGTTCGCTTCGAAGATGATTGACATGGTGACAAAGCGCAAGGGCGAGATGACATCGATGGAAAGTCAGGCAGAACGCGTGAACATTGAGTTCGACATACCGTCGAGAGGCATCATAGGTCTACGCACCAACGTGCTCACCGCAAGTCAGGGAGAGGCGATAATGGCTCACCGATACAAGGAATACCAACCCTACAAGGGTGACATCACGCGCCGCATCAACGGTTCGATGATTGCCATGGAGACAGGAACGGCAGTGGCCTACTCCATCGACAAACTGCAAGACCGCGGCAAGTTCTTCATCGACCCAGGTGAGGATGTCTATGCAGGTCAGGTGGTTGGCGAGCATGTTCACGACAACGACCTCGTCATCAACGTCACTAAGACGAAGCAACTCACCAACGTGCGTGCTTCGGGAAGTGACGAGAAGGCCCGCGTGATACCTAAGACGGTGATGAGTCTTGAGGAATGTCTGGAGTATATCAAGGAAGACGAGTACGTTGAAGTGACGCCGAAGTCGATGCGAATGCGCAAGATTATCCTCGACCACGACCAGAGAAAGAAAGCAATGAAAGACGCTTAGGCAATATAAAGAATAATCCCCGAGAGCATCAAAGCCCCCGGGGATTTTTGAAAGAGACATGAAGAAGATTGACCGACAGATACTCGACATCGCCATTCCCAGCATCGTGAGCAACATCACCGTGCCGTTGCTGGGGCTGGTCGATGTTGCCATCACAGGGCATCTGGGCGCTGCCTCCTACATCGGAGCAATCGCCTTGGGCGGTATGCTGTTCAATGTCATCTACTGGATCTTCTCTTTCCTGAGGATGGGTACGAGCGGACTGACATCGCAGTCGTTAGGACGCAGCGACACCGACAACATCATCCGCATGCTGGCACGCAGCCTTGCCATCGCCATGGCCATTGCCGTGGCACTGCTGTTGCTGCAGGTTCCACTGCGCGAACTGAGTCTTCTGATAATGCAACCCACCGAAGAGTTGAGGCAACTCACCGTCACCTATTATAATATATGTATATGGGGAGCACCCGCGTCACTCGGACTCTTCGCGCTGAACGGCTGGTTTATCGGCATGCAGAATTCCAAGATACCGATGGCTATTGCCATAACGCAGAACATTGTCAACATACTTGTGTCGCTGGTACTGGTCTTCGGCATCGGCATGCGCGTCGAAGGAGTGGCATCAGGCACACTGATAGCGCAGTGGTGCGGCTTCCTTATGGGCTGTCTCCTATGCTGGCGCAAGTATTTCAGAAAGAAACCGATAGCCCCGAAATTGCAACCCATCACCTATTACCTATCTCCCAAAACCAACACCCATCACCCATCACCCATCACATACCGCCAGTTCTTCACCATCAACCGTGACATATTCTTTCGCACTTTGTGCATTGCGTGCGTCATGTTGTTCTTCACCTGTGCCGGCTCATGGCAAGGCGAGGTGGTGCTTGCAGTGAACACACTGCTCATGCAACTGTTTATTCTCGTAAGTTACGTTATGGATGGTTTTGCCAATGCAGGCGAGGCATTGAGCGGGAAGTTCTATGGCGCTGGCGACAATGCTTCACTCAAACAAACTGTCAGCCGTATATTCTTCTGGGGAATGGTTACAACAGTGGCGTTCACTGTGGTATATGTCATTGGCGGAAAGCAGTTTCTGGGACTTCTCACCAATGAGTCGTCAGTGGTGGAAGCCTCAACCACATACGTGTGGTGGGCTTATCTCATTCCTTTCTGCAGTGTTGCAGCATTCATGTGGGATGGTATTTTCATCGGACTCACGGCATCCCGACAGATGCTTCAGTCGATGTTCACCGCCGCCGTTACGTTTTTCATAGTCTATTACACTACCATCGGACCACTTGGCAATCATGGACTGTGGCTCGCTTTCCTATGCTATATGATTGTGCGCAGTGTGGTCCAGACACTCCTTTATCCCTCTATTCAGGATAATAAAGGTTTGCGTCACTGATGTTCTCAAGCACTTCCTCAAGATACTTGCGCGCCTCATAGCGTGCCATCGGAAGGTCTTGCATCAGCCAGTTACCGCAGTCGCGGGGCGAAGCACCTGGTATCTCACCCTCATAGTCGGCAATAAAACGGAAGGTGCGGCACATAAGGTCAACGATGTCGCGCGACGTGAGGTCACCCTTCAGCAACAGATAGTTTCCCGTGAGGCATCCCATAGGTCCCCAATACACCACACGGTCCTTCCATTCCTCATCGTTGCGGAGGAATGTGGCAGCAAGATGCTCTATCGTATGTATCGCCCCGTTGTGCAATACCGGCTCACGGTTGGGTTCCTTCATGCGGATGTCGAAGGTGGTAACGGTCTCTCCGCCCACCGAGTCCTTCCTGCTGACATAGATTCCACGCAGCAGGCGCTCATGATTTATTGTAAAAGATGGGATTTTTTCCATTGTTTCTATATTCAGGAGTTTAGGAGTTAAGACATCAGCAAAACTCCCTTGATATTATATTCTCTCAAGGAAAGCCTTGGTCACTCCGAACGAACCATTCGCAATGCGCTCCCAGAAATGGAAATACATCGCTGCATCGACATCCTTCAGCGGAATGTCGCTGATGATACGGAACGAGAGGAAGGGCACACCATAGATATGGCATGTCTGCGCTATCGAGCAACTCTCCATGTCAACCGCCATCGCCTCTGGGAAGTGGTCGAGGATGCTGCGCATCTTCTCCTTGGAGTCAACAAACCACTCACCGCTCACCGTCAGTCCCGCATGTATTCGGGGCAGTCCGATACTGGTATCGTTAAGTGACAGCGCCTTGTCGACAAGTTCTGAGGGAGCGGCAAAGCGTGACGGCATGCCCAACAACTGACCATACTCGCAGTCCTTGCCGCAGTATGCGTCGTGATAAACACACTCGCGGGCAACCACCACCTCGGTAATGTTAAGGTCGGTGGAGGCTCCTCCTGCCACACCAGTAGATATAATGAGTTCGGGATTGTACTTGTCAATCATCTCGACAGTGCCTATAGCGGAGTTCACCTTGCCAATACCGCACTGTTCCAGGACAATCTCATTCCCCCCGATAGTGCCAAGGAAGAAGTCCATGACACCTTTTTTTTCCACTTTTTCGTCCTTGAGAAGACCGCGCAACTGCACCAGTTCCTTCTCCATCGCCACTATAACACCTATTCTCATAACACTAAAGTTTGCTGCAAAGATAGTGCAAACTAAATACAATACAAAATAAATGGTAGTTTATTTTTATTGTTGAGGTGCAGCCTATCTTCGAAGAATATACTTCAAAGATACTTATTTTTTCTATGATTGGGGCATTATCTCGGAAAAAATAATTAATTTTGCGCTCGATAAGGATTATATTTCAAATTAGAAAATGAAGAAAAACCTGAAACAATATCTGCCAGACATCATCGTCGTGGTACTGTTTGCGCTCATCTCGTTCGCATATTTCTTCCCCGCCGACATCGAGGGAAAGATTCTCTATCGCCACGACTCATCGGCAGGAAAGGGTCTGGGACACGAACTGACGGAATACTACGAGCAGACGGGTGACCACTCGCGATGGACCAACTCGGCGTTCAGCGGCATGCCCACCTATCAGATAGCACCGTCATATAACAGTACCGACGGACTGAATCAGGCCATCAATGCCTATCACCTGTGGCTTCCTGAGAATGTATGGCTCATCTTCGCCTATCTGCTTGGCTTCTATATCCTGCTCCGTGCATTCGATTTCCGTCAGTGGATGGCAGCACTCGGTGCTGTGATATGGGCTTTCAGCAGTTATTTCCTTATTATCATTGCCGCCGGTCACCTGTGGAAAGTGATGGCACTGGCATATCTGCCGCCGATGATTGCGGGCATCGTGCTCGCCTATCGCGGTAAACTGCTGTGGGGATTCATCGTCACGGCGATATTCACGGCATTCGAGGTGAAGGCCAACCACGTGCAGATGACCTATTACTATCTGTTCATCATTGCCTTCCTTGTCATTGCCTTCCTTGTGGAAGCGATACGGGAGAAACAGATAATGCGCTTCGTGAAGGCCACAGCAGTGTGTGCCGTGGCTGCATTAATAGGCATCTGCGTCAACATCTCCAACCTTTACCACACATGGCAGTACCAGAACGAGTCGATGAGAGGCAAGAGCGAACTGGTGAAAGCAGAATCGGCTGACCAGACAGACAGCGGTCTCGGCAGGGAGTATATCACGCAATGGAGCTACGGCATCGATGAGACATGGACGCTGCTGATACCTAACACCAAGGGTGGTGCAACCATTCCGCTCGCCCTTAACGAGACAGCCATGTCCAAGGCGGACAGCCAGTTCTACAACCTTTATAATCAGATGCCACAGTACTGGGGCGAGCAGCCAGGCACAAGTGGTCCTGTATATGTGGGCGCCTTCGTGCTTATGCTCTTCATTCTCGGACTTTTCATCGTGAAAGGTCCCGTGAAATGGGCTCTGCTTGCAGCCACGATATTGTCTATTATGCTGTCATGGGGACACAACTTCATGCCACTGACCGATTTCTTCATCGACCATTTCCCAATGTACTCGAAGTTCCGAACGGTGGCGTCGATACTCGTCATCGCGGAGTTTACCATCCCGTTGCTTGCCATGCTGGCACTGAAGAAACTCGTCGATGAGCGCGAGACGCTGGGCAAATACATGAAATGGGTATATGTGAGCTTTGGTCTTACGGCTGGTATATGCTTCCTTTTCGCCATCGCTCCAAGCGTTTTCTTCAGCGACTTCATCTCGACGGCTGAATACAGGGCACTGGCAAGTTTCCCGAAAGACGTGCTCGACTCGCTGCTTCCCAACATCCGCCAGATGCGTATGGCAATGTTCACCGCCGACTGCTGGCGCTCGTTCTTCATCATTGTTGTGGGAACACTGATTCTCTTGCTGTTCAAGGCAAAGAAACTCAACGCCACCGTGATGACACTTTCTCTGCTTGCGCTCTGCCTTATCGACCTTTGGCAGATAGACAAACGCTATCTTAACAACGACATGTTTGTGAGCGAGTCGGAGCGCGAAGCACCAATCGAGATGACACAGACCGACGAGCAGATACTCGGCGACAAGACATCGATGGGCAATTTCCGCGTGCTGAACTTCGCAACGAACACCTTCAACGAGAACAATACCTCCTATTACCACAAGAGCATCGGTGGTTATCATGCTGCAAAACTGCGCCGTTACCAAGAGTTGATTGAGAACTACATCGCTCCGCAGATGCAGGCGACAATGCCGGCGATAGCCGATGCCATGGGCGATATGACGAAACTGAACGGCGACAGTCTGTTCCCCGTGCTCAACATGCTCAACACACGCTACTTCATAATGCCTGTGCAGGGTGGTCAGACAGTGCCTATAAAGAACCCGTATGGCTATGGCAACGGATGGTTTGTTGACAAGGTGACCTATGCCGACAATGCCAACGACGAGATGGATGGCATAGGTAAACTCAACCTTCGTCATGAGGCAGTTGCCGACAAGAAGTTTGAGAAAACACTGGGACAGTCGAAAGAGCAGACGGGCGAGGCAACAGTGAACATCACCTCATACAAGCCGAATCGCCTGACGTATGACGTGAACTCCGAAACGGGAGGTATCGTGGTGTTCTCAGAGGTTTATTATCCAGGATGGACGGCAACAATCGACGGCAAACCCGCCGAGGTAGGACGTGCCGACTATATCCTCCGTGCCCTCCAGATGCCGGCAGGAAACCACAAGGTGGAACTGATATTCGAGCCGAAATCCGTCAATACCACGGAGACCATAGCATACATCGCATACGCAGTGCTCTTTATCGTCATCGCCATCGGTATCTTCCTGGAGCACAGGAAACGCAAGGCTGCACCAGAGGAAGCAAAGGCCTGACAATAACAGATGATTGTTTATAATACGAAAGATGCCCTTTCACATGCTGAAAGGGCATCTTTCGTTATCTGATTAGCCATGTTTTGCAATCCAAACAGGCACCTTTTGTAATAGGCTATGATTCTACGCCTTTAGTCTGACGTAGGTACGCCATCCATATATAGCGATGATGGCAAAGCAGATGAACGGCAGAATGAACGAGGCGTTGGTGGCGGGGAATGAACCGAACACCGTGCCCTGGTCGATGATGGCGGCCTGGAATGGGGGCAGCACGGAGCCGCCGAGGATGGCCATGATGAGTCCGGCAGCACCGAACTTGGCATCATCGCCGAGACCCTTCAGGGCAATGCCGTAGATGGTGGGGAACATGAGCGACATGCAACCGCTGGTGGCCACCAGGCAGTACATGCCGAGACGATTCTGGAAGACGATGACGCCCAGCGTGCAGATCATGCCGCCGATGGCAAAGGCTGCCAAAAGACGTGCGGGACTGACGTATTTCATCAGGAAGGTGGCCACGAAGCGCGAGCAGATGAACATCAGCATGGCGGCAATGTTGAAGCGCTGGGAGAGCACTTCGGCGGCCTGCTCGCCCATGCCTTCGGCCATGAACACGCGGGTACCATACTGGATTATGAAGGTCCAGCACATAATCTGGGCACCGACGTAGAAGAACTGGGCAATGACACCCTCGCGGTAGTATTTCAATGAGAAGATGCGCTTCAGCGTGGGCAGGAAATGAATCTCCTTGTTCTGGTCGCCATTCTTCGGCATCTTGGTGAACAAGATGACGAGGAACAAGGCCACGATGACCAGTCCAATAGCCAGATAAGGCGAGATGAGCACCGAGAGGTCGGCTTCCTTCATCGCATCAAACTGTTCACCAGAGAGATTGGCACGCTCGGCCGACGACATGGGATTAAGCCGCGCCTGGATGAAGTTCATTGCCACGTACATGCCGATGATGGAGCCGCAGGGATTGAAGCACTGGGCCATATTGAGGCGCCGCGTGGAGGTTTCCTCGCTTCCCATCGTAAGGATGTAGGGGTTGCAGGATGTCTCGAGGAATGAGAGTCCGCAGGTCATGATGAAATAGGCGATGAGGAAACAGCCATACACGCCCACCATCTTCGCGGGGAAGAATAGCAGCGCGCCCGTGGCATAGAGTCCGAGGCCCATCAGTACTCCCGACTTGTAAGAGAACTTGCGGATGAACATCGCGGCGGGGAAGGCCATACAGAAATAACCTCCGTAGAAGGCCACCTGCACCAGAGCGCCTTCGGTGACGCTCATACGGAAAATCTTGGAGAAAGCCTTCACCATCGGGTTCGTGATGTCATTGGCAAAGCCCCACATTGCAAAACAAATAGTAATCATAATGAATGGCACCATAAAACTCACACCATTCAAGCGTAGTAGTCCGTCTTTTTCGGTATTCATATAATTATGTATGTGTAAAATTCGGATGCAAAGATATGATTTTTTGATGAAATATTAATAGAATTGAGGAATAATTCGTAACTTTGCCATTGTATACATAAACAATTACACGATGAAAAAACTACTTTCACTTCCTCCCAATCTTACAAATTGCTTCCACGAGATAACCGGTCTCTGCCCGAAAGAGTGGTTCTGCACCAACGATCCCGTAGGCAAAAAACTGGGCTCAGGAGGTGGAACGACATGGCTTCTGCACGAGGCTTACTCAAACGAGAAAGAAGGAAATGGTGACGAGAAGCCGTTCGACGAATGGCTGAGCGAAGAGAAACGTCTATTGCTTCATGCTGGTGGACAGAGCCGAAGACTGCCCGCCTACGCTCCATCGGGAAAGATACTCACACCGATTCCGGTTTTCAGATGGGAACGGGGACAACGACTCGGACAGTCGTTGCTCGACCTTCAGGTGCCATTCTATCAGCAGATAATGGATGCCGCACCCGAAAACTTTCACACTATGATAGTCAGTGGCGACGTGCTTATCCGCTCTACTCTACCCCTGCAACCCATTCCAGAGGCTGACATCGTGTGCTATGGGCTTTGGCTTGATGCTGACATTGCGAAAGACCACGGAGTATTTGTTTCGTCACACCATTCGCCTAACAAGATGGAATGTATGCTCCAGAAGCCTTCTTTGGAAACTCTGGCAAAACTGCAACAGACACACTACTACCTCACAGACATCGGAATATGGTTGCTTAGCGACCGCGCAGTGAGGCTATTGATGAAGAAAAGCATGTCGGGTGACGCCTTTTCTGCCGACAATATCAGAAACTATGACATGTATACCGACTTCGGTTGCTGCCTGGGAACGAAGCCTACGATGCAAGACGAGGAAATAAGTAAACTCTCGGTCGTAGTATTGCCGCTGCCAGGAGGTGAGTTCTACCACTTCGGAACGACACACGAGATAATATCATCCACACTCTCCGTGCAGAACCTTGTTGCCGACCAGCGACGCATAATGCACCGTTCGCGCAAGCCACATCCCGCAATGTTCGTGCAGAACTCATTCATCGAGACCACGATAACCGAAGAAAACAGCAACCTGTGGATTGAGAACAGTTGGGTGGGACTGAGTTGGAAACTGGCTAAAAACAACTTTATCACGGGCGTTCCCGAGAACAACTGGAATATCAGCCTCAGCGATGGACAGTGTATTGACATCGTTCCAATAGGCGAAAAGGAATATGCTGTGCGCCCATACGGATACGACGACCGCTTCAGAGGTGACATCAACGATGACAAAGTGACGTTCATTGGAATGCCGTTCACTAAATGGGCTGCCGAGAGAGGCATCGAGACATCGGAGATTGAAGGGAAAGAGGACTTGCAGTCGGCACGCATCTTCCCCGTTGTTGACAATGTCCACGACATTGGACTGGTGCTCAGATGGATGCTATCACAGCCCGAACTGATGGGTGGCAGGGCGATATGGCTGGATAGCAGACGACTTAGTGCGGACGAGATCTCAGCCTATGCGAATCTCAAGAGACTGACTGCACAGCGCAAGGAGTACCAAAGGGAGAACTGGAGAGAACTTGCACGCAACCACGAACATAGCGTGTTCTACCAGCTCGACTTAGCAGATGCCGCACAACACTATGCCGACGACAATATCATGTTACCGCTACCACTTGACGACAAGGCTCCACTTATGAAGCGAATCAGTGACAATATGTTCCGCTCTGAGGTTCTTCGCAAGGAGAATAAACCATTTGAGGAATATGAGAAAAATGCTTTCGATTTGCTTGGTAAAGGCATCACGGAAAGCGTTTTGTGCGAGAAGCAACAGCCAAAGATGGCGGTATGCCATGACCAGATAGTATGGGGAAGGTCGCCAGTGCGCATCGATATCGCCGGCGGATGGACCGACACACCACCCTACTGCCTAATGGAAGGAGGTTCGGTAGTGAACATTGCCATCGAACTTAACGGTCAACCGCCACTACAGGCATATATACGACCATCCAAGGAACCGCACATCGTACTGCGGAGCATCGACCTCGGCGCCGTAGAGACGGTTGAGACATTCGAGCAACTGGCGATGTTCAACCGCGTGGGAAGTCCGTTCTCAATACCCAAGGCAGCACTGGCACTGGCCGGATTCCTGCCCGAATACTCCCTCACGCCCTACCCCACGCTGCGTCAACAACTTGAGGACTTCGGCTGCGGAATAGAACTTACGATGTTCTCAGCCATCCCTGCAGGCAGTGGCTTGGGCACAAGTTCAATCCTTGCAGCCACCGTTCTCGGTACGTTGAGTGACTTCTGTTCACTGGCATGGGACAAAAACAAGATAGGACGGCGCACTCTGGCACTGGAACAACTCCTCACCACGGGTGGCGGATGGCAAGACCAGTTCGGCGGTTTGCTACATGGCGCAAAGTTGCTACGCACCGAAAGCGGTTTCATGCAGTCGCCATCGGTTAGTTGGTTGCCCGATACACTATACACACAGCCCGAATATCAGGCATGCCACCTATTGTATTATACTGGTATTACTCGTACCGCGAAGAAGATTCTGGCAGAGATAGTACGCCGAATGTTCCTCAACCAGCACGAGCAACTGGCGTTGTTGAGGCAAATGAAACAGCAGGCAGAGGACATGAGCGATGCCATCCTGCGCAATGACTTCAACCTTATGGGTACCTTGATACGTAAGACATGGGCACAGAACCAGGCTCTCGACAATGGTACCAACCCCGAGGAGGTGGCTGCCCTCACATCAATGGTCGACGACCTATGCCTCGGCTACAAACTGCCTGGTGCCGGAGGCGGCGGCTATCTCTACATGATAGCAAAAGACCCGGAGGCTGCCGCAAGGATAAGACAGATTATCTCCTCGAATCACAAGAGCGCCAATGCCCGCTTCGTGGATATGTCTCTAAGCACCAAAGGATTGCAGATAAGCAGGAGTTAAGGCACAGAAAATCGCCCGCAATACAGTTTTAAGAAAAATAAACCGTTCAAAAGTTTGGCTGTTAAAATAAAAAGTAGTACCTTTGCAGCCGATTTTCAAGTTTTAATTAATTCATTCACATCATTAATCGCTATGTATTTAGACAAAGCAAAGAAAGAAGAGATCTTTGGACAGTACGGAAAGTCTAACACTGATACTGGTTCAGCTGAGAGCCAGATAGCATTGTTCTCATACCGTATTTCCCACTTGACGGAGCACCTGAAGCAGAACCGTAAAGATCATACTACCGCACGTTCTCTGACAAAGCTGGTAGGTAAGCGTCGTGCATTGCTCGATTATCTGAAGGAGCGCGATATCAATCGCTACCGTGCCATCGTTAAGGCACTCGGTCTTCGTCGATAATCAGAAGGCAGTCACGCCGAAAGGCTTCAAGAAAACCCCGTTTCTCACACCGAGAAGCGGGGATTTTTTATGTCATTAACGTGAAAGGGAAGCAACAGAGTCTTTTTTCACTTCTCAAACTTCACGAACATATCCCGCATATTGATGGTTGTCTTACGGAAACGACGGATAAGGTCCATTCCCATGCGCCCGTCGTGATGATACAAACGGTTGCCTGTCTCCGGCAGGATATAGATTTCATCGATGATGACAGGCGTGGAGCCAACCTTAAAAGAAATGCCATTAGGGAGGAACAGCGTCTCAAAAGTAGATACATTGCCATAACTACCCTTGGTGATTCGGTCTTTCACGGCGGCAGCATCCACCTCTTTACGGAACCGTTCGTAATAAGAGGCATACAGTTCCGCTGTCGTGTCACCCGTATCGAGAGTGAACTGCAGCAGATGTCCGTCCTTTGTGGCTTTCATCAGCATGTCATTCGTGATATTCCTCCCTGTCTCCGGCAATGGCGTCTGCTTATAAGGAAACATCAACTGCCATTGGTCAAACAATATCTGCGTCTCTCCCATGGCATTAATGAAATCCATACCCAACACAGCATCGATGCCACTTACCACACCATCCAAAGCATTGGGAAGACCAACGTAGGCAATCATGTTGCGGACCGTGACCTCTCCCACCTGCAGACTGTCTATGTATGCCCTTAATCCCTTCTGGTTGCCATTAAGTATAATGGTGTCAGGCAGTATGCGGAGCCCTAAGTCCCTTGCCGTTTTCTCCATGATGAATGTGCTGCTGGCGCCCGTATCGAAGATAAAAGGCAACTGCTTACCGTGAACAGTCACAGGAATGGTCATCAGATAACCCTGATAGCCCCTCTTACCTGGCGCCATCCAAGTCTCACGATTCCTTGCCCTGAATCCCTGAATAGTAAACGGGACGTATGCGTCCCTGTTAGGACGACTTATCGACATCGCAGGAATATCACGCAGGGAATTATACTGTTTGTACATCGACTGCAAGGTCTCCAAGCCACCGGAACCAGTCGCCTTCAACTGGTCGAGCATTTTCTTGGCACCATCTGCCGCCTCTGCATATCTTCCTTGCTCGCCCAACAGTCGGAGTCGCATCATCGCATAGTTTGTCGCTGCCTGGCTCCCTATTTCCTTTTGGTGCTTATCCAGTAACTTATCTATGGCTTCAAGGGCTTTGTCTTTCTGATTGAACTTCCAGCATATCATAGATTCCGCCACCAGTTTCATGAAGTCGGCATGAATAGAGTCTTTCAAGGAAGGATACTCCTGTTCAAGCACGAACCAGTCCTCAGAGTTGACAAGTTCTGCCACTCTTTTGTCTGCCTGTTGTGCCGGCTCTCCTTTTGAGACGAGAGCAACGAGAACAAGAAGTACCAAATTCAGATATTTCATACTCAAAGAATCTTCATGAAAGACACAAAACCCGGTGCAAAGATATGTAATTCACTTTAGAAAAACAAACAGAAGACTCCTTTTTCTTGTTATTTGACTATAGTGTTGGTTCTGACCCCACCCCTACCCCTCCCCTTGAGGGGCGAGGAGTCAATAGGAAAAGGAATAACCTACCCCTAACCCCTCCCGAAGGGAAGGGAATTGTCACACCTGTTGTTTCCACGCCCATCAAGGGGTCTGGGTGGAGTCTAAAAAAACACAGGGCGATGACTAAGCATCTGCCCTGTGTTTTTATTAATTATAATTATATAATGTGTCTTATTTCTTCATGCGGTTGCGCCACAATGCTGTCATATCCTCAAGAGTCTTGCCCTTTGTCTCAGGCACAAGGCGCCATACGAAGATTGCAGCGATGACGCAGATGATGCCATAGAGTCCGTAGGTGAACCAGTGACCGAAGTCGTCGCCCTCTGTCAGATGCATGTTGAACATCTTCACGAAGGTAGAAGACACGATGAAGTTGAATATCCACTGGAAGGCAACGGCGATAGCCACCGCACCGCCACGGATGGTGTTCGGGAATATCTCGGCGATGAGTACCCATGTGATGGGACCCCATGAGAACATGAACGAAGCAGAATAAATCAGCAACGAGGCGGCAGTGAAGAGTTCCATGCCGGCATGTCCGAAGGTAACAGCAACGCCGAAGGCACCTAAAGCCATACCCAAAGAACCCCAAACCAGCAACGGCTTGCGTCCCCATTTCTCAACAGTGAAGATGGCAACGAGGGTGAAGAGGATATTGATGACACCCATGAAGACAGTAATCATCATCGGGTTGTCCATACCCATGTCACCGAAGATACGCGGAGCGTAATAAAGAACGGCATTGATACCCACTGCCTGCTGGAACACACTGAGCATGATACCGATGAAGATACACATGAAACCGTAGGTCATCAGTTTCTCTGTCTTCACCACCATTGTGTCCTTGATGTCCTGAAGAATCTGTGCAGCCTTGCCCGTACCATTGATCTTCGACAGGATGCCAAGTGCCTTCTGGTCTTTACCGATACTTACCAGATAACGTGGAGTCTCGGGAACGAAGCATATCAACAGGGCGAAAAGTCCTGCAGGCACCGCCTCACTACCGAACATATAGCGCCAGCCTGTGCTGATAGTCCATGGGTCGCTACCTGGAGCTACGGCGTTAATGCCCTGACCAATCTGCTCGATAATCGGATTGGTGTGCTCTCCAAGGATGAAGAAGTTGACGAAGTAAACCACCAGCTGACCGAAGATAATTGCGAACTGGTTCCATGACACCAGCATACCGCGGATATTCGAGGGAGCCACCTCACCGATGTACATAGGACAGATAGCAGATGCCAGACCCACACCGATACCACCGATTACACGGTAGATGTTGAACATGATGAGCAGAGAGAAAGTAGGCTCGCCATGATTAAAGAACAGGAACTCTGGTTCCATCGAGCCCAAGGCAGAGATGAAGAAAAGAATACCTGCGATGATGAGAGACTTCTTACGGCCTAAGTTCGTAGCCAAGAAACCCGAGAGGGCGGAACCGATGATACAGCCGATAAGAGCCGAAGACGAGGTGAAGCCGTGTATTCCGTCGGTATGGGTGAAGTCCTTGGCTCCCATGAAGAATGCCTGAAGACCTTTCTCCGCACCGGAGATTACGGCTGTGTCGTAACCGAAGAGCAAACCGCCTAACACAGCAACCATCACAATGGAGATGAGATAGGCTTTGCTACCTGTTTCGTTTTGTTTCATTTTAGTAATTAAATTTATATATTAATAATACCTGATATTAGATGCTATTACTATAAAAAATAAGTTTTTCTTCTTTTTATAAAAAGCTGTCTTATTATATCATTTTTGCGTTATATTCTGATTGCGGGTGCAAAAGTAACACTTTTGTTGACAATTATGAACATTTCGCTTATATTTTTTTCAATTTATAATCATTTTTATAATTTCAGATTACAAAATAGTTGATTTTGCAAAGTGGACATTGCAGGATTAAGTAAAACATACATCGAGAGATGACAGGTCAATAGGAGGCTGTGCACGGAATGCCAGCAGCGATGACACGGTCACGGATGTTGTCGAGCACTTCGCGGGGAGCCTTCAACAGTCCGTGGTCGGGAGTCTCCCTGTCGATGGTGTATATCATCACGCTTTGCGGCGCAATCTCCTTAACCGCCTTCAGCCACGGTTCGACATATTCGTCACCGGTATTGTCAACACTCACTCCACCACTCGTGCCGCGCATGAACATCGTCTGTATGATTGCGTGACCATTGAAACGCTTCATGCCCTCTATCACTTGTTCCACATCATACCATTCTCCACTCGGACGGTCCACCCTTCTGATATAATCAGCGTCAATGGTGTCAAGTTTCACGATGTTGTTGTCCACGCGCATCAGCGCGTCGTGTACCTTCTTGACGTGCAGCAGTGTGGCGTTCGAGAGAACACTTACCTTTGCATTGGGGAAATACTTGTCGCGCAACCGTAGTGTGTCATCGATAATCTCCGCGAAATGAGGATGACATGTGGGCTCACCATTGCCAGCAAAAGTGAGCACATCGGGCGCAGGACCATTCTTCGACATCTCCTTCAGACGTGCCTCGAGTGCCTCAGCTACCTCCTCGCGTGAGGGATGGCGTTGCTTTGGCTTGTGGTCTTTATTGAAGCCGCACTCACAGTAGATGCAGTCGAACGTACACACCTTGCCATCGCCAGGCAAGAGATTGATACCCAGACTGACACCTAAGCGGCGGCTATGAACAGGCCCGAAGATGGGCGACGGATATATGATTGTACTCATCTTACATTATATTACTCATTCTTTCACGATATCCTGCATTACAAGTCCTGCGAGCATAAAGCCAAAGATAGCAGTGACATGTGACATCGTACCGTTTATCTGTGCCTTCGAAGAGCACCATTCATGATTGAGCAGCGAAGGGTCGCCGGGACCGTTCTTTGCCTTAGGGCACACGCACTGCTCCGTACCGCAGGTGGCGTTCGTTCCCTTGTTCTCTAACAGTTCGTCGGAATAGACACACTGGAACTTACGACTCGGATACTGCTTGTTACGCTTGAAACGGTTGCGCAACGCACGGGCCAACGGGTCGCCCTGCACTTTCCAAAACTCCGTGACCTTGATTCTCGTAGGGTCGAGTTTCAGCGCGGCACCCATTGAGGAGAAGAACGTCACCTCTTTCTGACATGCCATGAGTATCAGCAACGCCTTGTCCTTGAGTGAGTCGATGGCATCAATGACGTAGTCGTAACTCTCAAGTTCAAAACTCTCTGCCGTTTCCTCACAGAATATCTGCTGCATCGCCGTTATCTCAGCACTGGGATTGATGGTCAGCAACCGCTCGCGAAGTACCTCCACCTTTACTTGTCCCACGGTCTTTGCCGTTGCCATCAACTGGCGATTAATGTTTGTTATGCACACACGGTCGGAATCAACGATGGTGAGTTGTCTGATTCCCGAGCGCACCAGACTCTCGGCACACCACGACCCCACGCCTCCGACGCCGAAGATTATCACGCGTTTTGAGGCGATGCGTTGCATCGTCTCTTCGCCCAACAGCAGTTCCGTACGCCTGAAAATCGCTTGTTCTATTGCCATAACAGTCTAAATATGAGAGGTCAACACCCTTTTTCGATTGTTGCCAGTGCAAAGGTAAGGCTAATCTTCGAGAATCACGACAAATAAGCATTAAAAGTGATGAAACAAGAGAAATAGTGTTAAGAGTGGTTAAACATTTCCCTTTTCACGTTTTTTTCAGTAATTTTGCGCCAAATTAGGTGTATTATAGCCAAAAAGAAATGGGAAAAAGACGAAAAAAGTCTGGCAAACGTAGTAGTTTGCAGGTTATAACTCTATGCATAAGCACTGCTTTGGTGCTCATTTTGGTGGGACTTGTAGTTTTGTCTGTGCTCTCAGCGCGCAACCTCTCGAAGGTGGTGAAAGAGAACCTCACCGTGACACTGGTACTCTCTGAGGATATCACCGAGCCGGAGATAGCACAGATGAAAAAGGCGCTGGAAGGCAAGAGATATGTTCAGCAGGTGAAGTATATAAGCAAGGAACAGGTTCTGGCAGAAGCGACAAAGGCTATGGGCTATGACCCCACCGAGTTCACCGACCACAACAATTTCTACACCGCCTCGCTTGAGATGAACCTCAAGTCCGACTATGCCAACCGCGACTCGATGAAGTGGATTGGAGCGGAACTGAAGAAGCACCAGAAGGTGAAAGAGGTGGATTTCCGTGAAGACTTAATGGATCAGGTAAACGACAACATCAAGAAGGCGAGCATCGTGCTCATCGTCTTGGCTGTACTGTTGGCAATAATCTCGTTCTCATTGATTAGCAACCATGTGCGACTTGGCGTCTATGCCAGTCGCTTCAACATACACACGATGAAACTGGTGGGTGCCTCATGGGGATTCATCCGCCGTCCTTTCATCTGGCGTGCCATCTGCATCGGACTCGTGGCAGCCTTGATTGCCATCCTGGTTCTCGGCGCCGGCGTCTATGCATGGTACACCAAGACTCCCGACATCCTTAATATCATCACGTGGGAAGTGCTTGCCATCACTGGCGGTGTCATCCTGCTGTTCGGTATCATCATAACGACATTCTGCAGTTACGTTTCTGTGAACCGTTTCCTCAGAATGAAGGCGGGAGACCTATACAAGGTTTAGGCCCCCCTCTTATCCCCCCTGGGGGGATGATTGATAATTGACAATTGATAATTGATAATCGCGCTTGCGCAATCACTCGTAATTTAAAATTCGTAATTTGTAATTCATAAATATAATAATGGATAAAAGAAATCTTGCCTTTGGCAAAATGAATTTCATTCTCCTCGCCATCGGCGTGGCAGTAATCATCATCGGTTTCCTGCTCATGAGCGGATCGGGCACAACAGAAGAGGCATTCAACCCCGGCATTTTCAGTGCGATGAAAACAAAAGTTGCCCCAGTGGTCACCTTCCTTGGGTTCGTCTCCATTATTGTGGCCATCATATATAAGCCGAAAGATAAGGACTAAACAATGAGGATGCAGGAAAATGACACTCCTTGAGACTATCATCATCGCTATCGTGGAAGGACTGACGGAATTCCTTCCCGTCTCTTCCACAGGACACATGATTATTACCCAGAACCTTCTGGGTATCACCGAACGTATGCAGGACGACCCCACAATGGCCGCCTTTGTTCATGCGTTCACGTTCATCATACAGTTTGGAGCCATTCTCTCTGTGGTATGTCTCTATTGGAAACGTTTCTTCCGCATAGACCATTCACCTGCTCCCAAAGGGGCCTCGGCATTTGGACGGCTGAAACACAAGTTCTATTTCTACTGGCTGCTAATCGTGGGTGTCATTCCCGCTGTGGTCATTGGACTTGCAGCAAAGAAATCCGGATTGCTCGACTGGCTGCTCGACAGTGTACTCGTGGTAGCCATCATGCTTGTGTTAGGCGGTGTCTTCATGCTCTATTGCGACAAGATATTCAACAAGCCCGACGAAAACAGGAAGGTGACGGAACGGAGTGCCTTCAACATCGGTCTCTTCCAGTGTATCTCCGTCATTCCCGGAGTGTCTCGCTCAATGGCGACCATCGTCGGCGGTATGGCTCAGGGACTTACCCGCCGCCGTGCTGCGGAGTTCTCATTCTTCCTGGCCGTTCCTACAATGGCAGGTGCTACTGTGCTTGATCTTTTCGACCTGATCAAGGAGGGTGGCGCATGGGCTACTGCAAGTAACATCACCATGCTCATAGTGGGATGTGTGGTGGCCTTCATCGTTGCCTTGCTTGCCATGAAGTGGTTCGTGAACTTTGTGTCAAAATACGGATTCAAGGCCTTCGGTATCTATCGTATCATCGTTGGTCTCATAATCCTCATTCTCATCTTTACGGGACATTCACTCTCAATGGTTGACTGATGAATTTCAGAGAAGGTGTTATTTTAGGCATTGACAAGCCATACCGCATGAGCAGTTTCGGCGCATTGGCTCATATCCGCTATGTGCTTACGAAGAGGATGGGATATAAGGTAAAGGTGGGACATGCGGGAACGCTCGACCCACTTGCCACGGGTGTGCTGATTCTCTGCACGGGACGTGCTACGAAGAAGATAGAGGAACTGCAGCAACACACAAAGGAATATGTCGCAACGCTGCAGTTGGGAGCCACCACCGCAAGTTTCGACATGGAACACCCCGTCGATGCCTCCTTCCCCACTGAGCACATCACCCGTGAGAAGTTCAAGGAGGTGCTGACACGCTTCGTCGGCGACATCGAACAAGTGCCGCCAGCATATAGTGCGTGCAACGTCAACGGAAAACGGGCATACACCCTGATGCGCAAGGGACGTGAGGTGAAACTCGAGGCAAAGCCGGTACGCATTGACGAGATAGAACTTCAGGACTTCGACGCCGAGAAGATGCAAGCCACCATCCGCGTGGTATGCGGCAAGGGAACCTACATCCGCTCGCTTGCACGCGACATCGGCGAGGCTCTTGACAGTGGCGCATACCTCACCTCGCTGCGCCGCACCCGTGTGGGCGATGTCACAATAGACATGTGTCATACCTTCGACACGTTCGAACCATGGCTCGACCAGCAGACACTGGAGGGATAGCCCCCGTCAACAGGCAAAACATATAACATTTTGAATATAATATCTTAAAAACAAATATGAAACTATCGCAATTCAAATTCAAACTGCCAGAAGAGCAAATAGCGCTCCAGCCAACCTATCATCGTGACGAATGCCGCCTAATGATCCTGCATCGCAAGTCGAACAAGATTGACATGTACAAGACTGACGAGAACGGAGAACCTCTAAAGGACGAGGAAGGCAACCCTGTGTTCCTGGACTTCCGTAACGTACTCGAACACTTCGACGAAGGCGACACCTTTGTCTTCAACGACACAAAGGTGTTCCCCGCGCGACTCTTCGGAACGAAAGAGAAGACTGACGCCAAGATCGAGGTATTCCTCCTGCGCGAACTGAACGAGGAGATGCGACTGTGGGACGTACTTGTAGAGCCTGCCCGCAAGATAAGGATTGGCAACAAACTGTTCTTCGACGAGAGCGGCACCATGGTGGCCGAGGTGATTGACAACACCACAAGCCGCGGCCGCACCCTCAGGTTCCTCTACGATTGTCCTCACGACGAGTTCAAGCGCGAACTATTTGCACTCGGAGAGGCACCGCTGCCACGCTATATCGTGGAACACAGGGGAGCGACGCAGGAAGACATGGATGACTTCCAGTGCATCTATGCCAAGAACGAGGGAGCCGTAACAGCACCGGCCTCAGGACTGCACTTCAGTCGCGAGATGATGAAGCGCATGGAGATAATAGGCATCAACTTCGCATACATCACCCTGCACTGCGCACTTGGAAACTTCCATGACATAGAAGTGGAAGACCTGACAAAGCACAAGATGGACTCTGAGCAGATGTTCATCAATGCCGAGGCATGCGAACTGGTGAACAAGACCAAGAAAGAAGGCCGCCACATCTGCGCTGTCGGAACAAGTGTACTGAAGGCCACCGAGACTGCTGTCGGCACCGACGGACTGCTGAAAGAATATGAGGGATGGACAAACAAGTTCATCTTCCCACCATACGACGTGACACTTGCCGACACAATGATTGCCAACTTCTATCACCCCTACTCCACCCTTCTTATGTCAACAGCGGCATTCGGTGGCTACGACCTGGTGATGGAGGCTTACGACCTGGCAGTCAAGAACGGCTATCGCTTCGGTTGCTACGGCGACGCAATGCTTATCCTGAACGATTGATGCACACAGTATATATGAGCCTCGGCAGTAACCTCGGCAATCGCGAGGAAAACCTGCACACGGCTATAACAGAGATAGGAAAGTTGATTGGTGAGGTTGTTCGCCAGTCAACTTTTTATGTCACTGAGCCATGGGGCTTCAAGTCGGAGAATCTCTTCACGAATGCTGCCATCTGCTGCCATACAGTGCACACCCCAAGGGAAGTCCTTCAACTCACCCAGAAGATAGAACGGAAGATGGGAAGGGGCAAGAAATCCATTGGCGGACAATATCACGACCGCATCATCGACATCGACATCCTTCTGTTCGATGACATATCCGTGGACGAACCAGACCTTAAAATACCTCATCCACTGATGCACGAGCGCGATTTCGTGATGAAACCACTGCGCGAGATATTGCAGGCAGAGAATAGCAAAAACACGAGTTTGAAATAATGGGCAGATTACCAAAACCCACACATAATTTTGGTAATCATGTTACCAGCCGTTGGTAATGTCACTACCAAGCATCGGTAATCGTGTTACCAGATACGGGTAACAACCTTACCAGCCACTGGTAACAACTTTACCAACGGCAGGTGACAAATAGGCAAGCCCTAACTATATCATTCCTAACGACTCCCCGCCCCTTAAGGGGAGGGGAAGGGGTGGGGTATAAAAGTAATGCAATGCCCAAAAAAACTCGTTTTTTTTTGGTTATCTCGCCAAAAGTATATACCTTTGCATTCGGTTAAAGTCAGTACTGCTGGCAAAAAACCATTGTTCGGGATTTAGCGCAGTTGGTAGCGCACACGTCTGGGGGGCGCGAGGTCGCTGGTTCGAGTCCAGTAATCCCGACTGAAAGAAAATCCAAACCGCTGATTATCAGTAGTTTGGATTTCTTTTATACCCTAAATTGGCGTGT
>JAFZIY010000026.1 GCA_017554105.1 Prevotella sp. | reverse complement strand
TCCAGAGCGGCCAAATGGGGCAGACTGTAAATCTGTTGTCTTTCGACTTCGGTGGTTCGAATCCATCACCACCCACATCAGTGGAATTTTGCGGAATTTTGTTCAAGCCGGATTCAAAAGGACGAGGCGAAGACAAAATGCCGTTATGCGGAAATAGCTCAGTTGATAGAGCACTAGCCTTCCAAGCTGGGGGTCGCGGGTTTGAGCCCCGTTTTCCGCTCAAAATGCTGTAATAGCTCAGTGGTAGAGCACTTCCTTGGTAAGGAAGAGGTCCTGAGTTCAACTCTCAGTTACAGCTCTACTGGTTTTTTGTATTAACCGTGTGAAGCAGAAAATACGCGATTATTCATTAATTAAATAAATGTAAAGCTATGGCTAAAGAACAATTTGTGCGTACCAAACCGCACGTAAACATTGGTACTATCGGTCACGTTGACCACGGTAAGACTACTTTGACCGCTGCCATCACTACCGTATTGGCAAAGCAGGGTCTTTCAGAGGTTAAGTCTTTCGACCAGATTGACAACGCTCCAGAGGAGAAGGAGCGTGGTATCACTATTAACACCGCTCACGTTGAGTACGAGACCGCTAAGCGTCACTACGCTCACGTTGACTGTCCGGGACACGCCGACTATGTAAAGAACATGGTAACTGGTGCTGCTCAGATGGACGGTGCTATCCTCGTTGTTGCTGCTACTGACGGTCCTATGCCTCAGACACGTGAGCACGTCCTCCTCGCTCGTCAGGTAAACGTTCCTCGTCTGGTTGTTTTCCTGAACAAGTGTGATATGGTTGAGGATGAGGAAATGCTCGAGCTCGTTGAGATGGAGGTTCAGGAGATCCTCGCTCAGTATGAGTTTGAAGATGACACCCCAATCATCCGCGGTTCTGCACTTGGTGCACTCAACGGCGTTGAAAAGTGGGAAGAGAAGGTAATGGAGCTGATGAACACTTGCGACGAGTGGATTCAGGAGCCTCCACGTGCTACCGACAAGCCATTCTTGATGCCAGTTGAGGACGTATTCTCAATCACTGGTCGTGGTACTGTTGCTACTGGTCGTATCGAGACTGGTGTTATCCACGTAGGTGACGAGGTTGAGCTTCTCGGTCTCGGTGAGGATAAGAAGTCTGTTGTAACAGGTGTTGAGATGTTCCGTAAGATCCTTGACGAGGGTCAGGCTGGTGACAACGTTGGTCTGCTTCTCCGTGGTATCGACAAGAACGAGATCAAGCGTGGTATGGTACTCTGCCATCCAGGACAGATCAAGCCATTCAAGCGCTTCAAGGCTTCTATCTACGTACTGAAGAAGGAAGAGGGTGGCCGTCATACTCCATTCGGAAACAAGTATCGTCCACAGTTCTACCTCCGTACAATGGACTGTACAGGTGAGATCACTCTGCCTGCAGGCGTTGAGATGGTAATGCCTGGTGATAACGTAGAGATCACCGTTGAGCTCATCTACGCTGTTGCTTTGAACCAGGGTCTCCGTTTCGCTATCCGCGAGGGTGGACGTACCGTAGGTTCAGGTCAGATCACAGAGGTGTTCGAGGACTAATTCAATAGTCTCTCCAGAGCATCTAGATTATCTAGAATCACTAGAACAACTAGATAAAACAAGCCCCCGCTTCAGGGCGGGGGCTTATCTACGGGAATAGCTCAGTTGGTAGAGCATCGGTCTCCAAAACCGAGGGTCGTGGGTTCGAGTCCTCCTTCCCGTGCCAAGAAAAGAAAGATAATATGTTCAAGAAAATAGTAAATTATTGCAAGACTTGTTACGACGAACTTGCGCATAAGACTACTTGGCCAACACGTGCCGAACTTACCCACACCGCAATGGTTGTATTATCTGCTTCCCTAGTCATTGCGTTGGTGGTGTTCGCCATGGACTCGTTGTTCAAATGGGTTATGAGTATGGTTTATCCAGGTTAATCGTTTAAGGAAGATGGCTCAGACAGGTAAAAAATGGTATGTGCTTCGCGCCGTGAGTGGCAAGGAGGCTAAGGTGAAGGAATACATCGAGGCCGAGTTGAAACACAACGAGCTCCTTTCAAAGTATGTTTCTCAGGTAGTAATACCGATGGAGAAGCATTCTTCTCTGCGTGGACAGAAGCGTGTTGTCAAGGAGAAAATTGCTCTCCCTGGCTACGTTCTTGTTGAGGCGGAGTTGAAGGGCGACGTTGCTCACACACTGCGTTTCATGCCTAACGTCTTGGGTTTCCTTGGCGGTTTGGATAATCCCTCACCAGTACGCGAGTCTGAAGTTAACCGTATGCTTGGCATTGCCGACGAGACCGAGATTCAGGAAGAGGTTATCGTTCCTTACTTGGTTGGTGACGCTGTCAAGGTTACAGACGGTCCGTTCAGTGGCTTCAGCGGCAACATCGAAGAGGTGGATACCGAGAAGCATAAGCTGAAAGTTATGGTCAAGATCTTCGGACGAAACACTCCGTTGGAACTTGGTTTTATGCAAGTCGAAAAAGAATAAGTGCGCTGTTACGGGCAATCATGTTCTTTTTATATTAAAATCACTTTTTTAATTAACAAAAGAAATGGCTAAAGAAGTTGCTGGATTAATCAAATTACAGATTAAAGGTGGCGCTGCGAATCCTTCTCCCCCAGTAGGACCAGCTCTTGGTTCGAAAGGTATTAACATTATGGGATTCTGCAAAGAGTTCAACGCCAGAACCCAGGATAAGGCAGGTAAGATTCTTCCTGTTGTTATCACTTACTACACCGACAAGTCATTCAGCTTCATTATCAAGACCCCGCCAGCAGCAGTTCAGCTTATGGAGGCTGCAAAGGTAAAGGGTGGATCTTCTGAACCTAACCGTAAGAAGGTTGCTTCCGTAACCTGGGATCAGATTAGGACTATTGCAGAGGATAAGATGACCGACCTCAACTGTTTCACAGTGGAGTCAGCCATGAAGCTCATTGCCGGCACAGCTCGCAGTATGGGTATCACTGTAAAAGGGGACTTCCCTGGATAAATTTTAATAACTTCAATTTTAAAGAAAATGAGTAAACTGACAAAAAATCAGAAAGCAGTTGCCGATAAGGTTGAAGCAGGGAAAGCATACTCTTTGATGGAGGCCGCTAAACTGGTAAAGGAAATCACTACTACCAAGTTTGAGGCTTCTCTTGATATCGATGTACGCTTGGGCGTTGACCCGCGCAAAGCTAACCAGATGGTTCGCGGCGTCGTATCGCTGCCGAACGGTACTGGTAAGGTTACCCGCGTGCTCTGCCTTTGTACACCAGACGCAGAAGCTGCTGCCAAGGAGGCAGGTGCTGATTACGTTGGTCTTGACGAGTATATCGAAAAGATAAAAGGTGGCTGGACAGATGTAGATGTTATCATTACAATGCCCTCATGCATGGGTAAGGTAGGACCTCTGGGACGTGTCCTCGGTCCTCGTGGCTTGATGCCAAACCCAAAGAGTGGTACTGTTACTATGGACGTTGCTAAGGCAGTGAAGGAAATAAAGCAAGGTAAGATTGACTTCAAGGTTGACAAGGCTGGTATCATCCACACGTCAATCGGTAAGGTTACTATGACACCTGAGCAGATCTACGGAAACGCTAAGGAGTTTATCAATACCGTTATTAAACTGAAGCCTGCTGCTGCCAAAGGTACATATATCAAGAGTATCTTCCTTTCAAGCACTATGAGTGCAGGTGTCAAGGTTGATCCAAAGACAGTTGAATAACACTTAAAGTACGGAAAACAATGAAAAAGGAAGTAAAAGATACTATTATTGTAGAACTTGGTGAGCAGCTGAAGAAATATCCTCACTTCTACCTGGTAGACGTTACCGGTCTGAACGCAGAGGATACTAGCAACCTGCGTCGCAAGTGCTTCAAGAATGAAATCAAGATGGTCGTTGTGAAGAACACTCTTCTCCACAAGGCTTTCGAGGCTTCAGAGATTGATTTTGAACCTTTATACGACACACTGAAGGGCAATACGGCTGTTATGTTCACTAACGTGGCAAACAAGCCTGCCAAGATGTTGAAGGAGTATGCAAAGGCTGGCATTCCTGCCCTCAAGGCAGCCTATGCTGAGGAAGGCATCTTCGTTGGTGCTGACAAGCTGGATGAGCTCTCTCACATCAAGAGCAAGAACGAACTTATTGCAGACGTTGTGGCACTGCTGCAGTCTCCAATCAAGAACGTTGTATCTGGATTGAATGCCGGTGGCAAGATCCACGGACTGCTTGACGCTATCGCTGAGCGTAACAAATAAGCGACCAATAAACATAACATTAAAAAACAATTAAAATCTTTAAATAAAAATGGCAGATATTAAAGCTATTGCTGAAGAGTTGGTAAACCTTACAGTAAAAGAAGTAAACGAGTTGGCAACAGTCCTGAAGGACGAGTACGGAATTGAGCCTGCTGCTGCAGCCGTTGCAGTAGCTGCTGGTCCTGCTGCTGGTGCAGCTGAGGCAGCTGAGGAGAAGACATCTTTCGATGTTGTTCTCGCTGAGGTTGGCGCAGCTAAGCTGCAGGTAGTAAAGGCTGTTAAGGAGGCTTGCGGTCTTGGTCTGAAAGAGGCTAAGGATCTCGTAGACGGTGCTCCTTCAACACTTAAGGAAGGTCTCTCTAAGGACGAGGCTGAGAACCTGAAGAAGGCTATCGAAGAGGCTGGTGCCAAGGTAGAGCTGAAGTAATTCAGACAAACACATTCTAACTATAACGGTTAAGATCTCCTAAGTAGGGGGGTCTTAACCTTTTCTTGTCTTATTAGGCATTTTTTCAAACCAAACATTATTTTTTAATAGATGGCTTCAAAAATCGTTGATAACAGAGTAAACTTTGCAAGCGTGAAGAATCCGATGCCATATCCGGATTTTCTTGACGTGCAATTAAAGTCTTTCAGAGACTTCTTGCAGTTGGACACACCACCTGAGGAGCGCAAGAACGACGGACTGTACAAGGTGTTCGCTGAGAATTTCCCCATTGCAGACACCCGCAACAACTTCGTACTCGAGTTCCTTGACTATTTCATTGACCCGCCACGCTACACCATAGACGAGTGTCTGGAGCGCGGCCTGACCTATAGTGTGCCATTGAAGGCTAAGATGAAACTTTATTGCACCGACCCGGAGCATGAGGATTTCCCCACATTCGTGCAGGACGTTTACCTTGGCAATATCCCATACATGACAAGTAACGGCACATTCGTAATCAATGGTGCCGAGCGCGTCGTCGTTTCACAGCTGCACCGCTCGCCGGGCGTGTTCTTCGGACAGGGCGTTCATGCTAATGGAACAGTGCTTTACAGTGCGCGCATCATCCCGTTCAAGGGTTCATGGATTGAGTTTGCCACTGACATCAACAACGTGATGTATGCCTACATCGACCGTAAGAAGAAGTTGCCCGTTACGACTCTTCTGCGTGCCATCGGCTATGAGACCGACAAGAACATCCTTGAGATTTTCGGTCTTGCCGAGGAGGTGAAGGTAAACAAGAAGAACATGAAGGAAGCCATCGGCCGCAAACTTGCAGCTCGTGTTCTTAAGAGTTGGAATGAGGATTTCGTTGACGAGGACACTGGTGAGGTAGTATCCATCGAGCGTAACGAGGTGATGATGGATCGTGAGACCGTGATTACCAAGGAGAACGTTGACGAGATTCTGGAGAGTGGCGCTTCTACCATCCTCCTGCATAAGGACGAGGAGGCAGCCTCTAAGTTTGCGATAATCTTCAACACGCTTGCTAAGGACCCAAGTAACTCAGAGAAGGAAGCTATCCTCTACATCTATCGTCAGCTCCGCAATGCCGATCCTGCCGATGATGCTAGTGCGCGTGAGGTGATTCTCAACCTCTTCTTCTCAGACAAGCGTTACGACCTTGGCGACGTGGGCCGTTACAGAATAAACAAGAAACTTGGCCTGGATACCGACATGGACGTTCGTATCCTTACCAAGGAAGACATCATAGAGATTATCAAGTATCTCATACAGCTGGTTAACTCAAATGCTACTGTCGATGACATCGACCACCTCTCTAACCGCCGCGTGCGCACCGTAGGTGAGCAGTTGTCCAACCAGTTCTCGATAGGTCTGGCACGTATGAGCCGCACCATTCGCGAGCGCATGAACGTTCGTGACAACGAGGTGTTCCAGCCGACAGACCTTATCAATGCCAAGACTATTTCGAGCGTCATCAACTCGTTCTTCGGAACCAACCCGCTCTCTCAGTTCATGGACCAGACCAACCCGCTTGCCGAGGTTACTCACAAGCGTCGTCTCTCCGCTCTCGGTCCTGGTGGTCTGAGCCGTGAGCGTGCCGGCTTCGAGGTTCGTGACGTTCACTATACACACTATGGTCGTCTTTGTCCTATCGAGTCTCCTGAAGGACCTAACATCGGTCTTATCTCGTCACTCTGCGTCTATGCAAAGATCAACGAGCTCGGATTCATCGAGACTCCTTACCGCAAGGTGAAGGATGGTGTTGTTGACCTGAAGAACGAGGATGTTGTTTACCTCACCGCAGAGGAGGAGGCAGACCACATCATCGGTCAGGGTAACGCACCGCTGAACGACGACGGTACGTTCATCCGCACATACGTTAAGTGTCGTCAGGATGCCGACTTCCCTGTTGCCGATCCTAATGATGTTGACCTCATGGACGTTTCGCCACAGCAGATAGCATCTATCGCTGCAGGACTGATTCCATTCCTTGAGCATGACGATGCCCACCGTGCGCTGATGGGTTCTAACATGATGCGCCAGGCAGTGCCACTGCTTCACAACGAGGCACCTATCGTTGGTACCGGTATTGAGAAGCAGGTTTGCGAGGACTCTCGTACCATGATTACTGCCGAGGGTGACGGTGTCATCGAGTATGTTGACTCTACCACAATCCGTATTCTCTATGACCGTACGGAGGATGAGGAGTTCGTAAGCTTCGAGCCGGCACTCAAGGAATACCGCATTCCAAAGTTCCGTCGTACCAACCAGAACATGACCATCGACCTTCGTCCTATCTGTGACAAGGGTCAGCGTGTGAAGAAGGGCGACATCCTTACTGAGGGATATGCTACCGAGAACGGAGAACTCGCACTCGGACGTAACCTCCTCGTGGCTTACATGCCTTGGAAGGGTTACAACTACGAGGATGCTATCGTGCTCAACGAGCGCGTGGTACGCGACGATGTACTCACTTCAGTTCATGTTGACGAGTATTCTCTTGACGTTCGTGAGACAAAGCGTGGTATGGAAGAGTTCACTGCTGACATTCCAAACGTAAGCGAGGAAGCAACAAAAGACCTCGACGACAACGGTATTATCCGTGTCGGTGCACGCGTTGAGCCGGGCGACATCCTTATCGGTAAGATTTCTCCTAAGGGAGAGAGCGACCCATCGCCAGAGGAGAAGCTCCTCCGTGCCATCTTCGGTGACAAGGCTGGTGACGTGAAGGACTCTTCACTGAAGGCTAACCCATCGCTCAGCGGTGTCATCATCGACAAGAAACTCTTCTCACGTGCCATCAAGACACGTCAGTCGAAGCAGCAGGATAAGATTATCCTCGCTAAGATAGACGAAGAGTATGAGGCAAAGATAGACGACCTGAAGGACATCCTCGTTGACAAACTGATGTCACTCACCGAGGACAAGGTGTCACAGGGCGTTACCGACTATACAGGAGCCGAGATAATCACCAAGGGCAGCAAGTTTACCGTTGCCGTGCTGAAGAATCTTGAGTACGACGGAATCCAGAGCAACAACTGGACCGATGACGAGCACAAGAACCAGCTCATCCAGGCTCTTATCATGAACTACATCAAGAAGTATAAGCTGCTTGATGCAGAGAACAAACGCCGTAAGTTCGCCATCTCTATCGGTGACGAGCTGCCATCAGGAATCCTTCAGATGGCTAAGGTGTATGTTGCCAAGAAACGTAAGATCGGTGTGGGTGACAAGCTCGCCGGTCGCCACGGTAACAAAGGTATCGTTTCCAAGGTGGTACGTCAGGAAGACATGCCGTTCCTTGAGGATGGTCGTCCTGTTGACTTGGTACTTAACCCTCTGGGTGTGCCTTCACGTATGAACCTTGGTCAGATTTTCGAGGCTATCCTCGGTGCTGCCGGCAAGCGTCTCGGTGTGAAGTTCGCTACACCAATCTTTGACGGTGCTAAGCTTGAGGACCTGCAGGAATGGACCGACAAGGCAGGACTGCCACGTCTCTGCTCAACCCATCTCTATGATGGTGAGACAGGAGAGCGCTTCGACCAGCCTGCTACCGTTGGTATCACCTACTTCCTTAAGCTCGGACACATGGTGGAAGACAAGATGCACGCACGTTCCATCGGTCCGTACTCTCTCATCACTCAGCAACCTCTCGGTGGTAAGGCACAGTTTGGTGGACAGCGTTTCGGAGAGATGGAGGTTTGGGCACTCGAGGCATTCGGTGCCAGCCATGTGCTTCAGGAAATCCTGACCATCAAGTCTGATGATGTTGTGGGCCGTTCCAAGGCTTACGAGGCAATCGTTAAGGGCGAGGCAATGCCTACTCCAGGTATTCCTGAGTCACTCAACGTGCTCCTCCATGAGCTCCGCGGTCTTGGTCTCAGTGTAACCCTCGACTAATGTTAATTGATAGTTGATAATTGATAATTGACAATTCAGAAATATGGCTTTCAAGAAAGATTCAAAGATAAAGAATAATTTTACGAAGATTACCATCGGTCTTGCTTCGCCGGAGGAAATCCTTGAAAATAGTTATGGCGAGGTTACCAAGCCAGAGACAATAAACTATCGTACATACAAGCCAGAGCGTGACGGTCTTTTCTGTGAGCGCATCTTCGGTCCTACCAAGGACTATGAGTGCGGTTGCGGCAAGTATAAGCGTATCCGTTACAAGGGCATCGTGTGTGACCGATGTGGTGTCGAGGTGACCGAGAAGAAGGTTCGCCGTGAGCGCACCGGACACATCGAACTGGTGGTGCCAGTGGCACATATCTGGTATTTCCGCAGTCTGCCCAATAAGATTGGCTATCTCCTTGGCGTTCCTACCAAGAAACTTGACGCTGTGATATATTATGAGAAGTACATAGTGATTCAGCCAGGTGTGATGGAAGGAAAGAAGGATGCCGAGGGAGACGAGGTAGTAGGTTCTCATAAGTTCGACCTCCTTTCAGAAGACGAGTACATAAACATCGTGGACAATCTTCCAAGGGACAACGAGTATCTTGAGGACTCCGATCCAAACAAGTTCATTGCCAAGATGGGTGCAGAGGCTATCTACGACCTGCTTCAGGGTCTCGACCTCGACTCACTCTCCTATGAACTGCGCAACCTCGCCAATACCGACTCTTCACAGCAGCGTAAGACTGAGGCACTGAAGCGTCTGCAGGTGGTTGAGGCTTTCCGTCAGAGCAAGGACATCAACAGGCCGGAGTGGATGATCCTGAAGATTATCCCCGTCACTCCTCCAGAGTTGCGTCCGCTTGTTCCGCTGGATGGTGGTCGTTTCGCCACATCCGACCTCAACGACCTTTACCGTCGTGTCATCATCCGTAACAACCGTCTGAAGAGACTCGTTGAGATAAAGGCTCCTGAGGTGATTCTCCGTAATGAGAAGCGTATGTTGCAGGAGGCTGTCGACTCATTGTTCGACAACTCACGCAAGTCTTCAGCAGTGAAGAGCGACAGCAACCGTCCTCTCAAGTCACTGTCTGACTCCCTCAAGGGTAAGCAGGGACGTTTCCGTCAGAACCTCCTCGGTAAGCGTGTTGACTATTCTGCACGTTCGGTAATCGTTGTAGGTCCTGAGTTGAAGATGGGCGAGTGCGGTCTGCCTAAACTCATGGCTGCCGAACTTTACAAGCCATTCATTATCCGCAAGCTCATCGAGCGCGGTATCGTGAAGACCGTGAAGAGTGCAAAGAAGATTGTTGACCGCCGTGAACCGGTGATCTGGGACATCCTCGAGAACGTAATGAAGGGACACCCAGTGCTCCTCAACCGTGCTCCTACACTTCACCGTCTCGGTATTCAGGCATTCCAGCCAAAGCTCATCGAGGGTAAGGCAATCCAGTTGCACCCATTGGCATGTACTGCGTTCAATGCCGACTTCGATGGTGACCAGATGGCTGTTCACCTCCCACTGAGCAATGAGGCTATCCTCGAGGCACAGTTGCTGATGCTTCAGAGCCACAATATCCTTAACCCTGCCAATGGCGCACCTATCACCGTGCCTTCACAGGACATGGTGCTCGGACTCTACTACATCACTAAGATACGTCCGGGTGCAAAGGGTGAGGGACTCACGTTCTACGGTCCTGAAGAGGCAATCATCGCCAACAACGAGGGCAAGTGCGACCTCCACTCTCAGGTTAAGGTTGTCGTAAAGGACATCGACGAGAATGGAAACTTCATCAACCACATGGTTGAGACATCTGTTGGCCGTGTCATCGTCAACGGTATCATACCTGACGAGGTGGGCTTCGTGAACAAGGTGATATCCAAGAAGTCGCTCCGCGACATCATTGCCGACGTTATCAACAAGGTAGGTTTTGCTGAGGCATGCGAGTTCCTCGATGGAATCAAGAACCTCGGATACCGTATGGCATACCTTGCAGGACTCTCATTCAACCTCGACGACATCATCATCCCGAAGGAGAAGGAAGAACTGGTGCAGAAGGGTAACGATGAAGTGCAGGCCATCAAGGACAACTATAACATGGGATTCATCACCGACAACGAGCGTTACAACCAGGTTATCGACACTTGGACTCACGTCAACAACCGTCTTGGTGACATCTTGCTCAAGCAGATGACCGAGGCCGACCAGGGCTTCAACGCCGTATATATGATGCTCGACTCCGGTGCCCGTGGTTCTAAGGACCAGATCAAGCAGCTCGCAGGTATGCGTGGTCTGATGGCAAAACCACAGAAGGCAGGTGCTGAGGGACGTGGTACCATTGAGAACCCTATTCTCTCTAACTTCAAGGAGGGAATGTCAGTGCTCGAGTACTTCATCTCTACTCACGGTGCCCGTAAGGGTCTTGCCGACACCGCTATGAAGACTGCCGACGCTGGTTATCTTACCCGTCGTCTTGTCGATGTAAGCCACGACGTCATCATCACAGAAGAGGACTGCGGCACATTGCGCGGACTGGAGTGCACCGAGTTGAAGAACGGTGAGGAGGTTATCTCTACTCTCTATGAGCGCATCCTCGGTCGTGTTTCTGTTCACGACATCACCAATCCTAACACAGGTGAACTTCTCGTAGGTGCCGGTGAGGAAATCACCGAGCCTATAGCACGTGCCATCGAGGAGTCTCCTATCGAGATGGTCGAGATTCGTTCAGTGCTCACTTGCGAGAGCAAGAAGGGTGTCTGCATGAAGTGTTACGGACGTAACCTCGCTACCCAGCGCATGGTACAGAAGGGTGAGGCTGTCGGTGTCATCGCTGCTCAGGCTATCGGTGAGCCGGGTACACAGCTTACACTTCGTACGTTCCACGCCGGTGGTGTGGCAGGTAACGCTGCCGCTAACGCAAGTATCGTGGCAAAGAGTGACAGCCGTATTGAGTTCGAGGAAATACGTACCGTACCATTCGAGGAGAATGGTGAGAACGGTAAGGTAAACTGTCAGATGGTAGTGAGCCGACTCGCTGAGGTGCGCTTCATCGATGTTAATACAGGAATACAACTCTCTACCATGCCTGTGCCATACGGTTCTTCTCTCTACTTCGAGAACAAGACAGAGGTGAAGAAGGGTGACCTCATCGCTAAGTGGGACCCATTCAACGCCGTTATCGTTACCGAATATGCAGGTACACTGCGTTTCCAGAACGTTATCGAGGGTACTACGTATAAGGCTGAGACCGACGAGACAACGGGTCTGACAGAGAAGATCATCATAGAGTCGAAAGACCACACCCGCGTTCCTACCTGTGACATCATCGATGCCAATGGCAATGTTGTTGGAACATACAGTTTCCCTGTGGGAGGACACGTTATCGTAGAGGACGGACAGACAGTGGCAACGGGTACCACCCTTGTCAAGATACCGCGTACCGTGAATATGGGTGGTGATATCACCGGTGGTCTTCCACGTGTAACCGAGCTCTTCGAGGCTCGTAATCCAAGCAACCCTGCTGTGGTTTCCGAAATCGACGGTGAGGTGACAATGGGTAAGGTGAAGCGTGGTAACCGCGAGATCATCATCACTTCAAAGACAGGAGAACTGCGTAAGTACCTCGTATCACTCTCTAAGCAGATACTGGTACAGGAGCACGACGCCGTTCGCGCTGGTACACCACTTTCCGATGGTGTCATCACTCCTAACGACATCCTTGCCATCAAGGGTCCTACCGCAGTGCAGGAATACATCGTTAATGAGGTGCAGGACGTTTATCGTCTGCAGGGTGTGAAGATCAATGACAAGCACTTCGAGATCATCGTACGTCAGATGATGCGCAAGGTGCAGATCAACGACCCAGGCGACACCACATTCCTTGAGCAGGAGATTGTTGACAAACTTGACTTCGCAGAGGAGAACGACCGTATCTGGGGTAAGAAGTATGTTGAGGACCCAGGCGACAGCGAGACACTCCACGCAGGACAAATTATCTCTGCTCGTAAACTGCGCGATGAGAACTCTATGCTGAAGCGCCGCGACCTGCGTACCGTTCAGGTGCGTGATGCCGTGCCTGCTACCTCAACGCAGATTCTCCAGGGTATTACCCGTGCCGCACTGCAGACAAAGAGCTTCATGTCAGCCGCATCATTCCAGGAGACCACGAAGGTGCTCAACGAGGCAGCCATCCGCGGAAAGATAGATTACCTCGACGGAATGAAGGAGAACGTTATCTGCGGTCACCTGATACCTGCTGGTACCGGACTCCGCGAGTTCGACAAACTCGTTGTTGGTTCGCGCGAGGACTACGAGCGCATGCAGGCCAACAAGAAGAATGTTCTCGACTTCGCAGTGAAGGAAGAAGAGGAGGAATAACTCCATAACAAGAGTTTTTTATTCACTCAAATATTTAAAGGAGACAGCTACATGTAGTTGTCTCCTTTTTTTATTAGACATAAAGACATGTTTTAGACATAAAGACAAAAACATGTTTTACGTTTAGAATTGTAGGGGCGAACCCCCGTGTTAGCCCAAATGAACAGAAGATAACGTGAGAACATGAATTATTGTGACAATACGGGCTAACACAGGGGTTCGCCCCTACATAGAATTCGTTGAAATCACTTAATTTACAAAAAAAGAGAAAAAGTCCCTCCCCTACGGGGGAGGATAGGAGGGAGCCGCATGAATATACGCTTATATGATGCTTTGTCGCTAACCATTTTGCAAGAGATATCAAATCGCTTAACAATGTTATTAACTTTGTTCGACTATCTTATTAACTTTGTTGAACAATGTTATTAACTTTGTTCCCCGTTTTTTATGCCTTTTGTAACCCATTCGATATAAATGACTTAGAAACAGCGTTTAAAACAGTATTAATATGCTTGTTTAACATGTATATTTTTGCAAAAAGCCTCACCCCATCCCCTCTCCCGCAGAGAGGGGCTTTTTCTCTTTTTTTTGCCCATGTCAGTATGTAGAGCCTCGGGAAGAGGCGAAGATGCAAGACAGAAGTTTTTATCTGGAAATACGTTTCCAAGGAAAAACAGCTGGGTTGAATCTTATAGTGCTTTAAGCACTTACATACTGACATGGGAGTTCTTTAATGTTTTTGTTATTTTTAATTAGCGGAGAAAACGTAAATTGTCGTAAATGAAACGTAAATATACATTAATTATTTCCGGTTATTGACGTATTATTCACGGTCATTTACGTTAAAAAGTCTCCACGCTAATAAGATAATATATATTTGCGTGTAATTAGCGATAATTAGCGGAGGAGTAAAGGTATTTATCGGAGGAAGAATTGTTATGTTTTTTTATAAAAACGTTGCCGTTCGTTAAATAAATGTTAATTAATCTATAAATTGATATTTATTCCTCGATTTGCTTTTCAGTTTAAATTAAACTTTGTACATTTGCAACCGATTTGTATATTTGAAACTTATTGAAGACCAAAAGAGACAGTATTTGGGGTAGATGAATATATCGCAATTCCCATAAGCGTTATTATTCAAGACATAAAAACTATTCCTTTCCATACTGCCAACATAATATATATAAGGTACGTGCGAGCAATTATACTTAACGACTCAAACTACGTGCCAATACAACGCAATCAAACGGCGACATTGTCGCAGCCTATACTAGATTATTACAGTACTAACAAATAGTTTATGATGAAAAGAAAACTTTTATTGTTCTTTGTGATGCTCATGTGTTCGATAGGGACATGGGCGGCTCCTGGTGATGAGTACAAGGTTGAGTACGACCAAGGTACCAGTGCAGGAACAGAAACCGTATTAAAGATTAAGATTGGTCAAACTGGTCATTTGAGTGCTGCCATTGCTGAAGCTCAGAATTCCGGTAAATCTTTCCAGTATCTTCTTCTTGAAACTGAGGGACCTGATGCAATTGTTACCCTTAGCTCTGAAGACATTACAGCTTTAAACGGGCTGAATGTAAACACCATTAATCTTACTAGGGCAAAACTGACAGATTATTCGTTTAGCAATTCTTATGTCAGCTACATCATCCTGCCTTATGACTTGACGAAACAGCAGGTGAAGACTTTAGGCGAGGCCTACAAGAACAACGCTGCGTTCAAGGTTTGTTTTAGCACCAGCGATACAAAGGCAGGAGCTAATAATGGTGAAGGTGGCGATGCCACACTGATTGCTTATATAGATGAGGCTGGTTCTTTGGCAGATGGTATCCAGCGTACCTATTTCATAAAGAAAAGACCAGATGGAAACATGGAATCAGAGGATCCTGCAACGTTAGGAAACAAAGTATATCTTGGTGGTGGCGATTGCTCGCGTCTGCGTTATCTCCACGTGATGGGTAACTTCTGTGCAAAGGATATCTCTAATCAAGGTAATTATGACGAGAACGGACACTACATCATCAACGGCATTGCCGATGAAAATGCTCCACTTGCTACAGGTGCAAACAAGAACACAGAGGGTGGCTTACTCTATTCTGGTGGAGCCCAGAAAGGAGCTCTTCAAGGTTGTAACCAGATTTATGTAATCGACCTTAAAGACGGATACGTTCCTGATGAGTATGCAACCGACATCGTTGTGGGCTATTGTGGTATTCAGGTAACTTTCCTTCGTGAGGTATGGATGCCAGAAGACCCACGCTTTAAGACAGTACCTGCCGATTATTTGAACATTAACAGTGGCTATCTCCATCAGATCTGCATCCCTGGTAACATTGAATATATCAAGACTCGTGCATTTGCTGGTTCTGGTACGACGATTAATTATGTCTGGACTACTGGTCCCGATGCTACGACAAAGTATGACAACGGTGCATACTTCGTGGATGGCGACAATGTCACGCTGAAGTATAAGGTTAACCCAGACCCCACAGACCCAGAGAATATTGACTTCGAGGATGGTGATAACAATAGTTTTACTTACGGCACCATTACCCTGCCGCCAAACCTTCGACTGATTGAGCGTCATGCATTTGCTTCATCTGTTAATGTAAGGGATGTGTATGTGCTCAACGAAACAGCACCTGAGTGCCATGTGGATGGATTTAATAGTGTGCTTTATCATGCCAACAACACGATTGCTAATGATGCCATCAAAGAAGAGGATGGTGTGAAAATCATTACTCGCGATGCATATACTATGAGTGGTTATCAGATGATGGCTGTGCTGCACTATCCGCGTACTACTGGTACACCTCAGACACAGCGCTACACTGATCCTTCACGTGACTACAACATCGCAACAGGTGAGCGCGATGGTAACGGCAATATGCTTTACTTCCCCACACAGACCGAGTTTGAGACGGCTCACGCTCAGGGAACCTATGGTTATCTGTGGGGTGCATGGAATACCGAAAGAACTTGGTACAACAATGAAAAGACATTGGGAACAGCAGGTGGATGGTATGGCGATATCTGCGGAACCGATGGACATGACACTTCGAACGGTCAGGGTATAGCTAATAATTTCTACACCAACAACCCCGATGAAGATCCTGATTTTGTCAAGGCGAATAATACGTTCTACGATGTTACTATGAGCGATCTCAATCAGCCCGGTGGATACACGAAACCATCCGATTTGGCAGACTACTGGACTTTGCAAAGACGTGACTATCAACTCTATCCGAAAGCAGTATCCACCACGTCGAACTACGTCTATGTCCGTGACGACAATGGAGCCTATGTGTTGGAAATGACTACAACTGGAACCGCTCCAAACTTTGTAAATGCACTGCAATTCCGTGAGTATGCAGGTTCTGCTGACGATGCACTTGAGCGTTATAGCCGCAAGCAGGTGGAAGGATATGATTCTTGTAATGATGGAATCTATGTTCAGGACTATACTTATGATGAAGATCCTTCTGGCGATTTAGTTCGTCAATATACCGAGAGTGCAACTGGCAACTACGTGCAGGACTTCAACTATGTTGAGGATGCAAATGGTACGTACTATCATCCGTTCGCAAAAACGGCTGCACCTGCTGAAATATATGGTAATTATGATGTTACACAATATTACTATCCCATTGCTGATTATGTTGTAGATAATGTCAATGGTGAATATGTCAATATTTATGGAAATTATTATACAAGTCAAACAGTTCCTACTTGGTTCCAAACACAATTTGAAGAACAATGGAATAATGGTGACCATTACAGCAGAACGATAACAGGTTATGCGCAATGTACATCTACCAATGATGTTAATGACCACCAAAATGATTTGTATAAGATAAGTGAGTCTTTTGCTCTCTATTCATCAGAAGTTACAGACTATTTCACAGGTGTCAATGACCAGCTGTATAGCAGAACTCCAGCAGGTACATATCATGTATACGATGCAGCCAC
Organism: Prevotella sp.; assembly: GCA_017554105.1. Lineage (GTDB taxonomy): Bacteria > Bacteroidota > Bacteroidia > Bacteroidales > Bacteroidaceae > Prevotella. Next base: position 195,276 of record JAFZIY010000026.1, on the reverse strand, counting down.
CGATGCTGGTGAGACCCGCTATGCCTTAAGTTATAGAACGGCTGTCAGCCCAGACGATGACGGTGTGCAGCATTATACGAAGAACTACATAGCTGGCTCTTATCGTCTCTTCAATGCAGATATAGACGAAAGCACCGAGCCTCGCTATTGTCCTGGTACTGAAGATTACGTATCTGCTACTGAGATTACCTATAGCAAACAGAACGACTACCGTGGTTGGCATCAGTTCGTGCTGGCAGCTACTGCTCATAACTCTAAGATTCCATTTGAGCCGCTGCGTTCTTGGATTAGCGATAACGACTGGTGGACAATCTGCGAGCCTTACGACCTGAAGTACTCAGACCTGATCAAGTTCTTCGGTTACGACCGTCAGGGATTTGAAAAGAAGATTCCATATCTGAGCAAGCTGATGTACGTAATCCGTGATGTGGAAAACCAGAAGATTACCCTTATGTTCTCGAAGAACCTCATGGAATATAAAGAGCAAATGGGAGAGGGTGAAGGCATTGTACATGGTACAATCAGTGAACAGGTTAAGTGGAGTGCCTCAGAATTGGCTGATGACCCAGTAATCTTGCATGCAGGTGTTCCTTATCTGATTCGTCCGAACTTGGTGGCAGAATCTGGTAGTTTCATACGCCAGTTCGACATTTATAAGAATCAGGACCCCGACCTTTACCAGCGTCTGAAGGATTCTCAGGATATTTCTGCCGGTAAGCAGTTCCAGATGATTTATAACGGTGAATACACTGTTCCTGCATTCGTTGTGGGTTACGATGCTACAGGTGCTGTTTCAGAAAACACTGTAGATAGCAAGATTATTACTAACAAGGACGGTTCGTCATTCACATATAACAGTGGAGGAACGATAAAGTATAATGGCAAGAATGTGAACTATAAGGTTTCCGATGATTTCCAATATACATTTGTCGGAACATTATACAAGTCTGCTATGCCGCAGTACTGCTACTTCCTTGGTTGGGACAGCGAGAAGAATCGCGCTACTTTCTGGTACAGTCACGTACTTGATAAGGATGGTTGGAACTGGAACAACGAGACAGGTATCATCTGCCCGAACTTCGACACAGATTTGGAAATTCACCAAGCTACGTCAATGAACGACCCGGCACGTTGGGTATTCAATCCTAACAACAAGACCGACAACGTTACTGATTATGTTGATTGCGATGACTTCCCAGTAGGTTCGGGTGTCGCTGGTGCAAAGCAGTTTACCATGGACTTCGGTGCCACAAACTACTCTGAGTATTCTGAGGTAAACGGAATCAGTGAATTGATAGAGACTCCTGTTAACGAAGAGTTGCATATCTACAATGCAAATGGTGTTTATATGGGTAACTCACTGAAGGGACTCGCAAAGGGCATCTATATCGTGAACGGAAAGAAATATGTTGTTAAATAATTGAGAAAGGAAATATCTGAATGAAACGCATATATATCAAACCGGAAATGGTTGCTGTGACCTGCAAAATGGAATCGGTTATGCTCTCAAAGAGTGAGTCGGCACGTAACCTCGGCGGTGGTCCTGTTGATGTTAAGGATGGAAAGATATTGCCTCCTTCAGTAATGGACTACAACGATCCCGATATTGACCCGTATGGCGGTCATGGTCAGGGTACTGGCGGTGGTGGTAACCGTAGTAAGGACTGGGACGATGACGTGATTTATGATGAAGTATAATCATCATTCACAATAAGTATGAGAACTGGGGCACTCCTATTAAGATGTGCCCCAGTTTTTTTCTGGCCCCCTCCTATCCTCCCCCCGTAGGGGAGGGACAGGGCTTTTGTAAACTGTAAACAGGGAATTGTCTACTGAAGCATTATGCAACGTTGTCTCATCCCGTTTAGGTATCTATTTTTTAATGACTCTGAAAGGAACGAGGCTGTTATCAACTCCGATGTCTTGGGGTGCTCTGTTGCAAAAAAATCAATCTGGCGACTGATGACACGCTCTGTCAGTCCTATGTGCCTTCCAAACTCCACGAAATCGCCTCGGTCAACAGTATGGGTGTCAGTCATTACCATACCTTCTCTAAAAAGACCATGGTCGAGGGCAAATATACGTGGTGTCGCCAAGTGAAGCGAGGTATTCATGAGGTCATAGGAAGGTGCCAGACGATATTCTCCATCGCGGTGGATAAGAGAGAAGTTCTTCAGGTGGGCATCATCATTAAGTGTTATGAAGTTGAAAAGCACTATCTGGAAAAGGCGCATGATGTCTATCCGTGCTGCCTTGACATAACGGTTGATGATTTCCGCACATTCCTCATAGCTGCCGTTGGTATATTTATACTCGCTGCCTCCATTGGCCTTCGTGAGTCCCATCAGCGAGGCGAAATCCTCCTGTGCAAGTTTGTTGTCGCCGTCGAAGTCAAAGCGCCGCGTTATATAAGCAGACTCGCCATTCTTGAAAAACACCATTGCATTAGGAGCCGTCTCGATTCCATACACCTGTGATGCTATCTGCATGGTCAGATGCTCATTGGCAGCACAATACTGCTTCTCGAAAATGTGATATGACGTTGGGGCTGGTTTCATGATATAGCGCCCTTGCTCTCCTTCATGGGTATAGCGTAAGGTATTGTCATCGCCTATAATCATGGAGAATTTGGGTTGTACTCCCGACAGTGATATGCGTCCTTGGTTGTTCATGGCCTCACGGGCCTCCCGCTCTTCTGACGAGGGACTGTCGAAAGTGAGGATGTGAGAGACAGGTATACCGCCAAACACTGTTTTGACGGCATACGGACAATAGCTGGAATAGCCATAGGCCAACGTTGACGGGCAGCGTTTTACTTGTTCCATATTCGTCAAATTGGTTTAATGGTTACCGCACCGATGGTGTCACACTGTGCTGTGGCAAGCATGATACCGAAATCATCTTCAGGATCCAGATGAAGCAGCTGCGCCTGCACGTGGCGGTTCTCTCCCTCTGAAAGCATGTTAAAGAAGAATGGAAAAAGGGAGTCGGAACAATAAGGATCCTGCCTCAACGGCATTGTGAGGCTTACCGGCGTGCTATCAGGACTCTCCAGATACGCCCCGTCATACAGAAAAACATACCTGTTGTCATCCGTCTCGGTAAGTATTCCTGCCTTCACCTTATTAATATATACCTCGCACTGTCTCATTCCTTATTCAACTATCATAAATGTATGTCCATCTGCAAACCCAGTGTGTCGAGAATTGCCAACAGGGTCTCCAACTTAGGGTTGCCCTGACCGCGCTCTATAGCGACCAAGGTGTTGATACCGATATTAGACAGATCTGCCAGTGTCTGTTGGTTTACCCCCAGCGACTGGCGTCTGGTCTTTATAACGCGTCCTATTTCTTTCGTATTCACAGTCTATTGTGATTTTTCTGCAAAAGTAGTGTTTTTCTTTTTATCTTCCAAGCATTTTCACAATAAATTGTGATTTTTCCTCTGCGAATAGACACGAATCATACGCAAATATGGATACAAAAAACCTAAAAGAACTCCCATGTCAGTATGTGTGCTTACTGCACTATAAGATACAATCCAGCTGTTTCTCCTTGGAAATGTATTTCCAGATAAAAACTTCTGTTTTGCATCTTCGCCTCTTCCCGAGGCTCTACATACTGACATGGGCAAAAAACAGAGAAAACAGCCTCACCCCCTTCCCCTCTCCCGCAGAGAAGCCCCCCTTAATCCCCCCTGGGGGGGACTTCTTTACCAAGTGTATGGAATTAGGGGAATCGTAATACTTTTTGTCTTTCTGTCTAAACATGTCTTTATGTCAGAATTATCGTTTTATTCGCGAGTATTTGCGGAGAGTTAACGTTAATTTGCGGCGACCGCATTTTGGTATTTCATTTTATTTAATTACCTTTGCATCCAAATTTATCAATCGTTATTATGGGAAAGATTATTCTTACTGGCGACCGTCCTACTGGTCGCTTGCATTTGGGTCATTACGTTGGATCATTGCGCCGTCGCGTGGAGTTGCAGAACGAGGGCGACTACGATAAGATGTATGTGTTTGTCGCTGATGTCCAGGCACTCACAGATAATGCTGACAATCCTGAGAAGGTGCGCCAGAACATTATCGAGGTGGCTCTCGACTACCTCTCGGTGGGTCTCGATCCGGAAAAGGTGACTCTCTTTATACAGTCGATGATTCCTGAGCTCGCTGAGCTTACCGTTTATTTTATGAATCTCGTCACCGTGGCGCGTCTGCAGCGTAACCCTACGGTGAAGACAGAGTTGGCGATGAGGGACTTCGGCCAGGGTGTACCAGTGGGATTCTTTACTTATCCTATCTCCCAGGCTGCCGACATCGCTTTCTGCAAGGCGACGACAGTACCTGCTGGTGAGGACCAGGAGCCGATGCTGGAGCAGTGCCGCGAGATAGTGCGCCGTTTCAACCAGACATACGGCGAGGTGCTTGTGGAGCCGCAGATAATGCTGCCCACCAACAAGGCATGCATGCGTCTGCCGGGTATCGACGGCAACGCTAAGATGTCGAAGAGTCTCGGTAACTGCATCTACCTCTCTGACTCTGCGAAGGAGGTGGAGGCGAAGGTGAAGATGGCATACACTGACCCACAGCACCTGCGCGTGGAAGACCCGGGACATGTGGAGGGCAACTGCGTGTTCACCTACCTTGATGCTTTCTGCAGCGATGAGGACTTTGCTGAGTTCTGGCCAGACTATCAGTGTCTTGAAGAACTGAAGGAACACTACCGTAAGGGTGGTCTCGGTGACATGAAGTGCAAGAAGTTCCTTACAAAGGTTCTTAACAAGCAGTTGGAACCTATCCGTCAACGTCGCCATGAGTTTGAGCAGGACATCCCCGAGGTATATAACATACTGAAGCGTGGTTCGGAGAAAGCCCGCGAGGTGGCAGCACAGACACTCCACGAGGTTCGCGAGGCTATGCGCATAAATTACTTTGATGACCAGGAACTTATTAAGGCGCAGGCGGAGAAGTACAAAATTTAAATTAGGAGTTAGGAGTTAGGAATTAGAAATTAGGAGTTATGGAGTTAGAATAATTCATCTATCCTTCAACTCTCAACTCTCAACCTTCAACCTTCAACCTTCGAAATTCAAAATTCAATAGATATGGCAGATAACAATCAGAACAACAACCAGCAGGGTGGGCTCCAGGTGGAGTTGCCACAGGAAGTGGCTCAGGGCCAGTATGCAAATTTCGCTGTGATAACACATTCAAGCAGTGATTTTGTTCTTGACTTTGCCCGGATCGTTCCTGGTGTTCCCAAGGCACGTATCAACAGTCGCGTGATTCTTGCTCCAGAGCATGCCAAGCGTCTGCTCATGGCACTGCAGGAGAACATCATGCGCTATGAGTCGCAGTTCGGAAAGATTCAGATACCGAACCAGCAGCCTCGCACCATCGCCCCGTTCGGCAACGGAAAGCCGGAGGCGTGATTTTAGTTGACAAGTAAACGAGTTGACAAGTTGACGAGTTAATTGCTTTGGCTTCAGGAACTATATACAGTTCAAGCAACTCGTCAACTTGTCAACTCGTCAACTTTTTACTTGCATTCTTGTTACCTAAAGATATAACTTGTCAACTCGTCAACTTGTCAACTCGTCAACTAACAGTTATAATTTGTTAAATAATGTTGTCGCGGGATAATTCCCGTTATATATTATTAGGTGTTTAGGAATATTCTTTGTACCTTTGCACCCCAAAACGGATTGTTTGTAAGTGGAAGTCCGTAACGTGCTGAAAATAACGAAAATAAATATATAATTCAAAAAAAGTAAAACAATGCCTACAATTTCACAATTGGTAAGAAAAGGCAGAAAGGTGCTCGTAGACAAGAGCAAGTCACCCGCTTTGGACTCATGCCCACAGCGTCGTGGCGTTTGCGTACGTGTTTACACTACGACTCCTAAAAAGCCTAACTCCGCAATGCGCAAGGTTGCGCGTGTGCGTCTTACAAACCAGAAAGAGGTTAACTCTTACATTCCAGGAGAAGGCCACAACTTGCAGGAGCACTCTATCGTGCTCGTTCGCGGTGGCCGTGTTAAGGACCTTCCAGGTGTGCGCTATCACATCGTTCGCGGTACTCTTGATACCGCTGGTGTAGCAAACCGCACACAGCGCCGTTCAAAGTATGGTGCTAAGCGTCCAAAGCAGAAGAAGTAAAAAAGACCGGTGGCCAGGCTAAAGCCGGAGATGGCTTGGGGCTGGCCCCGTTTTAAAGAAACGTCGAGACGGACGTTACCGTCCAAAAAGATATAGATTTTAATTAGTTTTGCTGGAGGAAAACCGATGAAAGTCGGCAATTGTTGAAAAGGTTGAGTAAATGTCTTGGAGAAGACGTTGAAGAACAGAAAGAACAGCCCCATGCAGAATGTAAATAGTAAATAATAAAATGAGAAAAGCAAAACCAAAGAAGCGTGTGATCCTGCCGGATCCAAGATTCAACGACACTAAGGTGTCAAAGTTCGTTAACCATCTGATGTACGACGGAAAGAAGAACACGTCGTATGAGATTTTCTACGGTGCACTTGATATCGTTGCTGCCAAGATGCAGAACGAGGAGAAGCCCGCTCTGGAGATATGGAAGCAGGCACTCGACAACATTACCCCACAGGTGGAGGTAAAGAGTCGTCGTATCGGTGGTGCTACTTTCCAGGTACCTACTGAGATTCGTCCTGACCGCAAGGAGAGCGTATCGATGAAGAACCTTATCCTTTTCGCTCGCAAGCGTGGTGGCAAGAGCATGTCAGAGAAGCTCGCTGCAGAGATCATGGATGCCTACAACAATCAGGGTGGTGCATTCAAGCGTAAGGAGGACATGCACCGCATGGCTGAGGCTAACCGTGCATTCGCTCACTTCCGTTTCTAATATATTAGCCCCCTGAGTCAGGGGGATGGGGGTCTGAACACAGACCTCTGTTTGGTTTAAAGATTTAAGGATAATATGAAACAAAAGGGAGAGAGCAAATGTTCAGACCCCTAACCCCCTAACTTAGGGGGCAAAAATAGAAAATACAATGGCAAAACAAGATTTACATTTGACTCGCAACATCGGTATCATGGCTCACATCGATGCCGGTAAGACGACAACGTCTGAGCGAATCCTTTATTATACTGGAAAGACTCACAAACTGGGCGAGGTTCACGACGGCGCAGCTACCATGGACTGGATGGCTCAGGAGCAGGAGCGTGGTATCACCATCACTTCTGCGGCTACCACATGTTATTGGCATTATAACGACAAGCAGTTCAAGATCAATCTTATCGACACTCCGGGACACGTTGACTTCACCGCTGAGGTTGAGCGTTCTTTGCGCGTGCTCGATGGTGCTGTCGCTACATACTGCGCAGTAGGTGGTGTGCAGCCTCAGAGTGAGACTGTATGGCGCCAGGCAGACAAGTATAACGTGCCACGTCTGGGCTATGTAAACAAGATGGACCGCTCTGGTGCCAACTACTATGACGTTTTGCAGCAGATGAGGGATGTTCTGGGTGCAAATCCTGTATCATTGGTTATTCCTATAGGACAGGAGGAGACTTTCAAGGGTGTTGTTGACCTGCTGAAGATGAAGGCTATCATCTGGCACGACGAGACCCAGGGTGCAGAGTTTGAGGTTGATGAGATTCCCGATGACCTTAAGGACGAGGCACAGGAGTGGCGCGACAAGCTCGTTGAGGCCGCTGCTGAGTTCGACGAGGCTCTGATGGAGAAGTTCTTCGACGATCCTAACTCAATCACCGAGGAGGAACTCATCGCAGCAATCCGCAAGGGTACTCTCGCAATGGAGTGCACTCCTATGCTCTGTGGTTCTTCTTTCAAGAACAAGGGTGTTCAGACTCTTCTCGACTATGTTTGTGCATTCCTTCCGTCACCACTTGACACACCTGCTATCGTAGGTGAGAACCCAAGCACTGGCGACGAGGAAGACCGCAAGCCGTCAGAGGATGATCCTACATCAGCACTTGCGTTCAAGATTGCTACCGACCCATATGTTGGTCGTCTGGTGTTCTTCCGTGTTTATTCTGGTAAGGTGGAGGCAGGCTCTTATGTCTTCAACACACGTTCTGGCAAGAAGGAGCGCGTGAGCCGTCTGTTCCAGATGAACTCTAACAAGCAGCAGCCAATGGACAGCATCGACGCTGGTGACATCGGCGCAGGTGTAGGCTTCAAGGATATCCGTACCGGTGACACTCTCTGTGACGAGAATCACCCAATCATCCTCGAGAGCATCACATTCCCTGACACTGTGATTTCTATCGCCGTAGAGCCAAAGAGCCAGGCTGACATCGCCAAGCTCGACAATGGTCTTGCCAAGTTGGCAGAGGAAGACCCAACATTCACCGTACATACCGACGAGCAGAGCGGTCAGACCGTTATCTCTGGTATGGGTGAGCTCCACCTCGACATCATCATCGACCGTCTGAAGCGTGAGTTCAAGGTTGAGTGTAACCAGGGTAAGCCACAGGTTAACTATAAGGAGGCCATCACCAAGGAGGTTAACCTCCGTGAGGTTTACAAGAAGCAGTCGGGTGGTCGCGGTAAGTTCGCTGATATCATTGTTAACGTTGGTCCTGTTGACGACGACTGGGACATCAAGGAGAACGGTGGCCTGCAGTTTGTTAACGAGGTTAAGGGCGGTAACGTTCCTAAGGAGTTCATCCCTGCAGTGCAGAAGGGCTTCGAGGACGCAATGAAGAATGGTATCCTCGGTGGTTATCCTGTTGACTCACTGAAGGTAACTTTGATTGACGGTTCGTTCCACCCCGTTGACTCTGATCAGCTGTCATTCGAGCTTGCAGCCCGCAGCGCTTACAAGAACGCATGCGTTAAGGCAGGTCCAGTGCTCATGGAGCCAGTGATGAAGCTTGAGGTTGTTACCCCTGAGGAGAACATGGGTGACGTAATCGGTGACCTGAACAAGCGTCGTGGTCAGGTAGAAGGAATGGAAGAGGCCCGCAGCGGTGCACGCATCGTGAAGGCTATGGTTCCACTGGCAGAGATGTTCGGTTATGTTACCGCTCTGCGTACCATCACTTCCGGACGCGCTACCAGTTCTATGGAATATGACCATCACGCTCCTGTTTCTTCAAGCATCGCCAAGGCTGTGCTCGAGGAGATTAAGGGTCGCGTAGATCTCGTATAAGCGCTTCGCGCAACGAAAAATGATAAAATGTAAGAATGGGAGTCGCTGAGCAAATGACTCTTTAGCGACTCACCATTTACATTATAATTATTAAATTATTAATTTATTAAATTTTACACAATGAGTCAGAAAATCAGAATTAAGCTGAAGAGCTACGACCACAAGTTGGTTGACAAGTCAGCAGAGAAAATCGTGAAGGCAGTGAAGGCCACAGACGCTATCGTTAGCGGTCCTATTCCACTTCCTACTCACAAGCGTATCTACACCGTGAACCGTTCTACCTTCGTCAACAAGAAGGCACGTGAGCAGTTCCAGCTGAGCGACTACAAGCGTCTTATCGACATTTATAGCGCTACATCAAAGACCGTGGATTCGCTGATGAAACTCGACCTCCCAAGTGGTGTTGAGGTTGAAATCAAGGTATAATACTCATTCATACCATTTCATAGAGAGGATGCGCCAAAAGGCGTATCCTCTTTTTTTTGTCTCCACCCATGGAAGGGAATTGTATCACTTAGATAATCCTATTTGCGACAGTTTTTCAGGCACTTTCCCTTTTATGTCGCAAATGTCGCCCTCAGTCGCAACAACATAATCAAAAAAAAGTATTATTTCTATGTTGCAGTAGAAACTGTTCCTATCTTTGCATCAGAAAAAACAAACAAATGTATAATTTTAAAAATATAAGAATTATGAAAACTTTCAAGTCATTATTTGTAGCGTTTGTATGTATGATGGTGTCAAATGTAGCACTTGCAGACGACAGACCAATACCAGTAGAACAACTTCCAGCTTCGGCTAAGACGTTTGTAACGAATAATTTCCAGGGAAAGAAAATCCTCTATGCAGAGAAGGACTGGAATTCTTACGAGTGCCGTCTGGATGATGGAACAAAGATAGAGTTTACTTCCAAGGGCGATTGGAAAAAGGTGGACCGCAACAGGATGAGCGCAGTGCCAACCGCACTTGTACCTGCAGTCATCAAGCAGTATGTAAAGACAAACTATGGCAACTGTATGATCTCCAAGATCGAAAAGGAGCGCTATGGTTATGACATTGAGTTGTCGAACGACCTCGAACTGAAATTCAACCATCAGGGCACACTGATAGGAATGGATGACTAAGTTCATAAGAGGTCCAAAAGGAAGGGAGACGATATGCGTCTCCCTTTTTTATGGTTATGAGGCATCCTTTTCACTTTCTCCATATCCTTTTGCGACAGAAATCTATGCTTTATCACGGTTTTGTCTATAATTACACAATATGTCTCAACAAGTTAAACGGAAAAACACGATAATATATTGCAGCAAGGGGAAATCGCTTTATTTTTGCATCAGAGATAAAGGAACAAATGTTTAATTTTTAATCCTTACGACTATGAAACCAATTAAGTTATTTCTTGCAGCACTTATGTGCATGATGGTGTCAACTGCTGCATTTGCAGATGACATACCAATACCAGTGGAACAACTTCCCGCAGTGTCAAAGAATTATGTGTATAATCATTTTAAGGGCAGGAGTATCGTCTATGCCGAGAGAGACTGGGATTCTTATGAGTGCCGTCTGGACGACGGGACGAAGATAGAGTTCTGGAGGGATGGCAGCCTGAAGAAGATAGAAACATATTCTACGGGGAATATGCCTGGTGACTGTATGTCGGAGTCAATCGGTGCTTATGTAAATGGTCATTTCCCTGGATGTGTTGTTACCAAGATCGAAAGGAAGGGCTATGGCTTCGAGGTTGAGTTGTCTAACGACATCGAATTGAAGTTCAACCACCGAGGAGTACTTATCGACATTGATGACTAAGTGCAAGAGTGGTGAAAAAGAGTGGGAGACGATATGCGTCTCCCTTTTTTATGCTTGACGTCGGTTTGAAAGTATAAAAAATCTTAAAAGTTTAGTTTTTGAAGGATGTGCAGTTGCCGATGTCATTAATAATGTGTACCTTTGCATCCGCTAAAGTGAGTATTGCGCTGGTTTGACGCTATCAATACGCTGATTTAGAACAACTTAACCTTCAAGTGGGAAGAAGTGGGGAGTTCTTTTTTAAGTGCTGTTGTGTGAGCGTTAGCGGTGTAGGAAAGCACTTAAAAGAAAAGAATTCACAATATTATCATTTAATTTTTAACAGAAATGCCAGGATTATTAGGAAAGAAAATCGGAATGACTTCCGTTTTCAGTGCCGACGGTAAGAATGTGCCGTGCACTGTTATCGAAGCTGGCCCTTGTGTTGTTACTCAAGTGAAGACCGTTGAAAAGGACGGTTACAAGGCTGTTCAGTTAGGTTTCGGCGAGGCTAAGGAGAAGAATACTACCAAGCCTATGCTGGGAATCTTCAAGAAGGCCGGTACGACACCAAAGGCCCACTTGGCCGAGTTCAAGTTTGACGAGGAGCTAAACCTCGGAGACACCATCACTGTGGAAATCTTCAGCGACGCAGCTTTTGTTGACGTTGTTGGTACCTCTAAGGGTAAGGGATTCCAGGGTGTTATGAAGCGTCACGGATTCGGCGGTGTGGGTCAGAGTACACACGGTCAGGACGACCGCGCCCGCAAGCCGGGATCTATCGGTGCTTGTTCTTACCCTGCAAAGGTGTTCAAGGGCATGCGCATGGGCGGCCAAATGGGAGGTGACAGGGTTACTACCCAGAACCTCAGAGTGTTAAAGGTATTACCAGAAAGCAACCTTCTCATCGTGAAGGGTAGCGTTGCTGGCTGCAATGGTTCAACCGTAATAATTAACAAGTAATGGAAATTAACGTATTAGACATCAAAGGTCAGGAGACCGGAAGAAAGGTTACGTTAAACGAATCTATCTTCGGAATTGAACCTAACGATCACGTCATTTATCTCGACGTGAAGCAGTTCCTCGCTAACCAGCGCCAGGGTACGGCAAAGGCTAAGGAACGCAGCGAGCACACAGGTTCTACACGCAAGCTCATCCGTCAGAAGGGTAGCGGTGGTGCACGTCGCGGTGACATCAACTCTCCGCTGCTTAAGGGTGGTGGCCGCGTATTCGGCCCGAAGCCACGTGACTACGGTTTCAAGCTTAACAAGAAAGTGAAGGTTCTCGCTCGTAAGAGCGCTCTCTCATACAAGGCTCAGGAAGAGGCTATTGTCGTTGTTGAAGACTTCTCTATGGAGGCTCCAAAAACTAAAGATTTCATAAACATTGCTAAAAATCTTAAAGTTGACGACAAGAAGGTACTCCTCGTTTTGCCAAAAGTTGAGAAAAATGTATATTTGTCGGCTCGTAACTTGCAGAAAGCAGAAGTGATGACCGCTTCGGCAATCAACACTTACAAGATTCTCAACGCTGACGTTCTCGTCATCGCTGAGAGTTCTTTGCAGGCTATCGACGAAGTTTTAACTAAGTAATTGGGAGATACAGACATGGCATTTATAATCAAACCATTGGTTACTGAGAAGATGACCAAGATTACAGACAAGCGCCCTAACCGCTACGGCTTCATCGTAAAACCTGAGGCCAACAAGCTCGAGATAAAGAGCGAGGTTGAGAGTCTGTATAACGTTACAGTGGTTGACGTAAACACGATGCGCTACGCTGGCAAGCGTTCAAGCCGCTATACCAAGGCAGGCCTGATTCGTGGTCAGAAGGCAGCGTTTAAGAAGGCAATCGTTACTCTTAAGGAGGGCGACACTATTGATTTTTATAGCAATATTTAAATAAGAAATGGCAGTACGTAAATTAAAACCCGTTACTCCGGGTCAAAGACACAAGATTATTGGCACGTTCGAGGATATTACTGCATCCGTGCCAGAGAAGTCTCTCGTATTCGGAAAACGCGCTACCGGTGGACGAAACAACACCGGTAAGATGACTGTTCGCTACATTGGTGGCGGTCACAAGCGGAAGTATCGTCTCATCGACTTCAAGCGAGAGAAAGATGGTGTTCCAGCAACAGTAAAGACAATCGAGTACGATCCGAACCGTTCGGCTCGCATCGCATTGCTTTTCTATGCTGATGGTGAAAAACGTTACATTATTGCTCCTAACGGACTTGAGGTAGGTGCAAAGCTTCTTTCAGGCGCAGATGCTGCTCCTGAGGTAGGTAATGCTCTTCCTCTTGCTAACATCCCTGTAGGTACTGTGGTTCATAACATTGAGCTTCGTCCTGGTCAGGGTGCCAAACTGGTTCGTTCGGCTGGTAACTTTGCTCAGCTTACTTCTCGTGAAGGCAGTTATTGTGTGATTAAGCTTCCTTCAGGCGAGACTCGCAAGATTCTCTCTGCCTGCAAGGCAACTGTTGGTGTTGTAGGTAATGCCGACCATGCACTCGAGCAGTCTGGTAAGGCTGGTCGCTCACGCTGGTTGGGTCGTCGTCCTCACAACCGCGGTGTTGTAATGAACCCACACGATCACCCAATGGGTGGTGGTGAAGGCCGCCAGAGCGGTGGACATCCACGTTCACGCAAGGGCTTGTATGCTAAGGGTCTGAAGACACGTGCACCTAAGAAGCATTCTAACAAGTACATTATTGCAAGAGCAAGTAAATAACAAAGTAAACTGAAGTAAATTATGAGTCGTTCATTAAAAAAAGGTCCATATATCAACGTGTCGCTCGAGAAGAAAGTTCTCGCAATGAATGAGAGTGGCAAGAAGACTGTCGTTAAGACATGGGCCAGAGCTTCAATGATTTCCCCCGATTTCGTGGGACATACTGTTGCAGTTCATAACGGAAATAAATTTATCCCTGTTTACATTACTGAGAACATGGTTGGTCACAAGCTCGGAGAGTTTGCCCCAACACGTCGCTTCGGCGGCCATGCAGGTAATAAGAAATAATGCAGGGCAAGAAACCATTTTAAACAGGAACAATAATGGGAAAAAGAAAAAGATTAGCGGCTGAAAATAGAAAAGAAGCCCTTAAGACATTGTCTTTTGCTAAGCTGAATGGGGTTCCCTCTTCGCCACGCAAGATGCGCTATGTCGTAGATATGGTACGCGGCATGGAAGTGAACCGTGCTCTCGGCGTACTCCGATTCTCAAAGAAGAAGGCAGCCATCGACGTTGAGAAGCTGCTCCGCTCTGCCATCACAAACTGGGAGACGAAGAACGATCGCAAGGCCGAGGACGGCGAGCTGTTCGTAACTCGTATCTTTGTTGATGAAGGCGTCACAATGAAGCGTATGCGTCCGGCACCACAGGGCCGCGGCTACCGCATCCGCAAGCGCAGCAACCACGTGACAGTATTTGTAGATACTAAACCTAACGAAGAAAATTAATAAGCAGAATGGGACAGAAAGTTAATCCAATAAGCAACCGCCTGGGTATTATCCGCGGTTGGGACTCGAACTGGTTCGGAGGTAAAAGCTTCGGTGACAACCTGGTTGAAGACCAGCAAATCCGCAAGTATCTGAACAAGCGTCTGGAGAAGGCTATGGTGTCACGCATCGTTATCGAGCGTACACTGAAGCTGGTGACTATTACCATCTGCACTGCCCGTCCGGGTATCGTTATTGGTAAAGGTGGTCAAGACGTTGACAAACTGAAGGAAGAACTGAAGAAACTTTATGATAAGGAGATTCAGATTAACATCTATGAAGTGAAGAAACCTGAGCTCGACGCAACAATCGTTGCTAACAACATCGCTCGCCAGGTGGAGGGTAAGATTGCTTACCGCCGCGCCATCAAGCAGGCTATCGCCAACACGATGCGCGCAGGTGCCGAGGGTATCAAGGTTCAAATCACTGGCCGTCTGAACGGCGCTGAAATGGCACGCAAGGAGATGTACAAGGAGGGTCGTACCCCACTGCACACATTCCGTGCCGATATCGATTACTGCCAGGCTGAGGCCCTGACAAAGGTTGGCCTGCTGGGCATTAAGGTCTGGATTTGCCGCGGCGAAGTTTACGAGAATCGTGACCTCGCTCCTAACTTCTCTCAGGAGAAGGGCAATGGCGGACGTGGTAACAATGGTGGCCGCCCCGGTGGTCGCGGTAATCGCAAGAGAAACAATAACCGTTAAATTAAGGAATCATCATGTTACAGCCAAAAAGAGTAAAATATAGAAGACCTCAAGATGGACGTGGCAACAAAGGCAACGCCCACAGAGGTACACAGCTGGCTTTCGGCTCCTTCGGCATCAAGACTCTTGACGCCAAGTGGCTCGACAGCCGACAGTTAGAGGCTGCCCGCGTTGCCATCAACCGTTACATGCAGCGCGAAGGTCAGGTCTGGATTCGCATCTTCCCGGACAAGCCAATCACCCGCAAGCCTGCCGATGTCCGCATGGGTAAGGGTAAGGGAGATCCCGCTGGTTGGGTGGCTCCGGTCACACCGGGTCGCATTCTCTTCGAAGTAGAGGGCGTTCCTTTCGACGTTGCCAAGGAGGCACTCCGCCTTGGTGCTCAGAAACTGCCTGTTAAGACAAAGTTTGTTGTTAGACGTGATTACGATAAAAACGCTTAAGAAAGATGAAAAACAAGGAAATTAGAGAACTCGAGACCAAAGAGCTCCAAGAGCGCATCGACGCTGAGGTTGCTAAACTTCACCAGATGAAGCTTAACCATGCAATCACTCCTCTGGAGAACCCATCTCAGATTAAGCTCGTTCGTCGTGACATAGCACGTATGAAGACTGAATTACATCAGAGAGAACTTAATAAATAACAATGGTCCAGATGGAAACAAGAAATTTAAGAAAAACAAGACAGGGTGTCGTTATCAGCAACAAGATGGATAAAACCATTGTTATTGCATCCAAGTTCAAGGAGAAGCACCCGATCTACGGTAAGTTTGTGCAGAAGACCAAGAAGTATCATGCACATGACGAGAAGAATGAGGCAAATGTAGGCGATACAGTGCTTATCATGGAGACCCGTCCTCTTTCTAAGACTAAGAGGTGGAGATTAGTTTCAATAATCGAAAAAGCTAAGTAATTATGATACAAGTTGAATCAAGACTTACAGTAGCTGACAACAGCGGCGCACGCGAGGCTCTCTGCATTCGCGTGTTAGGTGGAACCCGCCGCCGTTATGCAAGCGTGGGCGACATCATAGTAGTCGCTATCAAGAACGCTATTCCTACAAGTGACGTTAAAAAGGGTGCAGTATCAAAGGCTTTGGTTGTTCGCACAAAGAAGGAAGTACGCCGTGCTGATGGCTCTTACATCCGCTTCGACGACAATGCCTGTGTGCTTCTGAACAATGCCGGTGAGCTCCGCGGCAGCCGTATCTTCGGTCCTGTAGCACGTGAGCTCCGTGCCGTGAACATGAAAGTCGTGTCTCTCGCACCTGAGGTTCTTTAATAATTTTAAAAGGTAAATAAGTAATGACGAAGTTACATATAAAGAAAGGTGATGAGGTAATCATCCTCGCTGGCAAGGACAAAGGTCAGAAGGGTAAGGTCCTCAAAGTCTTGGTTAAAGAGCAGAAGGCTATCGTGGAAGGCTGGAATATGGTTTCCAAGAGCACAAAGCCGAGCGCCAAGAACCCTCAGGGAGGCATCATCAAGATTGAGGCACCCATACATATCTCAAATTTAAGTCTGATCGATCCTAAGAGTGGCAAGGCCACCCGTGTAGCCATCAAGATCAACGAGGATGGCAAGAAGGTTCGCATCGCTAAAAAGTCAGGGGAGGAAATCAAATAATGGATACAGCACAATTAAAGAAAGTGTATAACGAGCAAATCGCTCCGGCACTTGAGAAGCAGTTCAACTACACTT
Source organism: Prevotella sp. (assembly GCA_017554105.1). GTDB lineage: Bacteria > Bacteroidota > Bacteroidia > Bacteroidales > Bacteroidaceae > Prevotella. The sequence goes on along the minus strand of JAFZIY010000026.1, from coordinate 178,444 downwards.
CTAAGATGCAGGTTCCTGTACTTAAGAAGATTGTTGTTAACCAGGGTCTGGGTGACGCTACTCAGGACAAGAAGATTGTTGACGTAGCCATCAATGAGATTTCTGCAATTACCGGACAGAAGGCTGTTGCTACTTATTCTAAGAAGGATATAGCAAACTTCAAGCTCCGTAAGAAGATGCCTATCGGCGTTATGGTTACACTGCGCCGTGAGCGTATGTATGAGTTCCTTGAGAAGCTCGTGCGCGTGGCTCTTCCTCGTATCCGCGACTTCAAGGGTATCGAGAGCAAGTTCGACGGACGTGGCAACTACACTCTTGGTATTCAGGAGCAGATCATCTTCCCAGAGATTAACATTGATACTATCGACCGTATTCAGGGTATGAACATCACCTTCGTTACATCGGCCAAGACCGACGAGGAAGGTTTTGCACTGCTCAAGGCTTTCGGTCTTCCATTCAAGAACGCTAAAAAAGATTAAGAGATATGGCAAAAGAATCAATGAAGGCCCGCGAGGTGAAGCGCGCCAAACTCGTGGCTCGCTATGCTGAGAAACGTGCAGCCCTGAAGAAGATCATCGCTACTACTGAGGATCCTTCAGAAGCTTACGAGGCAGCTCGCAAATTGCAGAGCATCCCTAAGAACGCCAATCCTATCCGTCTGCACAACCGTTGCAAGATAACAGGTCGTCCAAAGGGATATATCCGCCAGTTCGGTCTTTCTCGTATCCAGTTCCGTGAGATGGCTTCGGCAGGTCTCATCCCTGGAGTAAAGAAGGCAAGCTGGTAAGAAAGAAATAGTTTTTAATATTGTCGGGGCAGTCCCGATTAATTAACATTTTATATTTTATGACAGATCCAATAGCAGATTATCTGACGAGGTTGAGAAACGCAATCATGGCTAATCACCGTGTTGTGGAAGTACCAGCTTCAAACTTGAAGAAAGAGATCACCAAGATCCTCTTCGAGAAGGGTTACATCCTGAACTACAAGTTCGTGGATGACGGTCCTCAGGGTACTATCAAGGTTGCCCTGAAGTACAATCCCAAGACAAAGGAGAACGCCATCCGCGTCCTCAAGAGAGTGTCAACACCAGGTCTTCGCAAGTACACTGGTTACAAGGACATGCCGAGAGTAATTAACGGACTGGGTATCGCAATCATATCCACGTCTAAAGGTGTAATGACTGACAAAGAGGCTGCTGCCCAGAAGATTGGCGGTGAGGTTCTTTGCTACGTTTATTAATTAGGGAGGGCTTAAGATGTCAAGAATAGGTAAATTGCCAATAGCTATCCCTGCAGGAGTTACCATTACTCAGAACGACGGTATTGTTACCGTAAAGGGTCCAAAGGGTGAACTTTCACAGAAGGTAGATTCTTCTATCATCATGAAGATGGAAGATGGTCAGATAGTTTTCGAGGTTGATGAGAATAGCCCGGTTAACTACAAGCAGAAAAACGCGTTCCATGGTCTGTACCGTGCGCTCGTTAACAACATGGTTGTCGGCGTAAGCGAAGGCTACAAGAAGGAACTTGAGCTCGTAGGTGTGGGTTACCGCGTTTCTAACCAGGGTAATATCATCGAGTTCCAGCTCGGTTACACCCACCCGATTTTCCTCCAGCTTCCAAAGGAAGTAAAGGTTGAGACAAAGTCGGAGCGTAACCAGAACCCTCAGATTATATTAGAGTCTTGCGATAAGGAGTTGCTCGGACTCATATGTGCTAAAATTCGTTCTTTCCGTATGCCTGAGCCATACAAGGGCAAGGGTATCCTGTTCAAAGGCGAGGTTATCCGCAGAAAGTCTGGTAAGTCGGCTTCTGCTAAGTAATTTTAATTGATTTTACTATTATGACAACAAAGAAAGTAGAAAGACGAATTAAGATAAAGTTCAGAATTCGCAAGAACGTGAACGGGACTGCTGAGCGTCCCCGCCTGAGCGTTTTCCGCAGCAACAAGCAGATCTACGCACAGGTTATCAATGATTTGACTGGTCAGACTCTTTGCTCCGCCTCTTCACTGGGCTTGGAGAAACTCCCTAAGAAGGAGCAGGCAGCCAAGGTGGGCGAAATGCTCGCTGAGAAGGCAAAGGAGGCAGGCATCTCTATGGTTGTGTTCGACCGTAATGGATATCTCTATCACGGACGTGTTAAGGAATTGGCAGACGGTGCCCGTAAAGGTGGACTTAATTTCTAAAAGATTATTATGGCAATGAATAATAAAGTTAAGATAAATAGTGACGTTGAGTTGAAAGACCGTCTGGTTGCTATTAACCGTGTTACAAAGGTAACAAAGGGTGGTCGCACCTTCACATTCGCAGCAATCGTTGTTGTCGGCGACGGCAATGGCGTTATCGGCTGGGGACTGGGCAAGGCAGGTGAAGTTACCTCTGCCATCGCCAAGGGTACAGAGGCTGCAAAGAAGAACCTTGTTAAGGTTCCAGTGCTGAAGGGCACTATTCCTCATGAGATAGAGGCTCGCTTCGGCGGTGCTCAAGTATTCCTGAAGCCGGCAGCTGCCGGTACCGGACTTGTTGCCGGTGGTGCTATGCGTGCCGTTCTGGAGAGTGTTGGTATTAAGGACGTGCTCGCTAAGAGCAAGGGTTCTTCTAACCCTCACAATCTGGTTAAGGCTACTATCCTGGCACTGAGCCAGGTACGCGATGCATATACTGTAGCAGGAATGCGCGGCATTGATATGAACAAAGTGTTTAACGGTTAAAACTTAGGAGGTTTTTAGTATGGCAACAGTAAAAATCAAGCAGATTAAAAGCAAGATTGGTGCTCCCATCGACCAGAAACGTACTCTCGAGTCGCTCGGTCTGCACAGAATCTCTCAGGTTGTAGAGCGCGAGGACACTCCCTCTCTCCGTGGAATGATACGCAAGGTTCACCATCTGGTAACCATCGTAGAGTAAACAAACAGTCTAACGTTTAAACAGTCAATAAATTATGAAATTAAATAGTTTAAAGCCAGCAGCAGGCTCTACACACTCTCGCCGTCGTATCGGTCGCGGTCCAGGCTCAGGTCTGGGTGGCACTTCAACCCGTGGACACAAGGGTGCCAAGGCTCGTTCTGGTTATAAGAGAAAGATTGGATTCGAGGGTGGTCAGATGCCACTGCAGCGCCGTGTTCCGAAGTCAGGCTTCAAGAACATCAACCACAAGGAGTACTTTGCAGTGAACCTGTCAACTCTTCAGAAGCTCGCAGAGGAGAAGAACCTCACAAAGATCGGTATCAAGGAGCTTGTTGAGGCGGGATTGACCAACGGTAAGGAGCTTGTTAAGGTTCTTGGCAACGGCGAACTGAAAGCAAAGATCGACGTTGAAGCTAACGCTTTCTCTAAAACTGCTGAAGAGGCTATAAAGGCAGCAGGTGGTAACACAAATATAATCTAATCTTAAATGAAAAAGTTTATTGAGTACCTGAAGAATTGCTGGAAGGTAGAGGATCTGCGCGAGCGTATCCTCATCACCATCCTGTTTATTGCAATCTATCGTTTCGGCTCGTTCGTGGTGCTTCCCGGCATCAACCCTGCCGAGCTTGAGAACCTGCATTCACAGACAGCTGGTGGTTTGATGTCCCTCCTCGACGCATTCTCAGGTGGAGCATTCTCCCACGCTTCAATCTTCGCGCTGGGAATCATGCCGTACATCTCGGCTTCTATCGTTATGCAGTTGCTCGCTGTCGCTGTGCCTTATTTCCAGAAGATGCAGCGTGAAGGTGAGAGTGGACGTAAGAAGATACAGTGGTACACCAGAATCCTCACCGTAGGTATTCTCCTGTTCCAGGCTCCTTCTTACCTCATCAACCTCCGTGTACAGTCAGCTGGTGCACTTGCTACCGGTATCTCATGGAATTATTTCATCATCGTTGGTACGATAATTCTTGCTGCCGGCAGTATGTTCATTCTCTGGCTTGGAGAGCGCATAACAGATAAGGGCATTGGAAATGGTGTCTCGATAATCATTATGATTGGTATCATCGCCCGTCTTCCACAGGCGTTCATCCAGGAGGTGAGCTCTCGATTCACTGCCATCACAGGTGGTGGATTGGTGATGTTCATCATCGAGATTCTCATTCTGTATGTCGTAGTTTGTCTTGCCATCCTCCTCGTTCAGGGTACACGCAAGGTGCCTGTTCAGTATGCCAAGAGGCTCGTAGGAAACAAGCAGTATGGTGGTGCACGTCAGTACATCCCACTGAAGTTGTTCGCTGCCAACGTGATGCCTATCATCTTTGCTCAGGCTTTGATGTTCATCCCGCTGACAATTATCAACTACATCAGCGAGCCAGGATACGTAATGCGTAACCTTATGGATCACCGTAGTTTCCTGTATAACCTGGTGTTCGCAATCCTCATCATTGCATTCACCTATTTCTATACAGCTATCACGTTGAATCCTACTCAGATGGCAGAGGACATGAAGCGCAACAATGGTTTCATTCCAGGTGTAAAGCCAGGTAAGCCAACCGCAGAGTTCATCGACACCGTGATGTCACGCATCACATTGCCAGGCTCTCTGTTCATTGCGTTCATCGCCATTATGCCAGCTCTTGCAGGCTACTTGAACGTGCAGGACTCTTTCGCACAGTTCTTCGGAGGTACCTCACTGCTGATTCTTGTAGGTGTGGTAATCGACACACTGCAACAGATAGAGAGCCGCCTGCTCATGCGTCACTATGACGGTCTGCTCAACTCGGGCACCAAGCGTCAGCATGGCGGTGTAGCAGCCTACTAAGTATTTTCTGTTTTATAGATGAAGATATTTCTAAAGACAGAAGATGAAATCGAGCTAATGCGCCGAGCTAACCAACTTGTTGGCAAAACGCTCGGCGAATTAGCTAAACATATAAAACCAGGTGTCACCACGCTCCAGTTGGACAAGATTGCCGATGAGTTCATTCGTGATCACGGGGCAATACCAACGTTCAAGGATTTCCCTAATCCCTATGGAGCACCATTCCCGGCAAGCATCTGCACTTCGGTAAACGATGCAGTGGTGCACGGGGTGCCAAACAACGAGACGGTGCTCAAGGACGGAGACATAATCTCCATCGACTGCGGCACACTTCTCGACGGCTTCAACGGCGACTCAGCCTATACGTTCTGTGTCGGCGAGGTCTCAGAAGAGGTTAAGAAACTTCTCAGGACAACCCGCGAGGCACTCTATCTGGGCATTGGGAATGCCGTGGCAGGCCGACACCTCGGTGATATAAGTAGTGCTGTTCAGGAACATTGCGAGAAAGAAGGCTACGGAGTGGTACGCGAGTTGACAGGACACGGCATAGGCCGTGAAATGCACGAAGACCCGCAAGTGCCAAATTACGGTCGACGCGGCAACGGAGTAATGTTGAAGGCAGGCATGTGCATAGCCATAGAGCCGATGATTACCATGGGCGACAGGAACATATACATGATGCCTGACCGTTGGACAATACGCACCCGCGACGGCAAGCCCGCAGCACATTTCGAGCATACCATAGCCATCAGGCAGGGAAAGGCAGAGATTTTATCATCGTTTGACGAAATAGAAAACATTAAATAAACAGAACAACAAAAGTACTTATATGGCAAAACAAGGTGCAATAGAACAAGACGGAACGATTATCGAGGCTCTCTCGAACGCCATGTTCCGTGTAGAACTCGAGAACGGTGTGCCCATCATTGCGCACATCTCAGGCAAGATGAGAATGCACTACATCAAGATATTGCCTGGCGATAAGGTAAAGGTGGAGATGAGTCCATACGACCTTACCAAGGGCAGAATAGTATTTAGATACAAATAAACTCAGAGAGATATGAAGACAAGAGCATCATTAAAGAAGCGCACTCCCGACTGCAAGATTGTACGTCGCAAAGGTCGTCTGTACGTTATCAACAAGAAGAACCCTAAATTCAAACTTCGTCAGGGTTAAAGTTAAATAAGCATAAAAAGGTGGGAATTTGAAATTTTCTTCTTACCTTTGCATGCTTTTTAGCGGAATTTCGAAATTTAACACTTTTATTTTTTACATTTTCAAAAACAATGGCAATAAGAATTGTTGGAGTAGATTTGCCCCAGAATAAGCGTGGCGAAATCGCATTGACTTATATCTACGGTATAGGTCGAAGTAGTTCAGCAAAGATATTGGATAAAGCTGGTGTGAGCCGTGAACTCAAGGTCAACGAGTGGACGGACGATCAGGCAGCCAAGATCCGTGAAGTAATCGGCGCTGAATTCAAGGTAGAAGGTGATCTCCGCAGTGAGGTCCAAATGAATATCAAGCGACTGATGGATATTGGTTGCTATCGTGGAGTACGTCATCGTAATGGTCTTCCAGTACGCGGTCAGAGCACCAAGAATAATGCCCGTACACGTAAAGGTAAGAAGAAGACTGTTGCAAACAAGAAGAAGGCCACGAAGTAATTTTTTAGTTTACAGTTAACAGTTAAAAGTTTACAGTTATGGCAAAGAAAACAGTCGCAAAGAAAAGAAATGTGAAGGTTGACGCACTTGGTCAGCTTCACGTACACAGCTCTTTCAATAATATCATCGTATCATTGGCTAACGGCGAGGGACAGGTTATCTCTTGGTCTTCTGCCGGTAAGATGGGCTTCCGTGGTTCTAAGAAGAACACTCCTTACGCTGCACAGATGGCAGCAGAGGACTGTGCTAAGGTTGCTTACGACCTTGGCCTTCGCAAGGTAAAGGCATATGTTAAGGGTCCGGGTAACGGTCGTGAGAGTGCTATCCGTGCCATCCATACTGCAGGAATCGAGGTTGTCGAGATTATCGACGTTACTCCGCTTCCACACAATGGATGCCGTCCTCCAAAGCGTCGTAGAGTATAATTAAACTCAGAATATTCAGATTATTCGGATTATTCAGAATTTCAGAAAATTATTTTTTTAGTATTATGGCAAGATATATTGGACCGAAATCAAAAATTGCACGTCGATTTGGCGAAGCCATCTTCGGCGCAGACAAAGTTTTGTCCAGGAGAAACTTCCCTCCTGGACAGCATGGCCAGAACCGCCGTCGCAAGATGTCGGAGTATGGGGTCATGTTGGCAGAGAAGCAGAAAGCTAAATACACTTATGGAGTGCTCGAGCGTCAGTTCCGTAACATGTTCGAGAAGGCAGCCAAGGCTGACGGTATCACTGGTGAGGTGCTTCTGCAGAACCTCGAGTGCCGTCTCGACAATGTGGTGTTCCGTCTCGGCATAGCACCTACACGCGCTGCTGCACGTCAGCTCGTTGGCCACAAGCACATCGTAGTTGACGGTAAGGTAGTTAACATTCCCTCTTACTCAGTGAAGCCAGGTCAGGTAGTAGGCGTTCGCGAGAAGTCTAAGTCTCTCGAGGTAATCGAGGCATCACTTGCAGGCTTCAACCATAGCAAGTATCCTTGGTTCGAGTGGGACGAGGCTTCAAAGAGCGGTAAGTTCCTGCACAAGCCCGATCGTGCCGACATTCCTGAGAACATCAAGGAGCAGTTAATCGTAGAATTGTATTCTAAGAACTAATCAAATCATTAAATTAATGGCGATATTAGCATTTCAAAAACCTGATAAAGTAGTGATGTTGGAGGCCAATGACAAATTCGGCAAGTTCGAATTCCGTCCTCTTGAGCCAGGCTTCGGTGTGACAATTGGTAACGCACTGCGCCGCATACTCCTTTCATCGCTCGAGGGCTATGCCATCAACACCATCAAGATTGCTGGTGTTGAGCATGAGTTCTCATCCGTTCCCGGTGTAAAAGAAGATGTCACCAACATCATCTTGAATCTGAAGCAAGTACGCTTCAAGCAAGTGGTAGAAGAATTCGAGAACGAGAAAGTTAGTATCACCGTAGAGAATTCCACAGAATTCACAGCAGGTGATATTGGCAAGTATCTGACTGGATTTGAAGTGTTAAACCCAGATTTGGTGATTTGTCATTTAGACTCAAAGGCATCAATGCAGATTGACCTCACGATAAACAAAGGACGCGGATACGTTCCGTCCGATGAGAACCGTGAGTTCTGCACCGATGTCAATGTAATTCCAATCGATTCTATTTACACACCTATCCGCAACGTCAAGTTCGCTGTTGAGCCGTATCGTGTCGAGCAAAAGACCGACTACGACAAACTCGTGCTTGAAGTAACTACGGACGGTTCCATACATCCGAAGGACGCGCTCAAGGAAGCAGCAAAAATCCTCATCTATCACTTCATGCTCTTCTCAGACGAGAAGATAACCCTCGAGAACAATGACGTCGAGGGCAACCAGGAGTTCGACGAGGAAGTGCTCCACATGCGCCAGCTCCTCAAGACACGTCTTGTAGACATGAACCTCTCGGTTCGTGCACTCAACTGCCTCAAGGCTGCCGATGTAGATACACTCGGCGACCTCGTTCAGTACAACAAGACCGACCTCTTGAAGTTCCGCAACTTCGGTAAGAAATCGCTTTCAGAGCTTGATGATTTGCTCGAGAGTCTGAATCTACAGTTTGGAACCGACATTTCAAAATACAAACTTAACCAGGACTAATTGATACAAGTACTGGTCAAAAACATTAAAAAGTCAAAATGAGACACGGTAAGAAATTTAACCACCTCGGCCGTACTGCTGATCACCGCAAGGCAATGCTTGCCAACTTGTCTATCTCGCTGATCGAGCACAAAAGAATCACTACGACCGTAGCCAAGGCAAAGGCACTTAAGAAATATGTTGAACCTCTGATCACCCGTTGCAAGGATGACTCAACCAACTCACGCCGCGTTGTGTTCCGCTATCTGCAGAACAAGGAGGCAGTGAAGACTCTCTTCGGAGAAGTAGCACAGAAGGTTGGTGACCGTCCAGGAGGATACACTCGCGTTATCAAGATTGGTCCGCGTCAGGGTGACGGTGCAGAGATGGCTTTCATCGAGCTTGTAGACTTCGATGAGAACATGGCAAAGGCTCCTAAGGCAGAGAAGAAGACACGTCGTTCACGTCGTTCTTCATCAAAGGCTCAGGCTGCTCCTGCTGCTGAAGAAGCACCAAAGACAGAGGAAAAGCCAGCTGAGGCACCTGTTGAGGCTCCCGCAGAGGAAGCTGCAACAGAAGAAGCAAAGGCAGAGTAATCGTCGTCAGACGTTTATACTTGATAAGATAACTTCCGTCTCGTTAAAATGGGACGGAAGTTTTTGCCTTCTATACATAATTATATATCAATTGTAAATAAATACAAACCCCTATTAACAAATCTAAAATAAACGGCTTTTCTATCACTTTTTTTTTTTTTGTTAAGAATTCTATATCTTTGTATTTTAAATAGTAAATACACTTTTGACAAATACACAAAATAAAATCATATTCAAAAAATAAACCTAAACTTATGAAACATCTATTACAAAAACACTCAAAGTATTTGTGGCTTTCACTTCTACTCCTCTTAGTGGGTGCCACAGCTATTGCTATCCCTAGGATTAATGGGATAAATGAAGATTCTCCTGTCGCAAAGATAGGTGATAATGGATATGCAACGCTGCAGGCAGCCATTGAAGCAGCTGAGTCGGGTGCCACCATAGAGTTGTTGCAGGATGTAGACTTGTCTTCCGCAGTAACAGGAACAAGCCGTTTGCCTATATCCAAATCACTTACATTTAACGGTAATAACCGCGTTATAACGATGGGCGGACGCGGTTTTGGCGTTGGTATGAATGCAACAAGCAAAATTGATGTGGTTTTCAATGATCTCACTATTGAAAATTCAGCTAATGGTGCACGTTGTATCGATACCCGTGGCAATGTCAATTCTCTGACGCTAAACAATGTGATCCTTAAAACCGATGGAGCGACAAGTGGATACACTCAGCCTCTGACCATCGGTGGCAACCAGGCTGTTGCTGCAACTGTGAACATCACCAACAGCACTATTCAGACTAACAATGATGGTACGGCTTACTACGCTATCATTACGTTCAACCCTGTCAACATGACCATTTCTAATAGTACAATCAAGGGATGGGCTTGTATTTATGCTAAGGGTCCAGATAGTTCAGCTGGCTCGGCTGGCTCTGTGTTCACTTTGGACGGCTGTACTGTTGTCTCCACCAATAAATATTCAGGCGAGAGTAATTCTTTCGGCACATTTATGATGGAAGACAACAACGTAACAATTAACGTTACAAACTCCAACATAACAATCAATAATAGCGGTGACCAGGATCAGGCTATCGCTTCTTATCCAGAGAATACCTCATACACTGGCGCTGTTTCACTAGGCGAGGGGAACAATGTTCAGTTCAACTCAACCGGAACAGGAACATGTTCATTCGTTACGAACGGTACCTCTGCTACATTTGAAGTGTCTGGCGGTACCTTCAACACACCTGTTCCTGAAGAATATTGCGCTGAGGGCTTTACACTTGTTGATAATGGTGATGGTACTTATTCTGTTGCAGAGCCATCCTATGTCGCCCAGATAGAGGGCGGTGCCAAGTATGCAACACTGCAGGCTGCTGTTGATGCTGCCCATGAGATGACTGGCAATGTGACCATCACGCTGATTGATAATAATGAAGGTTACTCCATCGTTCACCAGAAGGAAGGTTTGAACCTGACAATCGATGGTGATGACAAGACCGTGGCTGGACAGATTATCATAGACGGTGACGGACGTGCCTCTGGCACAGAAACGCTGACCATCCAGAACATCAAGTTCGAAGGTAACAAGTCGAACTTCTACTCTGGAACAGACGCATTCATCCTCGTACCGAGCACAAAAACTTCAGGTACACCGTATTATACGAATAAGTACAACTACGCTCATAATATCACTATTTCGAATTGCTCGTTCACAAGTACTTCAAGTAGCCTAGATGTAGTCGGTATCAAACCGACCTCTGGAGCAGGATGTTACAATTTGGTTGTTGACAACACAGAAGGAACTAACCTGCATAGTCTTGCACAATTAACAGGAACAACAGGCGCATCGTTCGACAACTGTTCTGCTGGAAGTAAGAACTTTATTAACATTTCAGGTGGTACTGGTGATTACAGCGTAACTGACTGCTCATTCACATCCCTTAATGTGAGTGATAGTTATGCGATTCGCTTAAAAGATGCATCTACGGCTCACCTTACGCTTGATGGTAACAATGACTTCAAAGCAAGTTCCGCAATCGTCTTGACAGCTACTGGAGATGATCAAGGTAATGAAGCTATGATTGAAGTGAAGAGTGGTATTTATACTGGAAGTATAGAAAAGAATAATGAAGCAGTGCTTGCCATCTCTGGAGGATATTTCTCAGAAGAGTTCCCACAAGAATATCTTGCTGCAGATCTTGTAGCTCAGGGTAAAGTATGTACTCCTGCTCCAGACATGGAAGGATACTTCACCGTTGGAGATCCACACTATGTTGCTCAGATTGGCGAGACCGGGTATGTGTCACTCCAGGCTGCTGTCGATGCTGCCTACGAGATGTCTGGCGACGTGACTATCACGCTGATTGATGATATTGAGGGTTATTCAATCGTTAAACAGAAAGCAGGTCTTAACCTGACTATTGACGGTGCAGGAAAGACGGTTGCTGGTCAGATAATTATCGATGGTGACGGAGGTTCTACACGTACTGAGACATTAGACATTAAGAACATTAAATTTGAAGGTAATACGTCGAACTTCTGCTCTGGAACCGATGCATTTATTCTGGTACCTAGCACAAATACCGCAGGAACTCCTTATTATAATAAACCTACAAATAATTACGCTCACAATGTGACCATATCCGATTGCTCATTCACGAGTACATCCACCGGTTTAAATGTTGTGGCTATTAAGACTTCTTCTGGTGGTGGCAATTGCTACAATCTCGTAGTGAAAGACGTAACTGGTACCAATCTGCACAGTTTAGCTCAGTTGACAGGTTCTGAAGGAGCAAACTCCATTACCAACTGTACTGTTACAAGCAGCGAAAGCTTCGTAAATGTGAGTGGTGGTACTGGTACATTCACGGTTTCTGGCAATACCTTCACATCTGCAGAGGGTGCTGATGGCTATGGTATCCGCGAAAATAGCGGTTCTTCAGCTGTCATCACGCTGACCGACAACACCTTCACAGCAGCTTCAGCCGTAAAACTTGGTAAGAGCGGAAGTGCTACAAATGGAACAATCAATGTTGTTAGTGGTACGTATGTTGGAGACATTGTGAAGGACATAGCAGCTTCAGCTACTGGTAAGATTGTCATCTCTGGCGGCCAGTTCAGTGCAGACCTTACTGATACTACCTACGAACCATTCATTGCAGAAGGCAAGATTGGTGTTAAGAACAATGCAGTCGAAGGTGCACCTTATAGTGTTGAGGACGGAACTTACGTAGCTCAGGTTACTCTTGGAGAGTCAACCCACAAGTATGGTTCTCTTGAGGCAGCCTTCGCAGCGGCTGCTGACGGTTCGACCGTTAAGTTGCTTGACGATTGCGCCGGCAACGGCATTGTTGTTCCACAGGGTAAGTATACCACAGGACTGACTGTGGACTTCGACAATTATACCTACACCGTGGACGGTGAGACAGTAGGTTCAACGGGTACCGAAACGAACGGCTTCCAGCTCCTGAAGGATAATACCATCACCTTCATGAATGGTACCATCACCTCAACGAAGGCAAAGATTCTTGTTCAGAACTACAGTAACCTCACACTCGAGGGCATGACGCTGACGCTTGACAACGAGAACTACACCAGCGCATATACCTTATCTAATAATAATGGTAACGTTGTGATTGACGGCACGACCATCAATGCTAACCCGGCCGGTGGCTTTGCATTCGACGTATGCCGCTACAGCAGCTACACATCTGTCAATGTTACTGTGACAGGTGAGAGCGTGATTAACGGCAACATCGAGTTCGACGCCGGTAGCGGTGACCCGAAGGACGGTGTGAGCCTGACAGTTGAGGGCGGCACTATCACTGGCAACTTGAGTCTGACCTCTGGAGGCTCAACTGCATTGACCGACCATTCCGACAAGGCATCTGTCACTAAGAACGACGCTATCGAACTGGCAGCACCTGTGGGCTTTAAGTGGGTAAGCAACGGCGACGGCACTAGCACGTTGAAACCTTGCGAGTATATCTGCGCAATTGGTAGTGTTAAGTACGAGACACTTGCTGAGGCTGTTGCAGCAGCAGGTACATCAGAGACTACTATTACTCTGCTTGAGGAAGCCGCAGTCGATGGTGTTATCAGTGGTACCGGTGTGGTTGTTCCTTCTGGAAGCAACATCACGTTCGACCTCAATGGTTTGACCTATAATGTAACGGGTTCGACTGTAGGTTCTACAGGAACTGAGACTCAGGGCTTCCAGCTCTTGAAGGAATCTAATATTACCTTCAAGAATGGTACGCTGAAGGCTACATCACCGACAGCTCAGATGGTGATCCAGAACTACAGCAACCTGACACTTGAGGATGTGACAATTGATGGAACAGGACTTTCAGGTTGGGCATACGCTTTGTCTAACAACTGTGGTACGATTAACCTCACTGGATCGACAAGTATTATAGCTAAGGAAGGTGGACGTGCATTTGACACTTGCAAGTTCAGCAATTACGATATCCCAACAGTCAACATCAACACGACGGGAACAATCACCGGTCCAATTGAGGCTACAGGTGGTAAACTGAACATAGAGAACGGTAAGTTCGATGTTACATGGGTAACCGACAGCCATTACGCAGAAGGTGACATCCAGATTACTGGCGGAGTCTTCACTAAGGCACCTGATGAGGAATACTGTGCAGAGGGATATGTTCCAACGTTCAATACTGATCCGGAGACAAAGGCTGATTATCCATATGCTGTGAAGAGCAAGGATGATGATGTCTACGTATTGATTGATGGTGAAGATTATCCATTTATGGATCTTCCTTCAGACATTAAAGTTTCTTCTGTAACATATAAGCGTACGTTCAGTTCTACTCAAGTTAACAAGCATCAGGCATGGTTTGTTCCAATGGACTACACGATAACTGCTGATGACGCAGAGAACTTCACATTCTATAAGATTCAGATGATTGCTGGTGCTGCCGAGGCAGGAGAGGCAGATCATGACAAGATATACTTGTACATTGAACCGATGAGCGAAGGTGAAGTTCTTAAGGGCAACCGTCCATACACTGTTAAACCTAAGAATGCTGTTTCAAATTATGAGTTCACGGCGGATGGAACTAAGTTGTATGCACCTAATACAGGCTCTCGTTTGAATGTAACCACCTCATTCCATTCATACGACTTCTATGGCAAGTATGCGAGAGAGTCGTATTCAGGAAGTGTAGGTGACATGTTCTTCCTCTCTGGCGGTTCATTGCATCCAAACAATGCTACTACTACATTACTTCCATATCGTTGGATTATCAAGGTAACAGCAAATACCATCAATGACGATTATTCTAAGATTGAGTTCTCAATCGTAGAAGATGGAGATGCAACGGGTATAGACCGCACTCACGTTATCAACTCTGACGAGGTAGAAGGTATATACACAACCAACGGAATGAAGGTTGACGAACCTGTAAGAGGTATCAATATCATCAGGTATAAGAATGGTAAGACAGAAAAGATAATTGTTAAATAGTTTTAGTTAATGGAAAAGAGAAAGTATCTAGCTCCAGGAGTGGAAGCTTTACCCTATGGGGCCGAGTTAATGGAAGTTATTGAAACATCCCCGACTCCTGCTGACCCGGAAGGTAAGACTACGGATGACGTTGTTAATGATGACGAAGAAATCGCCGCACCCATCAAAGACGTGTGGTCTGATGAAGAGAAAGAGAAAATAGACAAGTAGTTTTCTATAACACTTGTAACGTATTTAACCTTTAAAAAGCCCCTGGCACAACGATTGTGTCAGGGGCTTTTAATAGATGTTAAATGTTTGGCCTTTAGGGATTTCCCTATGTTAAAATAGGGGAATTTTCATTTTCGTTTCGGGTAAAATGAATATCTTTGCCCCGAAAACATTAACGGACTAAAACCTAAGAGACATGAAAAAAGTAATAATGACTGTTGCGTGCGCTTCGCTGTTACTCAGCGGCTGCACCACATATACGGGTGTTGGAGCATATCAGGGCTCAGGCATCGGTGCTATTCTTGGTTCTGCCATAGGTGGAATCGCTGGTGGCCCTCGTGGCAGTGATATCGGAACAATCATAGGTATGGCTGGTGGTGCAGTGGTTGGTGCTGCCGTGGGTAGTGCTACGGAACAGGCACAGCAGGAGCGTAGGGAAGAGGCTCGCGAGCGTCGTCAGCGTGACTATGATTATCGTTACGACCGACGCGGCACATACGACAACCGTGACTACGAGCAGAGACGTATGGACGACAGCGGGTTTGATCCTACTAACAGCGGTGACGACCGCATCTACGACTATAACGACCAGGACTATAATGGTCATTACAGCGCTGTTACCCCCCGTTCCTATGACCCGACGTACAAGAACGGCAGTGGCTCGAGCGTGACGTTCAACCCTGAACTGGAGATTCGCAATGCGCGTTTCGTGGACGACAATACTGACAACGTGCTGCGTGCCGGCGAGACATCGAAGGTAATCTTTGAGGTGTTCAACAACTCCGACCGTATGTTATACGACGTTCAGCCGATAGTGGAGGAGACCACGGGTTCAAGACAGATATTTATCTCGCCATCGATTCACGTTGAGAGAATCCCGCCACATCGGGGAATACGCTATACCGCAACGGTGCAGGCTGGCAACCGACTGAAGGATGGTCGTGCTCGCTTCCGTGTGCGTGCAATACAAGGAAAGGAACAAGTGACATCACGTATCACGGAGTTCGATGTTCCTACTAGCCGCCGATAGTTTAGACAAAAAGACATGTTTGGACATAAAGACATAAGGGGTTTAGACATAAAGACATAAATAATAAGGACAGAAAGACAAAAAGAAAAGATTTGTCTTTCTGTTTTTTTAGCCCAATAACAAAAACCTAAAAGAACTCCCATGTCAGTATGTAAGGGCTTGAGCCCTTATAAGATTCAATCCAGCTGTTTTTCCTTGGAAACGAGTTTCCAGATAAAAACTTCTGTCTAGCATCTTCGCCTCTTCCCGAGGCTTTACCTACTTGCATGGGAAAAAACACCGGTTCTTCAAACCTAAAAAACAGTGGTATAGTTATGCGCAGCCGATTTTTAGCGTAAGCGTTGTTTTTGCTTTTACTGATTTCACAGCATGGAATGCGTTGGTTGGTGTTGATGGTGAATGACGTAAACTCGTTTACAGACAGGCAACATCAACGCCAAACAATAATCTGAAAGATTGAAATCATTAAAAGAGTTTCTCTTGTTTTTGTAAATGGGAAAGCCCCCTTAATCCCCTGCCCCCCATAATCCCCCCTGGGGGGGACTATAAGACCTTATTTATTCTTACCTCATACCACTTACCTCCTACCTCCTATCTCCTAATTCCTAACTCCTAACTCATTTATGTCTTTCTGTCCAAAAGCATGTCTTTTTGTCAAACAAAATCCTGGACAAATCTCACGACTTGCCCAGGCTAACATTAAAAACATTTAGAATATAGAGTGTAATTCGTACGACGATCAATGTTGTACCATCATATTTACACGATTCCTTGTGCCATCATTGCATTAGCAACCTTCATAAATCCGGCGATGTTGGCACCTTTGACGTAGTTGATGTAACCGTCTTCCTGACCGTACTTCATGCACTGCTCGTGAATACCCTTCATGATGGTGTGCAGTTTCTCGTCAACTTCCTCGGCACTCCATGACATACGCATTGAGTTCTGAGTCATCTCAAGTCCTGATGTGGCGACACCACCGGCATTCACTGCCTTGCCGGGAGCGAAGAGTTGTTTGGCGGCAATGAACTTATCGACAGCCTCTGCCGTACATCCCATGTTGGACACCTCTGCCACGCAGTCGGGCTTGTTGGCGAGAATCATATCAGCGTCGGCACCGTTCAACTCGTTCTGTGTGGCACATGGCAGGTAGATGTCTGCTTTCTGCTCCCAAGGTTTCTTGCCTGGATAGAATGTGGCACCTGGGAATTCCTCAGCGTATGGCTCGCAGATGTCGTTTCCGCTTGCTCTCAGTTCGAGCAGGTACTCTATCTTCTCACCGCTGATGCCCTCCGGGTCGTAGATATATCCGTCAGGTCCGGAGATGGTAATTACCTTTGCACCCAGTTCTGTTGCCTTGGTAGCAGCGCCCCATGCCACGTTTCCGAATCCGGAGAGTGCCACCGTCTTGCCCTTGATGTCAATGCCTGCATTGTCGAGCATGTGGTGAACGAAGTAGAGCGCACCGAAGCCTGTTGCCTCTGGTCGCAATATAGAACCGCCCCATTCCAGTCCCTTTCCGGTCAGTGTGGCACCGTGGAACTGGCTTGTCAGTTTCTTGTACATTCCAAAGAGATAACCAATCTCGCGTCCGCCCACGCCGATATCACCGGCAGGAACATCCATGTCGGGACCAATCACCTTGTAAAGCTCGCACATGAAGGCCTGGCAGAAGCGCATAATCTCAGCGTCGCTCTTGCCGCGCGGTGCGAAGTCGGAACCACCCTTGCCACCACCCATGGGGAGGGTGGTGAGTGCGTTCTTGAATGTCTGCTCGAAACCGAGGAACTTAAGGATTGAAAGGTTAACAGAAGGATGGAATCTCAGTCCGCCTTTATACGGACCGATGGCGCTGTTGAACTGCACGCGGTAGCCGATGTTCACCTGTACCTCGCCCTTGTCATCTACCCAGGGAACGCGGAATGTGGTGATGCGTTCTGGCTCGACAAGGCGCTCGATGAGTTTTGCTTTTTCAAACTCAGGGTGCTTGTTATACACATCAACAATAGATGTCAGCACCTCTCTCACTGCCTGCAGATACTCTGCCTCACCTGGATGCTTACGCTCCAGACCTTGCATTATTTTCTCAACTTCCATAGTATTGTGTTTTTTATTTAAGGATTATACTTTGACTTATCGTCTGGTATTTGCAGCAAAATTAGTTTTTTTATTTGAAACTTCCAAGTAAAAACGTGTTTTTTTTCGCTTTTTATGTGTTTCTCAGAGGCAATTTCTGTCGCTCATGTTGCGGTGTGTAAATGTATATGACCACCACTGCTTCATGGTCGGCATTCTACCAACTTTTCACATCAATTTGGTAATCGTCTTACCAGCCGTTTGGTAATGTCATTACCAAGCATCGGTAATCGTGTTACCAGATACAGGTAACAAGGTTACCAGCCACTGGTAACAACCCTACCAACGGCTGGTAACAATATCGGTTTTTGTTATTCCTTCTTTTCTTCCTTTGCTTCTCCTTTCACAACCTCAACGACAACGGGTGCTATTCCTTGTGAGAGGATGCCCAGGTCCTTGGCTGCCTGCCACGAGAGATCGACAATCCATCCCTTGTGGAATGGTCCGCGGTCGTTCACCTTCACCACCACGCTCTTTCCGTTCTGCTGGTTGGTGACTTTCAGTTTGGTCCCCATGGGGTGTTTCTTGTGGGCACAGACATATCCGTAGGCGTCGTGTCTTTCTCCGCTGTAGGTCTTGCGTCCGTGTGCTTTCAGTCCATAGTAACTTGCGATGCCCTTCTCCTGTGCGTCAGCTGTGGCGACGCATAGCGTGAGCATTAGGATGATGATGCTTAAAAATCTTTTCATAACATTATTGTTAGTCGGCTTTACTGAGCTTTCCGCTGACATAAATGGCGGAAACCTTTACGCCGGTTAGTAGTTAAACATTTGATTTACTATCTTATGTGGGCTGCAAAGATAATAATTATTTTTCATAACTGCAAGAGTAACAATAATATAATGTTGTTTTCGGGTACACATAAGGTTTTCCCGAAAACAACATCATGACATTATACCCATGAGGATACCAAGGAATACTATTCAACAACAGTCTTTTTGCCGTTGTGGATATATACTCCCTTCTTTGCCGGCTTGCCATTCAGTCTCTGTCCGTCGACAGTGAACCACGTTTCGCTTGCAGATGTCTTGTAATCGATGATTGCCGGTATGTCGATAGAGGTTGTCTCATCACCGAAGTTCATCACTATGACCTTTGCACCTGTATTGCTTGATACGTCGCCAGCTACGATGTCACCCTTCAGGTGGAACAGTGCCCGGCATGCTCCTATTGTCATTGCCGATTTTGGATAGTAGAGAGTGTTGTCTGCTCCCATATAGAGGACTTTCCGATTTATTCCGCTGATGACATAAGGCGAATAGAATCCCTCGAATGTCACGGCCTCGGTGTCCACTGTTCCGAGATTATTGTCTATTATCACTTTGGTAAACACAGGGTCTTTGATGTCTTCTCCGCTTTCCCATTTCACTATGTATGGTGTCCCGGCATTCACTTCCGTCTGGTTGTCGCTGAAGTTAAGCGTCAGTGTGCCGTCGTTATACGACGAGCTTTCCAAAGTCTTAATCGTGGCGCCTTCGAGTGGAGTACCAGTAAGGTCAGTCAGTGAGAAGGGTAGTGTGAGCGTGTTCCATGTGTTGTCCTTGAATAAAGTGCGTCCTTTAAGTGTCACTTGGTCGGCTGTGCTTGTATTGTATTTTGTGACAATCTCGCTGTTTTTAAACTCAGAATTACTGTCGTCATCAGGTAGTATGATGTCCAGCGTTTCCACTATCTTCGATAAAGCAAACACCGCTGCTCTCGAACCGTCACTTTTCTGGGTCAGACCTATCGCATAGATATTTTTGTCAGGATTGGTGGGTACATAGATGTCGTATAGGCAAAAGTTGTTGTCTGGATAAACCGTATCATCTGAGCGATTAAATCTACCAAGCGCGCCTCTCGCCTCTGTTCCGTCTAATTCTTCATGCAGTACATACCAATCGGGAATTGTTACGGTGTGCAGTTCGCCGTCCGTGTCTTCCATGTAGTAAACAGTCACTTCCAATTCAGATTCGCCGTCACCACTGGTGCCAAGCATATAGATACCTTTAGTACTGAACTGGTCATTGAAATACACCATTGCGTTATCTCCTTCTTGGCAGAGCATGACGCAGTTGTTGTCATCGTATGGAGCCAACTGATATGTGGCATCCGTCGCTACCGAAACCACAATCCCGTCGTTTGGCAGTCCGCTGTTGTCATTCCATTCATCCAAAGCCTCGGAATAAAAAACATTGTTTTCTCCATCAATGGAGTTGTTTGTGTATTCTGATACCGGTCTTTCCTCGGCAATGACATCCGCATTCCACCCCGCGGTAACCTCCAGTGGCTCTGTCTCTTCTTGCTTTGTTCCGAGCAACTGCTTGTCCATGAACTTCAGACGCTTGCGTATCCAGTCCTTCAGGTAATTTATCTCGTTCTCATAAGAATTTCCAACATACGCATTGGGCCATACCTCGCGCTCTAAGAGATACCACGCATCATTGTTTCTTTCTACCGCGCCATATTCTGTGAGCAGAGTTGCAAGGGAATCGACGGTCGCCATGATTCTCTCATCTGAATAGTTCGACTGTCGGTAATCAGCCCAACGTTGTTTCAACTGGCTCATAAAAGCAGGGTCTTTCACCATTTTGTACCAATAGAATGGCACGCCGCCTTCCTCCGGTTTCCTCGTGTTTAAGGCGTATTGCCACTCGTTCGTCTTGTACCCGTCGTTATAATTGGCATTGCCCCATGCTATGTTGTAGTCCCATACGGACATCTTCCACCTTGAGTCGAGTCCTTCGTTGCGTGCCCTCGCCTCACTGTATTTGTAAAGGCTGGTGGAGAGACGGTAACCGTCGATGTTCATGCTTATCTCGGTGGATAACATGTAGTCGATGAACGAGGTGACATCGATATAGTCTGGATATAGTTCGGTGTAGTTTTCTGCGGCGAAGGCATCCTCCATTTGGTCTATCTGGTTGTGCAGTTCATCCATTGCTCCTTCTGGCAGATTGTCGAAGTCTTCCTCGCCTGGACTCTTATACTGATAGTTGATGGTTATGTTAGTCAACTCATTACCATCGAAATCGCTCCAAGGATGGTATTTCGACTCGTAGTGCGGCTCGTTACTGCGGTCAATTTCCACCAGATAATCGCCGGTGAGGTCTCCTTCATCCTCGCCTGGGTCGTGCAGGTTGAGACGGTCCTTTCCTTTAGACACCCTTTCTGAAATGGCATAGATGCCATAGTAGATGCCGTTAATGACGAACTCGCACAGTCTTGCTTGAGGTACGAAATCCATCCATGGCCGTGCCAGTTCGTATGAAAGGATGTCGCGGAACATCACTTTATCTGCAAATGGTGCTATCACTGCCCATTTGTTGTCCTTTCCCATGCCGAGAATATTCACCTTTTTCTTGTCACCTCCATCATTGGGCAGCACGTTGCTTTTGAGGGTTGTAATGGAATATGGTTTTTTCTCAGAAGCATCGAACGATGTGTTTCCGCGGTATTTTATTTCTATCCATCCGTCGTAGTCCACCGTTTGGTTAGGATAGGCCACGGTGTCGCTATAGTTAATCTGTCCGTCTCCATTGTGTATGATTCTCATGTGTGCTGCGATTTCCCCCTGACCCTTGTCAGGTATGGTCTGCCCGCACAGGTCAATGAACACGATGGGCAGGTTGGTCTCTGTCAGAGTCACGTCTTGGTTGTAGGTTGGCAAATAGTTGTTTTCTGCACTACTCTGTGCCAAGGCTGCCGACGATAAAAGTAGGATGAACTGTAGCATAATCATCCTGATGCTCATGCCTGTTAATGTCTGTTGATGTTTTTTCATGTAATAATACTGAGAAATAAAAATCTATAATGTTTTTGTCTGTTTGCGGGTGCAAAAGTACAAAAAAGTTGCCATAATAATATGTATAGAGTTTAAAAAAACACTCAAAGCAGTGTTTTTTCATTTTTATATTGTACCTTTGCCATGCTTCATTTTTAAGATAGACGTATGGAAAACAATATTCCGCAACAGTGGAACAAGTTCATCTTGAAGGATGTGTCGTTTGTGAACCTGATGACACGACGCATCTTCAACGTTCTCATCGTGGCGAATCCCTACGATGCCTTCATACTGGAGGACGACGGACGCGTGGATGAGAAAATCTTCAACGAATACACAGAACTGGGCATCCGTTACCCACCAACGTTCACGCAGGTGTCAACGACGGAAGAGGCTGAGCAGGTGATGAAATCCACGAGCATCGACCTTGTGATCTGTATGCCCGGTAATGCCGATAACGATGCGTTCACCGTGGCGCGTGATGTGAAGGCAAAGTTCCCTGATGTGCCGTGCGTCGTGCTCACCCCGTTCAGTCATGGTATCACCCGCCGCATTGAGAACGAGGACATGAGTGTCTTCGACTATATCTTCTGCTGGCTGGGTAACACCAATCTCATCCTCTCTATCATAAAACTGATAGAGGACAAGATGAATATCGAACACGACATCAAGGAGGCTGGAGTGCAGATGATTCTCCTCGTGGAGGACAACATACGTTTCTACAGTAGCGTGCTGCCAAACCTTTACAACTATATACTGGCGCAGAGCCAACGCTTCGCCACTGAGGCACTAAACCCGCACAGTGCCACGATGCGTATGCGCGGACGCCCAAAGGTGGTGCTTGCCCGTAACTACGAGGAGGCAATGTCGCTCTACGAAAAGTACCACGACAACACCCTGGGCGTCATTTCCGACTGCCGTTTCCCCATGAAGGGCGGTGACCGCGATGCCCATGTGCTGGAGAAAGACCCTGAGGCAGGATTCAAGTTGCTCGAGGAGATACGCCGTCGCGACGAATACCTGCCGCTGATAATGGAGAGTTCGGAGACGGAGAACCGCGAGCGTGCGCTTGCAGAGGGCTTTAAGTTCGTCGATAAGAACTCGAAGAAGATGAACATCGACCTGCGCCATATCCTCGAAGAGCATTTCGGCTTTGGTGACTTCATCTTCCGTGACCCTGTGACGCGCGAGGAGATACGCCGCATCAGCAACCTCAAGGAACTGCAGGACAATATCTTCACCATTCCAAACGACTCGATGCTGTTCCATATCTCGCGCAATCACGTCAGCCGATGGCTGTCGGCACGTGCCATCTTCCCTGTTTCAGCCTTCCTGAAAACGGTGACGTGGCATAAGTTGCAGGATGTGGATGCCCATAGAAAGATAATCTTCGATGCCATCGTACAGTATCGTCACATGAAGAATCAGGGCGTGGTGGCACTGTTCCGTCGCGACCGTTTCGACTCCTACAGCCATTTCGCCCGCATCGGCGACGGTTCGCTGGGAGGCAAGGGACGTGGACTGGCATTCCTCGACAACGTCATCAAGAGACACCCGGAGTTCAACCAGTTTGACAATGCCAAAGTGATGATTCCCAAGACGGTGGTGCTCTGTACCGATGTCTTCGACGAGTTCATGGAGTCGAACAACCTGTATCATGTGGCATTGAGCGATGCTCCCGACGAGGAGATACTTAAGCATTTCCTCCGTGCACAGTTGCCTGATACCTATATCGCCGACTTCTTCACTTTCTTCGAGGCGACCAAGAGTCCTATCGCGATACGTTCGTCGAGTCTGCTGGAGGATAGTCATTATCAGCCGTTCGCAGGTATCTATAGCACCTATATGATACCTTATCTTGAAGATAAGTACCAGATGTTGCAGATGCTTGCGGCTGCCATAAAGAGCGTTTATGCCTCGGTGTACTACCGCGACTCCAAGGCATATATGACCGCCACGTCCAACGTCATCGACCAGGAGAAGATGGCGGTGATACTTCAGGAGGTTGTGGGCAAGCAGTATGGCTCGCATTTCTATCCTAACATCAGTGGTGTGCTGCGCTCGCTCAACTACTATCCTGTGGGTGACGAGACAACCGACGAGGGAATAGCGTCATTGGCACTGGGACTCGGTAAGTATATCGTTGACGGTGGTCTGACGCTGCGTGTCAGCCCCTATCATCCCACTCAGGTGATGCAGATGAGTGACATGGAGATAGCGTTGAAGGAGACACAGACGAAATTCTATGCCCTTGACATGGACAATGTGAGTCATGAGTTCAAGGTTGACGATGGCTTTAACATCCTGAAACTGAAGGTCCGTGAGGCAGACAAAGATGGCTCGCTGAGGTATATCGCCTCCACATACGACCCCTACGACCAGGTGATTCGTGACGGTTATTACGAGGGAGGACGCAAAATAATCAGCATGAACGGTGTGTTGCAGCACGACATCTTCCCACTTCCCGAGATTCTGCAGATATCGATGAAGTACGGTGCTGAGAGCATGCGCCGGCCTGTGGAGATAGAGTTTGCATGCAATGTAAACGATGACCGCACCGGTGAGTTCTACCTCTTGCAGATACGTCCTATAGTTGACTCAAAGCAGGTGCTCGATGAAGACCTTGAGTCAATTCCTGACGACAAGTGCCTGTTGCGCTCACACAACTCACTGGGACATGGAATCTCTGAGGACGTTGTCGATGTGGTGTATGTCAAGGCTGGTGAGGACTTCTCGGCAATAAACAACCCTGCCATCGCGGAGGATATTGAGCGCATCAACCATAAGTTCCTCGACGAGGGCAAGAACTATGTGTTGATTGGTCCGGGACGATGGGGCTCCAGCGACTATTGGCTCGGCATTCCTGTCAAGTGGCCACATATCTCTGCGGCACGACTCATTGTTGAGGCTGCGTTGAAGAACTATCATGTTGACCCTTCGCAGGGAACGCACTTTTTCCAGAACCTTACCAGTTTCGGAGTGGGTTACTTCACTGTGAACGCCTATACTGGTGACGGTGTATATCAGCAGGCACTGCTCGACTCGATGCCTGCTATCGAGGAGACGCAGTACGTCCGCCATGTGCGCTTCGACAGTCCGCTGAAGATAATGATGGACGGCATGAGTCAGGAAGGAGTCGTTCTCCTGCCAAGGACTGATGTCTCCGCAAATTGACGCTAATTGAACACAATTTTTTTTGTAATAGTTGTTCCCTCATCGGAGGGAACAACTATTACTTTATTTCATAACCTATAACCCATACCCCATAACCTTTAACCCAACCCATACCCCATATTTCGCATTCGTTAGAAAAAGCGTAACAAATGTAACGATTTAGATTTTTATTGACGCAAAAAGTACGTGTTCAGTTGATTTATGTCAAGAAATGCACGATTTTCGATATTATTTTATTATAATACTTGCAGCTGTGTGCGGAAACAATTACCTTTGCATCGTGTTTTTCATAGTATTAGATTTAAGGTTAACAAAAAGGTTGGACTACGGCGGTAGTCCTTTTTTTATGTCCATATAATACGAAGAACACTAGATTTTACAAATCAGCAACTCTTTATTCTTGACGTTTTTCTCCGCTTTCAAACGGTGGAGTAGGGACGTGTCGTAGTGTGGGTTTATAACTTATTTGACCTTATTTGCTTGATATAAATCAATTAATATCGATTTTTCTTATAATTTATAACAAAAACTCTTGCAAGTATGATAATTTGTTATTATCTTTGCAGCGTGTTTTTCATAGTATTAGATTTAAGGTTAACAAGGTTGGAGTACGGCGGTACTCCTTTTTTTATTGTTTTTTTGGTCATACACCTTTTTTATTGTATCTTTGCAGAAACATAATCAATATTGTCTTCCTTATGAAAAAACTGTTTCTTGTATTGCTTGCTATGATGCTTGTTGTCCCGATGGTGGCGCAGAGGACGAAGAGTTTTGCCAATCCAGTCATTCCAGGCTATCATCCGGACCCATCGGTGTGTCGTGTTGGTGACGACTTCTACCTCGTGAACTCCTCGTTCATGTGTTTCCCCGGCGTACCTATATATCATTCGCGTGACCTCGTAAACTGGGAACAGGTGGGCAATGTGCTGACGCGTGAGAGTCAGTTGCCGCTGAAAGGCGTCACCTCATGGCAGGGCATATATGCACCGACGCTGCGTTATCACGACGGATTATGGTATATGATAACCACGAATGTGGGCAATGGAGGCAATTTCATGGTGACGGCAAAGAAGCCCGAGGGACCGTGGAGCGAACCGATATGGCTGAAACAGGATGGCATAGACCCGTCGTTGTTCTGGGAGAACGGCAAGTGTTACATGATGAGCAATCCTGGCGACTGCATCTGGTTGTGTGAGATTAACCCGAAGACGGGAAAGCAACTCACAGAGAGTCGTCCGCTGTGGCGAGGCACTGGCGGGCGTTATCCCGAGGGACCGCATATATACAAGAAGGACGGATGGTATTACCTTCTTATCTCTGAGGGAGGAACGGAACTGGCACATAGGCTTACCATCGCCCGCAGCCGTGACATCTACGGACCGTATGAGGCAAATCCCGACAACCCGATACTTACCAACTGCAATGTGAAAGGACAGACAAAGCAGGTTCAGGGCACTGGTCATGGTGACTTCGTGCAGGCTCCTGACGGCTCATGGTGGATAGTATTCCTTGCCTATCGTCATATGAACGGCTCGTATCATCACCTCGGTCGCGAGACATATCTCGCCCCGGTGGAGTGGAAAGAGGGCGAATGGCCCGTGGTGAACGGCGGTGAACCTATTGACACCTTGATGAAAGCCACTACGCTTCCATTGAAACCATTTGCAGCAAAGCCACGTCAACAGCACAGAAAGATAGACCTTAAATCGCCTGAGTGGGTGCATCTGCAGAATCCCATTGTCAGCAACTACGAGCAGAAGGATGGTAAGTTGAGGCTCTTTGGAGCGGGTTCGCTGACCGAGAACAACCGTCCCACCTTTGTTGGAAGACGTCAGGAGAGTGCTCGCATGACGGTAGAGACGGAGGTGGAGATCAGCAATTACAAGCCAGGTCAGACGGCAGGTCTGTCCCTGTATCAGATTAATGACGGCCATATGGACTTCTTCGTCGCCCGTCATGGCGACCATTATGTGGTGCATCTGCATGCTAAACTGAAGTCGATGGAAGACGACCAGATGTATGTCATCGGCAACCATAATAAGGTGAAGTTGCGCATTGTTGCCGACGAACAGCGCTATCGCTTCGACTATTCTTTCGATGGTGTTTCATGGCAGACGCTGACCTCTCACGATTGCATGCTCCTAAGCACTGAGGTTGCTGGTGGATTTACAGGTGTTATAGTAGGAATGTATGCTACTCAGGGCAGAGCCCCGGGTTCATTTGCAGACTTCAATTACTTCGATTGTTATTGAAAATGTTATCAAAAGAGTCAAATAATTAACTAAAATACCCTCCAAATAAACTAAAATAAAGAAAAATTTGTATTTTTTTTGGATTTTTGTTGGAAGTTTGCAATAAAAGTATTAAATTTGCGTTGTGTTTTTAGAAAAATATGTTTTAACTCTTAAAAATAATAGCAAATGAAAAAGTATTTAGCAGAAGCAATTGGCACAATGGTGCTGGTTCTCATGGGCTGCGGTGCAGCAGTGTCTTTGGGTTGCAATAACGGCGATCCTGAAACAGTAGTTGGAACGGCCATCGCATTCGGTCTTGCTGTTGTAGCAATGGCTTACACTATCGGTGGCATCTCTGGTTGCCATATCAATCCGGCAATCACTCTTGGTGTGTTCCTCAGTGGACGTATGAACGGAAAAGATGCAGGAATGTACATCCTCTTCCAAGTAATTGGCGCTATTGTTGGTTCTGCTATCCTCTATGCTCTTACCACCTCGGCAGGCCTTGAGGGAACAGGTGCTAACGACCTTCAGGCTAACGGTGCAGGCACTATTCCTGCTTTGGGCGGTCTGCTTGCAGAGATCTTCTTCACTTGCGTATTCGTTCTCGTTGTTCTCGGCGCTACAGCAAAGACCAACGGTGCAACAAACAACTTCGCAGGTCTTGCTATAGGTCTGAGCCTTATCCTAGTTCACCTCTGCTGCATCCGTTACACCGGAACATCAGTGAACCCAGCACGCTCTATCGGTCCTGCTCTCTTCCAGGGTGGCACAGCACTGACAAACCTCTGGATCTTCATCGTTGGTCCATTAGTAGGTGGTGCTATCGCAGCTCTTATCTGGAAGGCTGTTGACACAGAAGAGAAGTAATTTCTAAACATAATATCAAGGTAAATGGCATCCAAGGCTCAGAAATGACGCTTTGGATGCCTTTTTTTCATGCCACTTGTAACGACCGTCAAAAAATGGGATGGATTCTTATGTAATATGAAAATAAAGAACTATCTTTGCACCAATTAATCAAATAACTTAGACTTATGAAAAGAATCGCTGTTACATTGACATTGTTTGTTGCTACAGTATGCTTACAGGTACTTTATGCGCAGAATAATCCACAGTATATGTCGTTCTCAGACATCAATGCGAAGTGGAAGACGCAGGAGATAGCATTGCCGAAGAATGTCAGTGCACCTACGGTGACACAACTCGTGAGGGCATTCAATGAGGTGTGGCGCACAGAGCCAGGAGACATGGCGCTGCTAAAGAACGACAATCCCAAGAAATTCAATAAGATGAACAGCGGCATCGATGCCGTCTCTTACGTTAACATCAGCAAGTCGGGCAACTTCCTGGAGTCTATCGGCGTCGGCGAAGCGCCGTGGATGGAGGCACGCACATGGATTCGCAGCAACGGGCACCGCTTCTTCGCCGTTAACATAAGCGCGCCAGATGCCGCTGAGTCCGTGATGGCATTCTATGACTTCAGTCCCGACAACAGCAAACTTGTCCCGGAGGTGGAGTTTGCCGAGAGCATTGTGCCTGAGACAGAGGTGGGGTATATGTCGATGAAACTGTCCGAAGAGGGTGATGAGGTGATTGTCAACGAGCATATCGGAGGTTGGAACAACGTACTTGGAACAACCTATACATGGGATGGAATGAATCTCGTGCGCGGTGGAACGGCATTCTCTGGCTATTCCGATATGATTGACCTTTATAAGGAGGATGTGGGTGAGATGCCCTTTGACTTCACAAAGTTCGCTTTGATTGACATCGATATGGACGGCATCCCTGAACTGTGGCTTCGCAATGAGGATGACACAGACGGCGCATTCTACTGTATGGGTGCGGGAAATCCAAAACTCATAACGACGGAAAACTGGAAGATAAAGGGCAACATCACCAATCATGGCGTAATCGTGGCAGGCAGTGCCGGCACAGGAGCGTTCTATGCCAATTATGTGCTGCTGCAAAACAGTGACGTCGTCGACCGCATTTACTATAATGCCTCGTTTAATATGGAGACAGAAGGCTTGGATGTGGAATATTCACGTGAGGGTGACAAGCCACTGACTATTGAGGAGGGTGAGAAGGCAACTGCGAAGTTGGGTGATGTGAGGGAGGTGAATCCCATTTGGCATAAGTTGACTTTCTAACGTTAAAAAATCCACGAAACATCGTGGATTTTGTTTTTTTATTTGTAACTTCGCACCCTCAAAAGAAAGAAATCACATTTTATTGAGCATGAAAGAATTAGCATTAAAGTATGGTTGCAACCCCAACCAGAAGCCTTCGAGAATATATATGCAGGAAGGCGAGTTACCTATCGAAGTACTCAACGGTCGTCCCGGCTACATCAATTTCCTTGATGCACTGAACTCATGGCAGTTGGTGAAGGAACTGAAGGCCGCCACCGGTCTGCCCGCGGCAGCATCGTTCAAGCACGTGTCGCCTGCAGGCGCAGCAGTGGGACTGCCACTCAGCGACACCCTGAAGAAGATATATTTCGTTGACGACCTGAAGATAGAACTCTCGCCCATAGCCTGTGCATACGCACGTGCACGTGGTGCCGACCGTATGAGTTCGTATGGTGACTTCGTGGCTCTTAGCGACACCTGTGACGCTGCGGTGGCAACGATGCTGAAGCGTGAGGTCAGCGATGGTGTCATCGCGCCCGACTATACCGAGGAGGCATTGCAGATATTGCGTGAGAAGCGCAAGGGAACGTATAACGTGATAAAGATAGACCCTGACTATGTTCCTGCACCTGTGGAGACAAAGCAGTGTTTCGGCATCACCTTCGAGCAGGGACGCAACGAGATTCGTCTCGACGACCCCGCTCTCTTCGAGAACATCCCTACGAAGAACAAGACTTTCAGCGAGGCAGCACGCCGCGACCTCATCATAGCGCTCATAACACTGAAATACACGCAGAGCAACAGCGTATGCTATGTCAAGGACGGACAGGCAATAGGTATCGGTGCTGGTCAGCAGAGCCGCATACACTGCACGCGCCTGGCAGGAAACAAGGCAGACATCTGGTGGCTGCGCCAGCATCCGAAGGTGATGGGACTGCCATTCGTTGACAATATCCGCCGCGCCGACCGCGACAATACCATCGACGTTTATATCAGTGACGATTATGACGATGTGCTGCGCGAAGGCACGTGGCAGATGTTCTTCAAGGAGAAGCCGGAGCCGCTGACACGTGAGGAGAAAAAG
Organism: Prevotella sp.; assembly: GCA_017554105.1. Lineage (GTDB taxonomy): Bacteria > Bacteroidota > Bacteroidia > Bacteroidales > Bacteroidaceae > Prevotella. The sequence goes on along the minus strand of JAFZIY010000026.1, from coordinate 148,093 downwards.
GAGTGGATAGCCAAGAACAGTGGTGTGGCACTCGGCAGCGATGCCTTCTTCCCCTTCGGCGACAACATCGAGCGTGCCCACAAGAGTGGTGTGCAGTATATCGCACAGGCCGGTGGTTCGGTGCGTGACGACAATGTGATAGAGACATGTGACAAGTATGACATCGCATGTGCGTTCACTGGAGTCAGGTTGTTCCATCATTAAACCCACCCCCGACCCCTCCCCAAGGGAGGGGACCAGATTGCTCGGAGAAATATGTTTGGAAGGTGACACCACACACCTCTTACCTCTCACCTCATACCTCTTTATAAAACAAATGGACAATAACGACGATTTTCAGAGTATTCTAGAGCGTGGCATCAGTTTCAAGAAGGGTGGACCAAAAGAGTCTTCCCCAGAGAAAGTGAAGACCAAGGCGAAGAAAAAGAAGTATATCACCGGTGCCCATGGCAGTGGCTCTGCCATTCAGAAAGGGAAGTACCGTAAACAGAGAGCAAACAGGCACAAGGGGAAATGATTCCTCTTGTGCTTTTTTTATGGGAATCAGTATTGATTTCAAAAATAGTTTGATTTCCCATGCAATATTTTTGTTTTTCTGCATTATACTATTGGATGACAATCATTCTCCAATAGTGTTGAAGCGTCTAAAGAGTTAAAACTTTGATTCTATTTCTGATGGCAATGTGCTGCGGCGAGCAGCGCATTGCCAAGTTCGTTTTCAGTATTATTACCTGAGAAATCATATAAAATCATATAACTTCATCATGGACAAAATCTTTTTATTTGCAAGATGAATATTACAAAAGATATATGTTGTTTTTTATATGTAAGAGAAAAAGTGACATTTGTCTCATTCTAACCTTAAAAAATGTTGCAACTCTTTGAGAAGCAAAATAAAAGTAGTAATTTTGCAATCACTAAAAAGAGATATCAACGTTTTCATGTAGCCGAGAGCAGAGCCCAAAGTTGTTTGGCTATGCCGAGGCAAAGGAAAGGAAGAATGAAATTCAACTTTTTAAAAATAGTTTTATTATGGTAAATTACAAAGATCTTGGTCTTGTGAACACTCGTGAGATGTTCAAGCGTGCCGTTGCCGGTGGATATGCTATCCCCGCATTCAATTTCAACACTATGGAGCAGATGCAGGCTATCGTTCAGGCTGCAGTAGAGACAAAGTCTCCTGTTATCATGCAGGTTTCAAAGGGTGCTCGTAACTATGCTAATGCTTCTATTCTTCGTTACATGGCAGAAGGTGCTGTGGCTTATGCAAAGGAGCTTGGCTGCGAAAAGCCTGAAATCGTTCTCCACCTTGACCACGGAGACTCTTTCGAGCTCTGTAAGGACTGTATCGACATGGGCTTCTCTTCTGTGATGATTGACGGTTCACACCTCCCATACGAGGAGAACATCGCTCTTGCAAAGAAGGTTGTTGACTATGCACACCAGTTTGACGTAACTGTTGAGGCTGAGCTTGGTGTCCTCGCAGGTGTTGAGGATGAGGTATGTGCTGCTGAGTCTCACTACACAAAGCCTGAGGAGGTTATCGACTTCTCTACACGCACAGGCTGTGATTCACTCGCTATCTCTATCGGTACATCACACGGTGCTCATAAGTTCACTCCAGAACAATGCACACTCGTTAACGGTGTCCTCGTTCCACCACCATTGGCATTCGACATCCTTCACGAGATTGAGAAGAAGCTTCCTGGATTCCCAATCGTTCTTCATGGTTCTTCATCTGTTCCTATGGAAGAGGTAGAGACAATCAACAAGTACGGTGGTCATCTCGAGGCAGCTATCGGTATTCCTGAGGAGCAGCTCCGTGAGGCTTCTAAGTCTGCTGTATGTAAGATTAACATCGACTCTGACTCTCGTCTGGCTATGACAGCAGCTGTGCGCAAGCACCTTGCTGAGCATCCTGGAGACTTCGACCCACGTCAGTATCTGAAGCCAGCTCGCGAGAACATGAAGAAGATGTACATCCACAAGATTGTGAATGTGCTCGGCAGTAACGGTAAACTTGCTTGCTGCGATTAATTTATCGATACATCTTCTGAATATAAACAGGAAGGGGCTTTTCTGCATCACGCAGGAAGCCCCTAAGTGTTTTCGTAATACTCGATAAAAGGTAGGTTGTTAGTTAGTATCTGGTTCTATTTCTTAATTAGTTCTGTCTCAATCTTCTCTACTGCGCCGGTTGTCGGTTCCAGTGTCAATTCCGTGCGTATCTTCTTACTGAAAAGATCGCCGCTGAGGTTGTGCAAGGTGCCGAACTGTGCTGCCCAGAACTCGTATGGTGTGGCAGAAAGTCCTCCGTTGTCTATCGGGAGAGTCGTTATTGTGGCACGCGCCTTGCCTGGCAGCACCACACGCAATCCGATGTCGTCCTTGCTTGGTTTCGTATTGTCGAGTGGCGTCTCGGGTGCCGGCATCTGGTCTTGCAGGTTCTTTATATTAATATAATAAGGTGTACCGGCAAGGTCGTCGGCATCAAGCATGCCAAGTTTCTCTGAGAAACGGAAGAGAACGCGGTCGGTGACATCGCCCGTTGGCACATAGCGTATGACGGATTGCAGCGTGTCGCAAACCGTTGTGCCGCAGAACATCTGCAGCAGCGCCTGTTCCTGGTTGTCCAGTTGTTGCAGCATCAGTCTCATCTGCTCTCCGTCCTTAGGCATGAAGTCAGCCTGTCCGCGTGTCAGTTCGTTGCGGCTGTCGCGAATGTCATATATCTCATGTGCTGTCAGTTCGGCCATCTTCGCCTTGCTTGCCGCCGCCAGAATCTCTTGGTTCATGAACTGTCGAGGGTCCTTTGGCGCTGGTTTCTTCCAAGGAACGAAGGGAACAAACTCTTTTTCCGCCTTGCCTGAGGTATTGACGGCAGTCAGTATGCCGTTGCGGTTAATCTCAGCGTGATTGATGCTGTGTTTTGCGTCCGCAAGAAGTATAAAGTGGCGTGCTGTGTCTCTTTCCGCTTCCGTTGCAATAGAGACGCTCACAATCTTATACCTCACGTCCTTCTCCTGTGCTGCGTCACTCTTTTTCAGGTAGCGGTCGGCATAGATGCACAACTCACCTGGCGTCACCGTGGTTTTCTCCACGAGGACACTGAGTCTTAACACTGTCTTAGGCAGGAAATAAGAGTATCCCTCTTGTGTCTGAAGCGTCTGTTCTGCTTGCTGTGCTTTTGCCGCAGACGCTGTCAACAGCGCTGCGGCAAAAGTCATTGCAGCAAAGATTTTGCTCATTATATTAGAGTTTGTTTCTATTTCAGTAGCTTTATTTCGCCAGTCTTCGGGTTCATGTCAAGGGTGTATTTGCGACTCTTTTTCTTACCCTTCATGAAATACTGCTTGTCGATGGCTTCCACGCGACCATACTGTCCTGCGTAGAACTCATGCTTTGCCACCAGGCGTTTGCCTTTCTCTATTGTAAGAGTAATCTTACCAGGCAGGTTCACTAGGATATTGGCATTATCCTTTCCAGCCTTGTTCAGTGGCACCGTTGCCTGTGGGTCGTAAACTTCCTTCTCATCCTTGATGGTGATGTAGTATGTGCTGTCGGGAACACCTTCTCCACTGAGCACTCCCTGGTTCTCAGAGAGGTGGCAGATAGGATACCTGTTCACGTCGCCGTTGGGCATATACTTGTATTCAATCTCGATGGTGTCGGTAGCCGCTGATGTTTTCGTGGTGTAAGGCTTAGGTGCGTCGATCTTGTCCTCTTTTCCCTTAGTGTTCACGCCGAGCAGTATGCCATCATAACTCTTCGAGATGTAGTCTATTGTATGGTTCTTGTCGATTACTGCCTCGTAGTGTTTTGTCTCATCGGGCACACCGTATGACTGGCTTCTCACGCTGATGAAACTATACTCAATGTTTTCAGGACTGCCTTTCCTTTGAACTTCGAAGATGAAACTGATACCTGTCTTAGGCAGGTAGTAGTCGTTGCCCTGTGCCATTGCGCCTGTGGTGAATAGCATGGCAATTGCTGATAAGATTAATTTTCTCATGTCGTTTATAGTTTGGTTGTAATTGTTCTTTATTGTTGAATCTTAGTCCTTAAGTCTCTCGAAAGCCTTCGGGAGATATTTTATGAGGTCTGTTGCCATGAGACTCTCTTCTCCGATGTCCTTTACGGCGAGGTCTCCGGCGAGTCCATGCAGGTACATACCCAGTTTGCAGGCCTCAGCCTGTTTGTATCCTCTTGCCAGTAGTCCGGTTATTATTCCCGTGAGTACGTCACCGCAACCTGCCGTTGCCATTCCCGCATTGCCAGTCTGGTTGAAGAACACGCTGCCGTCTGGCATGCACAGGGCAGAGTAGTGTCCCTTGAGTATTATGAATGCCTCAAGGTGTTCGGCCATGGTACGAGCCTTGGAAAGGCGCTCGTAGCTGTCGCCGCATGGCGCACCGTTCATCCTGTCGAACTCCTTCGGATGTGGCGTGAGGATGATGCCTTTCGGCAGTTGCTGCATCCATGCGCGGTGATTTGATATGATGTTGAGCGCGTCGGCATCAGCCACGACGGGACATGTGGCGCGTCTCACCTGTGATATCATGGCTATGGCAGTGGTCTCCACCTGTCCAATTCCCGGTCCTATTGCCATGGCGTCGAAGTCCTCGGTATCTATGGCATTGCCGATGTAGGTCTCTTCGTGGTCGAGATTCACCACCGCCTCCGGCACGGATATTTGTATTATCTCGTTGTTCTTTCGTGGAGTGTGCACCGTCACCTTGCCTGCGCCGGCCTTGTAGCATGCCTGTGCTGCCATCACTGCGGCACCTGCCATGCCGAAACTGCCCGCAACAATCAGTGCGTTACCCATAGTGCCTTTGTGTGCAAAGGGGTCACGCTTCATCAGAAGTGGTCGCACCTCATTCTCCTCGATGATGCTGTATTGTGCTTTTATCTTCTCTATTCCCTCTGCACTGAGTCGGATGTCGAGAACTTTCAGGTTACCAATGAACTGCTGGTTCTCAGGGAAGAGGAACGCCAGTTTCTTCTGTTGCAGTGTAAGTGTGGTGTGTGCCTTTATGGTGTTAGCCCTAACGTTATATGTGTTGTCCTCCGTCATCAGTCCAGAAGGAATGTCGATGCTCACCACCTTTGCTGCCGACTGGTTGATGTATTTCACCAGTGATGCGAATCCGCCGGCGATAGGCTTGTTGAGTCCGGAGCCGAAAAGACCGTCGATGACAACCATGCTGGCATCCAGTTTCGGCGGGTCGAACTCCTGTGTCACTTCCGTGAACTGCTTCACACGTTTCGATTCGATAATCCTCAGTTTGTTCGTGGCACAGTCTTCACTCAGTTTCTGGTTTATGTTGAAAAGATATACTGTTATCTGATAGCCCTGTTCGGCAAGCAGACGTGACACGGCAAGAGCATCGCCACCGTTGTTGCCCGGTCCGGCGAAGGTCACCATAGGCGTCTCCACCGTCCATATATCACTGATGGCACGTGCCAATGTCTTCGCAGCTCGCTCCATGAGGTCGATGCTTCTTATCGGTTCGTGCTCTATGGTATATTGGTCGAGCTCGCGTATCTGATTGCTTGTGAAAATCTTCATGACGATGCAAAAATACAAAAAAATTGATTATAGATAATAAAAGTTTTGGATTATTTTTATGATTTTGTGTCGTAAACTGCAAAAAATATGGAATAATTTAGTAATTTTGTGGCAAAATAAAGCGAAATACTATGGATGTAGTTAGAATTTTAGACAAGACCTTCAAGATTTCTATTCCTGAAGAAGAGATTAAAAAACATGTAAAGGAAGTGGCTGACCGTATCAATCACGACATGGCTGACAAGAATCCTTTGTTTCTTGCGGTACTTAATGGCTCGTTCATCTTCGCGGCCGACCTTATGCGTATGATTACCATCCCTTGTCAGATTTCGTTCGTGAAGCTTGCCTCGTACGAAGGCACCACTTCAACGGGTAAGATCACGGAGGTGATAGGTATCAATGAGGACTTGACCAACAGGACGGTGATTATCGTTGAGGACATTGTTGACACAGGTCTTACCATGAAGAGAATGGTGGAGACGCTCGGTACCCGCAATCCTGAGTCAATCCACATCTGCACGTTGCTTGTCAAACCAGACAAACTAAAAGTGGACCTCGATATCGAATATGCTGCGATGAGGATTCCAAACGACTTCATAGTAGGTTACGGACTGGATTACGACCAGCAGGGTCGTAACTTAAAGGAAATCTATACACTGGTAGAAGAATGAAATACGAGAAACTTCCATACAACCCCAGCGACCTTGAGGAGCAGCAGGTGCGTCAGAGTGACCTGATGACAGACCTGTGGTATAAAGGCAAGGAGGTTAAAGTGAAACGTGACGAACAAATACAAAGAGTGCATATGAAGAACATTGTGATTTTCGGTGCTCCAGGTTCTGGAAAGGGAACACAGAGCAACCTGCTCATCGAGCACTACGGACTGGGACATATCTCTACTGGAGATGTGCTCCGCAATGAGATTAAAAACGGAACAGAGCTTGGCAAACTGGCTCAGAGTTATATCGAAAAGGGCAACCTTATCCCAGACGACCTGATGGTTGACATCCTGGCAAGTGTATACGACTCGTTTGGTCCCGCTCACAAGGGCGTCATCTTCGATGGCTTCCCACGCACGATTCCTCAGGCTGAGGCACTGAAGGAGATGCTCGACAAGCGTGGTCATAAGATTGCAGCCATGATAGAGTTGGACGTTCCCGAGGATGAGTTGATGAAACGTCTTATACTCCGCGGACAGCAGAGTGGTCGTGCCGACGATAACGAAGAGACCATCAAGAAGCGTCTCGACGTGTATCGCTCGCAGACTCAGCCGCTTATCGAGTGGTACAAGAGCGAGGGACTGCATCATCACATCCAAGGATTAGGCGAGTTGAATCGCATCTTCGAGGACATTAAGAAGGTTGTGGACAATATCTGATTCTCCCTTTTCATTCCACAGTCTTCATATAACTCCATTTACAAATATTATTAATGGCAGAATCGAACTTCGTTGATTACGTGAAGATATATTGCCGCTCTGGAAAGGGCGGCAAGGGAAGCATGCACCTGAAGCATGTGAAATACAACTACAACGGCGGTCCCGACGGTGGTGACGGTGGCAATGGCGGCAGCGTGATACTGCGTGGCAACCATAACTACTGGACGTTGCTTCACCTGAAGTACCAGCGCCATGTCTATGCTGAGCATGGAGGCAATGGCGGAAAGGACAAGTGTCACGGTACCAATGGCAAGCATGAATATATCGACGTGCCGTGTGGCACGGTGGTGTATGATGCAGAGACAGGCAAATATGTGTGCGACATCACGCACGACGGACAGGAGATTGTGCTGCTGAAGGGCGGACGCGGAGGTCTCGGTAATTTCCAGTTCCGTACAGCAACCAACCAGGCGCCTCGCTTCGCACAGCCCGGTGAGCCGATGCAGGAGATGACTGTGATTCTTGAACTCAAACTGCTCGCCGACGTAGGACTCGTGGGCTTCCCCAATGCAGGAAAGTCAACGCTTCTCTCATCGTTGTCGTCGGCACGTCCAAAGATTGCAAACTATCCTTTCACTACGCTCGAACCGTCGCTCGGTATCGTGGGCTATCGCGACCAGAAGTCGTTCGTTATGGCAGACATTCCGGGTATCATCGAGGGTGCCAGCGAGGGAAAAGGACTCGGACTGCGCTTCCTTCGTCACATCGAGCGCAACTCGTTGCTGCTCTTCATGGTACCTTGCGACTCCGACGACATAGTGAAAGACTATGGAGTGCTGCTCAACGAACTGCGCAAGTTCAATCCTGACATGCTCGACAAGCACCGCGTTCTTGCCATCACCAAGTGTGACATGATAGACGAGGAACTCAAGCAGATGCTGCGCGAGGAGATTGCTGAGCGTCTTGAGGAAAAACTTCCTGTGGTTTTCATCTCTTCTGTGGCACAGCAAGGTCTCGACGAACTGAAGGATATCCTGTGGAATGAACTGAACAGCGAGAGCAATAAACTGCAGAGCATCACCTCCGAGGACGTCATCGTTCATCGTGACAAGGACATGTCCCGCTTCTCAAAGGAACTGAAGGATGAGGGTGAGGATATGGAGATTGAGTTCATCGATGAGGATGATATCGAGGAACTTGAGGACTACGAGGTTGAGGACATTGACTGATGAGACTGCTCGAATATGACTTAGGCGACCGTGTCACCGCCTTCTCCTCTATGCGTGAGGGTGGTGTGAGCACTGGAAACTACGCCTCGTTTAATATCAATCACTATTGTGGCGACTCGGAGGAGAACATCGCGAAGAACCTTTCCATTCTTGCTGAAAGGCTGAATATCGACACCGACCGTTTCGTTTATCCACATCAGACGCACAGTAGTGAGTTCCGTTTTATCACTCCAGAGTATTTCGGTCTTCAGCAAGAAGAGCGCAAGTCGTTCATTGAGGGTGTCGATGCCGTGATAACCGACATGGCGGGTGTCTGCATCGGTGTTTCCACAGCCGACTGCATACCTATTCTTCTCTATGACCCTGAGCATCGCTGCGTTGCTGCTGTCCATGCTGGATGGCGTGGCACAGTGAAGCGAATAGTGCAAGTGACGCTGAGAGCGATGGCAATTCGCTATGCCACTCGTCCCGAAACCCTACGTGCTGTCATTGGTCCTGGTATTTCTTTGCAGTCGTTCGAGGTGGGCGATGAGGTCTATGCTGCCTTTACCGAGGCACAGTTCCCTATGCAACGTATAGCCCGTCGCTTCCCGTTGATGAGCGTCTCGGGTTCAGAGGAAGCACAAGCGGAAGAGAAATGGCACATCGACCTTCCCGAGTGCAACCGCCTGCAACTCATCGACATGGGTGTTCTCGCCGACAATATCCATCTTTCTGGCATCTGTACATACACCGACTCTGCCCATTATTTCTCTGCCCGTCGGCTTGGGGTGGCATCAGGTAGAATCTTTACAGGCATTCTGTTGCGATAGTCCTTATTTTGTTCCGCCATTTGACATGAATTGCAATCCCAGTTTTGGCTTTTTGCATTCCCATTGGCCATCTTTTGCATGCTAATTCATGATGAATTAAATAGAATTATAGTAAAAGTTTGCGGGTTTGTTCTTTTTTTTCATTATCTTTGCAATCATATATAACGTATTTGTAAAACTTAAATGGGAGGGTGTCTCCCGAAACATAGGTTATGGGAAACATAAAAGTGAAATACAGTTCGGCATTTGCCGTTATTGCGTTGATGGTCATGCTTCTTATGCCTTCGTCGGCAAAGGCTGGTCGTGGCGATGTTTATAATGCCTTGCCAGATGCTGGTGGACAACTGCTGGCGCAGGCGTATGATAATAAAAAGTCTTCAATCGACGAGGAGAGTTCATACGACTACGATGCTGAAAAGGAATGGCAGGAGAGTATGCCATCAGGAAATTCTTCGGGAGACGACTTTTCCTTCTCTGGTGAATCGTTTGGCTCAAAACTCAAGAAGGCAGTCCCCTATATCAGCGGTGCCATAGGCGTACTGGCGCTTATTGCGGGATTCTTCCTTATTATCGCGTTGGCGACCAGACGAAAGGGCAGTGGTTCCTCTGCTCCTATACTGCTGGGATGCGGCTGCTGCACCTTTATTGTCATTGCTTCAGTGGCAGTCTTGATCTTCGCTTTACTCTACAACATTGGCAGTTCGGATGACAGTAAGTTTCGTTATGAGCCGACAGAGGAAACCTTTGATAAAGAGGCTGTTTCCCAGAGCACGAGTGAAGGTGGCGGGGAGACCTCTGTTGATGAATACCGCGACCCTAACGACCCCGACTATACACCAGCGCGCTATGCCATCAAGGCAGGTACTGACGGTGGCAATTGGAACACATTGCAGTCGGGAGAGACCGTCTATGAGTACTCTATCAGTGGCGAGTATGCACGCAGTGTGTGGGTAAACGATGGTGGAAAACTGTATTATGTGGATGCCAGTGGTTGCAAGATGCGTAACAACTACGCCCATGATGGCTTCTATGCCGGCAATGACGGACAGTGGGACAAGAGCAAGAAGCCCATCATCGACAATACCATGCTCTCTGAGAGGCCGTATAGTGATGGTTCCGTGACATGGGTTTTCAATATGGATGTGGCGCAGAACGGCACCATCAGTGGCATTGCGACGCAGAAGTATAGCTTCGGTACTGTCAACACTTACCGCGTAACCAGTTTCGGACACAGTGCATACCGTCTCATCTATACCAAGGACGAGTCTATGCAGGCACATCTTGTGGTGCTCAATGGTGGCAGGCGCATTGCCATCTCATGCACTGGCACCACCGAAGTTTATGATTTACAATAACATCCCTCAAACCCAGGGGATGAATTTTGGTACTTTCTGTCACTGATAACCATCGGTTTGATATGCGGATTTTATGCCAAATTGTAGTTGTTTTTGTAGAAATATACATTGTTTATTACTGTGTTTGCGTGCACAGAATGCTAAAATATTTTGGAAATTCGATAAATATAATCTTAAAAGATGTAAACATTACACCCTAAACCTTTGTTGTAGTAACATCACGTAAAGTGCTGTTATATTGCACGAAACACAAGACTACGGTCGTCAAAAGCCCCTTTTTTGGTATATCGAAAAAGATGTAAACACTCTTTGACGGCTGTCTTTTTTTTTGTACCTTCGCATCGTGATTTTTTGAGAAAGTATATTAATACCTAATCTTTTAATTATTGATAATGAGAAAATTTGTTGCACTGACAGCTTTGTTTTTATTGTTCTCGTCGCTCACCCCAGCATTTGCAGGTAAGAAGAAGCACAGAACAAGAGCAAAGGCTCAGCCCAGACAGGAACAACGCGTAGATGAAATAGACAATTACGACTTCCTCTATCTCGATGAGGGAGTTGACTATGCCAATAACAACAACACGATGGTGAACAGTATCCTTGACGAGGCTTTCGCCCACATGGGTGCCCGCTATAGTCACGGAAGTGCCGGGCCATACGTGTTCGACTGCTCAGGTTTCACCAGTTATGTATTCGGCAAGATGGGCATCTCGCTCAGCCGTTCTTCACGCATGCAGTCAACTCAGGGCTATCGCATCAGCAATAGTGAATTGCAGAGTGGCGACCTGGTGTTCTTTACCAGTCCACGCAGTGGCGGTAACGTAGGTCACGTGGGTATCGTCGTTGATGTTGACCCTGCTACAGGCAGTTTCAATTTCATCCATGCATCGCTTCGCGGTGTTAAGGTGAGCAACTCCCGTGAGAGTTATTATGCCCGCCGCTACCTCTTTGCAAAGAGAGTGATGTAGTTGTTTTTAACATTGAAAGTTCAGTGACGAGCGTTGAGCGAGGTTAGTTATGCCGATGGCATTACTCTACTGGCTCAACGCTCGTTTTTTATACATAAAAACTCCTATCGAAGAAACATGAAAACATTATTCACAACATTATTCCTCGCTGCCATGTGTATGGCATGTAACTCGAAGAACAGTGACGGACAGAAAGCATTCGCCACAGTGGATGAGACCACGGTGAACGAAAGCGCTCCGACAAGGAAACCCGACACGCTGACGATAGCAATGACTGGTGACATTATGATGGGCACTACATTCCCCTCAAGACAGTTACCTGCCAACAACGGTGCCAATCTTTTCGACGACACCAAGCCGATAACCAAGCGTGCCGACCTCGCTGTGGGCAATCTCGAGGGTACTCTCTGCGACGGCGGAACAAGTACTAAGGGCACTGGTCCTAACAGTTTCGCATTCCGTACTCCCACGAGTTACGCGCCATTGCTCACCGATGCAGGCTACGACTTCCTGAGCATGGCAAACAACCATGCCAACGACTTCGGGCAGACAGGCATCGAATCGACCGAGCGTTGCCTCAATGAGCAGGGCATTAAGTTCTCCGGCATTGCGGGAAGGACACAGTATGCCGTGGTTGAGCGCAACGGAGTGAAATATGGTCTCTGTGCTTTCGGACATAACCGCTACACCATGAAACATGCGGATCTCGCACTGGTAAAAAGCATCATTGAACAACTGAAGCAGAAGTCGGACATCATCATCGTATCATTCCACGGCGGTGCAGAGGGTAGAGACAAAGGTCATCTGCCACAAGGTACCGAGACATTCCTCGGTGAGAACCGCGGTGCGCTGCGCGACTTTGCCCATTTCTGCATCGACAATGGCGCTGATGTCGTCTATGGTCATGGTCCTCATGTTACTCGTTGCGTGGAGGTTTATAAGGACAGGTTCATAGCCTACAGTCTCGGAAACTTCTGTACTCCATACGGAATGAGTCTCACGGGTGTACTCAACCATGCGCCTGTGGTGGAGATAAAGATATCTTCTGACGGCACGTTCCTCTCGGGAAAGATACATTCATTCACCCAGCAGCGTGGAGTAGGTCCGCGCCGTGATGCCACAAACAGCGTTGCACGTAACATGGCAGACCTCTCTCGCACTGATGTGCCGCAGAGTCAGGCAACGGTCGATGTAGAGGGAAACATCAGAAGGAAATAATCATCACCCATCATACTATGACAAGAAAGGCTTGCTCCAATGGAACAAGCCTTTCTTATTTCTTCCGATTGAGGGAGAAGCAATTATTTCTCTGTAACAACAGCAGAACGCTTCTCAGCAATACGTGCCTTCTTACCAGTGAGCTTGCGCAGGTAGTACAGCTTAGCGCGACGTACCTTACCAACCTTGTTCACCTCAATGCTCTCGATGTTAGGACTCTCGATAGGGAAGATACGCTCTACACCTACGGTACCAGACATCTTGCGAACGGTGAAACGCTTCTTCTCGCCATGGCCGCAGATCTTAATTACGACACCGCGATAGAGCTGGATACGCTCCTTTGAACCCTCGATGATTTTGTAAGCAACGGTAATAGTATCACCAGACTTGAACTCAGGGAACTTCTTGCCAGTTGCAAATGCTTCTTCAGCAACTTTTATTAAATCCATTGTTTTTTATGATTAGAATTTGTAATAGTTTCGCGCAACATAGCTAGGCAACTCTTCTTCCTGCCATAGGTTACGTCGAAAAAGCGGTGCAAAGGTAATACATTTTTCTGAATTACAACACATTGGAACCCTCTTTTTTCTTTTTTCTTCCTTTTTTTATACTTTTATAGGCAAAAAAGACCTCTCTTTCAGATAAAAAAGTTATCTTTGCAGATAGAAAACAACCATTTAGTATATGAGAAACAAAACACTTTTATTCGTTTTAGTCGTTGCTCTAACGCTGACGGCTTGCCGGTCACACTATCGTCTTAGTTCGGTGACTGGAACACGTGTGCTCATTGACAGTCGTTACGACGCTAACCCTGATGCGGCCGCTGCGGCTTTCATGGCACCTTTCAAGACGGTGGTAGATTCCGTCTCGAGACCTGTAGTGGGAACTGCGGCGCGATATCTTGAGCGTGGCAGACCAGAGGGATTGCTCTCAAACCTCTTGCCCGACATCTTCATGGCGATGGCAGAGGAATATGGCGAGAAGCCTGACTTTGCATGCTATAACTATGGTGGAATACGTGCGGCGCTGGCTGCGGGCGAGGTTACGAAAGGTGATGTTACCGACGTGGCGCCCTTCGAGAACAAGATAGTGTTCGTGACACTGAAAGGTGACAAGGTGCTCGAACTGTTCCAGCAGATGCTGAACAGGGGAGGGGAGTGCCTGAGCCATGAGGTGCATATCGAGGCAGACAAGGACTATAAGATGCTGTCGGCAACGATAAGCGGCGAGCCTGTTGATCCCAGCCGTGAGTACCGCATTACGACAATCGACTACGTGCAGCAGGGCAACGACCAGATGACGGCGTTCAAGAGCGGCACCAATCTTAATGCTCCCGGCAATGACGAGGCAAACTCTCGCAATGTCATGCTGAGATATTTTGAAAAACTGAAGGCACAGGGAAAGAAAATCGACTCGGTACTGGAAGGACGTATAACCATTAAAGAATGAAAATGCCATGATGAAAAAGACTATAATCGCTGCACTGCTGTGCTTGGTAAGCACTACAGTGACGCTGGCACAGGGCAAGCAACTCGTGATATTGCATACCAACGATACACACAGCACGGTTTATCCACTCAATCCTACACTTGGCGACACCCTCGTTGCCGGTCGTGGAGGCTACCTGCGACGCATGAAGATGATCGAGGAGGAGCGTGCAAAGGCTCCTAAGTTGTTGCTTATAGACAGTGGCGACTTCTCGCAAGGCTCTCCTTATTATAATTTATATCAGGGAGAGGTTGAGGTGAAGTTGATGAATATGATGAAATATGATGCCGCAACCATAGGCAACCATGAGTTCGACTTTGGCCTGGAGAACATGGCAAAACTGTTCAAGATGGCAGAATTCCCCATCTTGTGTGCCAACTACGACTTCACGGGAACGGTGGTTGAAGGTCTAGTACAGCCCTATACCATCATTAAGCGCGACGGCGTGAAGATAGGACTCTTCGGTATCTGTCCTCCACTTAAAGGTCTTGTCTTCGACCATAACTGCGAGGGAGTGAAGTATCTTGACCCTGCCACGGAGGCACAGCGATGGACCGACTATCTGAGGAACGTGAAGAAGTGCGACCTCGTGATTTGCATCTCGCACCTCGGATGGGAGATGGGTAAGAAGGTTGATGACGATGACAACCGCGTGATAGCGAAAACACGTGGCATCGACCTCGTGCTGGGTGGTCATTCACACACCTATTTCCCAAGTTTGAAGTACATTACCGACCTCGATGGCAAACAGGTGCCAGTAGACCAGAATGGCAAGCACGCCGTTTATGTAGGAAAGGTAATACTTAATCTTGACAAGAAATAGTATTTAGTGTAGAACGGAGAGTGTAGAATGTAGAGTTATGATTACATTTCTAAAACAAGCCTTGGTGCATGGATCATAGTGGTAATCATAATTCTACATTCTACTTTCTACATTCTCCATTATAAAAACTTATTCAAAGTAGAACGTGAGTACAATCATCTTACTGCGTCCTTTATTCACGGAATTGGTGTATTGTAGCATGTTCTTGTCTTTCAAGTGGTTGCCATGGTCGGTGTCGATGCAGTTTGTCAGACCGTAGGCAAACTTCAGTTCGGGACGCAGTTTAAAGAACGGTAGATAGAAGTCGCAACCGAGACCAGCCTCCAGATAGGCGTCGAACTTCTTCATCTTCAGATATTCATCCTCCTTGTTCGAAAGGTTAAGCATCGGGTTCAGTCCCAGCATCATGTATGGGCGGTGATTGTTGAAGCGCTTGGCACTGAAGATGAGTTCGAAAGCACAGGACATATAGGCAGTTTTCAGTACTGAGATTTGCGTTACCTGCTTGTTGTTTTGTGGCTCTTCCTGTTCTTCTATAGGTTTTCCGTCAGGAGTCTCTTTTAGGTTGAGGAACGTGAAGTGCTTCGTACCGAAATACATTGCAGGTGCCACACGCAATGCGAAGTGAGTGCCAAGGCGGAACTCACCCAGTACGCCGACATTAAAGCCCGCGTCCCAGCGGTCCTGGTCGCATGTGACGAGAGCGTCAATCGTTCCGTCTTCCGTGGTTATCACCTGCGGACCGACATTGTTTAGTTCGATGTCCTGAAAGTGGGTACCGACGAGTACGCCGAAGTGGAACGGGCGCAAATCGGTATATGGGCGGTTCTCCACCGTCCTTTCCTGTGCGATGGCGCTTACGGCGCACATCACCGTTATAATAAAGTATGCTACAATTCTTTTCATCAATATATATAACGGCACTTTCTCCCGATTATTGCATTGTGTCGTTTCAACGGTTGACTATTCTATAAACGTTTTATTCCCCGTTTCATTATTTCTTGGTAATAAGAACCGAACTTTGTGTTAATTAATTTAAAATCGGATACCCATAATTAGGTACGTATTGGATATTTTTCTATCTTTGCATCGCAAAAAGTAGATAACATTATTAACAAATTAATTAATATTCATTATGGCTTACGTAATTGGTGAAGACTGTATCGCATGCGGTACATGTATCGATGAATGCCCAGTAGGAGCAATTTCTGAGGGCGAGCGTTATTCAATTAATGCTGACGAGTGCACAGAGTGTGGCTCTTGCGCTAGTGTTTGCCCATCTGAGGCAATCTCACTTCCTTAAGAATCCTATTCCCTTAGGGGACAAGATTAATTGTTAGACATGATAATGGGTGCCGTTCTTTGGAATAAGCACCCATTTCTTTTCAATACCAAGGAGATGGAAATGAAAAAAACTATCGTCATCATGTTGCTTGCCCTTGTAGCACTGGCAGGCAGGGCTCAGGTGAAACCGACCACGGACTTGATTGGTTCATGGTCGGGCAAACTCGATGCCGGCATCGCGAAACTGACTTTGGTGCTTCACCTAAAGCAGGCGGATGGTTATGTCACGGTATTGCTCGACAGTCCCGACCAGGGTGTCAAGGGAATTGGAGCGTCTAAGGAATACCTCTCCGATGACTCGCTGGCAGTGAAGATAGAAAGTGTTAATGCCACCTATCGTGCCCGGTTGAAGGACGGTAAGCTCGACGGCACGTTCACACAGAACGGTATTTCGCTGCCGTTGGTCCTGACTAAGAGTGAGTCTGAGGAGTACGAGGTGAAGCGTCCGCAACTGCCGAAGCCGCCATTCCCCTACGAGACGGAAGAGGTGACGTTCAGAAATGAGGCAGACGGTGCCACGTTGGCGGGAACACTGACCTATCCGGTAGGCTATGACCGCACTGCGAAGCAGAAACCCACTGTTGTCCTGTTCGTATCGGGCAGCGGTCAGCAGAACCGCGACGAGGAACTTCTCGGTCATCAGCCGTTCCTGGTCATTGCCGACTATCTGGCTCGTCATGGCATTGCCACACTTCGCTATGACGACCGTGGCACGGGAGCATCGGTGGGAGGCGAGGTTGAGAAGGCAACCAGCGAGGACTTTATGCGCGATGCTGATGCAGGACTCTCGTTCCTCCGCAGTCTTAAAACTTTTGGCAAGGTGGGACTGCTCGGTCACAGCGAAGGCGGTTTAATCGCTTTCATGCTCGGAGCACGCAAAAAGACAGACTTCATCGTATCGCTGGCAGGACCAGGCGTGAAGGGTGACACACTGCTGGTGGCACAAAGCAATTGCATAATGCAACTGTCGGGAATGCCGGGTGATATGACGATAGAGAGTCTTCGTCAGCAGCAGACAATACAGGAGATGCCTTGGCTGAAGTGGTTCATTGACTACGACCCCTCTGACGATATACGCCGTACTCGTTGTCCCGTCTTCGCACTCAACGGAGACCGCGACTGTCAGGTAATCTCCTCGCAGAACCTGACGGCAATCAGACAGTTGCTGCCATCGTCGAAGAAGAATCTCCTCAAGGAATATCCGTCGCTAAATCATCTTTTCCAGCACTGCACCACGGGCCTTTCCACAGAGTATGGACAGATAGAGGAAACCATCTCTCCTGAGGTTCTCAGTGATATTGCCGAGTGGATAGGCAATTTGAAATAGAATATTATTAACCTTTACCTAAATAAGACAATGAAAAAATTACTAAACCTATTAGCTGTTATGGCATTTGTATTCTCGCCATGTCTGGCACAGACAGGCAAAGTAAATAACTTCCGCATCAAGCGTGGCACCAACGTCAGTCACTGGCTTTCACAGTCGGAGGCACGTGGTGAGATGCGCCGTCTGCATATACAGGAGGAGGACTTCGCACGACTTGAGAAGTTAGGCTTCGACTTCGTGAGAATCCCCATCGACGAGGTGCAGTTCTGGGATGAGCAGGGAAATAAACTGCCCGAGGCATGGACTCTGCTGACAAATGCCCTCGACTGGGCACGTAAGCATAACCTGCGTGCTATCGTTGATTTGCATATCATCCGCTCACACTATTTCAATGCAGTGAACGAGGGTGGCAGTGCTGCTAATACTCTCTTCACTTCCGAGAAGTCACAGCAGGACCTGATAAACCTTTGGTATCAGTTGTCAGATGCGTTGAAAGGCTACAGCAACGACTGGGTGGCATACGAGTTTATGAACGAGCCTGTCGCTGATGAACACGAGCAGTGGAACCAGTTGGTGGCAAAGGTACACAAGGCACTGCGCAAGGTGGAGCCACAGCGTACGCTGGTCATCGGCTCTAACCGCTGGCAGGGTTACGAGACAATGAAATACCTGCGTGTTCCAGAGGGAGACAAGAACATAGTATTGTCGTTTCACTACTACAACCCGATGATTCTCACCCACTATAAGGCATGGTGGACTCCTATCGGAAAATATACCGGCAAACTGCACTATCCTGGCATCCTCGTATCGAAGGAGGACTACGATGCCGCTCCCGATGACATAAAGCCAGAACTGGAGCAATACACCAAGCAGGTATGGGACATCAATAAGATTCGTGAGGACTTCAAGGATGCCATCGCAGTGGCAAAGAAGTACGACCTGCAGTTGTTCTGTGGAGAGTGGGGTTTCTATGAGTTGTCAGACCGTGAACAAGGCTATCAGTGGACTAAGGACATGCTCTCTGTGTTCAATGAGTTCAATATCGCATGGACCACATGGTGTTATGATGCTGACTTCGGTTTCTGGGATCAGTTGCACGACTGCTTCAAGGACAAGCAACTTGTTGACCTGCTGATGGGTAAATAAACCGCTTGATACCATAACATACTCGAAATATTCAGACCGCTCATTATGAGCGGTCTGAATATTTATTGTAACTATTGATACACATTTACTCTCCATATTAATTCATTTTATGTATTCCTTCAAATCATAGATAATTATAAAAAAATTACCAGCCACTGGTAAAGTTGTTACCAATGGCTGGTAAGGAGGTTACCGATATCTGGTAAGGCGGTCACCGATGGCTGGTAAGGTGATTACAAGCGGCTGGTAATACGATTACCAAAAAAGTGTTGTTGTCTTGGTAAAATGAAGGCGGTGTGCGAACAGTGCTGAAACATAGTGGATACGGGGCTTTGCGATGGGGTGGCAGTGGTCATCCAGTGAAGCGGTAGATGTCCTTGTACTGGTCGAATTCCACTTCGTCGGTATAGCCATAGCGGCGGAACAGTTTTCTTATCCATTCTTGCTGTTCCGGCATCAGCGGCAGTTTTCCGTTGCGGTAGCGGTAGTAGGACCCGCCTCCTCCGAGGTGTGCTGACACGGCGGCACGCATTTTAGCCTGATGCTTCGCCTTCACGTCGTCGAAGATGTGTACCAGTCCATACGCTGCATGTACTATGCGCACGGGCATGAAATGGGGACATGTATCCTTGTTCAACACTGTCGGCAACACGCACGGGTTCTTTGTCAGACTCTCGGGTGCCTGTTGGCACACCTGATAACGCAGACACTCATCCTTGCGACTGCACTCTGAGACGTAGCACAGGGTCCATTCGAAGGGAACTTGGTTGAAATCGATTGTTTTTTCCATATTACTTATACCTTATTTATATATATTATAGTGAGTCATCTCAACTGTCGGATGCAAATTTAAGATGTAAGGGGAGGGGATTGCAAATTTCTATGAAAACTTAATGATTAATTAACAAAGAAAAGTTCAAGATTGAACTAATTGTGCACAAAGGGGTAGTAATTTTGCCGACGGAAACCCCGACAAGGAATATTGAAATTGTTTTCAGAGTGATAACTAAATTACAAACTAAAAATCTTAAAGGAGTAACGAAATGAATAATCTACAATTGAGAAACATCGCAGACTTTAATGCGGGAATGCCTGAGAAAAAGGCGCGTGAAAGAGAGATGAGACTGCTTGTTGCGAAGGACATGGCGCATGTGCTGACCGACTTCGAGGGAAAGAGGCTCGGGTGGAAATCGACGAGGACCGACCTCATGGAGGCTCTCCACTGGACATGGATGAACGAGACGGTGGTGAACGATGACGGTTCGCCGTGCCGCTTCTGCCACCTTGTGGATAGAGCATGCATGCTGTTCGACATCAAGAAGCCAGTGAATCCAAGGAGTCTGGTGGCCAATGCCCTGTCGAAGAAGGGTGTCCATATGACTAACCTGTGCCAGCGGTGCTGCATGATAGCAATGACAGAGCATACCAGTCACCCGCTGATGAAATTCATCTCGATATCACGATGACAATCAATCCTATATCTCCAATAATCAAAAAACACAACGAAATGGAAAGAACTGTAAACATGAACGAGCATCTCAGCGAACACTTCACGCTGAGAGAGATGTGCCAGAGCGGCACGGCGATAAGAAAAGGAATAAACAACACGCCCGACTGGAAGACGGTGGAACGGTTGAGGGCTTTGTGCATCAATGTACTGGAGCCGCTGAGGAGGCGTTTCGGTGTGATACGCATCACGAGTGGATACCGCTGTGAGGCACTGAACATAGCGGTGGGTGGTGCACCGCACTCGCAGCATATGCGGGGCGAGGCGGCGGACATACATGTCTCATCGATGGAGGTGGGACGCAAGATGTATGAGTTCATCAGGCTGAACACTCAGTTCGACCAGTTGCTCTTCGAGCATAGCACGAAGTCGGGTGCCACGTGGATTCACGTCAGTTACAGCGAACTGTTTGCCCGGAAGCAGGCGATACCATATTATAAGGCAGCGTAGCCCCCCTTGTTCAACGAATTCTATGTAGGGGCGAACCCCTGTGTTAGCCCGTATTGTCACATGAATATATGTTCTTGTGTTATCTGCCATTCATTTAGGGCTAACACTGGGGTTCGCCCCTACAATTCTCTTACGGAGGAAATGAAAAGGTCCCGCGACAAATGATTGTCGCGGGACTTGTTTTTACTGGGGTCGGAAGGACACGGGTAAGACGTATTTAACCCTGACCGCCTTGCCGTTTTGTTTGCCTGGATTCCAGCGGGGCATCCCTTTTATCACTCTTATTGCTTCCTCATCGAGCGAGGGAAATACGCCCCTTGCTATTTCCACGTCGGAGATGCTGCCGTCTTTCTCTATTACGAACTGCACGAGCACCCTTCCGCCAATTTTCTGCTCATACGCATCTTGTGGGTATTTCACGTTTTCTGCAAGGTATTGGATAAGCGCCTCCTTACCGCCGGGAAATGAGGGCATATGTGGCTCTTTTGACACTTGACTTGTCTCGGGATTAGCCTTTACCTTCATTGGTTCTTGGGCGTTGGCTGTGCCGAGACAGAGTATTGTCAGCAGTATCGTTAATAATGTCGTTTTCATAATGCTATCTTTTAGTGTTGAACATATTTTGTTCTATCGGATGCAAAGATATGAAAAAGTGTTGTAAGGTGCAAGAAAACGAAGTTAATTGATAATTGATAATTGAAAATTGATAGTGTTTGGGGTGGCTCTATCAATTTTCAATTCTCAATTATCAATTGCTTTTATTGCGTTATCAAAGTCCTTTGCGCCTCCCGTTTGGTTGAACAGTTTCTTCAGTAGTCGGACACGGGTGTTTGTGATTGCCTGTGGTGTGGAGATGGTCAGTGTGGCTATTTCCGTTGGCAGGAAGTTCTGGCGTGTCAGTAGGCACACCGCCTGTTCCTTGGCATTCAGTGACGAAAGCATTTCATGCAGTTTCTCGCTTTGTGAATAGGAAATCTGCGCAAGTGCGTTCATGTCCTCGTCGCTGGCAGTCTTACCCCTGTTTGCCGTGGTATGCAGGCGTGACACAATCTCCTTCATCATTCTGGAGTTCTCTTTCTGCTCGCGTTCCTTCTGTCGTCTCATCTTCGTGAGTTCCGAGCGAGTGAGGTTGTACTGATGCTGACTTTCTGCGAACCGTGCATTAAGTGTGTCTATGCGTTTGCGGCTGTACCTTATAAAGAAGATTGTGGCGATGATGAGAAGGATAATAGCGGAGAGCAAGGCTATGGTCAGCCTGTACTGATGGAGTTTTTCGCACTGCTCGTCATATTCCTTCTGCAATTCAATGATGCCTGCTGCGTCGTTGCGTTTGTAAAGATTGTGATACACCTCGTTCAGCCGCTGGCTGTATTCTGCCACTCCCTTTGTGTCACCGCAGCGTTCAAGGTAATTGATGAGTAGTCTGTATGACTGTATGCTCACATCGGGCGAGAACGAGTTGGTAAGGTGGTACCACATTTCTTTTGCTGCTATGGTGTCACCCTCCTCCATGTATATGTTTGCCAGCAGTTGCATTCCATAGTCAGTGGGAGCGTAACTCATCGACTTCAATAGATAATCCTTGCCTTCCTGGTGCTTTCCCTCTGCCAGTCGGCAGTTTGCGAGGTTTACGAGATAGGTGGCGCGAATGTCACCTTCGGTGTTCTCCGCGTATGGCATAGCCTGTTCTGTGTAGTATCTCAGGCTGTCGCGTTCGCCCAGCATGTCGAACGTCATGGCGATATTGTTCAGCGACCTTACTATCCACCCCTTGTTGTCGTATTGTCTGGCTTCCTTTAGTGCCTGTTTGTAGTAGCGCAGAGTCTGGGTGTAGTTGCCCACGTTGTCGTTGATGTCGCCAAGCACAAGATACAGGTACCATTTGAAACCATGTGAGTCGAGGTCCTCGGCCATGCTCTCCGCGCGTTTCATGGTAAGCACCGCCTCATGGGTGTTCTGCTGTTTATAGAGTATTATGGCATGGTGGAGCAACGCCCTTGCGAGATGTTCCTTGTCGCCTTTTGCCTCATAATAGTTTTCGCTTAATATGATGAGCGAGTCGGCTTCTGTGAGTAGTCCGCTGCGATGTAGCGACTCGGTGTAGAGTAGTCCAAACAACGCTTTATCGGGTTCGCTCATAGTGGAGTCGGCCCAGCACGGGCTTAGCATTCTCACTACAGAATCGGGATTCTCGTAGATGAGTTGCTCTGCCTGTGCAAGTGTTTCATTGCGTGGCTGTTGTGAACAGCCCGCAATGAACAGAGAGAGTGCTATGATTATAACAATTCTCATTTAAGACGGAAACTCACTGGTACTGTGAACTTAACTCTAACAACTTTGCCGTTTTGTTTTCCCGGAGCCCATTTGGGCATTCCACTTATCACTCGTGTTGCCTCTTCATCTAATGAAGGGAACACGCGCTTGATTACTTCTGCATTGCTGATGCTTCCGTCGGTCTCTACAATGAATTGCACCAGAACCCGTCCTTCCACCTGCTGTTTCATGGCGTCTTTCGGATACTTCAGGTTGTCGGCCATGTACTGGAACAATGCCTGCATGCCGCCAGGATATTCGGGCATCTGTTCCACCACATCGAATACCTCCTGGTTTTTCTGTGACACAATGGTCTTCTGTGCGTTTACTGTAGTGAGGCAGAATACTGCCATCAGTGACATTAAAAACAATTTCTTCATTCTAATAATTCTTTAGAGGTTAAACTTGTGTTTGTCTGTCCGGACGCTGCAAAAGTAGATAAAAAACAAACTTGGCACAAGAAAACCATTACACATTATTACACACTGCCTATATTTCCTCAATATATTCGTGCAGACGCTTGTAGAACTTGTGCTTGGTGAGCGTTTCCACATCGCCGATGATGATGAGTTTCATGCGGGCACGGGTGATGGCGACGTTCATGCGCCGCAGGTCGCGAAGGAATCCTATCTGTCCTTGTTCGTTGGAGCGGACCAAAGAGATGATGATGATGTCGCGCTCCTGTCCCTGGAAGCCATCGACGGTATTCACCGAGATGAGGCTGCGGTATGGCTTGTAGAACTCACGGCGGCGGATGAGTTGTCTGAGGTACTGCACCTGTGCGCGATATGGTGAGATGATGCCCACGTCGATGCGTTCCTCGAGTATGCGCGTCCGCCCAATCTTCTCGAAAAGTTCCTGCAGAGTGGCGAGAGTCAGTTCTGCCTCTGGCTTGTTGATGCGCCCGAATG
Organism: Prevotella sp.; assembly: GCA_017554105.1. Taxonomy (GTDB): domain Bacteria; phylum Bacteroidota; class Bacteroidia; order Bacteroidales; family Bacteroidaceae; genus Prevotella. Next base: position 124,252 of record JAFZIY010000026.1, on the reverse strand, counting down.
TCTCACCCACGAACTCCTCATGGTAACGACTGACGGTGGTTTCCGTTTCATCGGTGTCGTCGGTGGGGGAGGGGATGACGTCCTTTGAGTCAATCCATACTATGGGATTGTCGTAGTCAAGGATGCCACGGTAGCGTACCGACGGTGCGCTCTCTACCTTACCACCGTAGAACCAGTCGGAAGAGAAACGCATTATCTGGTCGTTCATGCGGTATTGCACTTGCAGGAGCGTAACTACCTCGGGGTGATTTTCGGCAATGCGCTGCATCAGTGTCTTGTCAAGTCCGCCGTGCATGGCTGCAAGACTCTTTATAGTGGGTGGCAACTGGCAGTGGTCACCTGCGAAGATTACCCGTGAGACACGGCGCATGGGAATCCAGCATGCCGCCTCGAGTGCCTGTGCCGCCTCGTCGATGAAGAGGGTGGTGAAGCGCATGCCTTGGAGCAGGCGGTTGGCACTGCCCACAAGGGTCGATGCTATGACGCGTGCCTCGCCGAAGAGTTCGGCATTAATGCGTATCTCTATCTCGGCGGCGCGGCTCTTCAACCGTTCTATTTTCTGATGATGGTTGTCGTCACCGCGATGTCGACGGTTGCGTATCTCACGTATCGTCTTGCGCAACTGCCATAGGTCGGGATAGTCGGGATGTGCCTCGAAGCGACGCTCGTAGGTGAACGACAGCATCTTATCATTGACTCTCGTCGGGTTGCCGATGCGCAGAACATTGACTCCACGGTCAACGAGTTTCTCCGAAATCCAGTCAACTGCCATGTTGCTCTGTGCGCAAACAAGCACCTGACTCTCGCGCATCAGTGTCTCGTAGATGGCTTCAACGAGTGTCGTTGTCTTGCCTGTTCCCGGTGGTCCGTGAACTATCATCACATCCTTGGAGCGCAGCACCTCGTTGACTGCTTCCTCCTGAGTGCTGTTGAGATAGGGGAAACGCATGGAGGCAAAGGAGAAACGCTCGGTCTTTATCTGTGGAGTGTAGAACAGGTCGCGCAGGTAAGCCAGTCGGTTGCCTTTTGCCTTGATGGTGCGTTCGAGGGCATCGAACATCGTGCGATAACTCGTCTCGTCGAATGACATCTGGATACCAACATTTGCTGTTCCCTCAACGTCTGCGAGGTGTGCGTTGTCGGGGATGCTGACCACCATGCGGTCGCCGTCGATGTAACTCACGTTACCGGTAAATCCGAAAAACTTGAGATGCTGTTTCTTTTTCTTTCCCTCCTCCTCGATGAGTGAGAAGAAAACCACGGGACGACCGGGCTCAAAGTTGTGCTCCACATCTTGGTCGGCAGTGCGGAACACCTCGACGCACCGCTGGTTCAGACTGTTGTAATAAGACTTCCCGATACGCAACGGATACCACGCGTCGCCACGCTTCAGCCTGCGGCCTAAGCCTGCGGCCTCTGCCTGCTTCTGAAACGACTGGCGTTCCTCGTTGTATTCCATCTGTAACAACAGGCGCTGCTGTTGCAGACTCTGTATCGGGGTGTTATTGTACATCTCAAAACACTATAAAAAAACTACGAATTTCACGAATCATACGAATTATTTCAAATTGACCATATTGAAAATTCGTGAAATTCGTGAAATTCGTAGTCGGCAGTTTTATACGCCCTTATACTTTAATTATATTCAACGTATTATTCGGTAACTTCCTCTGAGGATGTTCCCATCTCAGCCTTCTTCTGGAACCAGGTCTTGGCGATGTTGTCGTTTGGAGTTACCTGTATGCACTTGTCGAAGTACTGACCGGCAGTGTCCAGATCGTCCTTTGTCCAGTAGTAGTAGCCAATGAGACTGTAAGAACGACCGAGATAGTAGTTATCGTTCTCAGAGCGATCGCTATTGTTCTCAAGCAGACTTACAACCTCCTTGAAGTAAGGAGTGGCCTTCTCGTCAAGCTCAGCAGAGAAAGCGGTGTTTGCCTTCTGGTATGTACCCCATACCTTTGCCTGCGGATACTTGGCGATAACCTGATCGTAGATACCTACCACCTTTGCGAAGTTAGCATCCACCTCAGCAGTATTGCCTGCTTCCTTAGCCTTCTTTATCTTGTTTGCATAGATGTCTGCAATGTCACGATAGTCAGAAAGCTTGGCATTCTGATTCTTGTCAAGATACATTGCGCTGTATTCCAGAGCCTTGTCCTCCTGTCCCATGCCGTTGTATGCATCAGCGATGTACTTGTAAGGCATGATGTTGGTAGCATCAACGCTCATGGCCTTCTCGTACTTGCTGATAGCCTCGGCAAAGCGCTGGTTGCCAGCAAGTGCCTGACCATAGTAGCAGAGGTCGCCAGAGTTGTTCTCACCTTCACTGCCAATCAGTTTCTCGGCATAAGTCAGTGCCTCGTTGTACTTCTCGAGTCCGATGGTGTTTACGAGGGCAAGACGGATGAATGCGTTGCTATTTGGGTTCTTGCGAATACCTGCCTTAGCCACCTCAAGAGCCTTCTCGCGGTTGCCTACAGATGTTGCGGTCAACGAATACTCAGCAAGGTGATTTTCCTCGAGTTTAGAGATGTCAGACTTGAGGAAATACTCCATTGCCTTCTCGTAGTTGCCCGTTGCATAGAAAGCGTGTGCTGCCTCTGCCTCGATAGGGAAGTCAGGTATATTCTTCTTCAGTTCGTTAAGCATGCGCTCTGACTCTGCTGGGTCAATCTTACGATATACGTTGGCATAGCTCATGTAACCCTGAGGATTCTTCGGGTCAAGTTCTACCGACTGGCGATACCACATTGCTGCGCCACCACCATCGTCCTGCATGGCCTGGATGTCGCCTTTAAGGATATAGGCGTTTCCATAGTTCTTGTTGCGAGCGATGGCAAGGTCGGCATATTGGTTTGCCATGTCGTAGTTCTTCACTGTAAGATAGGCGTTTCCAAGTGCTGTGAGTGCCTCAGGATCCTTCTTGAACACCTTGTTGTAGTTCTTCAGAAGGTCCTTTGCGGCATTCTTGTCTGTAGGATTAGCCTTCAACTCCTTCATAATGGGCTCAAGGAGGGTGTTGTAGTCTGTTCCCTGAGCATTTGCAGCCACTGACATGCTGAGCATGAGTACGCCGCTTACGAGATATTTAATTGCTTTCATATTCATAATTTTAGATAATTCAACTTCCTGTTAATGATCTCTGTTCCAAAATCCCTTGGACTGCTTGTTTCGTATTTGTGTGACTTATTCTGTTGTGAAAGGTTTATTTAGTTCCTTTTCACGTTAACAGTTTTTATCACTATATCGCCTCTATACGGCAGTAAACCGGACTTGAAGACGATGAGCTGTCCCTGAGGACCTGTGATGTAGTTGGCGAAACTCCAGGGAAGTGCCTTGCGTGGGTCAACCACGATGGCATATATTGTTCTTACGAACGGATAGCGTCCGTCCAGCAAGTATGCCTGATACGGTTTCCAACTGTTCATTGGAGTTGCTTTGTCCTGAACCGATATCGACATTACGTGAATATTCTTCTTGAATGTGGTGTTAGTGGAGTCGCGGCGGTCGTTAAGCCAGTTAGACCCGATAACACCGATGGAGTTAGGTGTCTTGTCAACATAGTCGATAACCTCCTTACTGTTCTTGGCAGCATATATGTTCTCACCTTCAATGGTCTTGCCGTCAAGAATGGAGTCAACGACATATCTCACCGTTGCCGACTCTTTGTTGTCAAACACTACCTCTATTTTCCCGCGCTTGGAACCTTCGTATATCTGGCTCCAGTCGGTAACCTCTCCGAGGAGTATTCTCTTAAGGTCCTTCACCGTAATGCAGGTGTCGTTGTTAGCACGGTTTACGATGAACGAGAGTCCGTCGTAACCAATAGGGAATACTTCCGGTATGCGGCTGTTTTTCTTTATATATGCCACCTCGTTGGGCTTCAGTGCTCGTGAGGTGAAGAGCAGGTTCGACTTCATGTCGGTTATCTGCTTCATTCCTTCCACCTCATTGGTGTACTCAGCGTTGAGTTTGGCTTTTGGGAATTTGAATTCGAACTGTTCCCTCAGTTCTTCTATAATAGGACTAAAACTTTCATCGGCGACAAAAGATATTGTCCCCGATGAAAGTGTGTCTGTCCTCCCGCTCTTGTCCTTCTTCTCGCCGCAAGACGAGAAAAAGAACAATGAGGGTAAGATTAATCCTACTATAACGTAGAATTTGGATTTTTTCATTTGTGATTACTGAAGTTTGAATGTTACAGGTACGGTGTACTTAACGTTCACTGCCTGACCGTTCTGCTTGCCAGGAACCCACTTCGGCATGCTGCTAACCACGCGGGCAGCCTCCTTGTCGAGTGATGGGTCAACTGACTTCACAACCTTAACTTGAGAGATAGAACCGTCTTTTCCAACGACGAACTGCACGATTACACGACCCTGCACACCGTTCTCCTCAGCTACAACTGGGTACTTGATGTTGCTTGCAAGGTAATTCATAAGTGCTGCCTGACCGCCAGGGAACGAAGGCATCTGCTCCACAACATCGAACACCTTGGTTGCGACTTCTTGCTTCACTTCTTCCTTTGGTTCCGGATCTACCTTAATGTCATTACGGATTGCTTCTACAGTACGGTCCTTGGTACCTTCCTGGTCAACGTTGCTGACTGCCACGTTCTTCTCAAGATCATCCATAGCCTTCACCTGGTTCTCCTCTTTTACGAGGTCATCCTTCTTGATGACAGGTGCGGTGAACTTCTGTGACTCGCGAACTTCAGGAATTTCCTTCTTCTGCTCAACCTTAGGCTGAACTTTGATTTCTTCCTTCTTTTCCTTCTTGGCAGCCTCTTGCATCTTCTGCAATTCGAGTTGCTCAAGGTAGGCTTGGCGTTCTGCGTCAACTTTGTTCTGGTGAATCTTGTATGCCAGTCCACCACCAACTAATGCTGCAACGACAATTAGTATCACAAGGGCTTTGATGTTACGACCAGAAGTTCCCTTACGAAGCACGTATGCACCGTATTCCTTGTTCTTGTCGGCGAACACCATATCGATCCATTTCGGATCGTAAAGATCAATTTTTGCCATTTTGTTCTTGTTTTATTGATTATCGTTACAATTCAACATTCTTTTCCTTAAGCATTTCGAGATCTTTGTCATTGAGTTTGTCAATAACGTAGGTACCGATGCTAAGGATCTGCATCTCATCGAGAGCGTCAATCATGTTGTCAAACGTAGAGTTGTCAGTAGGCTTGATCACAACGGTCATGGTAGGTATCTTCTCGTTGCCCAACTCACCTCTCTTGATTTTGCTGAGTTCTTTCTGATAGACACTGTCTGGCCATTCCTTGGGGTTCTGATGGCGTTTCTGCTTCAGTTCCTCCACAGCGAGGATGATTCGGTTTGTTGGCTTCGTTCCATCGCCGATGGCGTGGTAGCGGAGAACGTCGCGAATACCCTTGTTGCTCCATGTGGTCTCTTGAAGGCCTTTTGGCGTTCCGTCGTCGTCATACTCGGTGTAGTAAATCTTGTCGTTAGCAGCGAGATAAACGGTAACGGTCTGGGATGCCTTGGCCTCGTTCTTCTGCTCTTCCTGAGTGTTCTCATCGTTACTTGGCATCATGAGCTCCATAGTGCTCGGCTTGCTAAGTGTTGTACAAAGCATGAAGAACGTGATGAGAAGCATAAGCATATCCACCATAGGAGTGAAGTCCACGCGGACATTCATCTTCTTCTGTTTGCTTTCTTTTTTCTTTGCCATATTAGTTGCCTCCCCTTACGTAAGTGTTAGCCTCTGCCGACTTTGCTGCGTCGAGCTGAGAAATCATGTAGTAGTGACTCTCGTCCATGTCCTGAAGTTCGTTCATCACCTTCTTGATAGTCTTGTAAGGTGTCTTCGCGTCAGCCTTCAGGGCAATCTTGACTTCTTCATTTACAGTACGTGCTGCATCAACCCAGTTCTGGAACTCGCTCATACCGCCGTCGATGGAGTCGAGAGGAATACCCTCCGTCACAATCATGCTGTTGCGGTTTGAGCTTGGCTGCTGCAGATATGCGCTCAATTTCTGCATCGGAACTCCGAACATTGCCTCGGTCTTGAATGTCTCTATCTGCTTTGGAGTCAACTGGATGTTGAATCTTCCAGCCATGTCAGTAAGAGTGTTTCCGAGTTGTTCAGTGTTGTCGATACTCATAAACACCTGGCCTTCGCCTGTAAGCTTGCCAGTTGCGTCCTTTTCAGGACTTACGAGAATAGTAAGGACGCCGTTTTCGGGCACCTTGATTTCCGAGATTGATCCTGGAGTCATCACCTTCACTGGCTCGCTCTTTACGAACGTTGATGTCAGCATGAAGAAGGTGAGCAACAGGGTCATAACGTCGGACATAGGTGTCATGTCTATCCAGACGTCACTTTTCTTAACTTTTACTTTACCCATAGCGATAAAATGTTTAAAGGGTTAGCAAAAATTAAGCCTCTTCTGTATGATTTGCTTCGTATGTCTGAGCGATAGAGTAACCAACCTCGTCGAGTGCAAATGTCAGCTTGTCAACCTTGTTTGTGAAGTAGTTGTAAGATACAACGGCGAACCAAGAGGTAGCGATACCGAATGCGGTATTGATAAGAGCCTCAGAGATACCTTGTGACAGAGCGGCAGAGTCAGCACCACCTCCAGCAGACAGAGCGGAGAATGAACGGATCATACCGACCACAGTACCGAGAAGTCCGGTAAGTGTACCCAGTGTAACGATGGTTGCGATGATTGGGAGGTTCATTGTCAGTGTAGGCATCTCCAGCTGAGTTGCTTCCTCGTGAGCCTGCTGAATCTTAGCAATCTTCTGTGCTTTCTTCAAGCCTGGTGTTGTCTCCATCTCCTTGTATGCGCGGAGAGAAGCACCAACAACGTTAGCTACAGAACCCTTCTGAGCGTCGCAGAGCTGCTGAGCCTTTGCGAAGTCGTTAGCGTTGAGGGCAGCCTTGATGTTTGCAACGAACTTAGGCAGAGCGCCCTTGCCGAATGCGGTCTTCAAAGCGAGCCAGCGCTCGATAGACATAGCGATCACAGTGAGCAACAGTGTGTGGATTACAGGCACGATAATACCACCCTTAAAGATTGTTCCCCAAATGTCCAGAGGATGGTTAGCAGAGTCGCCGTCCTGGAAGTGACTTCCGTGACCAAACCATGTGAAGAACAATGTGAAAGCGATGATAGCGCAAACGACGATAATCCAGAATGCGCCTCTTACTCCTGTGAAGCCCTGAGATTTCTTAGGGCTTGCGGTCTTTTGTGTAGTTGCCATAATTTAAATGTTTAATTTTAGTTATAAATAAATTTAAGTTGTGAGTAAATTTCGGTTATAATAATAAAGCCATCATCTTGAGCAAACGATAGTGTATGCCCCGTTTTATCTCCGCAAAGATAGCAAATAATGGAAAAATACCGCGTTTTTTAATAAGTTTTAACAACAAATACCCCCATTTTTATAGCAATACGGAGGATTTTGTGTATTAATACGACATTTTTATGTTACTTGAGTTTTGCGAGTGCTTCCTTTATACGTTTCATTGCTTCGCGTATATTGTCATCACTGGTGGCGTAACTCATGCGGAAGCAGTCGGGATCGCCGAAAGCGTCGCCGCCAACCGTGGCCACATGGCCTTTCTCAAGCAGATACATTGCGAGGTCGGTGGAACTGTTTATCGTGCGCTCACCATCGCTCTTGCCGTAGAAACTGCTGCATTTCGGGAACAGGTAGAAAGCACCTTGTGGCACGTTAACCTCAAGTCCGGGAATTTCCCTTGCGAGTGAAACGATGAGGTCGCGGCGCTTCTCGAACGCCTGACGCATCACCTCGACACAATCCTGCGATGCCACGTATGCCTCGAGGGCCGCCTTTTGGCTTATCGACGACGGACCGCTGGTGTACTGTCCCTGCAGTTTGTTGCATCCCTTTGTTATCCACTCGGGAGCCGCCATGAATCCTATGCGCCATCCAGTCATGGCATAGGCCTTGGACACTCCGTTAATTATAATCGAGCGTTCCTTCATTCCTGGGAACTGTGCGATGCTCTCATGCTTTCCGACATAGTTGATATGCTCGTATATCTCGTCGGCAAGGACATACAGGTCGTCGTGTCTCTTTATTACTTCTGCAAGTGCGGCCAGTTCTTCCTTGTTGTAAACGCTACCCGTAGGGTTGCTTGGAGAGCACAGGATGAGCATCTTCGTCTTTGGCGTGATGGCGGCCTCCAACTGCTCTGGCGTAATCTTGAACTCCTGTTCGAATCCTGCCTCAATGAATACCGGCTCACCTCCTGCGAGTTTCACCATTTGCGGATAACTAACCCAGTATGGCGCGGGAATAATAACTTCCTCGCCATCGTCAACCAAAGCCAGAATAGCATTGCACACGCATTGCTTTGCACCATTGCTGACAAGTATCTCAGAGGCGGTATAGTGGAGGCCGTTCTCGTTCTCCAACTTGTTCACGATGGCGGTGCGCAGGTCGGGATAACCAGGCACTGGCGAGTATTTGGAGAAGTTCTGCTCTATAGCTTTCTTTCCAGCCTCCTTGATATGGTCTGGAGTGTTGAAGTCGGGCTCTCCGACGCTCAGGTTGATAACGTCTATTCCTTGCGCTTTCATTTCGCTGCTCTTCTGCGACATTGCCAGTGTAGCAGAGGGTGCGAGCCTGTTAAGGCGTTCTGATAGCTTTGCCATAATGCTTTAGGGTTTTAGTTGCTTGCAAAAGTACTCATTTTATTCTTTAAAACGAAATAAAACGGTTATTATTTCATTGTTGTCATCAAAATAATCACACATTCAGGTTGTGCCCCATGCGGTATCTTTTCGTCTGAAGGTATCTTATATTGTATCTGTTGGGTGTCACCTCGATGGAGACATTCTCAACGATTTGCAACCCGTAGGCCTCCAGTCCGACACGTTTCACAGGGTTGTTGGTAAGCAGTCGCATCTTCTGAATGCCCAGTTTGCGCAGTATCTGTGCGCCGCACCCGTAGTCGCGCTCGTCGGGCTTGAATCCGAGATGCACGTTGGCGTCCACCGTGTCGAGTCCTTCCTCTTGAAGTTTGTATGCCGCAATCTTGTTCATCAGTCCGATGCCACGTCCTTCCTGCTGCATATACACCACGACGCCCTTGCCTTCCTTTTCAATCATCTCCATTGACTTATGCAGCTGTTCGCCGCAGTCGCACCGCATGCTGCCAAGAATGTCGCCTGTAGCGCACGATGAGTGGACGCGTACCATCACGGGTTCGCCGTCTTTCCATTCTCCTTTTATGAGTGCGAAGTGTTCCAGTCCGTTGCTTAACTGTCTGAACGGCACCATTTTGAAGTGTCCGTATTGTGTTGGCATGTCAACCATTTCTCCCATCTCTACGAGCGAGTCCTTTTTCAGGCGGTAGGCTATCATGTCCTTTATGGTAATGATTTTCAACTGATGCTTCTTTGCGAACTCTATCAGTTGCGGCATTCTTGCCATTGTGCCGTCTTCGTTCATTATCTCTATCAGCGCGCCAGCGGGGTAGAGTCCTGCCAGTCGGCAGAGGTCTATTGCCGCCTCGGTATGTCCGCTACGTTTCAGCACTCCGTTGTCTTGTGCGTAGAGCGGGTTGATATGTCCTGGTCTGCCGAATGTCTGAGGAGTACTTGTCGGGTCGGCAAGAGCCCTTATGGTGGCACAGCGGTCGTGGATGGACACTCCCGTGGTGCATCCCTCCAGTTTATCGACGGTTACGGTGAATGGTGTCCCGAGCACCGAGGTATTGTCTGTCACTTGATGCGGCAGGTCCAGTTCCTGGCATCTCGACTTTGTTATCGGTACGCAGAGTACGCCGCGAGCATTTTTCAGCATGAAGTTGACCATCTCCGGCGTTATCTTTTCCGCCGCGCAGATAAGGTCACCTTCGTTTTCGCGGTCTTCATCGTCGACGACGATTATGAATTTCCCTTCTTTGAAGTCTTTCACAGCATCGTCAATGCTGCTCAGTTTGAAGTCTTGCATATACCTTATTATATTATATATGGTTTATGTTAAGTGCCAAGTTATTTGTTGTCCTGTTGCGGAACTTGTGCAGTCATTTCTTCTATTCGCTTGATGATATTCTCATTAGTGCGCTTTATCACTCGCAGGTCTCTATACAGACGGAGGCGGAAGCGCCACATCCTTATGTAAAGCACTATGCCGAGCGGCAGCAGTATAGCCGCCAGGATGTTCAGCCATTTGCGCTCGAAAGGTCGTGTGTGCGCCGTGAGTGACATTATGGGGTAGTTGTTCAGTTCCGTGAGAATCACCTTGTCTCTTGTGTTCGAGAGGTCTTCTATCGTTGCCTCGAGACGCTCGCCGATGTTTTCTATGGCATGGTCAGGCTGGTATTTGAAGAACACTTTTATAGGGTCTGGCAGTCTCATCAGGTGATGCTCGTGGGCGTAAGTCGTTATCTCGTCGCTGATGGCAGCCAGCGAGTTGCTGTCCTCCTGATACTTCGGGTCGTTGATAATCACCTCTTTCCTTACGATGTTGCGCTTTATGCGCATTCCAAAGAGACGCATGAACAATTCGCGGTAAGCATCGAAGTTGAATACCACCGAGTCGTTGTTTGCCTTATATGTGAAGAATACGGCAAGCGGCGTAAGTATTGCCGGTGCAATGCTCTTTCCGAACCATACTGCCCACATACCACCGCGCGCCATCCTGTATCCGGTGTTATCGAAAATGTAGTAGATGATGAACACTATTACCGAAATGATAACGGGCACTCCCAGTCCTCCCTTGCGGATGATGGCACCCAGAGGTGCACCGATGAAGAAGAATATGAGGCACGACAAGGCCTGCGTGAACTTGTTGATAGCCTCCATCTGGTGCATCCTTATTATCGTGTCGCCGTCGGATGTCACCATCGCACGGAATCCTACCTCGGAAATAGCCGACTGTACCTGCATCATGGCGTTGTTTACCGAACTCAGTTTGTTTTCTGTTGACATTCTGGAGAACACAGTGTCGATGTTGAACGACTTGGTGCGTGCCATCTCCTCGGCCCTCTTCATCTCGGCAGTTTCTATCCTCTTGTTGTTTACGGGCGAACCGATTGCCACTATCGAGGAGTTGTAGTACGACCTTCCGATGCTGTCGTAAGTATGGTTTAGCGAGTCGAGGTCATGCTTTATCTGTCTGAGGCTCTTTCCCCTTGCGTTGTTTGCCAGTATACTGGCATCGGCAAGGTTGAAGTCGGCATCGAAGTCGAGGACAATGGTTTTCCTTGTGAATGTCTCTCGACGATAGGGCACCGACGCATTGCCTGACAGTTCGGAGTTCTTCATGTTCTCGAACCACTCGCCGCTCCACAGGTTGAGCAGCAGGTGTTTCTTGTCGGCTGTCGATTGCAGCATTCCCGAGTCGGCGAGTATTATCGCTGCGTCCTCGAAACTGTTGGTCATCCTGTATATCATTATGCCGTAGAGTTTTCCCGTCTCCACGTTTTTCTTCTGCACGTAGAGGTTGCTCCCCGGTATTCCGTCGTAGAACACTCCCTCGGGAATCTCCAGTTCGGGACTCTTCTGTCTCATCGACAGCAGCAGTTGGGCAAATGCCATGTTCGAATGTGGTGCCACCACGTTCTGGAAGTAGAACGACACCATGGCAATCATTATCACTATTACGATGAGCGAGCGCATCGACTGCAGCAGCGATATTCCCGCAGCCTTGATAGCGGTTAGCTCAGAACTTTCGCCGAGGTTTCCGAAGGTGATGAGCGATGAAAGGAGGATAGCCAAGGGAAGAGCCTGTGGCACAAGCATGAGACTCATATACCAGAAGAACTGTGCCAACACATCCATTGTCAGTCCCTTACCGATGAGGTCGTCGACATACCTCCACAGGAACTGCATCATCAGCACAAACTGACAAATGAAAAATGTCCCGACAAAAAGCAACAGGAATTGTCGGGCTATAAATATGTCAAGTTTCTTAATCCTTAGCATTTCGTTTGCAAAGGTAGTGCAAATCGTGCGAAATACAAAACATTTTCGGCGATTTACGTTTCTTTAAAATAAACAAGTGAAGGTAAATAGAAGAAAAAGGATAATAAAAGGAAAGATTTTGGGGGCGTTTGGGGAAAGAGATTAGAATATTTGGATGAATGATTATTCTAATCTCTTCCTTATTAAGTTCGTTTTCGTTTTCCTTGACTATAGTCCAGTGGAGTGGTGTAGACGCTCGAAGTTGGAGTCCCATACGGCATTGAGCCATTCCTCGTCATCGGTGTCCGTGAAGTCGGTTATGGTCAGGATGTAGTCGTTCGTGATGTCACTGCGTTCCATCCTCAGTTCCACATAATACTCGCTGTCGTCCTCCCATGCCCACCTGAAATGACTCATGGGCATCTCGTCAACAATCTTAGCAGTTCTCTTTTCATGATGCCGCCAAGGTACTCCCCATGTGAATTCCAGCACGTCATCATTTCTGTCCACATCGTCTGCAATCCACTTAGCCAGTCCTTCCGGCTTACTTATCAATGGCCATATTATCTTGGCAGATCGAGAGTGGAGTTCACGTTCGAAAATCACCTTCTTCTTATCCATACGGTCAATAGTTTAGTCTTATTTGTAATGAATCACGTTGCAAATATAATAAAAAAAAGATGAGAAACAAAATAAAATTAGAAATAATTTTGCGTATTTGATTTTTTATGTTACCTTTGCACCCGCATTTAAGGAGATGGCGAGATAGCTCAGCTGGTTAGAGCGTCGGATTCATAATCCGGAGGTCGTGGGATCGTGACCCACTCTCGCTACTTTCAAAGCGCAAGAGTCACAATTTGTTGTGACTCTTTTTTTATTTTTTACATGGGTTTCGCGTTTTTTTACATTCTATGTTTCCGTAATTCAATTATTATTTGTAACTTAGCCCCCAACAATATAACACTTTGCCTTATGAAACGAATAGCTTTATTGTTTGCGATAGCATTTGCTATTGTTGTCTCGGTACAAGCACAGATACCTGATCCGGGCGATCCGGTTTGCGCCTACTGTGAAGTCGATTTGAAGTCTAATCAACCTCACAAGCGCGGCTGCCCCTATTATGAAGAACCGTCAAGCGAGTCATCGTCGTCAAGCAGTTCGTCGTCGAGTTCAAGTTCTACACATTTACGTGACTACAAACCGCTTCCCGAAGTTAAAAGCCGGTTGAATGTATCGTCCAGTAAATATCACTTAATGTATAATACTGGTGATGGAGATCACATGATTACCTGCCCTGCTTGCGGCAGCGTGTCGCATGAACGCTGGTGTGTATTTGCCTTGACGCAGAAGGCTGCCATTGAAGCAAAGTCCAAAGCAATCGCCGAAACCTCATACGAAGGACGAAGAAAGGCGGTTATTTATTTTCATGTTTGTGAAGATAACTTGCTCAATTCCTTTGATTATTGGATGGCCAAATTTAATAGTGAGCGAGAAGAAGCTGAGCGAAAGGATCAATCAACCCAGCAAAAGTCTTCTACCCATCTGAAGGACTACACGCCTGCTCCAGAACGCCCCGTGGTATCGGAACCGCTGATGGAGATGCCTGTACGCCAGCCGGCACCACTGTTTTCCAGCATCAACGAAACGAACATCCGCCACGAGAAGCCTGTGAGCATCATTGGTAAACACGAGTGGGGTGAGATTAGTGAGGAATCGCTTTCAGCATTTGAATCGCTGATGGGCGAAGAAATTCCAAGAGAATTCGATATAGAACGCTACAACCACGACAAAGGAACCGTCATTCTCGGCACCCACATGGACAACGGAAGGTATCATTGGACCATTCTGTGCCCACAACCCGACGGAAGCCGTACGCTTATTTCTCAAGAAGAATTGAAAGGGGACTTCTTTTACGGCTCTCAGAACGTTGGAGAACTGCGTGATGTGCATTTTGAAGGACAAGGTACGTTCATCATCGCTGAATATACCAGCGGATACAGGCAGGTGTACGATAAAAACGGAAAGCTTTTCCGAGATGGTTACAACATCAAAGTGCTTGGTAGTATGGTTGACGGCAAAAGACTTCTTTATGTGGGTAAAGACGAGGATACCTTGGTGAACCTGATTTTCGACGAAGACGGGGAAGTGATAGCTGATGGTGGTAACATCGAGCAATATGACGACGCAATCATCGTGAAGAATGGCAACGATTGCTATCTCTCCAATTGGAAAGGCAATCTGCTGGAAATTGGCAACATCAACACGTTTGAGGACATCAAGGCCTTTAACAATCAAGGTTCCTACTATATCCTGAAAGACTGGAATAAGGGTTACGCCATCATAGGTCGAGGCTTTATTCGCTATGGCGGCTGGTACGACACTGAGGAAGAGGCTCACCGTGCATGGCGCGACTATCATCCATAAACATAATACATTATGAAAACGATACTGACAATAATGGTGGCGTTGCTGGCATTGGGCTCGCCACAGAAGAACGTGTCGTACTCGCCTGAGGAAATGTACGGCGATTATGACAAGGAAGGAAAATACCGTTCCATGCAGGAGCAGGTAGATCAGATAAACCAGCGGCAAGAAGAGGCGGAAAAGGAGAAAAACACCACGATGATGTTCATCCTTGGCATTTCCGCTCTTGTAGGACTGATACCTGTTGCGGTTATCGGCTCAAAAATCGTAAAAGAACGCCGTTGGGAGACCGACAATCCCGCTATGTGGAAGTCATTGGGAATAGCTTTTGCCGGTGGCTTAGTGCTCTTCGCTTTCAACTTCGCAATGTTATATCTGAAAAACATTTATTATGATGCGTTCAGCAAAATCTTCCCCATTGCCATCGGTCTGTTAATCATCGTCGGCTCTATTGTGCTGTTGATGAGAACGAAAAAGAAATAGTTAACCGCCTTTATACCTATATTAATCATACCGTATCATCCTCCTCATAATTGCTGGGGAGGGTGGGAGATTCTTTTGCCCCTGTTTACCTCTTCTTTTATGTACATTTGTTATATCATTTCACAATGAGTGATATCATTTGGTATTGTAATTTCGGCGAATTTACTCAGCAATCCTGGCAGGATTCCTTTCATGTCCTAATCAACAATGAGTCTAGTTGTAGCTCCCTCTACTGAATGTTGTCTATATTTCAAATAATTATCGGTAGCAGGTGTTAGGTGTCAGAATAGTGCTGTTTCGTGAATACAACTTTTTTTTGAAAAAACCTCTCAAAAGCATGCGTAATTTGAAAACAATTTTGTATATTTGCACCTGTCAACAACCATGTAACTATGATGCCCATTGAGATGGGCAGAGCTATGTGGATGGACACTACATAATGGAAAAGCGTCACACGATGCTTTGTCGATTGGCTATCTGAAATAACCACAATCAGTTGCAAGTCAAAGACAATGCGGAGTTTGATGTCACGGGTATGCTGAAAACGTATCCCGTCGTGTGCGTGAGGGCTAATCATGCCTTCAACGCACACTTACGGGCGTAACAGCAATTCTTTGCGTGGGTATCACTCTGTTCGTCAACTTGCAGGGCTGTGGTTAGCCTCAGATAGCAGATGGGCAGAAGGTGGATACCCACGTTTTTTGTTGTGTGGTTAGGGTCAATGAATATTAACCGACTTAACTTGGGTGTCATAGGGTCGTAATTCCTCATAGGAAATAATGGTTTAACTAAATGCGACTGATAAGTGTCAAAGTTATTGCATTTCTATTTATTATAGTTGCTGTAGCATCCATTATGGCAGGAGTCTTAGGTTGTATTCCATGTACATTTAACTATATCGGGATAGCTTCTGCTTTCGGAACTTTGGCAGGAGCGATTTTGGTGTTCTCAACTCTAGAAATGCAGCGAATATCACTTAACGAGGAAAAACACAAGAATGAGGTTGAACGATTTGACTCTCGTTTTTATCCTATTTTGTCTAGTTTTCGCACAGATGCTACAGATATTGATATCAATGGTGATTGTCTTTCTCCCAAGGGAATAGGAACAACTGTATCCTATAAAGGAGAAAGAGCTTTTGTTGCAGCCAGAAATATGATTAATGGTCTAAATAAATGTCTCGGAGATAAATCCTTCACAGAGTTCGACAGGGATGAATTTGAGTATGTTCTTCATAATTACTCTGATATATTAGACGCTTTATATGAAAACTACCCTTGTCCTGATGACTTAGATAAAACGGAAAAGGAGCGACGGGAATACATAAGGTCAAATCAAATACTATATCTTGTTGACAAATGGGGTATTACTAAAGATGATAAAATGAAGTATCAGCAAATGAATAGCATAGAAAGAGAGTCCTTCTTGCTTGCTACACTTATAGATCATCAGTCTACTGCTTTTAGCAAATACATACAATCACTGCGTTTTATACTGCATATTATAAGCGCAATAGAAAAAGAAACAGACAGGAAGGAGTATTACCAACATGTTTCATGTCTAATTGGCAAGGAAGAACTTGAATTTCTGAAATGCTTCAGTGAATTTGATATTATAACAGATATAAGCTATGGACAAAGAGAAAAGACAGATTTGGGTTTGTCATTCAATGAGGAAAGGAATCTATGACAATGATTATTACTTCTTTGAAGATGGAACAATCCTCCATCACTATGACCGTACTATGAAGAAGTTAGACATAGAAGAGTACGTCTTGCCTTCAGATATTTCTGATTCTGAAAAGGAAATGATAATATCAAAGTGTAAAGAAGACTGTTCTAACGATGTGGTTGAAAAAATTAATAATTTACTTAAATTCAACAAATAAAGCCTATGGACAAGATTATTTCTAAAAGTGAATTGTGGAATTTGCCAAATGAGCAAATTGCGGAATTAACGAAAGGACGATTGGTTAGAATTGTCCTCAATAATGGAGAATACAAAGATGTATGTTTTCAGAATCTCTTGGCTGCAGCCAACCCTCCTCATCTGTTTGTCGGTTTCTTGACAGCAGACAATCATAGTATTTATCTTCAAGATATAAATCATGTTGAACTATAATTATTAATTATTATGAAACACTTTAAGATTATTCTTTTGTTATTAGCTTTTACACTTGCTCATAACTGTTTGGCACAAGAAAGAATACAAGTACAAGTAGGGAACTTGTATTATTGGATTTCAGGAATTTCTGCTTCTGTTGCTCCTTCCTCTTCGAATTCTTATTATATCGAGGAAACATATACCATCCCATCAAGTATTTCCTACAATGATTATAATTACACAGTAAATGCAATAGGAGATTATGCTTTCAAAAATTGCACCAGTTTAAAAACAGTTTATATGCCAAATACTATTAAAAGCATTGGGACTGATGCCTTTTATAGTTGTAGAAATCTTACTTCTTTGATAATACCAGAATCTGTGGAAAAATTTTTTGATGATTATGGTCGTTCTATTTTCATTCAATGTTCTCTTTTTCGTGAAATTATATACCTGCCTACTATAGCCCCCCAGAATTGGACGGCTACCAGTAAAACATATGTTCCTGACTTACTGTCATACTCATCGCCCAAATATTCCATGAATGACGCTCATGTAATAGAGATGATTTCTTTCGCTGATAATGAATTCACTTATACGGGGCAGGCGCCTACAACAACATGGACAAATAATGTAGAGGGATATGTAGCCTCATTAACAATGCCAGCACTTAGCAGTGAAGCGGGTGATTATGAAATGTGGATTCCTGTTACTTTCACTAAAGGAGATGTATCTTTTACCGCCAAAGTGGTATATCGATATACCATCAAGCCCGTACATTTAACTGCCAAGGTAAATAATGTAAGTAGAGAGTATGGAGAAGAGAATCCACAATTCAATATCACATATACGGGCTTTGTTAATGGGGAAAACGAAAGTATGATAACAACTCAGCCTACTGTCAGTTCAACAGCTATAAAAACAAGCAAAGTGGGTGAATATCCTATCACAATTAGTGGAGGCGAAGCTGCAAATTATGAATTAGAGTATGAGCCAGGTGTTCTGACTGTTACGAAAGCACCTTTATCAGCAAAGGTGAAAGACGGAACAAAAGTTTATGGAACAAAGAACCCTTCTTTTGCTATAGAGTATTCTGGTTTGAAAAATAACGAAACTGTTCCAACGTGGTCTAGAAGTCCCTCGTTCCAAACAAGTGCAAAGCAAAGCAGTGGGGTTGGTCAATATACAGTGGAAGCTATAAATGGTGTCCCCATCAACTACGAATTAGGAGAAATCACTCCAGGTACTTTAACCATTACGCCTGCTCCGCTGACAATTAAGGCCAGTGATAATACAAGGCAATATTACAGTGAAAATCCTACGTTCATCTATACATGCAGTGGTTTCGTAAATGGCGATAACAGTAGTACCTTATCTCCAGCCCCAACAATCACAACAACGGCAAACTTGACAAGTAACGTAGGAACCTATGAGATTAAGGCTACAAACGCTAACAATCCCAACTATTCCATCTCGTACATAAATGGCACTTTAACGATTACTCCAAGAACCTTGACGGCATCTGTCGGTAACTATGAGAGATTATATAATGAGGATAATCCTACATTTGAAGTGATATATGATGGTTTTGTCGGGAATGAGAATGTGAACGTGCTGAATTCGCGGGCAACGGCAAGCACTCCAGCTACCAAAACGTCGAATGTAGGAACATACCCAATTAATGTGACTGGAGGTAATGCTGACAACTATAGTTTCACATATACATCAGGTACGCTTACCATTAACAAGGCAGAACAGACAATATCATGGGAACAGGATTTGACAGGTCTTAACGTGGGTGATCAGGTGGAACTGAAAGCAGAAGCCTCATCGGGTTTGCCTATAACCTATACGATGGATGACAATGGCGCAGCGGAAATCTATACTGCTGGAACTAAGACGTATCTTGATTGCATTGCTGGTGGCCAGTTCTCTATCCGTGCAATTCAAAATGGTAACAATAACTATTATTCTTCGACAAGGATTAGCAATACTGTCTCAATAGTGGGAAACTATCCTGAAAGTGACCCATTGTTAACTATTAAGCAGGCAGACAATGGTTCTGTAAGCGTGAGGGTATCAAAGGGCAGTGTTTACACTTTCACCATTACACCAAGCAATGGTTGGAGAGTCCATTCTGTAACATTTAATAATTCTGATGTAACCAGTCAATTAGGTAATGATGGAAAATTCACAACTCCAGCCATAAACAGTAACTCCACATTGTCTGTTGTTTATGAGCAAGGTAGCAGTTCTGTTGATGCTGCAATGGTATCAGATGTGAAGATTTCTGCCACTTCAAATGGCGTAAGAGTTGTTGGGGCTAATACGGGGGATTTCATCCGTGTTTACACCAAGGACGGTTTGTTGCAAAAAACCGTAAAGGTGGATGCTCAGCCTATGGAAGTCCCATTGTCCAAAAGCGACGTTTATATTGTAAAAGTAAGTGGGAAAACTGTGAAACTAGCATACTGATAGTTGAGCACTTTTTCTATCTATTTGAATCATGACAATTCTTCCTCTGCATACGTAGAGGAAGAATTTTTTATATAAAAAGTTTTTTATATTATATTTTTTACTAACTTTGCAACAACAAAAGAGAAAGGAAGCGTAAAATGCTTCCAGACATTTAAACTCGGAATCATAATAAACTACTGAATAATGAAATACAGAATGTATTCGCCGCAGGCCATCTTCGAGACAGGCAGGCGCAATAATCAGGAAGACAGTCTCTATCCAGCTTACGGTACGGCCTCTGCCGACGACCGTCTATTTATAGTATGCGACGGTGCAGGGTCTGAGTCAAATGGTAACATTGCGAGCAAGACCATCAGCAACAGCGTTGCCTCGTACCTCAGGCGCAACACATCGTACGATAAGTCTTTCCCCTCATCCATGTTGGGTGACGCACTCGACCACGCCTGTCAGGAACTGAATAAGAAAGGTGGTGCGGCAGAAGGTCAGGGCACTTCATTTGCCTTCCTGTATTTCCATCGCGGTGGAGTGACGGCGGCATATCTTGGTGACAGCCGTATCTATCATATCCGTCCCAACTCCGCAACAGCGGCCAATGGCACGGCGAACAAGGCTATTCAGTTTGTTTCGCGCGATGTCTCTGGCGGCGTATCGACTGATGCGGAAGGGGCAGAAGGGCAGAAGACTACTTCGTCAAGGCTTATCTTTGCCAACTCAACCACGAAGCCACGTGTCAGCGTGCAGCATATCGGTGATGTGCGTCAGGGCGACTATTTCGTTATATGTACGCGCGGAATGCTCGAGAACCTTGCTGATGAGGACCTGGTACAACTGCTCTCTGAGAAGGGAAGCGACGAGAAAAAGCGCAAGCAACTCATTGCCGCTACCATCGACAACAACGAGAACCACTCAGCATACGTACTGCATGTGGAGAATGTCATGGCTGAGGCCGGCGACGATGACTATTCGTCAAGCGACATTGGCGACACTATATCATACGGACCTTATGGCACCGAGAAGAAGAAACGCAACTACGGGAAGGTGCTGAGCTATCTTATTGCCACACTACTCGCACTTGCTGTGATATACTTAGGCTATGACTATTTCGCCAACCGTCCGAGCAATCCTACACCAAAGGAAGAGGCTGTAGTTCCCGATTCCACAGTGAATACTTCATCGCAGATAACAACTGCCGAAGCCGCTCAGAAGGAAGACACCATTGCGAAACCTGAAACGGCTAATCCACAGGCGGTTAAGCCGGTGAAGCCCACGACGAGAAGTAGGGAAGAGCAGAGCGCATCGAGTTGGCTATATGACAACAGCGGAAGTGCTACAACCACTCCGAAGCCAGCAGAGCAAACAGAGACAAAGTCTGAAGCACCGGCACCGAAGCCAGCAGCAACTAACGAACCGGCTCAGCCGGCAGCTCCAGCACCTCAGCCAGCGGCTTCTTCAGAGGGTGGTTCTGACTGAAAAAATAGCCTTTTGTAACTAACTGGTTTCCAAGAAGTACCAAGTGGCTTAACAAAGTTAATAACATAGTTGAACAATCTTAATAACTTTGTTCGACTATGTTATTAACTTTGTTCCGATGTTTGATATGAGTTGGTGTCTCATTGATGGTTATTCGAGTAAAAATAAGACCCATTGGCATCACGCCAATGGGTCTCTCTTTAACCTTAATAATAAGGCATCTGTTTTTTACTATTTGTCTTAAGCTTTTGTGTGTTACTTATTAATGAACTTCTTGCCGTTCTTTACTACGACACCCTTGTAGTTATCGTCAACCAACTGACCTGCCACGTTGTACATCGGAGCGTTCTCGTTTTCAACAGCCGTTATAGACTCGATGCCTGTTGTACTGCCCTCAAAGATGAATGCATAGATGTAAATGGCTGCTCCGTATGAAACAGTGTATTCGCCTGCTTCTGTAACGTTAATGTCAACGTAAGGAAAAACGCTCTTGTCTTCTTCGCCGATTTTAACTGTAACAGCATCGCTGTCATCAAGAACAAAAGCATCAAGCAATGTGGTGTCTCCTTTCTTCACAGTAAGGGTACGTGTGGTGTCCCCTTTCTTTCCTGAGCGTGCAGCAATAGTCAATTTTCCTGCAGAAGGCACTTTTACAGTTATAAAGTTCTTTGTAGATGTTGATTTTCCTTTAGTGTTGATACGTAAACCGTAATTAGTGTATTCTGTTGCTGTTCCAAAATACTGTGAGTTTTCATCTATCACAACCTTTTTGTCTGGGTCGGTAACCTTGATTGTAAAACCATCAGAGCCAATCTCCACGCCATCAAGGCTACCAGCACTTGCGGTTTCTGTAAAAGTAATTGTCTGTGCCTGTGCACCAACTGCCATCATTGCGATGGCGATAAGAGTAAAAAGTTTCTTCATATTCGTTTGTTTTAGATTAATAATAATTGCCTTTAGTTTTTAATGATGCAAATATACAAATAATAATTCTAATGTAATTGTTTTTAATTGAAAAAAAGTGAAATTTAATCCGCAAACGTTTTCGTTGAAATGCGGCACTTTTTATGTTTATAATCCAAACTGTTACGTTTTTTTTACTACTTTTGCATCCGTAATATTACCTTTTCGCGGATACTCGAGACTACTAGAACATAAAGAATATAACTAAAAACTTAAAAACAAACTTTTATGGCAAAACAACTATTGAAGTACGTTTCGCTTTGCTTATTGGCTCTTTTCGCCTTTAGCACAAGTGGCTTCGCAGATGATTTGACTAATCCGTGGGTGCACGTTTTCTCAACTACAGAAAAGACGTTTACCGAGGATGGTACGGTAAATCTTAGCGGAGTAGATTGGACTTTGGCTGTAGATTGGGGTACAAGTGACTCTGACTACAACAAAGATTCGGCAGACGGAATGAAAATCGGTTCCAATAGTAAAGCTCCTGAGAGCATGACGCTCACTTCCGATGCTGACGGTATTCCTGGAACAATCACGTCTGTTAAGGTTACGGCAAAGGCAAGATCTAAAGCCTTACCACACCTCACGGTAACGGTAGGTGGCACTAAGTTTACTTGTGGCGGTGCTGAGTTCGTGGAAATCGCATCAAGTGCAACAGAGTATGAGTTTACTGGCTCTGGAAGTGGTAGCATCGTTATTGAATACGAACACACTGGCAGTACGAAAGGGGCTTTTTACGTAAAGAAACTTGAGGTGGCTTATTCCACAAGTGGATTAGAGCAGGTGAAGACACCTGTCATCACCCCTGCTAATGGCAGCGTGTTTACTACTGAGAGCCAAGAAGTTTCCATATCTACAGAAACTGAAGGTGCGGCTATCATCTATACATTGAACGGCGGTGCTGAGCAGACCTATACGGCACCATTTGATATCACTGAAACCACCACCATCGCGGCTTATGCTACGAAGGATGGAATGGATAACAGTTCAACTGTTACAGCAACAATAACGAAGAAAGACATGTCAGGAGTTATTGTTGCAGCCGATTTTGATGACCTTACCACACAAAGCAGTTCTTCGTTCAATTACGAAAATGAATATGGAACGTGGGTAGGAGAGAAGATGTCTCCTGAAGTAGGATTCGTGAAATTAGGTAGTTCAAGTGCTAATGGTAGCATTACTACACCGAAATCTGATGATTTTACGTCGAATGCTGTGCTTACATACAAGGCAAAACGCTATAATGCATCTACTACAACTATTAATGTCGAGATTATTGGAGGCGGAGAAATAACAGGAGATGTTAGTATTACAGACCTAGGTGCTGATTTTGCTGAATACACGGTGAATATAACTGGTGCGACAACAGATACCCAACTGAAACTCTCAGGTTCTCCACGTGTTTATGTTGACGATATTGTTATAAAGGCCGATGAAGGTGGCGGCGGTGGCGGTGAAACTATCACAGTTGCCAGTCCGACATTCTCTGTAAGTGGCGGTAAATACTATGAGCCATTTGAACTTTCGCTTTCATGCACTACAAGTGGTGCAAATATTTATTATACTCTTGATGGAACAGACCCGACTTCTGCATCTAATGCTTATACATCGGCTATAACCATCAGTGAAACCACTACAGTAAAGGCTATTGCCGTAAGTGGTGAAGAAACGAGTGAAGTAGCATCTGCCACATATACTTTCCCGACAGCAGTGGCAAATATTGCTGGTCTTGCTGATGTTGCAAGCGGAACTGATGTAGCTCTTACTCTTTCTGATGCGCAGGTACTTTATGTCAATGGCACGAACGATGTTTATATCAAGGATGCTACAGGTGCTATGGACTTCTTCAAGTCTGGGCTTACCTTTACAGCAGGCCAGATTCTGAACGGAACGATTATTGCATCGAATTCTCCTTATAACGGCATCTATGAGATTAAGCCGATATCAGGTGTTACAAACCTTGATAATGTAACGGTTTCTGAAGGCGAGGCAACGCCAGTGGTAATGACCACAGCAGAGGCATCAGAGGCTAGTGCTTACTGCCAACTTGTGACTATAAAAGATGTCACTCCTGTTGCCGACGGCTCGAATTTCTATACCGATGATACCAAGACATTACAGATTTATAATAAGTTTAGTCTTGAGTATTCTCTTGATGCAACAAAGAAATATAATGTTACGGGAATAATCGTCACTTACAAGAAAAACAATGTAATATATAGTGAGATTGCTCCTACTGTTGTTCCCGAGGAAGTGGAAGAACCGCAGCCTGTAGGTTTCCGCGACATCAAACTTAATCTAATGGAGCATCCTGAGGTGCTGACACAAAGTAATGTGTATATCACCGTGGCGGAAGACGGTACCATTGGTACAACCGACAATGCTGACGAAGCAGCAGCCACTGTCAAGGGTAAGGTTCACAGCAGTTACGGCAGTTCAAACTTCACCGCAAGCGTTCCCGTTGAGGGCACAGTGAAGATTACATACGCCACACACGACTACGGTAACGACATCACGGTTACCAATGCAGAGGGCGAGACAGTTGCAACACTTAACACTGTTGGTGACAAGTGGATGAGCAACCATGACAACGTGGTTTCAACATACTACCGTGTGAACGAACCAACGACACTGCACTTCAGCAATGCCAACTACAACCCATACTTCGCTGTTGAGGCAATTGATCCCGCTGACATCCCTGCAGAGGTTACGAAGTATAACGTGACATTCGCAGCTGGTGATGGCGCAACAGGCACTGCTCCTGCTGCTGTCGAGGTGGAGGCAGGCAGCACGGTGAAGGCTCCAGTGAACTATTATCTCTATAAAGAAGGTTACACGCTGACAGGCTGGAACGACGGCACGACGACCTATAACGTTGGAGACGAAATCACTCCAGAGGCTGACATGACACTGACCGCAGTATATACTGCCAACGAGGTGGGACTTGCTGACCGTGAGGCTGCTGTTACAATTAACTTCGTTCTCAATGGATATAATGACAATCCTCAGTACAAGTTCGAGGGCATAACAGGTGTCATGGTGACACAGGCAACAGTAAACGGAAAGTCTATTGACGTTGCAGCAAATGTTGATGCTACATCAGGCAAGTTCGCTGCTAACGGTACAGGATGGCACCAGGTGAATACTGGCACCAAGGTTACTGTTCCTTCTGCTAAGGATGCAACCATCTCCGTGAGCACATATAACGACGGGACGGGTACATCGATGACCTTCAACGGTGAGCAGGGAACAGGCAATAATGTTATCACCTATACCGCTACCGCTGAGGATGCAACCTGCGAGATTGAACAGGTGAGCAGCAACTACTGGAACAGCCTGACCATCATTCTGCCAGTAGTTAGCGGGGAAGACCCAGATCCATTCCCACTGACAGAAGACGTTACTGCCACATGGGATTTCAGTGATAGTGACGTGATGGCAGCAACCATGGCATTATCGGGAACATCCACCCCTGGTAAGGTTGACGATGTTGCCAAGGATGGCATCAAGATGACTGTTGAGGCAAACGGTGCGACATTCCGTAATAATAATGGAACCAACATTCAGGTGCGGACGGGTGCCGTGTTCAAAGTTCCTGTTCAGAGCACTGATGATGTTGTTACGGTAAACGGATATCCTAACTATTCTTTCTATGCCATCGGCAACAACACGACGGTACTAAACGACGTGAATACATATAAGGCAAAGTTAGCCGATGTTGAGCAGGGATATGTTGCAATCACTTCAATGAGCGATAACAACTACTATTATTCCATCTCTGTTGACTTGAAGGCACCGAAGGAACCAGTGACACTCGACAACGAGCCTGTTACTGCAACCTTCCCATTCCATGAGGGAACAGAGAAGCAGACCGCAGAGTTCGGCGACGATGCAGCCTACTTCCTCTCAAGCAAGGTGACTCACGGCGACGCCCTGACAATCACAGGAAAGAGGACTCCGAACGATCTGGAAAGTCCGGTTGAGACATTGTTCCAGCCGACAGAGAAGATTACCTCGGCAACCGAGGCTAATGCAATCAAGTTCATCATCATTCCGAAGCCGGGATTCAGTTTCACTCCGACAAGCGTAAGTATTACGGCAACGCGTTTCGGAACAAACGACGGATTGCTCGACTTTGCATGGATCAATCCGGATAACACGACCGTTACTCTGGCAACAGGTCAGCGCCCGAACCGTAATGATGGATCGAAGAAACATGAAACTGATACAGATGCCAAGTTCTCCACTTTCACATACGAAATCAGTGGTGCAACGGTGGCCGAAGGACAGTGCGGATTGCAGGTTAACCTTTACGGTCTTGCAAACAACAAACAGATAGGTTTCTCTGACATTATCATCAACGGAACGCTCAGCGGAACAGAAAAGGATATGCCTATCCTGGCATCGTTCAAACTGAACGGTACGGAGTATGCTGCTGACGACGTGTTCGAGATTGACGGTACCGACTATGTAGGAAGCATTAAACTGTCGAAGACAGAGGCAATGGTAAGCGCAGAGAATCCTCTGACCGAAATCACTGCTGCAAGTGGTGAGGTAGGAACCGTGACATACGAGGGCAGTGAGACGGCTTGCACCGTTACGATACCTGTTACTGCTGGCGAGGAGAGCATCAACTACATACTGAGTGTTACCCAGAAGCCTGACTACACCTTGACTTATATTGGTCTTGACGGAACGGCGATAGACACTCAGACAGTGGAAGAAGACGCGACAATCGGTGAGTTTGCAGTTGATATCGCAACTGTTGAGGGAGCACAGGAAGGCTACAAGGCACGCGGATGGTTCAAGAACAACTATGTGGGCGAGAAGTTCCAGACCACAGATGTAATCACCTCCGATGTGAATCTGTATGCTATAGAGACCGAGATTGAAGGTCCGAGCGACAGCCGCAAGTACACCTTCAACCTTGCCGATCCGTTCTTCTATGCAGAAGACCACGAGGCATTCACCCCGACGGAGGGCAGCAAGTGCAAGTTCCACGACACAACTCACGGATGGTCGTTCTACAATGACGATCAGGTTGACCTGCTTGTTGGTCCAAAGGCTACCATATATGTTACGCTTTGTCAGTATGGCAGCGGCACAAATATTCTCGTGCTCGATGCAGAAGGCAATACACTTGGTACTCTTGACGGTAAATCGGCAACCGATGGCGAGTTGCAGACATACGCATACGAGGGTGCAGCAGGAAAGGTTTCGCTGAAGTTTGTCGCTTCTGGCGAAATGTACATCCATAACGTGAAGATAGTCAATACTACGACAACAAATTATGCGCAGGATGGACAGTGGATCACCGTGAAGGCTGGTGACGTAAGCAGTTTCATCGATGCAATCGATGCTGCTAACGGAATGTCTGGTGATGAACGCGTTTACATCTTCCTGCCTAATGGTACTTATAACCTCGGTCAGACATGTCTGACACAGATTGGACGCAATAACATCTCAATCATAGGACAGAGCACAGAGGGTACTATCATAGAGAACAGTCCAAAGGCTGAGGGCATCTCCGTAACGGCAACGCTGCTTAACACCAGCAACAATCTCTATATGCAAGACCTGACGTTGAAGAACAACTGGGATTACTACGGCATCGCCGGCGACGGTCGCGGTGTATGCTTGCAGGATAAGGGTAACAACACCGTTTGCAAGAACGTGCGTATGCTCTCTTATCAGGATACATACTACACCAACAATGCCGAGGGTAATTTCTACTGGGAGGATTCCGAGATTCATGGAACCGTTGACTTCATCTGCGGTGAGGGTACTCTCTTCATGGAGAAGTCGAAACTCTTCGTTGAGAAGCGCAATGCCAACGGTACGGGCGAGTGCACCATCACCGCTCCTTCTACCAAGGACGGCAAGCAGTACGGATATGTATTCAACAACTGTACCATCGAGAACGAGGCTGAAAGCTTCAACTTGGGACGTGCATGGAACAACAAGCCGCGTGCCGCTTATCTCAACACCACTATTATCAACGACAAGCTCATCAGCACACGCTGGAGAGTGGCTGGTATGAACAACAACAACCCAGTTGAGTTCGTTGAGTACAAGAGTGTTGACGAGTCGGGTAGCGTTATCTCACCAGAGAGCAATGTTGTAACATTCACAAATGCCGGTGGCGTTACGATGGAGACAATCCTTACCGACGCACAGGCTGCTAACTTCACTCTCGATAAGGTATTCGCTGATTGGGCTCCTGCAGAGCTTACAGTACAGATGGATGCTCCTGATGCAGAGATGTCTGATGGTACTATCACATGGAGTCCTGTTGATGATGCAATCGCATATGCGTTGTTCATAAACGATGAACTGTTGGGTATTACCACTGAAACTTCGTTCGATACCAATACTGACAGCGAGGCACATTCGGCTCCGCGTAAGGCTGAGGGCGACGATGTCTATACTATCCGTGCAGCCAACCTTCGTGGTGGCTTCGGTGAGGCAAAGACCATTGAAGTCGCTACAGGTATCGAAAGCGTAAGCACCGAGAAGGGCAAAGTGGTTTCCACTACCTATTATAACGTAGCGGGCGCACGCGTAAGCGACTCTGCAAAGGGCGTGCTGCTCAAGGTTGAGAAACTGGAGAACGGAAAGACCGTAACAACTAAGGTTGTAAGGTGATAATAACATTAAAGGATGCCTGTCTGTTAATAACAGCAGACGGGCATCCTTAATTAAACTTTTTTTAATAAAAGTTTGTGAGATTTGATATAATTTCTTATATTTGCACCAAACTACGGAGAAAACTGGCGGATACAAACATGAATAGGTAATTTCATAACTGCTTCGCCAATCTATGGAAAGACTAATTATAACAAGACGTATTTCTAAAACAAAACAAACGAACGCTCCACTAAGACAAATCAGTAAAAACAATTGTTTAATTTTTAATATAGTAACTATGTCTGGTAAATTGAAGACTTTTCGATTTGCGCTTCTGATGATGCTTACCATGTTTGTGGGCACATTGCAGGCGCAGACAATCTCAGGAAATGTGAAGGACGGCGCTGGTGAAGACGTCATCGGTGCTACAGTTATGGAGGCTGGCACCAGCAATGGTACCGTGACCGACTACGAAGGCAACTTCACATTGAAACTTACGGGAAACAAGCATCAGATCAACATTTCCTACGTGGGAATGAAGACTCAGACCATCGATGTTTCTGGTAAGAGTAACGTAAACGTAGTACTGCAGGACGACAACACCACTCTTGAGGATGTGGTGGTTATCGGTTACGGTTCTGTTCGCAAGAAAGACCTTACCGGTTCTGTGGCTACCGTAAACAGCGAGGCATTGCAGGCTGTTCCTGTTGCCAACGCTTCAGAGGCACTTACCGGTAAGATGGCCGGTGTGCAGGTAACAACAACCGAAGGCTCTCCTGACGCAGAGGTGAAGATTCGCGTGCGTGGTGGTGGTTCTATCACACAGAGCAACGACCCGCTTTATATCGTTGACGGATTCCCCGTTGAGTCAATCAGCGACATCCCAGCAAGCGACATCGAGGACATTACAGTGCTGAAGGACGCTTCTTCTACCGCCATATACGGTTCTCGTGGTGCCAACGGTGTAATCCTCGTTACCACGAAGAGCGGTCAGGCAGGTAAGACGAAGGTAAGCTACAACGCCTTCTATAGCATCAAGAACATAGCAAAGAAGGTTGACGTGCTCGACCCATACGAATATGCGAAGTGGCAGTATGAGTATGCAATGCTTTACAACAACGGCGATGCAACGAAGATAGGTCATTACACAAGCAAGTTCGGCAACTGGGAGGACATGGACGTATATCAGAACTTTGCAGGCAACGACTGGCAGGACATCGCTTTCGGACGTACAGGACACACCTTCAACCAAAACCTTAACATCTCTGGTGGTTCCGAGAGCATCCAGTACACCTTCAGCTATGCCCACATCAACGACAAGGCTATCATGTACGGCTCGAATTTCAAACGTGACAACTTCAGCCTCAAGTTGAAAACCAAGCCAACGAAGCGCACAACTCTCGATTTCCAGGCACGTTATAGCGACACTGACATCCGCGGTGGTGGTTCTAACGAGGCATCAGGTGCTTACGACACCGACCGCCGTCTGAAGTACGCAGTGCTCTATTCTCCTATTCCTCTCACTGGAGTGGGTATCGTGGATGAGGCAGACCAGTCAAGTTTCGTTGACCCAATAACCGCAACTCTCGACAACGACCGTAAGCGTGAGCGCCGCAACCTGAACATGTCGGCTGCTTTCGGATGGGAGATATTCAAGAACTTCAAGGCAAAGACAGAGTGGGGTCTTGATACTTACGATGAGTACGATCAGCGTTTCTGGGGTTTGTCAGCATATTATATCAACAATGTTCCGGCAGCTGCAAACCAGGGACATCCGGGAACCCGTAATGTTGACACCAAGCGTCATCGCTTCCGCAATACTAATACGGTAAGCTATGACTTCAAGAATATTATCAATAACGAAGATCACTCGCTGAACGTGTTGCTCGGTCATGAGTATGTAATCACAAAGAAGCATGCCATCACCAACGAGGTACACGGATTCCCTACAGACTATGATGCAGAGACAGCATGGAAGCTTCCCACACAGGGAACTCCTTACACAATAGAGGACTACTACAGTGCGGACGACAAACTGTTGTCGCTCTTCGGACGTCTCAACTATAACTATCAGGACAAGTATCTGGTCAGTGCCACTTTCCGTGCAGACGCTTCTTCAAAGTTCGCAAAGGAGAACCGCTGGGGATACTTCCCATCAGCAGCCATCGCATGGCGTATCTCTTCTGAGCCTTTCATGGAGAGCACACGCTCATGGCTCGACGACTTGAAACTGCGCTTCAGCTATGGTACTTCAGGTAACAACAACATTCCTACAGGTCAGATTGTTCAGATGTACGAGAACAAGACCACATCATGGGTGAATGGATTCCCGACATATTGGGCACCATCAAAGACTATGTATAACAGTGACCTGAAGTGGGAGACTACCATCACACGTAACGTTGGACTTGATTTCACCGTTCTCGGTGGCAAACTCAACGGATCTCTCGAAGGTTATATCAATACCACAAAGGACCTTCTCATCGCATTCCCAACATCAGGAACAGGTTATGACAACCAGTATCGCAACTTGGGCAAGACACAGAACAGCGGTGTTGAATTCTCATTCACCTACCACGCTGTTAACAAGAAGGACTGGGGTATCGATATCAATGGTAACATCGGCTACAACCATAACGAAATCAAAGAACTTGGTATTAACGACTTCACCACTAATACTAACTGGGGTTCTACCGAAATCGGTAATGACTACCGTGTAGCCGTAGGCGGCAGTGTGGGTGAGATCATCGGTTACCAACTCGACGGACGTTATGAGGCTTCCGACTTCGCAAGCTATAACGCAGCCACTGGAACATATACTCTTAAGGAAGGTGTCGTTGACGGTAGCGCAGTTATCGGTTCGCTCCGTCCAGGTAGCATCAAACTGAAGGACATTACAGATGACGGTAAGGTTACTGCAGACGATATCACCACTATCGGTAACGTTAACCCAGACCTCACCGGTGGTTTCGGAATCAACGCACGTGCATACGGCTTCGACTTCGCTGCGAACTTCAACTTCAGCATTGGCAACCAGGTTTACAATGCCAACAAGATTGAGTTCACTTCTGCCACACGCACCAAGTATGCTCAGTATCGTAACCTGAGCACCGATATGGGAAGTGGCAAGCGTTGGACATACATTGATGACAACGGTCAGTTTGTTACCGACCTGGCTCAACTGGCAGCAATGAATGCCAATACCACAATGTGGAGCCCTTACATGAACAACTTCATTCTCACTGACTGGGCTGTTGAAGATGCTTCGTTCCTGCGTCTGAACACACTGACTCTGGGTTACACCCTTCCAAAAGCAATCACAATGCGCGCCGGCATCACGAGCCTCCGCTTCTATGTGACGGCTTACAACGTGTTCACAATCACAGGTTATTCTGGCTCAGATCCTGAGTCCGATTGTATCCGCAAGAGCAACCTCACACCAGGTGTTGACTACTCTGGTTATCCACGTAGTCGCCAGTTCGTATTTGGTCTGAACCTGAATTTCTAAAATATAGGAGGAAAAATAACAATGAAAAATTATATCAAATTATCAATACTGTCGCTCTCGATCCTCGGTTTGGCATCATGCGACATGGACGCACCTTCTATTTCTGCACTCGACGAGCAGTCGGTATTCTCAACATACTCTCTTGCTGAGGCAGAGATTATGTCTATCCACGTGTCTTTCGGTGAGACGAACTCTTATCGTGGACGTTTCCTTCCATACTATGGCATCAATACTGATGTGGAATGGATTATCACTCCTGATTACAGCAAGAACACTGATGCCAAGCAGCAGCTTGCCAACTTCAACACGTTGCCTACTAACTCTCAGATGAACGGTGATAACAATGCATATGCAAAGTTCTATGAGGGAATTGAGCGCGCAAACCTTGCTATTGCAGGTATCCGCAAATATGGCAACATTGAGAACAATCCCAACATGGCACATCTGCTCGGTGAGGCACTCACCCTTCGCGCAGTGATTTATAACGACCTTATTAAGGCATGGGGTGACGTTCCGGCACGCTTCGAGCCGAACAACGCTGACAACATCTATAAGGCTCGTGAGAACCGCGACGTTATCTACAAGCAGTTGCTTGCCGACCTCCTTGAGGCTGAAAACTATTGCTATTGGCCAAACGAGAACAGCATCACGGCTACTACAGAGCGTGTGAGCAAGGCATTCGTGAAGGGTCTGCGTGCACGTCTCGCACTCTATGCAGGTGGCTATGGACTTCGTGGTGATGGCTATCGTCTCAGCAAGGATCCTGACCTCGCACCTGAGAAGATGTACCAGATTGCAAAGGATGAGTGCGAAAGCATCATCGCTCAGGGCTGCAACACTCTTGGAGAATTCGAGGACAACTTCAAGAGACTCTGTAAGGATGATGTTACAGCAGGCAAGGAGAGTCTTTGGGAAATCCCATTCTCAGAAGGACGTGGACGCGTGCTCTATACATGGGGTGGAAAGCATCAGCATGGTGACCAGTTCCAGTGCAATGGTTCTGATGCCGCTTCAGCAAATCATGGTGGTGTGAATGGTCCTCTGCCTACGTTGTGGTACGACTATGACGTTAAGGATATCCGTCGCGACATCACAGTGCTCCCATATCGCTGGAGTGCAGAAGGCGATGCTTTTACCAAGAATGTCAATGGTACGGAGATTAAGGACCTCGTATATGCGAGTCAGGAACTTAGCAACCCGACAGCGATGTATTTCGGAAAACTGCGCTATGAGTGGATGAACCGCTTTGTCACATCAAGCAATGACGACGGTGTCAACTGGCAGTACATGCGCCTCGCCGATGTTTATCTTATGGCAGCTGAGGCAGAAAACGAACTTGGCAACACCAGCACTGCATGGACATACATGAAACCTGTGCTCGACCGTGCGTTGCCTGCAGACAAGGTTTCAGAACTGCAGTCTAAGTATTGTGCAAGCAAGCAGGCATTCCGCGAGGGTATCTATGACCAGCGTGCATTCGAGTTTGCGGGCGAGGCTCTTCGCAAGGCCGACCTCATCCGTTGGGGAAATATCGACGAGAAGATGGCAGAGGCAAAGGCTAAGTTGCAGCGTCTTGCAGTGCGTAGTGGCGAATATGCTGACCTTCCAGAGAAACTTTACATCAAGATGCTGCCTGACGAGAACCAGCATGAAGGCATCATCATCGACATCTATGGTCTGAACCATGGCGACACCGACGATATCGGTGCTTCGATGAAGGATGATGGATACACCAGCAAGAGCTGGTTCCTGAGCAATGGTGAGCCACGCATCACTGACAACGTCATAAACGGACTCTACATTGTTGACAAACCAAGCCTTAACTGCCTATGGCCTATCTGGCAATACTTTGTTGACAACAGCAACGGCATGATTAACAACGACGGCATTTATGGACAGTTATCTGATTAATCTTTAAACAAGAGAAACAATTATGAAAGTGAATAGAATATTTTCAGCATGTGTGTTTGGACTTGCAGTCGCAGCCTTGACATCGTGCAGTGATGCTTCAGACGCTATCGAGAGCATCATTCTGAACCGTAACCTCTCACCAATCAACATCCAGGCTAAGGATGTGCAGGAGACGAGCGCTACGATTACATGGGATCTTTCCAGCGGTGCCGACGTCTATGAGGTGCAGTTCTTCCAAGACGACAGTCTCTCTTACGGAGGCACATACGATTCTCAGACCGACGCAGTGACACCTGCCAAGACCATCAGTGGTGTTACTGCTGATGACCTTCCGTTACTTGTCGAGGATCTTGTTTACGACACCAAGTACACCGTTCGTGTGCGTGCCATTACTTCTAATGATGCAAGCCGCATCTCAAAATGGCATGGTGTTTATTTCAGAACCAGTGCACAGCAGATTCTCAATAGTATCAAGCAGGGAGACTACACCGACCGCAGCGTGACCGTCTCATGGCCAGAGGGCGAGGAGGTGACCACTATTGTTGTTGGCAATGTTACCCATCAGATTACTGAGGAGGAGAAGGCTGCCGGCAAGGCAACAGTCACAGGTCTTGAGCCACAGACTGTTTACACCGTTTATCTGCTCAACAATGGCAAGCAACGTGGTAACCGCACGTTCACCACACTTGCTGACCTCGAGGGATCTATCCCTGTTTCCAATGCAGATGAACTTGTAGCTGCTGTTGAGGCTGCTCAGGATGGTGACGCCATTGCCCTTATCGGTCCCAAGTATGTAATCCCATATTCTGGCGATGATGAGAACATCACCGCTGGTTCTCTGAAGATTACTAAGAGTATCACACTGAAGGGTGTTGATGCAGCAAACCGTCCTATAGTGAATGGTCGTCTGGAAATCAACGATGGCGCGGCACTGACCACAAGCCTTATTATCTACGATGGTGAAGGCACAAGCGGCGACCAGGCATTCAACTACAAGACAGCAGGTGTTACTTATGGCGCACTTCTCATTGACAACTGTGAGATTAAGAACTACACCAAGGGTGTGTTCTATCTCAATGTTGCTTCTGTGGTGGAGAGTGTTACATTCAACAACTGTATAATCCACGACATTCCATGTTCTGGAGGCGATATGTTTGATAGCCGTGCAGGTCTGCCAAAGGCATTCAACCTGACCAATAGCACTGTATACAACAGTTGTGCTACCCGTGACTTCATCCGTATCGACGACGCTTCTTCAAACTTCTCCGGTCAGCCAGGTCCTATTGTTACTGTCAACAAGTGTACATTGTATAAGGTGGGTAATGGAAACAGCAACCGTCAGCTTATATATGTACGTTTCGCAGGTAATGAGGTTATATTCAAGAACAACCTTGTGATGGAGTTCAATAACACACGTGGCTTCACCAACCAGTCGTCTTGTGACCCGACTCCTGAACTGCAGAACAACTACTATTACCATACCGTAAACCTCATCAGTCTTGCAGAAGGTAACACTCAGACTGTAAGGTGGTTCGACACAGATGGTACTAACCTTGCAGACAATCCATGCCCGCAGGCAGAAGAGGCAGACTTCACCATTGATGCCAACTCTCCTGTTAAGTCAGGTAATGCAGGTGACCCACGCTGGATTAAGTAATCCTAGAAGTCATATCTCGTATAATTATAGGCACGTCTTCTGTGAGGCGTGCCTATATTATTTCAATTACATGAGGTAAAAAGCACGTGTAACATTCTTGAAATAACTCAGGTAGTTAGTGTATATGATAAAAAAATACATAAAAGATGCTTGTAGATTATTTTTTTTTGCTAATTTTGCACCCGCATTCACAAAGCATTTGTTGTGGTGTTTTTTAATTCTGGAAAAGAGAATAAATATTCGAGACAATGAAAAAGAAAGCATATTTGGAACCATGTGTCAGCGTTGAACAAGCGGATATGATTGAAATCCTTACCGGTACGGTTACAAACGTAGGCGGAAATGGTGGCATTGGTTATGGTGGTGGAGGCAGTGGTCCCGCCCATGCACCACAGGCTGGTGATTTATGTGATGAGGATGACGAGATGGAGGATGTTGAAGTCAACTCTATGGTTAATATTTCAGAACATGTCCGCCAGTCCAAGCTATATAAGGCATGGGAAGACTAATTGATTAGTCTTACTATTTTATTGTTTTAAGAATATAGTCCTGTCAGGTTTGTATGTTAATCCTGACAGGACTATATTTTTGCATAAAAAGAATTAGAATTCTTTGTTTTGCGCTCGTTTTTTCGTAATTTTGCACGCAAATGGACATTTTAGGATGAATAGAGTAGACTTTAACAAGATAAATGATGGTGGCAGACATTTCTCGTTTGAGGTGTTGCCGCCCCTTAAAGGTAGTGGTACTGAGGGCCTGTTCCGTACTATTGACAAGCTGAAATGCTTCGACCCGATGTTCATAAACATCACGACCCATCATTCTGAATATGTCTATCGTGAATTGCCCAACGGGCAGTTCGAGCGTCTCAGGCTGCGTCGGCGTCCGGGTACTATAGCAATCGCTGCGGCTATACAGCAGAAATACGACCTTCCCGTGGTGCCTCACGTTATATGTAGTGGTGCCACCATAGAGGATATAGAATACGAGCTTATCGACCTTCAGTTCCTTGGCATCAGCAATATTTTGCTGCTACGAGGCGATAAGGCTAAGGACGACCGTGTATTCACACCCACTCAGGGAGGACACACACATACCACAGAACTGATTCAGCAGGTGAATCGTTTCAACGAAGGCTTCTTTGCCGATGGAAGTCCCATTACTAAGCCGGGAGTGAAGTTTACATATGGTGTGGCATGTTATCCGGAAAAACATGAGGAAGCTCCGAACATAGACGTGGATATGCAGTATCTGCTTATCAAGCAACAGTTAGGTGCCTCATATGCCGTTACCCAGTTGTTCTACGATAATCAGAAGTATTACGACTTTGTGGAACGTGCGCGTAAGATAGGTGTCACGATACCTATAATTCCTGGACTGAAACCGATGGCCAAATTGTCGCAATTGACTGTGGTACCCCGTTCGTTCCACTGTGACATTCCCAACGAACTGGCTCAGGAGGCGTTGAAATGTAAGAGTGACGAGGATGCCAAGCAACTGGGCATTGAGTGGACACTGAACCAGTGTCGCGACCTCTATGCGCATGGAGTGAACAACATACACTTCTACACTATGTCGGCTGTTGACTCGGTGAAGGAGGTACTGGAAAAAGTATAAGAAATTGAAATTCAAAGAAGTAATAGGACAAGAAGAGGCGCAGCAGCGTCTGATACAGATGGTGAGAGAGGGGCGTGTGCCCCATGCCATGATGCTATGCGGTCCGATGGGCAGTGGTAAGATGGCTCTCGCTCTTGCCTTTGCGTCCTATCTTCTATGTAAAAACAGCAGGGAGAGTGACGACTCTTGTGGCAGTTGTCCACAGTGTGCCATGCTTCGTTCGTGGTCTCATCCTGACTTGCTTTTCACTTATCCTGTGATAAAACCACCGGGATCGAGTTCTGACCATAAGACAGTAAGTGATGACTATGCCCGTGAGTGGCGCGAGTTACTTTCAGAGGGACCGTACTTCAACATGGATCAGTGGCTCGAGAAGATGAATGCCGGTAATCAGCAGGCACTGATATATGTTGCCGAGAGCGAGGTGCTCATCCGAAAACTCAGCATCAAGTCGAGTCAGGGCGGATACAAGGTAAATATCATCTGGCTGCCTGAGCGAATGCGAGAGGACTGTGCCAACAAGATGCTCAAGATAATTGAGGAACCGCCACAGCAGACGGTCTTTATCATGGTTTGCGAGGAGCCGGAGCGTCTGTTGGAGACAATACGCAGCCGTGTGCAGCGCATCGACATAAAGAGGATAGACACGTCATCGATAGAGAAAGCCCTCGTGGATCGTCGTGCCATAGACAGTGACATGGCACATAGAATTGCGAGGGTTGCCAACGGCGACTGGCTAAAGGCTCTTGAGGAACTGGATGCCAGCAACGAGAACCACCAGTTTCTTGACCTCTTCATATTGCTGATGCGTCAGGCATATATGCGTAATGTGAAGGAACTGAGGTCGTGGAGCGAGAATGTCGCGGCACTTGGACGTGAGCGGCAGAAGAGGATGCTCGTCTATTTCCAGCATCTGGTGCGTGAGAATTTCATGTATAACTTCCACAATCCAGAACTCACTTACATGACTACAGCAGAAGAGGCCTTTGCAAGGAACTTCGCACGCTTCATTAATGAGGCTAACGTGATAGAGATAAACGATATTTTCGGAACGGCGATACGTGACATCGGACAGAATGGTAACCCCAAGATGGTGTTCTATGACTTGGCGATAAAGACGATAGTGGCAATAAGCCCTCGTGGTTGACGTCCGATTCCTAATCTATAACTACTAAATAAACAGACAATAAAGATATGGACTTTAAGAACATGCAATTCAAGATATCCACCGACACCGACCGCGGACTCTGCAGAAAGGGATGCGGGCGGCAAGACCATCAGTTGAATACCTACGACTGGCTTGCCGACGTGCCTGGCATTGACGAAGATACCGACCTCGTGGAGGTGCAGTTCAAGAATACCCGCAAGGGATATTACCACAACATTTATCATCTCGACCTGAAGAAGGGCGACATCGTGGCAGTGGAGGCGAGTCCCGGGCACGACATCGGAGTGGTGACGCTTACAGGACGACTCGTTAAGATGCAGGTGAAGAAGGCCAGCCTGAAGTCAGCCGACGATATAAAGCGCATCTACCGTCTTGCAAAGCAGGTGGATATGGAGAAGTATCGTGAGGCAAAGAGTCGTGAGCACGACACGATGATACAGAGTCGTCAGATAGCAAAGAATCTTGGACTCGACATGAAGATTGGCGACGTGGAGTATCAGGGTGATGGAAACAAGGCAATATTCTTCTATATCGCTGATGAACGCGTGGACTTCCGCCAACTCATAAAGGACCTTGCCGCAACGTTTCATGTGAGGATAGAGATGAAGCAAATAGGTGCCCGACAGGAGGCCGGCCGCATCGGTGGCACTGGTCCTTGTGGCCGTGAACTCTGTTGTGCTACATGGATGAAGAACTTCAGCAGCGTCAGTACCAATGTGGCACGATTCCAGGACATCTCGCTCAATCCGCAGAAACTGGCGGGAATGTGTGCCAAACTGAAGTGTTGTCTTAACTATGAGGTTGACGATTACATTGAGGCAAGCCGTAAGTTGCCAAGCAGGGAGATGATTCTCCAGACTCAGGATGCCGACTATTATTTCTTCAAGAGCGATATCCTTGCCGGTATGGTCACTTATTCTACCGACAAGCGCCTTGCTGCCAATCTTGAGACGATATCCGGTCAGCGTGCCCTGCAGATAGTGGAGATGAACAAACGTGGAGAGAAACCTCTCACACTCTCTGAGGATGGCGACCAGCAGGACAATGGCAAGCCTGTAGATATGTTTGAGGGCGACGTCACACGCTTCGATAAAACCCGCAAGAAGAAAAAGAACAAGGGACAGCGACAGCAGGGTGCAGGTCAGCAACAGCGTCAGCAGAACGCGCGGAAGGGCTCGAGACCAAGGGATGACAGAGACCATCGCCATTACCAGCATTCACAGCAGCGTCCCAATGCGGAACAGAGACCAAAGCAAGAATCGTAAAGTCTTTCTATAACGGCATGCAGAGAAACATCTCATTGTTCTTGATAGCCTTGTTGTCACTGGTGTTCGTCGCCTGTGACACGTCAACGGTGTATCATCATTTCGAACCCACTCCGATTTCGGGTTGGGAGCGGAATGATACGCTGAAGTTCTCTGTGCCTGCCCTGACGTCAGCAGGTGGCTATCGTGAGGATGTCAGCATGCGTCTCAATAGCGAGTACCCTTTCACAGGACTCACCCTTATTGTTGACCAGACGGTTTTTCCTGGCAGACGACATGTCAGCGACACTTTAAACTGTAGTGTCGTGGATATGGAGGGTAATGTGAAAGGTCGTGGCATAGGTTTCTATGAATACGATTTTCCCTTGACACACCTCAGGCTTAATGCCGGCGACTCATTGCAAATCAACGTGCGTCATAACATGAAGCGTGAGATTCTTCCGGGCATTGCCGACATCGGAATTAAAGTGACTCGAAACTAACGAAACGTCCTATTCTCTTATCAAGTTACGGCCCGCGTCAATCCTGAGGAAGATAAACAAAAGGAAGGTGAAACCCCATAGCGACGAACCACCGTAACTGAAGAAGGGTAGTGGGATACCGATAACCGGTGTCAGTCCCAGCACCATTCCTACATTAATGAATACATGGAATAGGAAAATACTCAATACGCAATAGCCATAGACTCGTCCAAAGCGGAACGGTTGTCGCTCAGCAAGTTTTATAAGTCGCAGAATCAACGCAAGGAACAGCAGTAGTACGGTAGCCGAACCGATGAATCCCTCTTCCTCTCCTACGGTACAGAAAATGAAGTCGGTGTCTTGTTCAGGCACATATTTCAGTTTTGTCTGTGTGCCATTGAGGAATCCCTTGCCCTGCAAGCCGCCCGAGCCGATGGCAATCTCACTCTGATGAACATTATATCCTGCACCAGCAAGGTCTTCTTTCAGTCCGAGAAGCACCTCAATACGTGTTCGCTGGTGTTCCTGAAGCACATTGCCGAGAACGTAGTCGGCAGAATAGAAAAACACTATCGAACCGATGGCAAAGGCAAGAATATACCCATACGTCAGCATACGGCTGCTCATCCATAGGAAGAGAACATAGCCGATGAGGAGTCCGCAAAGCACTAACTGAACCCATACGACATCGAAAGGAATGACGAAAGTGGAGAACAGAAGTGCTAGAACAGTGCCTCCAAGGCAGTAGTAGAGTGCCGTCTTCATCTGTTGCACGTTGCCGGTGTTTGAGTAAATCATCAACGATGTGAATATCTGAACGGCAAGCAATACCACAAACTTACCCACCGAGGTGTGTCCTTCCCATAGCAACACGTCCTCAAACTTTATGCCAATGACAAAGTATAGCACCAAAGCCACGGCGG
This sequence comes from Prevotella sp., assembly GCA_017554105.1. Lineage (GTDB taxonomy): Bacteria > Bacteroidota > Bacteroidia > Bacteroidales > Bacteroidaceae > Prevotella. Next base: position 83,274 of record JAFZIY010000026.1, on the reverse strand, counting down.
TGAAGAGTATACTTCCCGGCATTCCTTCGCGATAGAACATCAGGAAAAAGGCGAGATATACCAGTGCTGAACCAGTCTCTTTCTGTGCCACGATGAAGAGCATCGGGGTGAAGATGATGACGCATGCCGCCGCGAAGTGTTTCCATTTGTGTATGTCGTAACCGTAGGTGGACATCAGTTTCGCCACCGCAAGCGCGGTGGCAAACTTCGCGAACTCGGCAGGTTGCAGTCGCAGTGGTCCCAGAACGAGCCACGAGCGCGAACCTTTTATCTCGTGGGGATTGAATATCGTGGCGAAAAGCAACAGCAGGAGTGCCGCATAGATGACATAGGAGAACGTGTCGTAGAAGCGGTCGTCGAGCAGCAGCAACACCAGTCCAATGAATATTGATGTGCCAATCCAGATAATCTGCATACCAGAGCGTGAACTGAGGTTGAAGATATCCGTGTCGCCGTAGGTATAGCTCGCACCGCAGACACTCACCCATCCGAAAACGAGGAGTGCCAGATAGATAACAATCGTTATCCAGTCTATCGAGCGAAGTACGCCCGGCTGATTATCTGTCTGTCGAACCATAAGCTACATGTCTGCTCTGCATTGCCCTTGCCCTTGCCTCAGAGCCGTCTGAAAGTTTCCCGTTAATATATTTCTCCATCATCAGCGCACCGATAGGAACGCCGAATGTGGCACCGAAACCGCCGTTCTCCACATACACGGCGATGGCTATCTTGGGGTTGTTCATTGGAGCAAAGCCCATGAACACCGAGTGGTCGTGACCGCGGTTCTGTGCCGTTCCGGTCTTTCCGCATACCTCATAGTCGCTGCGGTTTGCCGAGTGGCACGTTCCTCCCATTACCGAACTGCGCATACCTCTCACAATATAGTCGTAGGCAGAGGGTGCAGCCTTGGTGACGTGTTTCTCTTTGTATTTCTTGTCAAGAGGCTGTCCCTTCACCGCTTTCACCACATGTGGCGTGATGTAATAACCACGGTTGGCTATCGTTGCTCCGAGGTTGGCAATCTGAAGCGGCGTGAGGTTCACCTCTCCCTGTCCGATGGCAATACTGATAATCGTCAGTCCGCTCCAGTCTTTCTTGTAAGCGTTGTCGTAGAAGTCGGCATTAGGTATCAGTCCGCGCTTCTCACCGGGAAGGTCAACGCCCAGTTTATATCCGAATCCCATGCTCACCATGTAGTCGCGCCATGTGTTCATGGCTTCCTGCACCGACTTGTATTTAGTGCGGTTTGACAGCATGTGGTAGAGTCCCCAACAGAAATAACCGTTGCATGAGGTACTTATGGCAGGTATCAGGGGCAATGGCGAACCATGTCCGTGACATCCCACACGCAGTCCTTTGTATAGGAATCCACGATGACATGGGTACGTTGTCTCTGGCGTAATGATGCCTTCGGTGAGGAATGTCAGTCCCTGCGAGGTCTTGAATGTGGATCCCGGAGGATACTGTCCCATTATGGCACGGTTGAGCAATGGCTTCCATGGGTCGCGCTGCATTGCCTGGTGCATCTTACCGCGCTGTCGTCCAACCATTAGTCGTGGGTCGTATGTCGGTGACGATACCATGCACAGAATCTCTCCCGTGCTGGGCTCTATAGCCACGATACTTCCTATCTTGCCCTCCATCAGTCGCTCACCCAGTGCTTGCAGTTCGACATCGATGCTCAGTGTGACGTCTTTTCCTGCTACGGGTTTCCGGTCGAACTTACCGTCCTGATAGCGTCCTTTTATCCTTCCGTGTGCATCGCGCAGCAATATCTGCACTCCCTTCTCGCCGCGCAACTCCTTCTCGTATGAGCGTTCCACACCCAGTTTGCCGATGTAGTCGCCACTCTGGTAGTAGTCGTCTTCCTCAATGTCACTCGGTGATACCTCTGCCACATCGCCGAGAACATGTGCGGCGTAAGGATACTGGTATTGTCTGATGCTTCTCTTTTGGATGTAGAAGCCGGGGAATCGATACAGTTTCTCACGGAAGATGCTGAACTCCTCCTCCGAGAGCTGCGACATGAATATCTGCTGCGTGAACCTGCTGTAGCCAGGATTCTTGTTGCGGTCTTTTATCTCCGCCATCCTCTTGGCGTAATACTCCTCGGTTATACCCAGGGCATTGCAGAAGTCGGCGGTGTCAACCCTTCCCGCTTCCTCGTTCATAATCACCATTATGTCGTAGGCGGGCTGGTTGTATACGAGCAGTTTACCCGTACGGTCGGTTATGCTGCCACGTGCTGGATAGTCTATTTTCTTCAGGAATGCATTACTGTCGGCGTTCTTCTTGTAGTCGTCACTCATTATCTGGAGAGAAAACAGACGTATGATATAGATGACAACAATGAGAATTGCCACCCCGCCGATAACGTATTTGCGGTATTCCAGTCCGAAATCTTTCATCCTAATGACAGTCACGTGTGCCGTTTATTGTCCTGGCACCATAGAAAAACATAAACCTTTAGCGTCTCATGTGCTCGATGACGAACACCAAAACAGAAGTAATGAGCAGGCTACCTACCACGCATTCAACCCACTGTAGCCAGTTGAAGAACGTGAACATCTCAATGGAATAGTAGGCGATGCAATATATTGACAATAGCAGGAGCATATAGTAGATATACGACACATAGCCCAGGTTCATAAGTGTAGGCTTGAAGTTCTCCTCGCTGTCGCGCTGCATGAAGAGCTCAAGAACAAAAGGCTGGAGCAGTCCCACAAGTGTCATCGATGCAGCCGCTACGCCGGGAGTGTTCGTGAACGTGTCAACACTCAGGCCAAGGAAGAAACACCAAAGCAGAATGGCCCATCGCGGATAACCGCGGGGGAATGTCAGTGCCATATAGACGTAGAGCAGGGGAGTGGCATAACCAAACAGGTTTATGTGGTTGAGTACCAGTCCCTGAACCAGACACAGCACTATGAACAGTATGATTCTTCTTAGAGTATCTGTTGCCATTACCTTGCGTTAATTCCTGGTCACGGTATGGATAGAATCTTGTGCGCTTCGCATCAGATTCACTCGCTCTTGCAGTTTGGCATCGTTTATCACGCACACATCACGCAGATTGCCGAAGTCTGTGGCGAGATTAATGCTCAGTCGATACGACATTCCGTCAGGGGAGTTGTATGTGCGGTGTATCTTTCCCACATGTACTCCAGGAGGGAACAGTGCCGAGTAACCACTCGTTACGATGTCATCGCCGCCATTGAAGCGGGCATGACGTGGGATGTCGTCAACAAAGGCCATCTTGCTATTTCCGCCTTCCCAGCGCAATACACCGAAATACCCGCGTTCGGCAATCATCACGCTGATGTTGGAATGAACATTGAGTACGGGAATGATTACGCTGTAGTGCGGTGATACAAGATATACCACACCCACGACTCCCGTACCGCTCACCACTCCCATGTCGGGATGAATGCCGTCGACGCTGCCCTTGTCGATGGTAATCAGGTTGTCTCTTTTGTTCACGGAGTTGCTTACCACCTTTGCAGGGATGAGCCGATACTGGTCGAGCAGTTGCACCTGAGTGCTTTGCAGCAGGGCAGAGTCGTCTTTCTCGCGTGTCAGCATCTCAGAGAGTTGCTGCACCTGACGTTCCAGATAGACGTTGCGCAGTGTCAGCTGCTCGTTCATCTTACCCATGCTGAGGAACGACTCCACTGAGGCATTCGCCTCGTTGAGTTTGCCTGTCACGACATTTGCTGACGTAAACCAAACGCTACCATGATAGCTGTTGAACTGGAAGAGGAGCACAAAGCTCACCACTTCCAGCACAACAAATAGTAGCCAATGGTTATACTTAACCAGAAAAGCCCACAGGTTATTCATCTAAACTCCTAACTTCTAACTCCTCACTCCTAGATTTTAACTTCTAACTCCTAATTTCCAACTCCTAACTTAGGGTTATCTCATCAGGAATGAGAAGCGGTCAACGTTCTTCAGTGCGATGCCAGCACCCTTTGCCACACTGTGCAATGGGTCCTCTGCGATATGGAACTGAATGTTGATCTTGTCGGTGAGACGCTTGTCGAGACCGCGCAGCAAAGCACCGCCACCAGTGAGGTAGATACCGTTCTTCACGATGTCGGCATAAAGCTCTGGTGGTGTTGCCTCGAGTGCTGACAGCACTGCATTCTCAATCTTTGCGATTGTCTTGTCAATGCAGTGTGCAATCTCCTGATAGCATACAGGTACCTCCATTGGCAGTGCGGTAATACGGTTAGGACCGTGAACAACATAGTCCTCAGGTGCCTCGTCGCCAAGGTCGGTGAGGGCAGAGCCAACGTTTATCTTGATACGCTCGGCCATACGCTCGCTGACCTTCACGTTATGCTGGCGACTCATGTATTCCTGGATGTCGCTTGTCAGTTCGTCACCTGCCACGCGGATAGAGTTGTTGCTCACGATACCGCCCAGTGAGATGACTGCAATCTCGGTGCTACCACCACCGATGTCAACAATCATGTTTCCTTCGGGAGCCTCGACGTCGATGCCAATACCTATGGCAGCAGCCATAGGCTCGAAGATAAGGTAAACGTCACGACCGTCTGCATGCTCTGCAGAGTCGCGTACGGCGCGCAGTTCAACTTCGGTAGAGCCTGAAGGCACACCGATTACCATGCGCAGCGATGGTGAACCGAAGAAACGACGTCCCGAGTGAACCATCTTGATCAGTCCGCGCATCATCTGCTCGCAGGCAGAGAAGTCGGCAATCACACCGTCGCGAAGCGGACGTATGGTGCGGATGTTCTCGTGCGTCTTCTCGTACATCATCTTTGCTCTCTCGCCCACCGCAATCATCTTGTCGGTGCGGCGGTCCAATGCAACCACTGATGGCTCGTCAACCACGATCTTATCATCACTGATAATGATGGTGTTGGCGGTACCAAGGTCCATTGCTATTTCCTGGATGAATGAAAAAAATCCCATATCTTTATAAAAATTTTAAATCGAAACTATTTCTCTTTGATTTCTTTTCTTTGCTAGATTGTCCTAGATGGTCTAGAGTTTCTAGATAATCTAGATTTCTCTAGGCTTCCAGAGCGTTTAGCTCTTGGCAAACCATGCGTTGATAGCCGTGTCGTAGTGGCTGCTCACACCGAATGCCTTGCAGGCGAAGTCGCGGCGCTGCACGCGCGTTGTCTCTGCTCCCTGCTTGTTGAGAATGTCGAGAAGTTCGCCATACTGAGCCTTGCTTGGTACGATAACGACATCTGCGAAATTCTTTGCGGCAGCACGAATCAGCGAGATACCACCGATGTCGATCTTCTCGATGATGTCCTGCTCGCTGCTTGAAGCATCTGCAACAGTCTGCTCGAATGGATAAAGGTCAACGATGACGAGGTCAATCTCAGGAATCTCATATTTCTTCATCTGTTCCTTGTCGCCCTCGTTGTCGCGGCGTGCCAGTATTCCGCCGAATATTTTCGGGTGCAGAGTCTTCACTCTACCGCCGAGAATTGATGGATAGGATGTGACGCTTTCCACCGTCTGACATTCATAACCCAGCGACTCGATGAACTTCTGTGTTCCACCAGTCGATAAAAACTTCACTCCTTCTGCATTCAGTTTGGCAAGCAGTTCGTCAAGTCCATCCTTATGGAAAACTGATACCAATGCCGTTTTAATTTGTTTTGTTCCAGCCATTCGTTCGTTCTTATTTATAAATTGAGTTTGCAAAATTACGAAAAAATCATAACTTCACCATATAAATGCCGGAAAAAATCAAAAAAAACGCTTCTTATTTGTCACAGGTCAAGATTTGGGTTGACAAAAAGACATAAAAAACTTAGACAGAAAGACAAAAAGGACGGTTATTAAGCATAATCCTTTTATGTCTTTCTGTCTAAAAACATGTCTTTCTGTCAAAGCCTTAGAAATCCGCATCATCAGGGTCTGGTCCCATGCGAACGGGCTTCATTTCGTCAATTCTTTGCATATCTTCGCTACTTATTTCGAAGTCGAAGACCTGGAAATTCTCCTCAATGCGTGTCTGCTTTGTCGATTTAACCAGAGGAACGATGTCATGCTGCATCACCCAGCGTATTATGAGTTGTGCCACGGTGCTGCCATACTTCTCTGCTAAACCCATCAGCAGTTCGTCGAAGATCAGTTCGCCACGTCCCAACGGACTCCATGCCTCCACCGTTATTTCCTGTTCTTTGCAGAACTCCACGCACTCCTTTTGCAGCAGTCCTGGGTGGAACTCAATCTGGTTCACCGCGGGCTTTACCGTTGCCTTCTCTATCAGTCGTTCGATATGGTGCGGCATGAAGTTGCTTACTCCGATGGCTTTGATGCGTCCTTCCTCGTAGAGTTTCTCCATTGCGCGCCATGTTTCCTGGTTCAACTTGCTTGCCTTCTTTCCAAACTGCCTTTCGTTTGCGGGCCAGTGGATGAGATAGAGGTCGAGATAGTCGAGTCCGAGGTCGTTCATCGTCTTGTCGAATGCTTTCAGAGTCTTGTCGTATCCGCGCTCGCTGTTCCATACCTTGCTCGTCACGAATAGTTCCTCACGACTCACACCGCACTGCCTGATGCCCTCGCCGACACCCTTCTCGTTATTGTAAATGGCAGCGGTGTCAATGTGTCTGTAACCTGTTTCCACGGCCCATCTCACTGCCTGTATCGCTTCTTCCCCGTCTTTTGTCATGAAAGTGCCGAAACCAGGCTGTGGTATCAATACGCCGTTATTCAGTTTAATGCTCTTTTCCATAGTCCTCTGATTTTTCTGCAAATATAATTCTTTTTTCTTTAAACTCCAAACGACATGCAAAAAAGATGAAACATGATGACAAAGAAATGTCTTCTCGCGCGTTATATATTAATAAGGTGTAACCCATTTTTTGCCCTTTGAAAATGCGTTTTGTATCTATCTGGTTTTCAATAGGTAGCAAACCGCCTAACAATGTTAATAACTTTGTTGAACAATCTTAATAACTTTGTTGAACAATGTTATTAACTTTGTTCGACCAGTTGATATGAGTTGGTCTCTAATTGATGGCTAATGGGGATGTGATTATTGTCTTTTTTATTGCCAATTTGGTGTTTTTTGGCGAATTGGTCGAAAGAAATACGGGAATTGGTCGAAAGTTGTTTTTCACCAGATGATTTTTGCCATATCTTTGCAGCAGTAAAAAATTAATTATAAAAGAATATTTCTATGAAAGGTATTAGATTATTGGTTTTAGCAGTATTATCTGTTTTCATGTTGACTGTCAGCGGACAGACAACGACAGTGAAGGGCGTACTTAAGGACTCTACTCTGAACGAGCCTGAGCCATACGCCACGGTAAGAGTTTATTCTCAGGGTAACAAAACAAAACCTACAGCGATGTTCCTGACCAAGGACGACGGTTCGTTCAGTCAGGCCATCGCTGGTAAGGGTTTGTTTAACATCGTTTTCAGCAGTGTGGGCAAGGAAGACAAGAGCGTCAAGGTTCAGTTGGGTTCGCAATCCACCATCGACCTTGGCACAGTACTTATCAAGGAGAGTTCTACCAGTCTTCAGGGAGTCGAGATCATCGCACAGAAACCTCTCGTAAAGATGGAGGTTGACAAGATGAGCTACAACGTGGCCGAAGACGAGGACTCGAAGTCGAACACAGTGCTCGACATGCTCCGCAAGGTCCCTATGGTAACGGTTGACGGTCAGGACAACATCTCCGTAAACGGCTCCTCGTCGTTCAAGGTTTATGTAGACGGAATGCCCAACGTGATGTTCCAGTCGAACCCCTCGATGATATTCAAGAGTATGCCGGCCACGGCTGTGAAAAGTATTGAGGTGATGACCAATCCTGGTGCGAAATACGATGCCGAGGGCTCCACGGGCATACTGAACATCGTGATGAACCAGCAGAGCATGATGGCTCCGCAGAGTCTGAACGGCTACAATGGAACGGTACGCGCATCGGTTGGCACCAAGCAGTTGGGTGCCAGTGCATTCGTTAGTGGCCAGCAGGGCAAACTCTCCTATAGTGCCAACGTGATGACCAGTTACAACAAGCCGGGCAACACCACCACCGAAATGGAACAACTTCAGGACAACGGAATGAAGCAGATAATGACTTCGGAGAACGACGTGAAGACGCCATTCACCATGGGAAGCCTGTCGCTGGGCTATCAACTCGACCCCATGAGCACCATCAATGCCACAGCATCTATCAACAGCATGAGCATGAAGAGCAAAGGAACATCGTCCACACTCATGGGCGGCAACGGATTCGGCGACGGATTCAGCTACAGCAGTACGACCGACATGAAGAACTCGCGCACATCGTTCAGCGGTAGCATTGACTACCAGCGATTCTTCAACAAGGAACGCACCCAGTCGCTGGCTCTGACCTATCAACTGAGCTACAGCCCTGCCAACACCGAGATGACAAACAACTTTGGCCTGGCCTCATCGCTCATCGACCTGACCGACCGCTATTCGGAGAACAAAGACAAGACCACCAACCACATCTTCCAGGTGGACTACACCATGCCGCTGGCCGTCGGACAGACACTCAGTCTGGGTAGCAAGTTGCAGTTGCACGATGCTACTTCCGATTCAAAGTACTATCTGCAGGGTACATACGATCCAACCTCAAGCTCCGAATATGAGTACAAGAACTCCATCCTGGCAGGTTACGGCGAATATGCCGGTAACTTCAACAAGTTCGGAGTGAAGGCCGGACTACGCTACGAGTACACCTGGCAGGACGTGAAATACCACCTGGGCGGTGGAAACGACTTCAGCACCAGTTACGGTAGTCTGGTACCAACGGCCAGTTTCCAGTACACTCTTTCGCCGGGCAGTAACCTTGGACTCTCTTATAACATGCGTATCAGCCGTCCGGGTATCTCTTACCTGAATCCCTACGTTGACAAGACCAACCCTATCGCACGGAGCTATGGTAATCCAGACCTCGACGTGGAGAAAGCCCACAACATCTCACTTGTCTATAATATGTTCACCAACAAGCTGATGTGCAACATCAACATTCACCACAACTTCGTGGACAACGGTATCTCGCAGTATAGCTTCTACGACAGTGACAACATATTGAACACCACCTACGGCAACGTGGTGAAGCGTCATCAGACGGGAGTGAGTGGATACGTGAACTGGCTTGTCACACCTAACACCCGACTCTTCTTCAACGGAGGTCTCAACTATACCGATTTGCGCAGCGATGTCCTCGGACAGAGCAATAGCGGATGGACCGCCAACATCATGGCCGGTCTGCAGCAGAAACTTCCTTGGGACATGAATATCAGCGCATTTGCCATCACCTCAACAAAGAGTTATACCCTTCAGGGATGGAGCGGCGGTTTCAACCTGTTGACCACCAGCCTTTCGAAGTCACTCTTCGATAAGAAACTCAACCTGAGCCTCTCGGCTACGATGGGACTCAACAAGGGTGGAAAACTCTTCATCGAGAGCGAGAGCCGCGGCAAGGACTTCACCAGCGCCACAAATATCAAGGTGCCTATCGCTGGCGTGACCTTCACCGTAAGCTACACCTTCGGCAACTCGAAGATGATGAACAAGCAGCACGTGAACCGTGTAACCAACGACTTCATCGAACAGCAGTCACAGGGTGAAATGCTCAACAACGTAGGTTCTGGCAACGCAGGTGGCAGCAACATGAACGAATCCCCCAGTGGTGTCATGCCACAATAAACAGTAATTATTTGGTTGTTTCAAAAAAATATGTATATCTTTGCAGTATGAAAGTAAATATCACTCGACAAGACATTACGTTCTACGGGCTGCAAGTAGCAGCATGGCTGGCATTCCTGATGGTGCCGGCCATCTCTGCTTTCATCGCCACACATAGTTGGTCAGGTGCCATGTCGGCTTTCAACTTTAACGCGAGAGTCCACTGGACATCGGCTGCCATCTATTTCGTAAACGCCCTCATACTCGTACCTTGGGGATACTATCGCAATCGCCGATGGATGTTCTGGCTGGGTAATGCCATCATCCTTGCAGCATTGGTTTACGGTTTCTTCTATAACTTCAACCCGGACTCATTCGCAGAAAATATACCCAACGAACGCTACCGCCAGTATGCTCTCAGCAGTTTCTATGCCTCAGCATTTTTGGCGATATTCATGAGCGCTTTCCTCGCAGGCATAGCCTTATTGGTACACCATGTACGGCGTTCGATGGTAATCAATAGACAGTTGAAAGAGGAACAGCAGAAACGCACCGAGGCAGAACTCGAGTGGCTGAAGAACCAGATAAACCCTCATTTCCTCTTCAATACACTGAACAACATTTCGAGTCTCACACAGATAGATGCCGACAAGGCCCAGGATTCCATAGCACAACTGAGCGACCTGTTGCGCTATGCCATGTACGAGACAAACAAACCGTTTGTCCCTGTGAGCGGAGAGGTGGAGTTCATGCGTAACTATATCGAACTGATGAGGCTGCGCTGCAACGAGCGCACTACGGTATCTACTGAGTTTGCTGTTGCCAATCCCGACACGCAGGTGGCACCACTGCTGTTCATCTCACTTGTCGAGAACGCTTTCAAACACGGAGTAAGCAGCAGCAAGCCTTCACAGATAGAAATCAGTTTGACAGAGAGTGACGGGACAATAACATTCACTTGCGACAACACCAACTATCCGAAGAGCGACAGCGACCGTAGCGGTAGTGGCATCGGACTCGAGAACACTCGACGCCGCCTCGAACTCCTATATGCTGGAAGATACGAATGGGAACAGTCGCTCGAAGACAATATTTATCATGTGAAAGTGCAGATAGGCAAGAACTCCTAACTTCTAACTCCAAACTCCTAAATCCAATGACCTGCATAATAGTTGATGATGAACCATTGGCAGTAAAACTGCTAGAGTCGTATGTTGCAAGGACACCCGAACTGCAGCTCATGGGGTCGTATACCGACTCCGTGGAGGCGATGACTGCAATAAAGAGTCTGGCTGTCGATCTCCTCTTCCTCGACATTCAGATGCCAGACATCAACGGCATGGAACTGGCACGTCTTATACCAGAAAAGACGCGTGTTATTTTCACTACCGCATTCAAGGAGTATGCCTTCGAGAGTTATGAGGTGAGTGCACTCGACTTCCTTCTCAAGCCGATAAGATACAATAAGTTCATCGCTGCTGTGGAGAAAGCACAACGGTGGTTCTCGAGAGAGACAGAGACGGCAGCGACAACAGCACCCGCAGGGCGCGACAACATATTCATCCGTGTTGACGGAGAGTTGCGTCAACTCAATATGTCCGACATAATGTATGTCAGCGGAATGAAAGACTATGTGGTGTTCTACCTTGACGACGGCTCGAAACTCATCACGCACATTACCATGAAGGCTGTCGAGGACATGCTGCCGGCATCCGACTTCTTGCGCATCCATCGCTCATACATCGTGGCACTTAAGAAGATACGTAGCGTTGACCGCAACAACTGCGTATATATCGGCAAGGAGATTATCCACGTTACCGACTCATACCGTCCTCCTTTTGACGCCTACCTTCAGAAAAACATGCTATAGGCTTTTCCCGTTTTATTCTTAGTAAGCGTGACTTCTCATTGCTTTACGTAACTTCTTTGGTAGCGCGTTGCTATTGAGGAAGATGTATGTGGTGTTCAGAAGCATGTAGTCGCGTGACATATACCATGTTCCTTTATACTGACCACTCTCACCCCAAGAATTCTTAACCATGTAGTATGGTTTGCCTTGTTCGTCAACGGCCTTGCCATAGATGAGCATCACGTGGTCGTAGGTAAACCGCCAGTCATCGAACTGCTCTTGTCGCATCTGCTGTGTGGGCACTGTTCCTTCGGGCAGCATCGCAAGTCCCGTTCGGGTGAAATCGCCGGAGACGTCGCCGCCCCATGCCACGGTATAACCGGCATCCAAGGCAAGGTCAATCACTTCCATCAACTGTTCTATCGGTATGTTGTAACTTGGTTTCAGTCGCCACTTGTAAGGAGCCTCGATGATAAACCATTTATTGAAAGGGTGGTGGGTAAAACTCGTAATGCTGACATAGTCGTCGCTAAACAGTCCCAGACTCTCCGCAAACGATAGTGGGGTATAGGTCTTCCCCTCATAGACAAACGACTCAGGGCATCTGCCAACGTATTTCTCGATGACTGCCTGCACACTATCCTTCCAATGTGCCAAAGGTTCCTTCGCTTCTTCTTTTACAATACTGCGTACGGTACGTTCCAGTTCAGGGAAGAACACCTTGAAATTAGCCAACGAGTCACCTGTAAGAGACCCCGGTGCAGGCATGGCATACTCCGGGCAGATGCCGTGCTGACGGATTACCTCCAATACATCGTCACACGAGCCGCCTTCCGAGATTTGACTGTAGCCGTGCATCCTCACATAGTGCGTGGCACAGTCCATGTAGTCCTTGTTGACCACGAACATCTCACATAGGTCGTATGTCCTGCCTGTCTTGCGAAGTATCTCGCTCTCGAAGAATCCCAGCGTAGCGTATGCCCAGCAGGTGCCACTGCGATATTGGTTTTTGACAGACGTTATCGGAATCTGCTTCTTCACGGTAAATGTCTTGTGCTGCTGTCCCACCATGGGCATCGCTAGGATGATGGCTGTTATCAGTGCTACTATTCTCATCATATTTTTGTCTTGTTAGTCATTTTTTAGGTTATTGTAATTCGTGGATTCGTGACGTGAGTCAACAAAAGTAGAATCTCTGGTGCAAAGATAATGAAAAATACTTAATAATACGGTAAAAATATATACCTTTGCCTCCCGAAAACATTTGCATTCGCAAAATAAGCATTGATTAGGATTATTATTATGTTGATAGACAAGAAAGATTCAAGTCGTTTCACAATGAGGGGTGTGTTATATGTCATACTGACCTTCTGCGGTATGATGGTGGCATCCGCATGTAACGATAATATTGAGGAGGGTAGCATAACACCCACCGGCGGGAAAGTCGCGGAAATCGTGGAGCGTGGCACAGTGCTCATAGGCACTACAGGCGACTATCGTCCGCTTTCTTTCTATGAGCCGGAGACGGGCAGGTATTGGGGCTTCGGAATAGAAATGGCAGAGGAGATAGCAAAGAGACTGGGCGTCGGAGTGGGTTATGTCAGGACTTCATGGCCTACGTTGACGGCTGATGTGCTTGCCGAGCCTCAGATGTTCGACTTTGCCATTGGTGGCATAACAATTACCGACACCAGATGTGAGACGATGCAGATGAGTGAGGGATATCTTGCCAATGGAAAGACAATATTATGCCGTGCGGAAGACAGTGAACGATATCAGTCATTGGAGGACATTGACAAGCCGGAAGTGCGTGTTATGGTTAATCCGGGAGGCTTGAACGAGAAGTTTGCAAACGAAAACCTCACTCATGCCACAATCATTGTTCACCAGAAGAATGAGGAAATACCAACCCTCGTGGCTGAAGGTGAGGCTGATGTGATGATAACTGAAATAACAGAGGCACCATATTATGTACAGACCGATACACGACTTGCCGCACCATTGCTGAACGAGCCTTTCAATCATGGTGAGATTGGCGTGTTGATGCGGAAAGGACAGGAAGACTTGATGGAGTTGGTAAATGACGTGATTCGTAGGATGAAGTCTGACGGTTCCCTCCGGCTACTGCACGAGAAGTACGGTCTGGTTTATTCCTACTAACAGAAGGGTAGAGGACCGATGACATGATTCTCGGCGAAGTCAAGAAAAAGGCCATGTCCTCTGTCAGTTTATTTCGTCATTTTCATGACATCGTCCATCGTGAAATGACCAGAGAATACCATCACCGTCGTACTGTCGTCCTCATCCGTTAACATGACGACAACAGACTGCTGCTTGCCTATGCAGTGGTAGATATCCACTTTGCTGTCGTCTTCTCTTATCTGCATCAGCACCTCGTACTTGTCTCGTGCAAGGATTCCCTTGACTTCATTCTTTAGTTTCGTGCGTGCCGCCTTTTCTTCAGAACTGATAATCTGTATGCCTGTCAGTTTGCTGATCATGCTTTTCATGTCCACGCCAGGTACTGATGGCATGGCTGATTTGCTTGCCATTCCTAACATGTACTTGGAAATGTATACGTACGACACATTCTTCATGTCGGCATATTTCTCGAACGCCTTAACCTGGGCGCTGACGGTGAGGCTTGCCATTGCCACGACTGCACATAACAGTGTTCTTATTATTGTCTGTTTCATCTTATTTCAATGCATTTAATTGTTTGTTTAATGTATTCTCGGCTTTGTCGCTCAGGGCTTTTGCCTTTTCCAGATGCCCCATGCCCTTGTTCAGGTTAGCGGCCAGCAGGCTTAGGGCGCGCTCAGCCTCCTGTTGTGCCAGCACAGGGTCTTGATAGGTGTCCTGTTCAGCGAGGACCACCGGCTCTTCATGTTTCAGGTAGTGATATCCTACACCGAAGACAAGGGCGATGCAGGCAGCGACAGCCGCATAGCGCAGGATCCGCGCCCCCCTTCCCTTCGGGAGGGGTTGGGGGTGGGCCTCCCATTCGTCAATCTTCGCTGAAAGTCGTTCTTCCAGTCCGTCGGGAATAGGAATGCGTTCCAATGTTTCAAGATTCAGTTGACTTCGTCTTCTTCCTTCTCGCTCGGCATTGCTCAAGCAAGCTTGGCTCTGCTCTCGCTCGTTCGTCAGTTCGTCCATGTCTTCGTTTATATTTGGTCGTTTGGTTGTCTAGTCGTTTGGTTGTCTAGTCGTTAGGCTTCCTAAACGACAAATCTCCCAATCTCCTAAATTGTTGTTTCAGTTTCTGTTTCGTTCGCATAACGATGATGCGGATATTGCCTTGCGAGAGTCCTGTGTCCTGTTCTATCTCTTCGTAGGAGCGGTCTTCCATCAGGTGCATCTGGATAATCTTCGCGTCTCTTTCAGATAGTTGCCTGATGAGTCCTTCCATTTGTATAGCCTCGTCTTTGGTGTCTATCTGGCGGTCCAGGCTCTGTTCGTCGGGTGGTGAGAACTCTTCTTTCAGTTCTATTGACGTATCAACGTGTTTTAATCGTCGCTGATCAAGGAGCAAGCGTCGCATCATAGTCACGAGGTAAGCATCCCTCATCGCCTCATCGGGCAGGTCGTCGCGCTTCTGCCACAACTTCAGATACATATCCTGAAGCAGGTCTTCGGCATCTTGCGCATTGCCCGTAAAATGATAAGCTACCCTGTAGAGCAACTTATAATGAGGCATGAATCGTTGCTTGAACTCCCGTGCGTCCATCAGTCCTGATTACGTTTGCTTATGCGAGACGATTAGTTTTCATTACTCATTTGCTCCATCATTTTGGCCATATCGAGTTTGCCGTCAATGACTACTAACGAAGCCTCGTCTTCCTCTTCTGCAAAGATGACAATGGTGGTGTGCTTGCCATGTTGTTTCTGATAGATTTTCGACTTCTGGCCGTCCTCGTCTGTCGCATCGATAAGCGGTTCCCATCCGTTACCGTTCAGTATTTTCCGTGCTTGCTGGCTCAGTTGTTCTATAGAATTTTTGTCTTCACTGGTAAAGACATCTATCGAGTCTATCTTATCGAGTATGTCACCAGACTTGGCGACGAAGGACATATTTTCGCCGAAGTCGACGTTTCCCCCGTTCTTTGCAGCGAGGTTAAGCAGGAACTTGCCAACGTGGACATGTTCCACACCCTCAATCTTAGCCAACTTCTTGAAGTCTTTGCCCAATGCATTTGCTCCAGTTGAGATAAACATGATAGCAGCACAGAGCGCCACCTTTAATAATATATGCTTCATAACAATTCTAATTTTACGTTTGACTATTATTACTTTTAGGAAGTTCATCGATGGGTCCTTCTATTTGTACTAACGAGACTTTTATTCCTTTTGTTACAAATGAGAATAAGTTTTTTTCGACAGCGCAATTACAATAATCTACAAAAAATCCTCGGCGAAACTCTGAAAAGTTTGCCGAGGGTGAGAGTCTTAAGGGAAATCATTCTCAAATCAGGTGCATTTATTTCTTCGCATCCTTTATATATTCCTTCTTGCCATCGATAAAACTCTTGAGCTTATACCATTCCTTGGGAATGCAGAAGTTATTCTCCACATCGGCTATCGCGACATAGTAACCCTTGGGGGTGATGCCAAAGAGAACGCGTGTAGAGACATTGCCTTTGCCTGTATGTCCTTCAAAAAAACCGGTAATATTGTTACTTTCAGTATATTGCATCACCTGTTCTTTTACATTATAAGAATACCTGAACATCTGTTCCGGGTGAATCTCCGTGTAACGGAGTGTGGTGCTGTCGATAGCAGTGAAGAGCGCTTCCGCCAACTCTTTCTGTTCTCGTGGTATGAAGTACATCGTTCCTATAGCTTGTCCTGCATTTTTAGGCAGATGGGGTCTTTCCGCAGAATCAAACTCCTTGTCGTGATGGGCATCTATGTCATAGTCATCGCTTTGCGCCCACTTGAAATTCCATGACTTGATGCCTTTCTGCTTGAGTAGTGGTGTGATAGTTTCCAAATACGGCTCCTTGTCAAAGTAGTAACTCTTTCCGCCCGGCAGGGGAAGTCTCTTGTTATATCCTAACGTACCGAAACCTCTGATGTGCTTACCGCATGGCTTCGGACTTGCTGTATAGTTGAAAAACACGATTTCGAGTGCTCCGGGATAAAACATGGTGCCGTCGTTTGCCTTGATTTTCGCAACAGAATATTCTCCGTTCTTCAGGCAAAGCGAATAGGTGATGGTGTCGGCATCGTGACTGTGCGACTCGAAGTGATAACTCTCTTCTGATATTTCCATCAATGAGTCGAGGTTATGTCTGATGGCACCGAAGATGCCGTCGAAGACTTTACGGTTTCTTTCGTTGGCCGCTTCGATTTCTTCAGGCGTCATATTTTCAAAAGAAGATGTAACGCCTTCGCAGTCGGTTGAACAAAGGAAATCCTTTCCGACTATACCGTTGTGGACGTATAGCAGTTGGCCGTCACCGTGGTTGATCTTCATTTTGCTGTCTTGACGTACAGACATAATCTTTTCTATTTCTTCCCATATCTTGTCCATGGGTGTCCTGTCCTGTGCTGAAACCGTTGTTGTCAGTATTGCTGATAATGCTATTATGATTATTCTTTTCATATTCTTATATATTGCTTAATGGGTTGTTATTCGGTGGTAGGGTATTCATTGAAACGCGCTGAATCACGCGGTTACCTCTTTCACGAAGCGCTCTCGCCTGTTCGGCAAATTGTATCATCGGGTCATCGAATGGAACAATGTCGCTTTCCTCTACTTTCGTGAGTGTATGTTTGGTCGTCTGGTCGTCTGGTTGTTTGGTTGTTTGGTTGTTTGGTTGTTTGGTTGTTTGGTTTCCTGAATGACCAGTTTTCATTCCTTTAGAGACACTTGCCCGATGATTAGTCTTCTTTACCTCTGCCACCATGGTCTGGGGATTGGTCGTTTGGTCGTTTGGTCGTTTGGTTGTTTGGTTGTTCGGCTGTTTGGTTGTTTGGTTGTTTGGTTGTTTGGTTGTTTGGTTTTCTAAACGACTAATCTCCGGATTCCTAAACGACCAGTTTCCATCTCTTGGAGGAGCGAGGAAGACGATAAGCAAGGCGGCGACACAGGCAGCAGCCACCCAAGGCCATAACTTCAAGATGCGAGGCTTCTGTTTGCGCTCAGCCATTTCCTTATCGAAGAGTGCCTCGTCAACTGTCAGTTCACCGAGCATCTCGGCGATAATCTTCCAGTCCTCAGGAGCATCCTCACGGGAAACCTCAAGAGCCAGCAACCTCTCCTCCTCGGCAGTCGTCTCGCCGTTGAGGTATTTCTGAATCAATGTTTCGGTGTCGTTACGTGTCATGTCCTTAACTTTTTAATCTCTTCAAACACTTTCTTTCTCGCAGTAGAAACAATACTCTTTATGGAAGGCTTTGCTATGTTGGTCTGCTCGGCGATGTCATCAAGTTCAAGACCTTCTATCTGCCTCATCTCAAACAGGCGCCGCTCACTCGGTTTCAGATGCTGCACTGCCTTGTTCACGGCCTCATGCAGTTCCTTCGCTTCCAAATCCTCGTGGGGCGAAGCACCCACATCCCTGCCTGGCGGTGCTGTCTCCTCATTCATCTTGCCCGATATAAAAAGGCGTGACTTCCTTTTCCTCACGATATCCATGCAACAATGCTTCGCCACCCTGATGGCAAGGGCATCATGCCGAGCGCCAGACTCCATCCTGTCGATGAACCTTAGAAGAGCCACCAATCCCTCCTGTGCTACATCCTCGGCATCGTCATCATTACCGAAGAAACTGCGACCGACCGAGAGCATCAACTCACGGAGTCTTGGGGCGATATGTTCAAACTCTTCTTGCGTCATCTGCCTTATAAGCGTATGTCAATATGAAAAGTTAAGTTGAAAAACCATTTTTTCTTCTTTTTTCCTGTAAAACAAACAGAGAGTTATCTATTCGATAAACACAGAAAGCATCTCTACAGATGCTTTCCATGATTTGTATGTGGCTTGTGCCATGACTATTAAAAGGGAAGTCAATGTCTTTTATTCGCGGTCAGCCTCTTCGCTTTTAATGATTTGCATGTTAATCTGCTCTATCACGCTCAGTTTGATGGCCTTGTTGTTCTTGCCTGGATGATACCAACTTTGTTTTCCGAAGTATTCCTGCAAGTCCTTTGCCTGGAAACGATAGCCGTGGCGTGCCATAATCTCGTTGCGCAAGATACGCAGTTTGTCTTTCGGCATATCGAAAAGAATTGTCCTATTAATTAAGGATTGAGATGTAATCCCTTCTGATAGTTTGTTTGTAATCTCTTCCTGTTGCTCTAAGCAATACTCTTCGGAGTCAGGAGTGAGATACATGATGTCTATGGCATCACCGTTAGCCTTGCGGAAGGCAAGGAAATACATACCTTCCTGACGCACATACTGCACGCGGCAACCCCATTTGACACCTCTGAATAGAGGCTCATCTGCCTGTCGGCTCGGTATCAGTTTGTATTCGCCAGCCTTCTTTGCCACCTTCTCAAGCGTTATCTCACCATCGTGGCTGTTGGTCATATAAACAATCTTGCCCATCCTTATTTCCTTTACTGTCCATAGGGATGAACCGTCGAAAAACTTGTCACCCTGCTTAATGGTCTGTGCCTGCATACTGCATACTGCGCACACGCACAGTGCAATGATAGATAATACTCTTTTCATGTCTTTTTACTGATAAAATGGTTATTAATTTGTTTTTATTTGGTAAGTCATTTAATGATAAGTCGTCCCCTCTGCCAGCATTATCGTGGCGTTGGTATTCCACTTATTCAAAATCCCTGCAAAGATAAATATAAATCCTGAATAACCTAACAAATCACCCAAAAACTTTGGGATATATATAATTTGACCTGTGAGAATTATCGCCCTGGGTAAAATAACAGTATTAGTAAACGTCATACAGGGGCAAAAGCGTCTCTCATAATAAGTCTTTTACACTTCCTTTTTAGAATTAGTGGAGGCAAAATTAGAGATAATAAGGAAACAACAATATATATCTGTTGATAGTCTTCATTTAATTAGGTGGAATTAGAAATTTTGTGTATATTTGCGCTCAAATACTGGATTAATACATTCATAGATGATAACGAAGCAAGCATTAGGAAGTCTGCTTTTTGGAATGGCAGATATACTTCGCGATAAGGTGGAGGACTATAAGTCCTACATCCTCTCACTTTTATTCTTCAAACGACTCTCTGATAATTACCAGTGGGAAATAGAACATGGAAAGGAACAATTCATGGGCGAATTCTGTCGTGAGCCTTCAGCAAGAGAACTTGATGTGATAACCAAGAAGATGCACGACTTTATTATCCCTAAAGGGTGTTTTTGGGAAGATGTGCGAAAGGCTCCTATTGACAAGAAGAATGAGACGCTTGACAAGGCTGTTGGAGCCATTGCTGACCAGAATATTGATAAAAACGGAAAGTATATATTAAAAGGTATTATTAATACGGTACGTTGGAACGAGCCTGCCCCTGATGGATCCGGGGGAAAGAAACTCGATCCAGAGGTTCTTTCAAACCTGATCAGTTATTTGGGAGCCGTTGACTTAAGTAACAACAATGTGACCGTAGATGTGTTGGGTGATGCCTATGAATATCTGATCAAGCGTTTTGCCGATGAAAATAAGGGGGGCACGATGGCTGGCCAGTTCTACACACCTCAAGAGGTTGTTGATATCATTGTCCGCTATTTGAAACCCCAAGAGGGCGAGACTATCTATGACCCGACTTGTGGCTCTGGCGGTTTCCTGCTCAATGCTGCTAAGTATGCAAAGATGAACTATCACGACCAAAAAAGTGTGCGTCTTTTCGGACAGGAATTGGTATGGAACACATGGGCTATCTGTAATATCAACATGATTCTGCATGGCTTGGATGCCCGTATAGAGCAAGGCGATACCATTCGCGATCCAAAGTTCAAGGATGAAGATAATGTTTTGGAACTTCGCACATTTGATAAGGTGATGGCCAATTTCCCATTCTCATTAGAGAATTGGGCGCAGAATGGCGAACCTAAGAAAGACAAGAAAGGGAAGGCTATCAATAAGAAAGACGGAACACCTCAATTGGAATATAAAAAGGAGTTTACAGACTCTTACAATCGTCTTATCTATGGCATTCCTCCCTATAGCAATGGAGACTTTGCTTTCTTACAGCATATCATTGCCTCATTGGATGATAAAGGCAAGGCTGGTGTAGTATGTCCGCAAGGTGTTTTATTCAGGGGGCAACCAGAGAAGACCGAGGAAGAAGATGGCCAGAATCGCAAGGCTGATGTGGAATATCTGATTCGTCGTGGATTCTTACAGGGTATAGGCTTTAAACAACACATCAATATCATCGATGCTATTGTCGTGCTGCCCAGCAACCTGTTCTATGGTACGACTATCCCAGGTGCTATCATCTTCTTCGACAAAAACAAGCCTGCAGAACGAAAGAACAAGGTGCTGATGGTCTATGCAGCCAAGAAGGGCTGGTATCGTGAAGATGCCAATATGAGCGTGCTGGAACCTCAGGATGTACTTCGTATCTCCACAATGCTGGAAAGTTGGGGAGATATAGAGAAAGCAAAAGTATGGATAGCTGAAAGAAAACTACAACTGAACAGCCAAATCCAGATAGACCTTGAATATGAAGTTTCTGAGATTGAGAAAGATTTGGCAGAAGACATTGCCATCAAGACAGATAAACTGAATAAGGCCAAACAAGCCATTAAGGACAAGGAAGAAAAAGGCAAGAAACCAACGAAGGGAGACCTGAAGTCTTTGGAAACCAGTCAGAAAGCCTTAGATAAGTTGCTTGCTGACAAGGCTACCAAGATAAATGCCGCCAAAGAGAAAGCCGCAAAGCAACGTCAGGCGATTATCGATGTAGAAACGGAACTGTTGCAGATGTTCGCTGACCCAGAATTGCGCAAGCGTTATTTTGCCATTGTCGATATGGAGGACATCGAGGAAAACGAGTTCAATCTCAATATTCCCCGTTATGTGGATACCTTCGAACCAGAAGAGCAGATTGACTTACAGGAAGCCATTCGTGACTTCCAAAACGCAATGCAGGCAGAATCAGAGGCGATGCAGTCGCTGAATAACCTGTTAAACACATTAAAAGCAAACAATCATGATTGATATAAAGGATTTTCAGCAACAACCAGAAGGACAACTTTTTGATCGTAAGAGTTTTCGGATAGATGCCAAGGCGCTAGGGGTGATTCTCGTTGCCTTTGCCAATGCCGATGGTGGCGATGTGGTGATAGGTATTGAGGACGATGGTCGTATCACTGGCATCAATGGCAATGAGGACCATCTGAACGAGTTGTTGCGTGTCCCCTTTGACTTCTGTATTCCCTCAATAAATGTCGAAGTAAAATTCGTTGATTGCACGGATGTAAACGGACTCCCTAACCGAGTGTTAGTGATGCATGTTGACCCCAGTATGAAGGTACATGCCAACCAGGCTGATGATGCTTTCTATCGGGTAGGCGATAAATCGAAGAAGTTGAACTTCGAGATGCGTATGCAGTTGTTCTATGCCAAGGGCGGTCGTTATTTTGAGGATGAACCCGTCTATGGTGCAACGATAGATGACATTGACCTAGATTTCGTGGCACAGTATTGTCAGAAGATTGGCTATACTAAAGATTCTGCCACCTATCTGCGTACTAATAAAGGCTATATCACCACAGTAAACGGAGTGGAGAAAGTCTCTGGGGCAGCCATCCTGTTGTTTGGTAAAGATCCGCAGAAGTTCTTCCAGCGTGCCCGAATCCGAATTGTTCGTTATTTGGGAGATGAAGAACGCTTTGGTCGTGAGATGAATGTGGTAAAAGATGTGATGTTCGAGGGGCGCATCTTGGAGATGACACAGAAGGCAATAGATTTTGTAGATACTCAGATTAAGGAATATACTTTCTTGGGTGAAGATGCCCGTTTTGTCACCATTCCACAATATCCACCTTTCTGCTGGACGGAGTTGATAGTAAATGCCGTTGCCCATCGTGACTATAGCATCTTAGGCACAGATATCATGGTAAAGATATTCGACCATCATTATGTGGTGGAAAGTCCAGGCATTTTGCCAGGCTTGGTGCGTATCGACAATATCCGCCAGATGCACTTCTCACGTAATCCAAAGATTGCGGAGTTTATGCGTGAATACAAATTGGTAAAGGAGTTTGGCGAAGGTGTTGATCGTATGTTCCGCGAAATGGCAGAGGCAGGTAATCCTGCCCCAGAGTATAAGCAGATAGATTTTATGGTGAAGGTACGGCTTAACTCTGCGTTGAGGGAAGAAACTGTGGAGAAAGTTACCCAGAAAAATGACCGGGAAAATGCCCAGGAGAGAGAGAAGTGGCCAGAAAAGTGGCCAGAAAGGTGGCCAGAAAATGCCCAGAAAATATTAGATGTTATATCCTCTGATAAATCAACAACTATTGCAAAATTGGAGGTAGAACTAAATTTAGGGCATACCACTCTCAAGAAGATTTTGCGAGAAATGCAGAATGAAGGCATTATTCGCCGTGTTGGCCCCGATAAGGGCGGCCATTGGGAAGTCATTGATCAAGAAAAGAAAGGAGGGGAGTGATGGAAGGATGGAATGAAGTTCGAGTAGGCGACCTTTTCGACATCAAAGCCGGTGGAGATCTGCAAGAATCATGCTACTCTCCCATTAAGACAAAGCAAGCTTCATACCCAATATATGCTAATTCTTTAGAAGACAAAGGGTTGTACGGCTATACCTCAAAACCTCGTTTCTCTGGGAATGCCATAACAATTACAGGAAGAGGTGATATTGGTCATGCAGAGTTTCGGGCTAATGATTTTGATGCAATTGTAAGGCTTCTTGTGCTATTACCGAAAGTTGATGTAGATTGCCGTTATATCACATATTACATCAACTCTCATGTTCATTTTCCAAAAGAAAGTACAGGCGTACCACAACTAACAGCTCCAAAGGTTAAGCGAATAAAGATAAAACTTCCTCAATCAAAAGCAGAACAAACAGCTATCGCGAAGATTCTTTCAAAAGTAGATGACGCAATCGCCTCAGTTCATAATAACATTGCTGCTGCGGAACGCCTGAAAAAGAGTTTGATACAAAACCTTCTCACAGGCAAAAAGAAGCCCGACGCCACATTCAGAACACCCGAAGAATTCAATATTGACGAAAAGTTTGGCAAAGTACCTATTGGATGGGAAGTGAAACGAGTGGATGAAGTCTTTGATTTTTATCCAACTGCTTCATATTCTCGTTCGATGTTGAAAGAAGATGGAGAATGTAAATACATCCATTATGGGGATATTCATACAAAATTTGACACCTTTCTTGACATATCGGAGGAATCTTTACCATATATTACCCAAGATATGATAAAGAAGTTCGTGCTTCTTAAAGAAGGTGATCTTATTATATCTGACACGAGTGAAGATTATGATGGCGTAGGAAAACTGGTAGAACTTGTAAATGTTGGTGATATAAAAGTAATCTCTGGTCTTCATACATTATTGCTCCGTCCCAAAACAGATGAACTTATTAATGGTTTTAAGGGGTATTTGTTTAACGAAGAAAGAGTCAGATTAGAGCTTTTAAAATATGTGACAGGAATCAAAGTCTATAGTATTTCCAAAAATAGTTTATCAAAGGTTTTGCTTCCGATTCCTACCCGGATGGAACAAGAACAGATAAAGGAAAGACTAGATTCTGTAAACAACAAGATATTAGTTTCAAAGAATATAATCAAAAATTTAGATCGACTCAAAATGTCTCTGATGCAGAATCTGTTAACAGGAAAAGTTGAAATAAACAAACAATAATAAGTGATTGCAATATGAATACGGTATCTTTTATCAAAGCAACAGGAATATGGTACAGAAATGAAATAAATACAATTAAGAAAAAAGCAGATGTACCATTGCAACCCATATTCGAAGCATTTATGAATGCTTGGGAGGCAATTCTTGACCGTTTTTCAAAAGAACATTTTAGAAACGGTTCAATAGAAATACAGGTGTTCTATTTGCGAAATCTATTCTCAAAAGAGAATGGAAATTGTGATTTTGAGAAGATTGTTGTCTCGGACAATGGTGTAGGTCTTGATCATAATAGTTATCAAAGGCTTATTAACTTACGAGATGATACAAAAAGACATTCTAATTTAGGAACTGGTAGAATTCAGTATATCCATTTCTTTGACAAAACTACGATAGATAGCATTTATAAAGATGGTGACCAATACAAGAAAAGAAAAGTCACATTATCAAAGAACGAGTCTTTTTTAAGAGAAAATGCTATTTTGCGATTAGACGAGGATGACAATTCAACAGAAACGGATCTTAAAACAAATGTTACATTTGAGGTTCCATTGGATGATAAAGATTTCTATTCATCTTTGTCTGTTCAGATATTGAAGGATGAAATAGTAAAACATTTTTTATCACTTTTCTGCGAGTATAGAAATCTAATGCCAAAGATTCATCTATCATTGTTTGAGGATATGGAACTGAAAGAAGAAAGTGATATTGTTACATCAAATATTCCGAACCCTGATAAGGAAGATAATGTGTATATAGATTATCGGAAACTTAACGAGAAGAACAAAATAGTTTCTGCTGGACATCAGGAGAAATTTCAATTGACTGCATTTAAACGTCCAAGTTCGGAAATCAAGCAAAATGCGATTTATCTGGTAAGCAAAGGGGCGACGGGTATTTCTTTTGATATCGATTCTTTGCAGAAAAAAGATGAAATCGAAGGCAATCGATACATGTTTCTGCTATCAGGAGATTATTTGGATGCCAGTGATAGGGACGATAGAGGGAATATCAAACTGGTAAGTAGCCAAGATTTTAAACATCAGAATGAAGACAGACTATTTAAAGAGGAGGTCGTTTTACTTGATGACATAGTCAAGGAAACAAACAATAGGATCAATAAATTATATACTGAATTAGATGGTAATAATCAAGAAAAGAACAAAACGATAGATGAATTGCAGCAAATGTTTTTGTTGAATCCTATTACTGTTAATAAAGTGCGTAGTAAAATCAAGAATACGGATTCAGAAGAGACAATACTCAAGACAATTTATCAAGCGGATAGTGAAATAGAAGCAAAAAAAGATGATGCTATTAGGCAACAGATGGAAGAACTTAAATCTCTCACACCTGATAAAACCGAAAATTATCAAACGAAACTGAAAGAAAAAGTTGATGAGCTAATCACATCCATTCCTATGCAGAATAGGACAGTTTTAAGCAAATATGTGGCAAGGAGGAAGCTGTTGTTGGACTTGTTTGATGAAATATTGAGAAAAGAATTAGATTCTTTAAAAGAGGGGAAACGAATAGACGAAAAATTATTGCATAATTTACTGTTTCAACAGAGTTCAACTTCCGAAATGCCAGAAGATAGTGATTTGTGGATTATTAATGAAGAGTTCATATATTTCAAAGGAGTCTCTGAAGTAAAATTTGAAGATATTGAATATAATGGAAAGAAAATTTTTGATAAAGATTTTTCAGAAGAAGATAAGCGGTATTTGAATTCATTAGGGGAGAAACGATTAGCCAAACGTCCTGATGTGCTGCTGTTTCCAGAAGAAAATAAGGCAATAATAATTGAATTCAAAGCTCCTGATGTGAATGTTTCAGAGCATTTGACACAAATAGATTTTTATGCAAGTATCCTTCTGAACTATACAATTGATGAATTACAACTCACGACTTTTTATGGATATTTGATAGGAGAAGATATTGAAGACAGAGATGTTCGGGGACGTGTAAGTAGATATGAGTATTCGCCTAAATTCAACTATTGGTTTAGGCCATCAGAGAAAGTAATTAACTTTAATGATGGTCCAGAGGGAAGCATCTATTCGGAAGTAATCAAATACTCAACATTGTTAGAAAGGGCAAAGTTTAGGAATCAGATATTTATAGATAAATTAATAAAGGGAGAAACGAAATAAGATCCGACCTAACTTAAGCAATTAAAAGATCGCTGATGCAGAATCTTTTTACAGGTAAAGTAAAACTTATTAATATAGAAAGATATGGAAACAAGAAATAAGAATACCAAAAGGGAATTTGAATATCTGCTAAACGTAGATTTTGGTGATATTGATGGTTTGTATGATCCCAATATTAATGATTATTTTATTGATGTTGATTTTAAAAAAGCAATATTAAATGAACCTAAATATTTCGTAGTCGGAAGAAAAGGAACAGGAAAGTCAGCATTGTACAATTGGATTGAAAGCAATCAGGTTGCAGATGGAATTTTGGTTTCGAACAAATCATTTAATGATTTCCCTTTTGAAAAACTTCTCCAATTGTCAGATGATACCTTTTCTGTTCCAAATCAATATCAAAGTATCTGGAAAAATATAATTTTAACAGAATATGCCCTTTTACTTTGTAAGGATCAGTCTAATCCAATTGATGAGGCATTGCTAGAACTACAGAACTATATCAAATACGTTTTTGGAAATGATTTGATAGATTTACACAAAGCCGTTACTAGAATATCTGAGAAATCCGAATATGGGATTTCAATTAAAGGTGTTTCAGGACAACATGGAGAAGGTAAAGAGATCGAGTATTATGATCAATGTAAAAATATCACTGTTGTTAACAATAGATTAAATAGTGTATTGTTAGATTATCTGACAAGACATGAGACTAAAACTTACATAGTACAGTTTGATCAATTGGATGACAATTACACCAGCTATGTTGATAATGATAGATATATACAATGTATCATAAGCCTATTCAAGACTATTTACCAATTAAATCAAACTTACAGGTCAAAAAATATTAGTGTTAAAACTGTTGCGTATTTACGTTCAGACATATATAACAAATTTTATAGACACGACCCAGAGAGTGCTAGATGGGATCAATACATTCTAAAATTGAACTGGTCCATAATAAATAGGAATGATTGGTTTGATTCAAATCTTTTAAAACTAATTAATGCTAGAATTAAATATAGCATTCCAGAATTGGATACACAAAGTCCTTTTCATACAATATTTAACAAACATAAAATACATATAAGGACAAAAGAGCAGCAAGATATTGACATTTTTAGATATATAATTCATAGAACATTTCAGCGCCCAAGAGATTTAATACAATTCTGTATAAAGATACAGGAGGAGTGTAGGACTTCTAGGGTCTTATCAAAAAAATCAATTATGAACGGAGAAAAGGAGTATTCATTGTGGCTCTTAGGAGAAGTTGAAAATGAAATAGCACCTATAATTAAAGACACAGAATCATTATATGAACTTTTAAGATTGATGGGCAGAGGTGTTTATACAGTATC
This sequence comes from Prevotella sp., assembly GCA_017554105.1. Taxonomy (GTDB): domain Bacteria; phylum Bacteroidota; class Bacteroidia; order Bacteroidales; family Bacteroidaceae; genus Prevotella. The sequence continues at coordinate 55,411 of JAFZIY010000026.1, read as the reverse complement.
GCTATTCAAAGATAAATATTCGAAATTTCAAAATAATTTCATAGGTATTGATGTGGAAAGGATGTTGAAACTGCTATATGAGTTTGGAATTATCAACAATATTAAATTGAAAGATGGGAAAATTGTTGAGCAGTTTTCTGTTATTAGAAATGACAGATCTGTCTTTAATCGAGATTTAAACATTAAGACTCATCCTGGGTTTTATGAAGGTTTACATACGTCCAAGTTTTTGACTAGATAGTGCTTATGTCCAAACTACACGAAAACAAACCTATTGAGGCAAAAGTGACGGAATGGCTCTCGAAGATGGGCTGGACGTTACAAACGGTGGATGACTTGAAATCGTATAACCGCTTGCAGATGAATGCTGTGATAGAGCCTATTCTGGTAGAGAAGGTGATGGCGCTGAATGGCATCAAGAAGTCGGAAGCGGAGGCAGCAGTCACGCTTTTGCTGAACAACCTGCGGAATCAAATTCCCATTGAGGGAAATGAAAAAATCCTGAATCAGTTGGTGGATGGTGTGACGCTGACCATTGACAAAGAAGACAGAACCATTCGTTTTATTGACTTCGAGGACATTTGGCAGAATAGTTTCATCGTGACCAATCAGTATAGTGTTCAGCAGAAACGACCGGATATTTGTCTGTTGGTGAATGGTATTCCGTTGGTACCCATAGAGGCCAAGCAATGTGCAAGGCGAGGGACAAACTGGTTAGAAGGTGTCACGCAGTTCCAAACTTACGATCGACTAGCCGACAAACTCTATATGGCACATCTGTTTGGAGTGGCTTGTAATGGACGGTTGTGCAAATATGGTATCCCTGGAGCCTCTTCATCATATTTCAATGAATGGAAGGACTCTGTGATTGCCAATAAATATCCTAATCCTTTACTTGACCCAGAAAATGATCTGTGCAGAACTTACAAAGACGAGGAAGATGGATTGATGCACTTTGATGTAGAACGGTTGCCCAATGGAGAACTGTTGGAACGGATGAAGTTTGGCATCATCGGACTGCTTCAACCTGAACGGGTATTAGATATTCTGCAGCACTTTATCGTGTTTGAACGGGATAACGGAAAGATTATCAAGAAAGTGGCACGCTATCAGCAATTACGTGCTGCCAATAAGATAGTGGAGCGTGTGATTCATTCGGACAAAGGACAGGGCGTTATCTGGCATACGCAAGGTTCTGGTAAGTCGCTGACGATGCTATATACTGCTTATAAACTCCGTAAGGCAGAGGAACTGAATGATCCGACTATCTTTATTGTTGTTGATCGCAAGGATTTAAAAGACCAGATGGGTGATACCTTCTTGGATTGTGTCTTCCCCAATGCCAGACAGATAATGAGTGTGGGCGACCTGAAATCTATCATCAAGAATCAGCCTGCGGGTGTCTTTATTACGACCATCCAAAAGTTCAATGAGTTGGGGAGTATTATCGATGAGCGTGACAATGTGATTGTGCTGATTGACGAGGCACATCGTACAGAATACGGGGACTACCAAATGGAACTAAGAGCTGTATTGCCCAATGCCAAGCGTTTCGCCTTTACAGGTACACCTATTCCCAAGACACATCGAGAGTTTGGTATCAAGGGTGAGGAAGGCAAGATAGAATACTATTTGGATAAGTACAGCGTCATCGACGCCATCAACGATGGTGCCACAAGGCCTATCAAATATACACTCGGTCCTTCGCAGTGGTTCTTGGACAAGGAGAACTTAAAGAAAGGCTATGAGGAAATCACGGCAGTACTTGAAGAGAGCGAGAAGCGACAAGTGGAGAAAGTAGTACAGCCTTGGAAGACCCTGATGAAGAAGCCGGAACGTATAGAGGTATTGGCGGAAGATATCGCCAAAGACTTCAAAGAACGTCTAGAGCCTCAAGGATTCAAAGCACAAGTCGTGGCTATCGATAAAGAAGCTTGTGTGCTTTATTACAACGAACTGCTGAAATACTTCGACAAGTCAGAACTGCGGATTATCTTCTCGACAGGTCAATATGAAACGGGCGAGCGTTATGATATGTTCTCGCTGTTTTATCTGACAGACAAGGAAAGGAAGCAACTGATAGAGAACTTTAAGAAACGCATTACGTCAGAAGAACAGGCAAAGGGCAACAATCTGAAAATCTTCATTGTATGCAATATGTTGCTGACAGGCTTTGATGCACCTATCGAACAGACGATGTATTTAGATAGTCCTTTGAGAGACCATAATCTGTTGCAGGCAGTAGCAAGAACAAACCGCCCCTACGACTACGGAGAGGGAGAAACGAAACTTTCTAAAGAGTTTGGACGTATCGTGGATTACGTGGGTGTGTTCCAAAATTACAAGGAAGCCCTAAACTATGATCCTGAGGACATCGGAGAGTTTGAGGATGTGGATGCATTGCTTCAAACCTTCCCTGAAGTGCTTGACACGGCTTTTGAAGATTTCAATGAGATTAAACTGGAAGACAGTTATGAGTGTATGATGGCTATTATCCGTAAACTGAGTGAGATAGATCACGGCCAGTTTGAAAACCGTTTCCATCGTACAGTTCAGTTATGGGAGGCTATTAGCCCCAATCCAGGACTTCGCCCCTATCGGACAAAGTATCAATGGTTGGTTACGATCTATGAACTCTATATGGAGGAGTTCCGTCGTGCCAGTTTCGATGTGGAGTTCTATGCTGCACAGACAAGAAAACTGCTGAAGGAAAGTACGATGCTACTTGACTTTAGAGGACATCTTCCAGAAATTGCCATTGATGCCGACTATCTGACCAAACTACAGGAAACGAAACTATCGCCAAGCGATAAGGCAGAAAAGATTATCCGTGACATCGAGACGATGATTCGCACCAATCAGAATAACAGTGCCATCTACATTGAGTTCCAAGAGCGATTAGACGCACTCATTCGGCAGAAGAATGCGAACACTATTGAGATAGAAGGTCTACTGAAGAAACTAAGCGAACTCTATACGGAAGTGGACGAGGCCATTGAGATTCCAAAGAAGATGGGATTCGACGACAAGGGATCCTTTGAGATATATCAGAACATCAAGAATGAGATTGAGGATTTCAGCGAAGAACTGGTTAGAGAGTTTGCGGAGGAACTGACTCGCAGGATTCAATCAAGGATTTATATTGGTTGGCAGGAAGTAACACAGGAATACAACCGCATGAAGACGCAAATTGAATTGTTGGCAGCCAACGATAAATACGAGACGTTGGATCTGAACATAGATGGTCCGCTTGGCGACACGCTGATGGATTCGATATTAAAAAACTTTAGTTTGAACTGATGACGCTGCCCGAGAACTATACAGTTATTCGCCGAAATGTGAAACACGCCCGTCTTCGAGTACATGAAGATGGTACGGTACAATTGTTCGTGCCAAGTAAGTTCACAGATGAGGAAATCGCAAAGGTGATAGAGATGAAGGCACAGTGGATAGCATCAAAGCAACAATTCTTTGAGCAAAAGGAAAAGATTCTACTGAGACGAAATGAATTGTTGCTGCTGGGTAATCGCTATGCTTATTTCTATTCTGCCCAATATATTAATAAGGTGGTTGTCAACCATGAAAGCAGGACGATTCAGGCAAGGCGTAATCTTTTAGACATCCATATCCAAGAAAAATGGCTGAAAGACATTGCAAGTAAGTATATTCACAAAAGAGTCAACGAACTTTCGACAGCCTTATTACTGCCATACAACAAACTCTACATTAGAAGTCAGAAAAGGAAATGGGGAAATTGTTCCGCAGATAAGAATATTTCCATTAATTGGCGTATTATCAAAGCCCCCACTTTTGTGATTGACTATGTGATTACTCATGAACTATGTCACACTGTCATTATGAAGCATACGGTAAAGTTTGAGACCCTTCTCAATTCTCACTGCCCTGACTACAAACAGGCATATGCATGGTTAGAGAAGTATGGAAATAGTTTGTAGTCAAAAATAGAAAAGAATGTAATTTTAGCGCAGCGGTAAAAGAACCCTTGGGTGAGAGCCCTTTATAGAAACAAAAGGCATCTGTCAAAGATGCCTTTTGTGATCCGTTTGGGGCTCGAACCCAAGACCCCAACATTAAAAGTGTTGTGCTCTACCAGCTGAGCTAACGGATCAATGGATTATCCATTTTGTGCGTAAAGCGGGTGCAAAGGTACGATGTTTTTTTGAAATGACAAAATTATTCAGTGCTTTTTTTGCTTTCTTCCGCAGTCTCCTGTACTTCCTCTGCTCGGGTCAATGTCTCCACGCCATTTGCCATTACTGTCTCAAGTTCTCCTTCGGTTGTCTCTTTCTTAAAGATCTTGGGACGGAGTATCTTGCTGAAGATGCTCTTTGAAGGTTTCTTCGGCACTTCTTCCTCTTCCTCCTCATCCTCTTCTTTCGTGATGTATCGCTTGTAATATGCCATGATGATTGTGGTCAGTGGCAGTGCGATAATCAGTCCGATGAAACCGAGCAGCGCACCCCATATTGACAGCGAGAGAAGAAGAATCGCTGGATTCAGTCGCATTGCCTTTCCCATTATCTTCGGTGTCACAATGAGGTCGATAATCACCTGTACGATGCAGAACACGGCGACGGCGGCACCGAGTATCATCCAGAAGTTCTGTCCTGTGTCAACGGCCTTGAGCAGTGCGAGGAATGCAGTGGGGATGAGTGCGAAGGTGTGAAGATACGGCACGAGGTCCATTATTCCTATAAGTATTCCAAGACCTATTGCCATCGGGAAGTCTATTATGGTGAACCCAATGCAGAAGAGTATTCCCATGGTAAGTGCCACGAGTCCCTGTCCGCGGATATAGTTGTTCAGCTCACGCTCCACGTCGCTTGCCAGTCCCTGCCAGAACGGTCTGCTCTTTTTCGGGAATATACGTATCCAGTTGGTGGTGAGATATTCGTAGTCGAGCAGGATGAAGAACATATATAATAAGGTGATGAGCGATGCTATGACACTTATTATGATGTTTGCCGTATGTCCGAGCATGTTGAACACTCCGGGCATGATGCTCTTTATGGCATCGGTCACGTCTTTCTGTTTCAGGAAGTCCTGTATCTGCTGGTTGTTCTCTCGCAGCCATTCCTGTATTGCCTGTGAGATATTGTTGGTGTCGGTCTTGTCCTGCACATATCTTGTGATGAGCACTCCCAGTTTCTCGAACTGCTCAATCATCGGCGGGAAGATGAGGTAGCATACTCCGAATAACACTGCGATGATGAATATCAGTGATACCACGATGCTCAGTGCGCGTGTCGGCACGTGCAGTTTATATTGCGTGAACTTCACGAGGGGATGTATCAGGTATGCCAGTAGCCATGCCACGACGAATGGCAACAGCACACTGCTGAGGTAGTCGATGGTGAGGATCACCAGGACTATTATCGCCACCGTGATAATCCCTCTTATCAGTCGGTCGAATGTGATTTTTTGTTCAAGCATCTATGAATTACGTTTTTTGTTCGTTCAATAAATGTCGGGCAGTCATCCATCACCCGTTTTCCATTTTCTGGTAACACTCGCGGCATAGAGGCTCATACTCCTGTGTCTCTCCGAGGAGCACCCGCTTGTCACTTGCCACGAGTCGATGGCTCACGTATGCCTGTGAACCACACTTCACACAGATGGCATGTACCTTCTGCACGTCGTCGGCGATGGCGCATAGCGCAGGCATCGGACCGAATGGCTTACCCTTGAAGTCCATGTCGAGACCTGCAACGATGACTCTGATGCCGCGGTTGGCAAGTTGGTTGCACACGTCAACGAGTCCGTCGTCGAGGAATTGTGCCTCGTCGATACCTATCACCTCGTTATCTCCTGCCAACAGTAGTATCGAACTGGAGGAGTCTATAGGTGTACTCTGTATGGTGTTCTGGTCGTGACTCACCACATCGACGTCAGAATAGCGTGTGTCTATCGATGGCTTGAATATCTCCACCTGCTGCTTGGCGAACTTTGCACGTTTCAGTCTGCGTATCAGTTCCTCTGTTTTGCCGGAGAACATTGATCCGCATATCACTTCTATTCTGCCATGACGACGAAACTCGCCTGTTATGTTGTCTGTCATTATTTATTCAGTGTTTATTTTTCTGCAAAAATACAAATCACAATCCAAAGCAGCAAGTTTTTTATGAAATTTTTATAAAGGCGAGAATGGCAGCGGCTGGTGTTTGTTTAAATTAATGTAATTTATTTGGAAGTTTAATATGTTTGTACTACCTTTGCCCCCGATTATGGGCATATTGTATGTTGTTCCCACCCCTGTGGGTAATATGGAGGATATGACGCTTCGCGCCATCCGCATACTGAAGGAGGCCGACCTTGTGCTTGCTGAAGACACCCGCACATCGGGCATCTTGCTGAAGCATTTCGACATTAAGAACCAGTTGATGTCACACCATAAGTTCAATGAGCACGGTACGAGTGCCGGTATCGTGGAACGGTTGCTTGCAGGTGCAACAATAGCCCTTATCAGTGATGCAGGGACTCCGGGCATCAGCGACCCCGGCTTCTATCTCGTTCGCGAGGCAGTCAATGCGGGTGTTGAGGTGCAGTGTCTCCCAGGTGCCACAGCCATGATTCCCGCATTGGTATCGAGTGGTTTGCCATGCGACCGCTTCTGCTTCGAGGGATTCCTTCCACAGAAGAAAGGTCGTCAGTCGCGCATCAAGGCTCTCGCCGACGAGCAGCGGACGATGGTGTTCTATGAGTCGCCATACCGAGTGCTGAAACTGCTGGAGCAACTTGCAGAGGAGTTCGGAGGCGACCGTCAGGTCAGTGTGTGCCGTGAGATATCAAAGGTACACGAGGAGAGTGTAAGAGGCACGCTCGACGAGGTGATAGCCTACTTCAAGGAACATGAGCCACGTGGCGAGTTTGTCGTAGTAGTGGCAGGGAAGGGATAGTACTTTTAATTATAGAATCAAGTTTTAAAACATAATAAGAAAAAATGAAGAAGTTATTGTTTTTTGCTGTTGCTGTTTTGACATTGGCAGCATGTACAGGCAACAAGGTTTCTAATGCACCTGGTGGTACAATGAGCGACTCGTTGCAGAGAATTGTTGAGCAGAAGGAGAATGAAATCAATGATATCATGGGAACCCTTAATGATATCAATGAGGGACTCCGTGAAATCAGTGAGGCAGAAGGTCGTGTGACACTTGCCCGTCAGGGTGAGGGTGCCAACCAGAAACAGAAGATTATGGAGGACGTTAAGTTCATCCAGCAGCGCATGGACCAGAACCGTGAATTGCTCGAGAAACTCCGTAAGCAGTTGCGTGAGAGCACATTCAAGGGCGACCAGTTGAAGCGTACTGTAGAGAACCTTACCAAGCAACTTGAGCAGAAAGACGTTGAACTGCAGAAACTGCGCGAGGAACTTGACAGGAAGGACATCCATATCACCGAACTCGATGAGACAATATCCAACCTCAATACCGATGTGGACAACCTGAAGACAGAGAATGAGCAGAAGGCAAGCACCATCAGCAATCAGGACCAGCAGTTGAACACAGCATGGTACGTGTTTGGTACAAAGAAAGAGTTGAAGGAAGAGGGTATCATCGACGGTAGCCGCGTACTGCAGGGTAACTTCAACAAGAGTTACTTCACCAAGATTGACATCCGCGTACAGAAGGAGATAAAACTCTATTCTAAGAAGGCTGAGATGAAGACCTCGCACCCATCAAGCAGTTATTCGCTCGAGAAGGATGCCAAGGGACAGTATGTGCTGCGCATCAACGACCCGCAGACATTCTGGAGCACAAGCAAGTATCTCGTGATAGAGGTTAAATAATTTGGAGTTAAGACCTTAGTCTTTTAAAAAACTCAAGCATCAGTTGGCGGCATTCTTCTTCGAGGATGCCGCCAACTGCGTTTGCACGGGGATGAAGCACATTGGGGGCATAGCGGCGGTAGCCACGTTTCTCGTCGGCAGTACCATAGACGATGCGCGGCACTTGTGCCCATCCTATGGCACCGGCGCACATCGGGCATGGCTCCACCGTGACATACAGCGTGCAGTCGGTAAGATACTTGCCGCCAAGTGCGTTCGATGCTGCAGTGATGGCAAGCATCTCGGCATGAGCGGTAACGTCATGCAGTGTTTCAGTCTGGTTGTGGGCACGTGAGATAATCCTTCTACCTGCCACAACAACGGCACCGATGGGTATCTCACCTTCCTCTAATGCCTGCCGTGCCTCGTCGAGAGCACGACGCATGTATTGCTCGTCTTTCTTGAGTTCCTCGTCTGTCATGGTGCAAAGATAAGAAAAAAAAACAATTTATTTTATATTTGTATCATGGTTTTGTATTATCTTTGCACCGATTTTTCTGCAACAACAATAAAAAAGCCAAGGAAAAACTAAAAAATTATTAGCAAGTATAATTTATTAAAGTATTCAACATTATGAACACAATTAAACTATGGACAGTTGCCGCTGTTGTTTTGCTCTGCGGCACGAGTGTATTTACTTCTTGTTATGATGGCAAGGCATTGAATAAAGTTAGTTGCGTGCTTGATTCGCCAATCGTTGACAAAGCACCTGAAAAGGTGAGACAAGCAATGGCTGATGCCAAGAAGTTCCATCTGTTCGAGATTATGAAAGACACGGCAAACAATATCAGTATTAGCGGCATCGGCGAGTTGGACAACGGCAAGTCTGCTGAGGGCTATGGCGTGGTGGTAGTCAAGAATGCCACTTCCACTTTGTTCCCCGATATTCGCAACAGTCGCCGTCCCAGCGCTTTCTACGATGCTGAAGCGAAGTGTTGTTGGCTTGCTGCAGGCGTTATGGAAGGCACAGGCACCCATGTGGAACAACTGTATAAGATAGAGTTCGGCACCGCTGACGACAGCGCGCGCATTGTGGCAACCGTTGAACCATATCAGATGCAGAAGAAGTTTGAAGAAGGATTCCGTTATAATATTGAAGGTGATGACATGACATTCTATGTCAATGGCGTCGAGGTGGCATCGGCAAAGAACACTGTTACCGACATGGGAGGGTTTGATAGTGAACAGCCCATATGGATAGGTGAGCAGATTAGTTATTACATGAACGACGGTAAGATGCGTGTGTGCTTCGTACCAGGTATTAAGTTTACCACTGGTCTGGTGCTTACATACGACAATATGCCTTCAATCTCTGCATGTGTTGAGTTGGACGACAAAGGCGACATTCACTTGTCTGACTTCAAGGCAGATACAGAGAAGGAAGTGAAATAGCCGATACCGGGTATGCTTTTTACGGAGAAACTGCGTTAATCTTCTCAAATTATATCCTTTTCTCCACTTTTTTTGTATCTTTGCAGTTGAATATGCTGCAACCGAAATACATCTATATGGAGGAGGTTGACTCCACTAATGATTTCCTGCGTCGCTATGAGGGGCGCGAGGAGATGGTGGTGGCATGGACCGACTTTCAGCATGCGGGACGCGGACAGGGTGAGAACCACTGGGAGAGTGAGCGTGGAAAGAACCTTACGTTCAGCATACTGATACATCCTGACAATGTGCTTGCACGTGAGCAATATGTCATTTCGATGGCTATTGCTGCCACCATGCGCAAGTATCTGGCTCAGGCGCTCAGCGAGGAGGTGTGCATCAAATGGCCTAACGATATCTTTGTGGGCGACCAGAAGATAGGAGGAATACTGATAGAGAACCGCCTGAAAGGTGGGAATATCGAGGATTGCGTCATTGGTATCGGTCTGAATGTAAACCAGACGGTGTTCGTTAGTGATGCCCCCAATCCTGTTTCCATGAAACAACTGGAGAACAAGGACTGGGACCGCGAGGAGGTACTGCATGGCATCATAGACCTTTTCGTGTGGCAGATGGAGCATTTCCGTCGTGACAAGATACGCGAGAAGTATCGCCGTCACCTCTATCGTGGTGAGGGATTCCACCCTTATTGCGATGCTGATGGCATCTTCGAGGCGGAACTCGTGACAGTGGAAGACGACGGACACCTCGTGTTGCGTGACAAACAAGAAAAGATTCGCAGTTATGCCTTCAAGGAAGTGCAGTTTTTGATAGGGATGCCTACCTCTTATCCCCCCGAGGGAGGGACGCTAAACCCTTAAGTCCTGACATTATTAAACACTAAATATAATAGACATGGCAAGATTCAAAAGGATTCTATTAAAACTCTCAGGTGAGAGCCTGATGGGTAAACAAGGACACGGCATCGACCCGGAACGTCTGGGCGAATATGCACGTCAGATTAAGGAAATCAGTGACATGGGTGTGCAGATAGGCATCGTCATTGGTGGAGGTAACATCTTCCGTGGACTCAGTGGAGCGCAGAAAGGATTCGACCGAGTGAAGGGTGACCAGATGGGAATGCTCGCAACGGTAATCAACTCGCTTGCTCTCAGCAGCGCACTCTCGGCAGTGGGTACAAAGAACAAGGTGCTCACGGCAATACGCATGGAGCCGATAGGTGAGTTCTACAGTAAGTGGCGCGCCATCGATGCACTGGAGCAGGGCTATGTATGCATCTTCTCAGCAGGTACGGGAGCACCTTATTTCACCACCGACACCGGCTCGTCGCTACGCGGACTGGAGATAGAGGCCGACGTGATGCTCAAGGGAACACGCGTGGATGGTATCTATACTGCTGACCCGGAGAAAGACCCGACCGCAACGAAGTTCACCGACATCACCTACGATGAGGTGCTGGAGCGCAACCTGAAGGTTATGGACCTCAGTGCTGTTTGCATGTGTAATGACAACAACCTTCCCATCTATGTCTTCAATATGGATGTTGTGGGCAATCTCAAGAAGGTTATCGACGGTGAGGAAATAGGCACATTGGTTCACCATTGATGCCTTGTTTATAATGCTAACTACGAATTTCACGAATTATACGAATTGTCTTGTTTCTGAAAAACAATAACAGTAGTTCGTATAATTCGTGAAATTCGTAGTTTTTTATATTCTAAGTTTCTATTCGTCGACCTCTGTGAAATCGACGTATTCGCCTTCGTTTTCCTTGAATATTTTGCGGTTTGCCTGCTCAGGAGTGCGGGCATCGATGACACCTTCCTGATTGCCGTAGGTCTTTCCGCTACGGCGATGATGACGTGACTGTGTTTTCTTCGTCCCGCCAGTGAATATGTGGGTGAAGTTGTTCACCTTGCGATAGAGCCAGAAGAATGCCAGTGCCACCGCAACGATGAGGATGATGATGAATATAAGTATAACCTTTATGAAAGCCGTCATGTCTTTTAGTTTTCTTGTTTCTTATTATTGAGCAGCCACACGATGAGTGACAGCACGACATACCATGCAATGATTATCGCTAAACCGACGAGTCCGAAGAAGCCGAGCAGCGGAATGCATGTCATCAGGAAGATGTATTTCACTTCGTTTCCCTGCCAACTCCAGTGCTTGAACTTAAGTGCGAACATAGGAATCTCGGATATCAGCAGGTAGCACGATACCAAGAGCATGAACAGGATAGGGAAGACGGTCCAGTCATAGCGTTCCAGATATGAACCTATCCCTACTATCAGTGCACCCCAGAAGAGGGCGTTGGCAGGTGTGGGGAGTCCGATGAATCCCATTGTCTGACGCTCGTCGAGGTTGAACTTTGCCAGTCGGAGTGCCGAGAATGCCGCCATCAGGAATGCCGCATAAGGCAGAATAGGGCGAAATGGTTCGAGCGAGGCAGGGTAGTTGAGCGTTGAAAGAAGCGTGAATACCATTGTTGATGGCGCCACACCGAATGTAACATCGTCAGCGAGTGAGTCAAGTTCCTTGCCTATAGGTGAACTAACCCCGAGCAGTCGTGCCGACATACCGTCGAAGAAGTCGAACACCGCACCGATAACGATGAACAGCAGCGCCATCCTCGGATTGCCTGCGAAGGCGTATGCCGTGGCAATGCAGCCGCTGATGAGGTTACAGCAGGTAATCGAGTTCGGTATGTTTCGGGTTATAATATTTGCCATTTTCTCAGATACGTGCTATTACGGTCTGGTCGCCGGTGGTCGATTGGTTCATCTTTACGCATACCTCACAGTCAGCGGGCAGGAAAACATCAACGCGTGAACCGAGTTTTATGAAGCCCAGGTGCTCATCGATATAGCAGTCCTCGTCCTCCTTTGCATAGGTCACGATGCGGCGTGCCATAGCACCGGCAATCTGTCTTACCAGCACCTCGCGGCCGTCGTCCAGTTCGAGCATTATGTCTGCGTGCTCGTTTTCTTCGCTTGCCTTTGGCAACCATGCCTTGTGGTAGTTGCCGTTGAAATGCTTCACGAACTTCACCCGTCCGTCAACAGGGAACCAGTTGGCGTGAACGTTGAGGGGACTCATGAAGATGCTTATCATCATACGGCGGTCGTGAAAGTAGGTTTGTTCCTCTACTTCCTCAATGACCACCACTTTCCCGTCGGCAGGCGCAACCACTATGCCGGTGGTGTCGCCGTCGAAGAACCTCTTTGGGCATCGGTAGAAATTGACGACGATAAGATATAGCGCGCCAAAGATGACGGAGAAAATCCAGAAAGGTATCTTGGTGTCGAACGCTCTCCACAGGATGACAGCCACGGCAATGATTATGAAAGCCCCGTAAATCAGTGTGTCTGTGCCTTCACGGTGTAGTCTGACGTTCTTCAACTTCTTTATTCTTTTTCCCATAATTGTATGTATGTACACAATTCGCGTGCAAAGTTACAAAATAATATTGACAACGAGTAATTTTTCGCTGCTTTTTGTTTGGAGGTGTGGATAAAAATCAGTAACTTTGACGCTCAAAATATACAAGAAATATCTCATCATGGAAGACTTCATACATCTGCACGTACATACTTACTACTCAATTCTTGACGGCCAGTCGAAGATTAAGAATCTGGTTGACAAGGCGATAGCCGACGGTCAGCGGGGCATGGCGATTACCGACCACGGCGACATGTTCGGTATAAAGGAGTTTCACGACTATGTAGGTGGCGTGAACAAGAAACGCAAGAAGGAAGGACTTGAGCCGTTCAAGCCTATCTTCGGCTGTGAGATGTATGTGGCTAAGCATGGTCCGAAGGAGCAGATGGAAGGCAAGCAAGACATGGGAGGCTATCACCTTATCGTGCTTGCAAAGAACGAGCATGGCTATAGGAACCTTATAAAACTGGTGAGCAACGCATGGGTTGACGGTTTCTATATGAGACCAAGAACCGACCGTGCCGACCTTGAGCGCTATCATGAGGACCTCATCGTGTGTTCGGCATGTATTGCAGGAGAAGTGCCTGCCAAGATACTGCAGGACGACATAGCGGGTGCGCGTGAGGCCATCGAGTGGTATCATCGAGTCTTTGGCGACGACTATTATCTGGAGTTGCAGCGCCATGAGGTGAAAGACCCCACGATAAGGGCAAACCGTGAGACCTTCCCCTTACAGCAGAAGGCCAACAAGGTGTTGATAGAACTTGCGCAGGAATATGGCATCAAACTCGTGTGTACCAACGATGCCCATTTCGTTGACAAGGAAAACGCCGAGGCACACGACCACCTGTTGTGCATCTCTACAGGCAAGGACATTGACGATCCCACTCGAATGCTCTATTCTAAGCAGGAATGGTTCAAGACAAAGGAGGAGATGTGGGAGGTGTTCTCTGATGTTCCCGAGGCGATGGCAAACACCATCGAGATTCTCGACAAGGTGGAGATTTACAGTCTCGACCACGACCCCATAATGCCGTTCTTCCCCATTCCCGAGTCGTTCGGAACAGAAGAGGAGTGGCGAAAGAATTTCACCGAGCAGCAACTCTACGACGAGTTCACCTCTGACGAGAACGGACAGAACCAACTGTCACCCGAGGAAGGCGAGAAGAAGATAAGTAAACTAGGTGGCTATGAGAAACTCTATCGCATCAAGTTCGAGGCAGACTATCTTGCGAAACTGGCCTATGAGGGAGCGGAGCGACGCTATGGCAAGCCCATTCCCGACGAGGTGGTGGAGCGCGTGAAGTTCGAACTGCACATAATGAAGACGATGGGTTTCCCTGGATACTTCCTCATAGTGCAGGACTTCATCAACTCGGCGCGCGACGAACTCGGTGTCATGGTGGGACCGGGACGTGGCTCCGCAGCAGGTAGTGTGGTGGCCTATTGTCTTGGAATCACCAAGATAGACCCTCTGAAATATGACCTTCTGTTCGAGCGTTTCCTCAATCCCGACCGTATCTCACTGCCTGATATCGATACCGACTTCGATGATGACGGACGCGGAAAGGTGCTGAAATGGGTGGAGGATAAGTATGGTCACGAGAACTGCGCCCACATCATTACCTACGCCTCGATGGCAACGAAAAACTCCATCAAGGACGTGGCACGAGTGGAGAAGGTGCCGCTGAGCATCTCCAATGCTTTGTGCAAGGCCATCCCCGACCGTCTGCCTGACGGCATGAAGATGAATCTGCCCAATGCCATCAAGTGCACTCCCGAACTGCGTGAGGCAGAGGTCTCGAACGACACCACTCTTTCGAACACTATCAAATATGCCAAGATGCTCGAGGGTACGGTACGAGGCACGGGTATCCATGCCTGCGGCTTCATCATCTGCCGTGACCCCATCAGCGACCATGTGCCTGTGTCCACTGCCGACGACCCGGACTTTAAGGGAACAAAGACCAACTGCACTCAGTATGACGGACATGTCATAGAGTCCACAGGACTTATCAAGATGGACTTCCTCGGACTGAAAACACTGTCGGAGTTGAAGGAGGCGTGTGCCAACATCAAGATGACACGAGGCATAGACGTCGACCTCGATAATATTCCTATCGATGACCCGAAGACATATCAACTTTATCAGGAAGGACGTACGATAGGTACGTTCCAGTTTGAGTCGGCGGGAATGCAGAAGTATCTGAGACAACTGAAACCAACGGTGTTCGAGGACCTCATAGCCATGAACGCCCTCTACCGTCCGGGACCAATGGACTACATCCCTCAGTTCATACGCCGTAAGCATGGCGAGGAACCCATTACATACGACATACCTGTGATGGAGAAATACCTGAAGGACACCTATGGCATCACGGTTTATCAGGAGCAGGTGATGTTGCTGTCACGCCTTCTTGCCGACTTCACCCGCGGTGAGAGCGATGCCCTGCGTAAGGCGATGGGTAAGAAGAAAAAGGACATCGTTGACGCGATGAAGCCTAAGTTCATCGAGGGTGGCAAGAAAAACGGCCACGACCCTAAGGTGCTTGAGAAGATATGGTCTGACTGGGAGAAGTTCGCTTCCTATGCGTTCAATAAGTCGCATGCGGCATGCTACTCGTGGGTGGCTTTCCAGACTGCATATCTCAAGGCTAACTATCCTGCGGAGTTCATGGCTGCCATCATGAGTCGCCGTAAGGACGACATAAAGGAAATAACAAAACTGATGGACGAGTGCAAGTCGATGGGTATTCTCACGATGGGACCTGACGTCAACGAGAGTTATGAGAAGTTCGGTGTCAACAAGAACGGCGAGATACGCTTCGGTCTTGGTGGAGTGAAAGGCATGGGCGAGTCAGCGACGTTGGCAATCATCGCGGAGCGAGAGAAGAACGGACCGTTCACCTCTATCATCGACTTTGCCGAGCGAATGGGAAGTGTGGTGAACCGCAAGGCATACGAGGTGCTGGCATTGAGTGGCGGCTTCGACAGTTTCGGCATAAAGCGTGAGCAGTTCTTTGCGCCCGACAAGAGGGGAGAGAGTTACATCGACTCTCTGGTGCGCTACGGTCAGAACTACGTAAACGCGAAGAAACAGATGGAGCACTCCCTCTTCGGTGATTTCGGCGACATCGAGATTGCGTCGCCAAAACCACCACAGGCAGAGCCGTGGAGCAACATAGAGCGTCTTAACAAGGAACGTGAACTTGTGGGCATTTACCTCTCGGCACATCCTCTCGACGACTATTCGGTGGTGCTGCGAAAGATGTGTAACACCCATTGCTCAGAGATTGCAGACGTTGATACGCTTAAGAATCGTCATACTTTGACGTTCGGTGGCATCGTAACGGATGTGGTAAACCGTTTCAACAAGGATGGTATTCCATGTGGTTTTGTCACCATAGAGGATTATGACGGCTCCGGTGAGATGCGTTTCTTCGGTGAGGAATGGGGCAGATGGAGTGGTATGCTGCAGCAGGGCAATACCGTATATGTCACGGCCAGCGTGGTGGAACGCTATAGGGGCAGTGGTGTTTTACGTCTCAGAGTCAATAACATACAGTTGCTTAGCACGGTGAAGGATAATAGCATCGACCATATCACCATTGCCATTCGCTCGTTGGACCTTAATACACAGGTTGTTGAGGACCTTTGCGGAATCATCGACGGTAATTCTGGGAAGGTGGAGGTCTATTTCAAGATTATCGACGTAGAGAATAACACATCCGTGACATTGCGCTCAAAGACAAAAGGCGTGAAACTCTCGCATGAGTTGATTTCATACCTTGAAGACAATGACATGTTCGAGTATGACATAGCGACAAATTGACATGTCCGCCATGAAACGATGCGTTGAGGCTGTTGGCATGTTCTTTGCATTAAGTATTGATAGACAGACTATTGTTGAACAAATAAATAATAACGAAAATGGAAGTAAATATCACACAAGAGAACTTTGAGAGTTACAAGAATGGCTCATTGCCATTGGTAGTTGATTTCTGGGCTACATGGTGTGGTCCTTGTCGAATGATTGGTCCTATCGTATCGCAGTTGGCCGATGAGTTTGACGGAAAACTTGTTGTCGGCAAGTGCGATGTCGAGGAGAGTGACGACCTGGCAGCCGAACTGGGCATACGCAGTGTACCTACGATAATCTTCTTTAAGGATGGTGTCGAGGTTGACCGTCATGTGGGTTCCGCTCCTGCCGGTGTACTGCGTCAGAAGTTTGAAACCCTGCTTTAATAGCAGGAAGTATTATACTTGATTTGTCACCAGCCGTTGGTAAGGATGTTACCAGCGGCTGGTAACTTTATTACATGTATCTGGTAACGCGATTACCGATGCCTGGTAATGACGTTACCAATGGCTGGTAAGACATTTACCAAAAATCTGTGGTCGTTTTGGTAATCAGAAAGTAATTACCCTTGAGCCGTCTTCTGCCTCTGTTATAGTCACTTTCGTGGCATCCTCAGGCAACAGGTCCTCGATGAGTTCGGGCCATTCTATGAAACAAAAGTTTCCGCTGTAGAAGTATTCCTCATAGCCCATGTCATAGACCTCGTCGAGTTTCTTTATGCGATAGAAGTCGAAGTGGTAGATGGTGTCACCCTCGTTTGTCTCATATTCGTTTACGATGGCGAAAGTGGGGGAGGTTATTACGTCGTCAACACCCATCTCCTCGCATATCGCCTTGATGAACGTCGTCTTGCCGGCGCCCATTTTTCCGTAGAAGGCATACACCTTGCCTGCTGGCATGTTGTCGATGAACTCACGTGCCGCACTCCTTATCTCGCTGATATCTTTTATTCTTATTTCCATCTTTTTTGTTTTTATTTCTCCCCCTATAACCTATAAGAACCAAATCACTTCCTCTTCCTTCCACGCAGAGTCACGAGCGGCACGATAATCTCTTCCATCGAGATACCGCCATGCTGGAACGTGTCCTTATAATAGGAAACATAGTAGTTGTAGTTATTAGGGTAGGCGAGGAACGAGTTGCCTGTGGCGAAGACATACGCCGTGCTGAGGTTCGGTGCCGGCAACTGTGCCTGTGCGGGGTTCTTTATGGTGAACACCTCCTTGGGGTTATAACTGAGGTTCTTACCCAGTTTGTATCTCAGGTTGGTGTTCGTGTTACGGTCACCGATTATCTTTACTGGTTTGCTGGCGCGTATACTGCCGTGGTCGGTAGTGATGACAACGGTGAAGTCGGTCTGTGCCAGTACCTTCAGGAGGTCTGACATTACCGAATGACGGAACCAACTGAGCGTTATGGAGCGGTAAGCCGACTCATTATTAGCCAGTTCGCGCACCATCTTCGACTCTGTACGTGCGTGACTCAGCATGTCGATGAAGTTTATTACAACCACGTTGAGGTCGTTCTGCTTCAGTTGGTTGAACTGTGCGAGGAAGCGTTCAGCACCGGCAGAGTCGTTAATCTTATGATATGAGAAGGTGTCACGGCGGCGGAAACGCTCTATCTGCGTCCTCACCAGCGGTTCCTCGTTGAGGTTCTTTCCTTCCTCCTCGTCCTCATCGACCCACAGTTCAGGGAACATCTCGGCTATCTGCGTGGGCATCAGTCCGCTGAAAATAGCATTGCGTGCATATTGCGTTGCCGTGGGAAGTATGCTGTAATAGGTGTCGTCCTCGATGTCGAACATGTCGCCAATCTCCCGTGCGAGCACCCTCCACTGGTCGTATCGGAAGTTGTCGATGACTATCAGGAACACCTTCTCGCCGCTGCTAAGCAATGGGAATATCTTTTTCTTGAAGATGTCGGGACTCATCACAGGTCTCTCTACCGTCTGCATCGTCTTGGGGTCCACCCAATCGAGGTAGTTGTTCTTGATGAA
Source organism: Prevotella sp. (assembly GCA_017554105.1). Lineage (GTDB taxonomy): Bacteria > Bacteroidota > Bacteroidia > Bacteroidales > Bacteroidaceae > Prevotella. The sequence continues at coordinate 36,874 of JAFZIY010000026.1, read as the reverse complement.
CTTCACGAAGCCATTGTTGGCTTCCTCCTTCTGCATCTGCAACATCTCTTTCATGTTACTCTCGGCCTCGTTGAGTTCCAGTTCCCATCTCACGAGCAACTTATACACCTTGGTCCAGTCGTCATAGGTGCTACAGTCTGCTATCTGTGCCGCAATGTCCTGGAAACTCTGCTGATACTCGCTCTGAGTCACCTCTGCCACTATCTCCCTTTGGTGTATGTTCTTCTTTAGAGTCAGCAGTATCTGCACGGGATTTACGGGCTTTATGAGGTAGTCGGCAATCTTCGCCCCTATGGCCTGATTCATGATGTTCTCCTCCTCGCTCTTCGTCACCATCACTACAGGAGTGGCGGGTTGTATGTCTTTCAGTTTCTGCAATGTCTCCAGACCACTCAGTCCCGGCATCATCTCGTCGAGCAAGATGAGGTCGAAAGTGCGTTGGTTGCACTGGTCGATGGCATCGGTACCATTGGTAACCGTCACCACCTCGTATCCTTTTTTCTCAAGGAATATAATGTGGGCTCGCAGAAGTTCTATCTCATCGTCAACCCATAGTAGTAGTCCGTTGCTCATAGTCGTTTAATTCTTAATTGATACACCAACACCCAACTCCTAATTCCTAATTCCTAACTTCTAACTCCTAACTCCCTTAGAATCCATCGAGGTCGTAGTATTCGTCTTCGATGTCGAAGTTATTGTTGTTATTCTTATTGTTGTTCTTAGGAGTATCTGGCGGAGTGCCAAAGTCATCGAAATAGATTACGTCGTCGTCGGTCTCCTGTTCCTCTGGCTCCTCTGGCTCTTCGGGTTTCTCGGCCTGCTGAGGCTCTGTCTGCTGTGGAGTTTCCGTTGTGGCACGCTGCTGTGGCTTCACAGGTCGTTGTGGTTCTGTTACAGTCTGAGGAACATCAGGTGTCTCAGGAATATCCTGAACATCAGGAATAACTGTTGTCTGTGTCGGAGTCGTTGTCTCCGGAACATCAGGTATCACGGTGGTACCTGTCGGTACTGTCGTTTCCTGTACATCGGGCACGTCAGGTATTACCAGATTGTCAAGATTGTCCGTTGGCTCTGGTATCACAATAGTTGCGGGCTGTGGTTCCTCTATCACAGTCTCCGTTTCTGTCTGCTGTGCCTTTGGAATGTCCTCGATAACTGTCTCAGTAGCATTCTGCTGCGTCTCGGTATCATCCGGGATGGTGGTTCCCGTTTCTTCCACTGCAGGCTCGTTGTTGTCAGGCACCGTAGTACCCTGTACCTCCTGCTGGTTGTCCTCAGGCAATGCCACGTCGGTACCCGTCTCTATGGTTGTGCCGTTGTCCTCGCCACCACCATAGAGTCCATCTTCATCCTCTGGCGGTGTAGTCAGTTCTTCCTGTCGTTCGTATTCAATCTCCGCAGGTTCCGTGAGCAGTTGCATGGTAGAAGGCTTAATCGGACTGTAATGCTTCTCGAAGAACTTGTCGTAGTCCTTATAACTGAAGTTCGTACCCAGCAATGGCAGGTTAGCCTCACTGATGATGATGCCTCGCGCCTTCTTTATCAACCTTGCCACGGGCTCATACTTATAAAGCATTCGAGCATATTGCAGTGCCTCGTCGTAACTGCGGAATCCCGTGATGTGCATGCGGTGGAGTCCTTCGAAGTCATCGATGGTCATGTCGAAGTTGCGCACCATGAAGTTGGTGAAGTTATAGCGCGCCATCTCGAAGAGCAGTTGATTCTCTTGCAGTGAGTCAGGACTATATACAAGCATGAAGAGGTGCGGCACCTGACGGTCGGGAACGAACTGCCGTGCCTGTATCGAGTCGCTGTCGTTAAGCACTATGCTTCGTCTTTCCCATACGTCACCGATGTCGAACTTACCGCCTCTCAGTTGTCTTCCTGCCTTCACTCCGTTGATAATCATACCCGCCAGTTCACTGATGCGACTGTTAGGATAGTTCTTCACCACCTCGTTCATGTCCGCAAGACAGCCGTCGGCATCGCCGGCATTCAGTTTGCTCAGTCCTCCTATGAAAATAAACTTGTCGCGGTTAGCACCTAACGGGAATCTTGTTCTTGATGTCTCGGCGTTCCTTCTCACCTCTCCCAGCCTGTCAGCCTTGAATGCCTCGTAGGTGGCGGCATATAGTGAGTCCTCGATCATCGTACCAAAGCGGGCGTTCTCCTCGTAGTTAGGGTCAGAGAGCAGCGTTGTCCACTGACTGTCATGATATCTGTCCTGAAGTTTCGCAAGGTATGACTGTGCCGTTCCTGGCATTCCCATGCGCTGGTAAAGCAGATAGAGATGATAATAGGCATCGTCCATGTGCTCATATTCAGGATATTGGTTGTCGAGTCTCACCAGATGTTTCTCGCTCAGTTTCAGGAAGTCGAGTTTATCCTTGAATATCACACCGGCATGATACAGTCCGTCCATGATAATGAGGTTGCTTGCCTGCACCTGTTCCTCGGTGAATGGTATCTGTGCGAGATAGTACTCACGCTTGTGTGGGTCGTTCTGTGCGCTGTCAGTCTTCTGTTCTATTGTGTCGTTTGCCTCTTCTGCTGCCATCAGCGAGTCGCGCTGTTCCTCTGTCATCTGCGAGAGGTCGTCTTGTGCTACCACAGTACGGTTCACACGCTGCCAGTCATCGACATTCTCACGTCGTCCCCATAGTTTCTGGAATGCCGACTTTCCTTGGTTCACAGCCATCTGGTTATAGAAGTACCACAGTCCGTTTTGTGTTTGTTGTGTTGTGTTCTGCTGCGTCTGACCAGTGTTACCCTGGTTCTGCGCCTGCTGTTGTTGTGCCTCCTGTTCTGCCTGTGCTCTGCGTTCCTCTTTCTCTTTCTTCTTCAGTGCCTCGATGACGCGGTCGATGGCAGCGTTGCGGTCGGTCTCCGACATCTTTGCCAGTGCCTGCAAGGAGTCTTGCAGATGTATAGCCTCGGTGTAAGGCACCAGTTCGTCAAGCACCTTCGAGCGGTATGCCAGCGCCTCATAGTCTTTGCGGTCTTTGTCGAGCAGTCCTATGGCCTCGCCATAGCATCGCTTGGCATCACTGAATTTCTCACGTGCCCAATAAAGGTCACCCAGTCTCAGCAGCAACACGCCTTTCTCTATTCCCGAGCGTGTGGCTTTCTCGTTGCCTTTCTCATAAGCCTCGATAGCCTTTGTGGTGTCGTTGTCGAGCAGATAGATGTTACCCATGGCGTAATACACCTGGTCGAGATATTCCTTGTTGTTGTCCGATGCCGCCATGCGCTTTAGTTTGCTTATCATCTGCTTCGACTGTCCTCGTGCCATCACCTCGGTCATGGCGATGCGCGCATTGAAGTCGAGTTCGTATGGCGGGTTCAGGCGCACCACGTGTTTAAAAGCCTTATATGCCAGGTCATTATGTCCCAGTTCTGCCTCCAGTTGTCCCATGAGGAACCATTCGCGCGCCTTCTGCTTGCGTCGCATCTCGTGGCGTATCACCTTGCGCAGGTAAGGTATGGCCTGGTCCAGTTGGTTAGTGTGGATATAGTAGTCGGCCAGGGTGTAGTCCCATTCCTTCACGGCACGCCAGTCGAGAGAGTCGCGTCGCATCTTGGTTATCACGTCCTCGGCATCATACATGAAGTCCTGCTCGATATAGCACTTTGCCAGCCATGCACGTGCCTTGCCATAGATAGCAGGCTGTGTGGCATACAGTCGGCTCATGTATGAGAATGTCGAAGCCGCCTCGTCGAAGTCACCTTTGTAGAACTGTGACCGTCCCATAAGCATCCACGCCTTCCACAAGAATGGGTTGTACTCTCGTCGGTTAAGCCATTCCTTATCCTTGTCCGTCTTCTTACGGCTCTTGTTCCATTCAGGCTTCCGTTTTATGCTGTGTTGCTTTATTGCCTTCTGTGCTTTCTCTATGGCTTTCTCATAGTTGCCCTTTCCCAGTTCTCGGCTACCCTTGTTGCTTACGGTGTAGAGTGGAATCCTCTCGGTGAAGTTATCCTTGTTTCCGTTCTCCTTTTCCAGCGAACCGTCAATATATGCCGTAGCCCCGTTATAATAAGTGTTATAGCGGGCATTGAAAGAGTGCCACCAACGACTCGACGACGTGTTCTTCTGCGTAGAACATGCCGTAAAAAACAGAGTCGCCACGATGGCAACGGCGATATATGACTCCTTAACCTTCATTCGTGTCAGAAACTCCTAACCAATCATCATAAACACCTCATCCTTCAACTGGTCGGGAAGAGATATGTTTCGCAGCGTAAGACTGCGGCACCATTCCTTCACCTCTTCAGTCTTCATGGTGTATAGCACTTCGCGGAACATCTCCACCTCGTCGTCGGAGTATTTGTCAGACGGTCTGTCCTTGAACTCGTCCAGTTCCTCATCGTCGAAATACTCTATGGGTTTTGTTGCTGCCTCCATCATACATTCCTGCTCGCAACGCGGGTCGAAGCCGTCGCACGAGGCGCATGATGAGGTATTATTATTTATAACGTCTGGACTGCCGTCTTTATTGTGTGACAGCAGTCCTATGACGGCGGCTATTATTCCTAATGCAATTAATGCTATTACGAGATAGAGCATAACTCCCAACTCCTAACTCCTAATTCCTAACTCCTAACTCTAAACTTCTAACTCCTAACTTCTAACTCCTAACTCCTAACTCTAAACTTCCTCCACCTTAAACCCTGCCTGCTTCAGGTGCTCCCAGAAGTCAGGATAACTCTTTGTCACCACTCCTGGGTCGTTAATCATCAGACCAGGGAACTTTATCGATGCGGCTGAGAATGCCATGGCCATGCGATGGTCCTCATAGGTGTCGATAGGCTCCATCGTCGCCTCGCACATCTCACCGTCCCATATCAGTTCCGAGTCGTTGACATCCTTGATGACATAGCCCAGTTTTCGCATCTCTTTCACTATCGCCTCCATGCGGTCGGTCTCCTTGATGCGCAGCGTTGACAGTCCGGTGAAGTGGAACGGGATGTTCATCATGGCACATGTCACCACGAAGGTCTGTGTCAGGTCGGGCTGTGCGGAGAAGTCGAAGTCCAGTTTCGGAAGCATGGAGAGCAGTGGCTTCAGTGTCGCCTCTGTGGGCTCTGTCTTTATGTTGTCCTTGAACATTGTCTTCACGCCGAGCATTGAGAACAGGTAACGCAGTCCCGAGTCACCCTGACGGGAAGCGTCGATGAGTCCCGAGAGAGTAACCTTGCTCCTCAGGTCGCCCAGGATAGCCAGCATCTCATACCAATAGGAAGCAGCGCTCCAGTCGTTCTCGATGATAAACTGACGCTCGCGGTATCCCGAAGGCTCAGCCACGATGGTGTCCACGTCGGTCCATTCCACCTTGGCCCCGTAGTCGTGCATGGTGTGCAGCGTGAGGTCGATGTACGGTCTTGAAACTATGTCGCCCGTGAGTTGCAGTTCCAATCCTCCACGCAGCACAGGACCAATCATCAGCAGTGCCGAGATAAACTGTGAACTGACGTTGCCGGGAATCGACAGTCTGCCGCCAGAGAGCGCCTTGCCGCGAATCTTCAGCGGTGGGAATCCTTCTTCGCCGACATATTCTATCTTCGCCCCAAGATAGCGCAACGCATCGACAAGCACTTTGATAGGACGGTGCTTCATGCGCTCGGTGCCAGTGATGATATGCTCACCTGGTGTCACAGCGAGATAGGCGGTCATAAACCTCATTGCCGTTCCTGCCGCCCTGATGTCTATCTCGTATGGATTGTCGCGAAGCGCCTTCACAATCACTTCGGTGTCATCACAGTTACTAAGGTTTTCTGGCATGCTTTTCGCCCCTGCCAGGGCACTTATCACCAGCGCTCTATTGCTGATGCTCTTGCTTGCGGGCAGTTTTATGTTTGTGTCGATACTGCTCGGTGCTGTAATCTTATATGTCATGTTGATAGTTTTCTTTATTATCCATTGCAAGTTACCGTATCATCTTGTCACTTACTTTTCTTCTGCAAAAATACTAAAATATTTTATATTACAAACGTCTTTTTCTCATTATTATTTTTCTGTTCCAAAACTTTCGGAAAAAAAAAGCTCATAGCCCACTTTTACCTTCTTACCCTTTAGCACTTTTAGTTAAATTACGTTATAATATGAATGCGTTAGTGTTATCGTTATTATTAAAACACTAAATTTGTAGCAAACTATTCTGAAGAAAAAATTAAGACTATGAAGAAATTGATATTTATGTGTGCGATGCTTTTCGCGGTACTTAGCGCGAACGCACAAAGCGAACAGGGTACGTGGATGACTCTAATGGAGCAAGATGATGCCAACATTGGCGTCATAATAGGCATGGCGGGAGACCATAGCGCCATTTTGAAACTTGTCGTGGAGTCAAAGGATGAAGAAATAGGGAGTATAAACGTCATTGTCGATGCAGAGGGGACATACACACGCAATGGCGACAAACTGCTTTTCGATATCAATGCCGATGACATGAAGATATCGATTGGCGAAGTGGAGTGGTCCGAGGACATAAAAAAAGATCTTGGTGAGAATAAGGAACTCGAAAAAATGCTATTATCCGTATTTAGGCAAAGTGTGGTAGATAATAAGGGCGAACTTGTTGACATGATGAAGGGAATCAGTTCGTTGACAATATTGTCCATCGATAAAGAAACCATGGTTATAAAGGATAATGACGACGTGTTGACTTTCAAGAAGGTGCAACGACAATAGTCGGCCTGACTTACACAAATTCCATTTCCATTGTAGTTAAGGAGTTTTTCATGCGAAAAACTCCTTAACTACTTTATTTCAACCCCTTAATTGCAGTTAAAACGTTTAAATGTGTTAAATATTCGCCATTCTTATAACATTTTCTCACAAAAATAACAAAGTTAAATATTTTTTTCATATATTTGCGGTGTTATATTGTATGTTATAGGGAAACAAGATTGCTGTTTCCGTGAAGTAGACTGCTGGGCTATGTTGTATCGACTATGCCGAGGCAAGTGATGAAAGACAAATAAAACTAGCTCATATTATGAAAAAACAGAAACCTACTCAGGGCGCATTGAAACGCCTGCTCGCTTTGTACAATGGGAAGGAGTTGACGCAAAGCGAGACGCAGACACGTCTGTTCGATAAGATGAAGCGCGAGGGAGTACTTGTGCCGGCAACGCAGCATGGCTCAAGGACAACATACAAGGCAGTGGAGTTGAACCGTCTTAAACAGTATCTTTCTGAAGAACTGAGCATACAGGACTTGCAGAGTTTCCACGACTTCCAGTATTCCGAGGAAGAAAAGCAGACATTGGCGGAAGTGGTGGAGTCACCCACCGAACAGCGTTCTGGCAAGACAAGTCCCATGGAGGGATTCCTCGTGACGTCGGTGGAGCCTATCGAGGCACAGGTGGGAGGGATGCATTTCACCATTGATCTCACACCGGGCACCTATCTCTATATTTACGAGTACAAGATGTTCAGCGTGCCCCGTGATATCCTCATCGTGGGAGTGGAGAACGCACAGGTGTTCCACCGCATACGCAGTTATCTCAACCTCTTCCCGCAGAAGAAGATACTCTTCGTGCACCGTCATCCTCAGGGATCGGAACTGGCACGATGGCTCAAGGCGGTGGGCAACCAATACATTCATTTCGCGGACTTCGACCTCACGTCCATCTACACCTTCCAGCACGACATTTTCTCACGTATCGGAGAACGGGCATCGTTCCTCGTGCCTGGAAACATCAGGGAACTTATAGCGCGGGGCAGTCGCAGACGATACGACGCACAGCAGTCACTATACAGGAACGTGCCCATTACCGACCTGAGACTGAAACCGCTTGTAAATCTCATCGAGTCGCACCATCGCTGCTATTCACCAGTCGACGAGGAGCAGTAGGGATAGGCTACATTCCTTCGCATTAGAAACAATAAAATAGAAAAACTATGAAAAGACAATTCTTTATTCTGTCAGCACTCTTTATGGTAGTACTAACATCATGTGCAAAGAAAGTAAACGTGACAATAGACGGAACAGTGTCGCCGACACAGAAAACACTCTATCTCATTATCAATGAGGATACCGCCAACGCAAAACTCCTGCCCATAGAGGACGCGAAGTTCTCCGTGACAGTAAAGGTCGATGCCAATGACATCATACGCCTTCACGACTGGAAAGAATGGCCCGAGCGCAGTGTCTTCGTGCTCATACCCGACAGCAAGCATATCACCATCAACACTTGGGATGGGACGATACAAGGCTCGCCGATGTCACAGAAAATGAGAGAGGCCATCGACAGGGTGAGAAAAACAGGTCCCAACGGCTTCCATATCGACGTCTTCTCTGACAATGAGGAAGAGTGGGCGAGGGCACGTGAGCAAGAGCGCCGTATCAGGGCACAAATGGAAGATGAGCAGAGAAATGTGGTGCTGGAAACAATCAAGGAGAATGGCGACAATGCCATCGCCTCATGGATAGCCTATTGCTATGCCGACATCTTCCCCGGAGGATTAGATGAAATTGCCAGAGGCCAACAACCCAAGTGGCGTAACCACCCGATATTCCAAGGGAAGTGATTATGGGTGTATGGTGTTGAACGATAATAAAATTGGGGACGAGTCTCACGACTGGTCCCCATTTGTTATAATGCTTGCTATTATTTGTAAATAGGCATGAATTTATATCTTGCTTATGATGCCGAGTTTTGTCCCGCGTATGAAATCCACGATGTTGCGCACTTCATTGCCGTCGGGCACCTGCTGTTCTACTTGTATCACGGCATCGAAGACGCTGGTCTGTCCGTGGAAGACCAGTCGGTAGGCGTTGGCGATATGGTCTTGTGTCTTCTGGTCAACGCCGTGGTTGGAGAGCACCTGTGAGTTGAGTCCACTGTACTTCACTGGATTGCCGTTGGCTACGATGTATGGGGGCACGTCCTTGCTGATGCGGCATCCGCTACTTATCATTGCTGCCACTCCTACACGTACTCCTGGGTTCACGATGACGTTGGATGAGAGTATCACGCCGTTCTGGAACTCGGTGTCGCCTGCAATCTTAGTACCATAGCCGAAGACGCATCCGTTGCCGATGTTACAGTCGTGCGAGATATGTACTCCCTCCATGATGAAGTTGCGGTCACCGATGCGTGTTACTCCTTCCTTGAAGGTGGCGCGGTTGATGACGACGTTCTCACGGATGATGTTGTTGTTTCCGATTTCCACGCGGGTCATGTCGCCCTTGTAGTTGAAGTCTTGTGGGATGGCTCCCACCACCGTTCCCTGGTGTATCTTGTTGCCGTTGCCCAGTGTGGAACCTCGCATGATGCTCACGAAGGGATAGATGACGCAGTCGTCTCCTATGACCACATCTTCTTCGATGTATGCGAAGGGGTATATGGTGACGTTCTGTCCTATTACAGCCTTTGGGCTTACTACTGCTTTGTCGCTTATCATATTGTTCTTTTTTTTAGTTGACGAGTTGACGAGTATACGAGTTAACAAGTCAACAAGTGAGCAAGTTTACAATTAACTAGTCAACTCGTCAACTGGTTTACTCGTTAACTTAATTATTTACTTCCTCCTCCCAATGCCTGGTAGAGGCTTACCACTGCCTGCATCTTGTTGAAGTCGTCGGTTACCTGTGATATCTCTGCGTTGAGGAGTGAGTTCTGTGCCTGTATCACCTCGAGATAGGTGCTGGATGACTGTGACACGAGCATCTTGGTGTGCTCGACGTTGAGTTTGAGCACTTCCACCTGATGAGCGTCGAGTTCGCTCTTGTTTTTGTTGGCATTGTACTTCACGAGTGCGTTGCTTACTTCGCTGCCTGCCTGCAGTATGGAGTTCTGCCATGTGTTGTATGCCTGCTGGTATTTCATCTCAGCAACACGCAGTCCTGCAGTCAGTTGTCCGTTCATGAAGATTGGCTGTACGAGTGAAGCCACTGCTGATGCCAGTATCTTTCCTGGGTTGACTATCATTCCGGCGCTGTTGGTGAACGACCCCGACCCGCTGATGGTGATGCTGGGGTAGAAACGCGAGCGTGCGGTGTTGATGTCATAGAAACACTGTGCGAGGTTCATCTCGGCATAGTGTATGTCGGCACGATTGGCAAGCAACTGGAGTTCAACACCTGTAGAGAATACCTCTGGCAGCGACTGGTCGGCAAGGTTGCCGCGTGCTATGCCTTGCGCCGGCTGTCCGACGAGTATCGAGAGTGCGTTCTCGGTCTCTCTTATCTGGCGTTTCATGTCCTCTGCCTGTGCCAGCACGTTATAGTAGGCTGCCTCAGAACTCTGCACGCTGGTGGAGCGGTAGCGTCCCAGTTCCATCTGCAGTTTCATCATGTCCCAGGTGTCCTTTGTGAGTGATGCCATATCCTCGATAATCTCCTGCTGACGGTCGAGCATGAGCAGTGTGTAGTAGAGGTTTGCTATGTTGCATATCAACTGTGTCTTCACCACCACCTGATAGTCTTTCGTGGCGAGGAGTGCCATCTGTGTCGAGCGTTTCTGGTTGAGCAGGTTGCCGAAGAGGTCGATGCTCCACGAGGCGTTGATAGGCAGCGAGTAGGTCTGGTTGGCCTTGCCGAAGTCCCACGAGGAGATAGACGCCTGTGGTGTGAAGGTGAACTGTGGCACGAAAGCGAGTTTAGCCACTTTCAGTTGCTCCTCCACCATCTTGACGTTTAGGGCAGCGTTGAGCATGTTGACGTTGTGGTCAATGCCCTGTTGGATGAGCGCTTGCAGCAGTGGGTCGGTGAACACCTGCTGCCAGGGCAGGTTGCCGAACGACGTGGTGTCGTTCACTAACAGAGAGTCGGCACCGTCGGTCCACTGGCGTATCACTCCATCGGTGTTCACGTCAGGGCGCTCGTATTTGCTATAGAGTCCGCAACTGTTCATCAGCAGGGCTGCGGCGAACATCATTAATATACTGTACTTTTTCATTGTCATTATTGGGTGTTGGATGTTGGGTGTTGGGTGATGGTGGTTGGAACTGTTAGCCAACACTCATCACCTTACACCCATCACCTATTTATTTTACATAGTCTTTATTCTGAATGTCGAGCGGACGGCTGTATTGCAGCAGTTCGGTGTCAACCTTCGCATTGTCATCGTCAAACTGCATTGGCTTGAACTTCTCCTGCAATGACTGGAAGATGACAAACAATGTAGGCACCACAAAAATCTGTAGGATGGTACCGATAAGCATACCGCCCACGGCAGCCGCTCCCAGTGTCTGGTTACCGTTCTTGCCTACACCTGATGCGAACATCATTGGCAACAGACCGACCACCATAGCCAGAGAGGTCATCAAGATAGGACGCAGACGGGCTGCAGCACCCAGCACTGCCGACCATGTTATAGCCATACCTGTTTGACGGCGCTCAAGGGCGAACTGTACAATAAGGATGGCATTCTTTGCCAGAAGACCAATCAGCATGATGAGTGAGATCTGCATGTAGATGTCGTTGGCGTGTCCGAACGCCATTGTGAACAGGAAACAGCCTGCCAGTCCGAATGGAACGGAAAGCAATACGGCAAGCGGCAGCAAGTATGACTCATACTGTGCAGAGAGGATAAGGTAGATGAAGACGAAGCACAACAGGAAGATGATGGCTGTCGAGTTACTTGCCTTCGCCTCCTCACGTGTCAGACCCTGATAGTCGAATGTGTAGCCGGCGGGCAGCACTTCGGCTCCAACCTCCTGACAAGCCTTCAGGGCTTCACCGGTGGAGTATCCGTTTGCCACTGTCGCTGTCACGTTGATAGCCGTGAACAGGTTGAAACGGTTGATGTTCGTAGGACCATATACACGTTCCAGACTACAGTATTCTTGTACGGGTGACATGCCGCCAGGGGTGCGCACGTAGATGTTGTTGAGCGACTCGGGTGACATGCGTGACTCCGGAGTACCTTGAATCATCACACGGTACAGCTTACCGTAACTGTTGAAGTTTGATGCGTAAAGACCACCATAGTAACCCTGCAGTGTTGAAAGCACGGTCGTCGGCGAGATGCCTGCCTGCTTACACTTGGCAACATTGATGTTTACCATGTACTGCGGGTAGTTAGGGTTATATGATGTCATAGCCATCTGGAACTCGGGACGTTTGTTCAGAGCCTCCAGATATTCATTTACAATGCCGAAGAACTTGTTCAAGTCACCACCGGTGCGGTCCTGCATAACCAGTGACACACCGGAACTTGCAGAGAATCCTGGAATCATAGGCGGTGCGAATGCAAGTATCTGAGCATCCTTAATATGCGCAGTCTTCAGGAATATCTGTGCTATGACACCTGTCGATTCATACGGGTTGAGGAAGAAACGGTAGATACCGTCGCCTTGCCACAGTCCGCTGACCTTCCACCAGAATCCTTTCTGGCGCTCGGAGAATGGTTTCAGTTTAATAATAAATGTGGCTTGGTCTGAACCTGCACCGGCAATGAAGTTGTAGCCTTGTATCTGCTCACGGTTCTGGATGGCTGGATCGGCAGCCAGAATGGAGTCAACATAAGCCACCACTTCCTTGGTGCGTGCCTCTGATGTGGCTGGTGGCATGGAGATAGTACAGAAAAGTGTACCTGTATCCTCGTCAGGCACCAGTCCGGTCTTGGTTGTCGAGAAAGTGATAGCCAGCACAGCGATACCTATTACTACGGCACCGATGATTAGCAATGGCTTGCGCACCAGTTTCTCCAAGCGTTTCTTATATTTGCCGACTGTGGTCTCAAATGCGGTGTTGAATGACTTGTGGAACCTATCCACGCGTGACATCTTCCTCTCCTTGCCGTCTTTGTCGTGTGGCTTCAGGAAGATGGCACACAGTGCAGGTGACAGGGTCAAGGCGTTCAATGCCGAGATAATGATTGACACAGCCATCGTCACACCGAACTCACGATAGAACGTACCGCTGGTACCACCGATGAATGACACAGGAACGAATACGGCTGCCATCACCAGTGTAATGGAGATGATGGCTCCAGAGATTTCGTTCATGGCATCAATACTGGCTGTCAGCGATGACTTATAGCCCAAGTCGAGTTTCGCGTGCACTGCCTCAACGACCACGATGGCATCGTCGACCACGATGGCAATGGCCAAGAGCAAGGCCGAGAGTACCAGAAGGTTGATGGAGAATCCCATCAGGTTGAGGAAGAAGAATGTACCGATGAGTGACACTGGAACGGCAATCAACGGGATCAGCGTTGAGCGCATGTCCTGCAGGAAGATATAAACCACGAGGAACACCAGTGCGAGTGTCATTAACAGTGTGAACACCACCTCCTCGATAGAGGCGTAGAGGAACTCTGTCACATCGTAGTTTATCTTTACCTTCATGCCCGGAGGCATCAGTTTCTGTTGTTCCTCCAGTTCGGCCTTTACCTGCTTGGCAATCTCGTTGGCGTTTGAACCGGCAACCTGCTGCACCATTGTCATGATAGAAGGCATGCCGTTGTTGTGCATCGACACGTCATAACCCTCGCCGCCAAGTTCTATCTTGGCAACGTCCTTCAGTTTCAGTGTCTGACCGTTGGCATCACTCTTAATGATGATATTGCCAAACTCCTCGGCACTTCTGAAACGGCCGGTATAGCGCATGGCATATTCGTATGACACTGGTGACTGCTGTCCGAATTTACCTGGCGCTGCCTCGATGTTCTGCTCTGCCAGCATCGCGGCGATGTCACTTGGCATCAGGTTATGCTCTTTCAGCACGTCAGGCTTCAGCCAGATGCGCATGGCATAGGTCTTCGAACTGAAGCTTGAAGCGTCACCCACACCTTGGATACGCTTCATGGCAGGCACAAGGTTGATGGCATTATAGTTGGTAAGGAACTCGTCATCGTAACGGCCATCAGAGGTAAGTGAATACATTATCACCTGCGATGACTGACGCTTCACGACGCGTACACCAATCTGGTTAACCTCAGCAGGCAGCAGTGCGGTAGCCTGGCTGACACGGTTTTGTACGTTTACCGCACACATGTCGGGGTTCATGCCCTGTTTGAACATCACCTGAATCATTGCAGAACCAGACGAGGCAGTAGAACTGATATAGTCCATGCCCTCCACACCGTTGATACTCTCTTCCAGCGGTGTGATGACCGCGTTCTTCACCGTCTCGGCGTCAGCACCAGGATAACTGGTTATGACCACGATGTTTGGCGGTGCGATATTTGGGTATTGCTCTATAGGTAGCGACACCAGTCCGATGGCACCTAACAGAACGATGACTATTGAGATCACCGTCGATAGTACCGGACGTTTTATAAAGTGTGTAAAAGTCATATATGCTTATTTTACGATTTGACAATTTACAATTTCACAATTACACTGGCTATGCAGTAATCAAATTTGTGAAATGGTCAAATTGTGAAATTAAACTACTTCTTCATCCCATTTACGATGTCACCAGCCGACATCGACTTCGCCTGTTCGCTAATCTTCTGTTTGTAGCGTTCTTGTGATATTGGGACAATCTCCATACCGTCACTCAACTTCGTTACACCGTTTGTAACATACTTGTCGCCGACTTTCAAGCCACTTGTAACGATGAAGTTCTTGCCGTCGTTCTGTGGGTCAACGGTGATTTCGGTGTACTTAACCTTGTTGTCTTTACCAACGAGATACACAAATTTCTTGTCCTGAACCTCTACTGTCACGCTCTGTGGGATTATGATTGCGCTGCTCTCAGAACGTGGAACGATGATAGAACCAGAACTTCCCGACTTCAGCAAACGCTGTGGGTTGGGGAAACGTGCTATCATCTGGATACTGCCCGTGGCAGGGTCAACCACACCACTTGCCTTTGCCAGACGGCCTGTTTCCACGTATGTGGTACCATCGGCAAGCTGGAGCCTGAGGTCAGGGTAACTCTCTATCGCTGCCTGTATGCTGCCTGCGTTCTTCGTCATGTTAAGAACGTCTCTCTCAGTCATTGAGAAATAGGCCTCGATGGTACTGATGTTAGACACCGTCGTCAGTGCGGGTGAACTTGAGGAACTTACCATTGCTCCCTCCTTGTATGGCAGATTGCCAATCACTCCGGCAGTAGGACTCTTCACATAGCAGAAACTCAGAGTCTCCCTTGCAGATGCAAGTGAAGCGCGTGCCTGTGCAAGTTGTGCCAAAGCGCTTTCATAACTGTTCTTGGCACTCTGCAGTTCGAAGTCTCCAATCACTTTGTTCTCATGGAGTTTCTGACTGTTCTCGTATGCAAGTTTCTGTGTGTTGCATTGCGCCGTGGCTGTGTTTACCGAAGCCTGAGCCTGACGCACGGCAGCCTGATATGTGGCATTGTCGATGACGAAGAGCAGTTGTCCTGCGCCAACGTTCTGACCTTCCTTCACATAAACCTTTGTAATGAAGCCTGCGACCTTTGGACGTATCTCCACATCCTGGATTCCTTTCAGTGAGGCAGGATAGGAAGTCTGCATCGTAGTACTTTGGTTTTGAACTGTCTCGACGGGATACTCGTTGTCGCCGAAGTTCATGCCACTATTTCCGCCGCCACATGAAACTAACATGGCGGTGACAGCAGCGAATAGTAAGAATTTCTTTTTCTTCATGCCTATTTTTATTTTAAATTATCTTTTTCCTTTCTGTTCCTAATAACAATCATTATCCGAAAACTTTTTGCTTGTTGTTAAGTTTTCGAAATGCAAAGATATGAATAATATTGCTATCTGCAATGTTCGGGACCGATTTATTAAATAGAATTAACAGTGTCGAGTCCCATGCTTTTTGCCTTCTCGATGAGCAGTTCCATCAGTGGCTCGCGCTCGTTGGCCACACGGTTGTCGAGCACTGCGTCTTTCAAGCATTGCTTCAGTGCACCTACCTCGCGTGATGGCTCGAGACCGAACATCTGCATTATCTCGTTGCCGTCGATAACCGGTTGCAGCAGTCGTTTGTAGTCTTTTTCCTTCAGTTCAGCAAGTTTTTCGCGTACCATGCGGAAGTTATCGCGGAAACGGGCCTTGCGCACCTCGTTCTTGGAGGTGATGTCGGCCTCGCACAGTGTCATCAGGTCGTCGATGTCGTCACCGGCGTCGTTGAGGAGTCGTCGCACGGCACTGTCGGTAACCTCCTCGTCGGCAATGACGATAGGGCGCATGTGAAGGTCAACGAGTTTCTCCACGTATTTCATCTTGGCATCGAGTGGCAGTTTCAGTCGTCTGAACAACTGTGGAACCATCTTGGCGCCAATGTAGTTATGGTTATGGAAGGTCCATCCCTGGGTGTTGTCCCACCGCTTCGACTTAGGCTTTCCGATGTCGTGAAGCAGGGCAGCCCAGCGTAGCCATAGGTTGTCTCCTCCCTCGGCAGCCGAGACGTTGTCGAGCACTTCCAGCGTGTGGTAGAAGTTGTTCTTGTGAGCCCGTCCGTTGCGTGTCTCCACGATGTCAAGAATACACAGTTCGGGTAGTATCATCTGGAGCAGTCCTGAGCGGTAGAGTTCATAGATTCCGCGACTCGGCTTGTCGGTCATCAGTATCTTGTTCAGTTCGTCCTGAATGCGCTCGCCACTGATAATCTTCAGACGGTGTGCGTTTCTCTGCAGGGCGTCGAAGGTACCTTCCTCGATGTTGAATTTCAGTTGTGACGAGAACCTCACGCAGCGTAGCATGCGCAGCGGGTCGTCAGAGAATGTGATGTCTGGGTCGAGAGGAGTGCGTATGATGCCGTCCTCCATGTCGTAGATACCGTCGAATGGATCGACAAGTTCACCGAAACGTTCTTTGTTGAGACATATCGCCATGGCGTTGATGGTGAAGTCGCGGCGGTTCTGGTCGTCCTCGAGTGTGCCGTCCTCCACGATAGGCTTTCGTGAGTTGCGGTTGTAACTCTCCCTTCGTGCTCCTACAAATTCCACTTCCAGTTGGGTGCTCCTGTCCATTATCTTAACCTGAGCAGTCCCGAAGTTATGGAAGACGGAGAGGTGGGCGCGCCTGCCCAGACTCTTCTTCAGTTCGGTGGCCACGGCAATACCGCTTCCCACGACCACCACGTCGATGTCTTTGGACGGGCGTTCGAGGAAGATGTCACGCACGTAGCCGCCCACGACGTAGCATTCCACTCCGAGAGAGTCGGCCACCTCTGAAATCCTATGGAATATGTCTTTATCGAGTAACTGCGCCAATTCGGCGTCACTATACATTTTCATATATTGTCGCAATTTGCATGCAAAGTTACACAAAAAGGGCGGAATATGAAAGGAAACCACACCTTTTGTTTGGCAGACGGACTTTTTTGGTCATCGATATATGTTTAAAAACTCCCTTTCCTCTTGCTTGTATCAGAATAATTGTATAACTTTGCGTCGTTATTTCAAAGAAACATAAGTTAGGAAAAGAATATGAAGAAACTGTTTTTTCTTGTGATAATGGCTGTGGCAGTGTTGTCATCGTGCAAGCAGACGGATGCTCAGGAGAAGGCGATGGGACTGCTGAAGAAGGCGACACAGGAGTATGAGGCAGGGCAGTATGACGAGGCTCTCAGAAGTATCGACTCGCTGCGGAGTGTCTATCCCAATGCGGTGGAGGTGCGCCGACGTGCCCTGACGCTTTATCAGGACGTGTGCCTGAAGCAGGCGCAGGAGAATGTGGAACACCTGGATGCTGAGTTGCAGGAACTGAAAGCCGAATACAACTCACAGAAGAAGATTGCCGAGGTGCATCATTCAGAGGGAACTGCCACCGAGGAGGAACTGATGAGAGTCAATATGCTGAGGCTGAAATGCGACTCGTTGCAGGCAAGGTTCGACACGGAATGTGCCAAAGTGAAACTGATAAGGCAGAAGCAGAAAGAATGAACAACGCGTCAGTTATCGCCTAAAGCGGAGTGCCTATATGTTTTTTTTATAGTGAAACTCTTCGCTATATCGGAAAAATACATTAATTTTGCACCCAAATTCAGAATAGTATAATGTGTAACAAGCCAAGCAACACGGAAGAACAGTTTAGAGCGGTGATGAAAGAGTGCCGCGATCTGTTCTGGAAAAAACTTCACGACTACGGTGCATCGTGGCGTATTCTGCGCCCGTCGTCGCTTACCGACCAGTTGTTTATAAAGGCGAAACGCATCCGCTCGCTTGAGATAAAGCAGGAGTCGCTGGTGGGCGAGGGCATAAGGCCTGAGTTCATCGCGCTTATCAACTATGGCATCGTGGGGTTGATACAGTTGGAACGTGGCTACGTTGACAGTGTTGACCTGTCGCCAGAGGATGCGATGGCGCTCTATGACAGTCACGCCGACGAGGCATTGCAGTTGATGTTGCGCAAAAACCACGACTACGACGAGGCATGGCGCTCGATGCGCGTGAGCAGTTACACCGATTTCATTCTGACAAAACTGCAGCGCATAAAGGAGATTGAAGACCTTGCCGGCAACACCCTCGTGAGCGAGGGCATCGATGCCAACTATATGGACATCATCAACTATGCCGTGTTCGGGGTTATAAAGTTGAGTGAATGATGACTGTGTCTGGTACTCAGCGATTGCTTGTGAATATATGCCGGCTAACGGTTGCCGTGACGTTCATCTTCTCAGGGTTCGTCAAGGCCATCGACCCGCTGGGCACACAATATAAGATAGAGGATTATGCCGAGGCTGCAGGACTGCTGAGTATGGCAAACACCTGGGTCACCTTGGGACTTTCGGTGGCACTGTCAGCATTGGAGTTCTGTCTCGGAGTGTTCCTCCTCTTCGCCATACACCGCAGGGTGGTGACGCGAATAACCGTGGTGTTCATGGCTGTCATGACGCTCATAACGCTATGGTTGTGGATTGCCGACCCTGTGAAAGACTGTGGGTGTTTCGGCGATGCGATACATCTGAGCAACGGGCAGACGCTGCTGAAGAACGTGATTCTTCTGGCATGCGCTGTGGTATTGGCATGGCGACCACTTGACATGGTGAGGTTTATAAGCCGCTCAAACCAGTGGATAGTGGTGAACTACACGGTGTTGTTCATAGTGCTTGTTAGCGCTTACTGCCTCTATCACCTGCCGCTGTTCGACTTCCGCCCATACCATGTGGGTGCAGACATCAAGAAAGGCATGGAGATGCCCCCTGGAGTGAAGGGTCCTGAGTTCGAGACGACGTTCATCATGGAGAAAGACGGGGAGAAGAAAGAGTTCACTCTTGAGAACTATCCCGACTCCACATGGACATTCATCGACAGCAAGACAGTACAGACAAGCGACGGCTATGTGCCTCCTATTCACGACTTCTCCATAACAACGGACGAGGGAGAGGACATCACTGAAGAGGTGCTTGCGGACAAAGGATACACCTTCCTGCTCGTGGCACCGCAACTGGAGAAGGCCGACGACTCTAACTTCGGAGATATTGACAGGATTCACGAGTATGCCGACGATAATGGCATGCGCTTCATAGGACTGACGGCAAGCAGTGACAAAGCCATCGACCGATGGAGAGAGATGACAGGAGCGGAATATGACTTCTGCATCACCGATGGAACGACGCTGAAGACCATGATAAGGAGCAATCCCGGTCTTATGCTGCTGAAGGAAGGACGAGTGATAGGGAAGTGGAGTCATAATGACTTGCCCGACCCAATATCTGAGGACTTCAAGAAGGTTCTGGCGGAAAACAAGGGGAAAGACTCCGTTCAGACAGCAACAAAACTGTTGAAGGTAGTGATGTGGTTTGTCCTGCCGCTGTTGTTCCTCACACTAGCCGACCGCCTGTGGGCATGGACTCACTGGGTAAGGAGAAAGAAAAAGTCAAATAAGTTATATAAACTCTTAAATAGAAAGAAAACAATGAGAAAGAAAATCGTAGCAGGAAACTGGAAAATGAACCTCAACCTGCAAGAAGGCGTGGCTCTGGCAAAGGAGCTTAACGATGCACTTACAGCAGAGAAAGCAAACTGTGATGTTGTAATCTGTACTCCTTTCATTCACCTCGCTTCCGTGGCACAGGTAATCAACCAGGACGTTCTGGCATTGGGCGCAGAGAATTGTGCCGACAAAGAGAAGGGCGCATACACTGGAGAGGTAAGCGCAGAGATGGTAAAGAGCACAGGCGCACAGTATGTAATACTCGGCCACTCTGAGCGTCGCGGTTACTATAACGAGACTCCGGAGATTCTCAAGGAGAAGGTGCTGCTCGCACTGAAGAACGACCTGAAGGTTATCTTCTGCATCGGCGAGAGTCTTGAGGAGCGTGAGGCAAACAAGCAGAACGAGGTTGTAAAGGCTGAACTTGAGGGTTCGGTGTTCAATCTCTCTGAGGAAGACTTCCGCAAGATTGTCATCGCTTACGAGCCAATCTGGGCCATCGGTACAGGTAAGACTGCTACTTCTGACCAGGCAGAGGAAATTCATGCATACATCCGTTCTATCATAGCAGAGAAGTATGGCGAGGCTGTTGCTGACGATACTACTATCCTCTATGGTGGTTCTTGCAAGGCAAGCAATGCTCCTGAACTGTTCGCTAAGCCCGACATCGACGGCGGACTCATCGGTGGTGCTTCACTGAAGGCTGCTGACTTCAAGGGTATTATCGACGCTTGGAAATAACGAATAGGTGTTTGGTGTTGGGTGATAATACCATCACCCACCACCCATCACCTAACTCTATCACCTATCACCTAACCCCCATCACCCAAGTATGAAACAACTTTTACTGACATTTGTTTTGGCTATAGCAGGAATGACAGTTGCCGACGCACAGAATTTCCTGCAGAACTTGCAGCAACCGCAGCAGGGACAGGGAGTCGTCACCGTACACGAGAAGGCGGCGATTGACAGTCTGGTGAACAACATCCAGCCACCTGCGCCAGTAAAGAAACCAGATAATGCCGGCAAGAAGGAGGATAATAAGGAAAAGAAAGACGACAAGTCGAAGACCGACTCCACAAAGACAGAAACGGCAAAGCCTGACTCCACCAAGACTGAAGGTGAGCAGACCAGGGTGTTGGTAGAGCATCGTCAGCCGACAGTTGACGAGAACGCGCCCGTTGACACCAGAAAGAAGGTGATGAAGCACGGCCGTCATGTCAATGGCTTCAGAATACAGGTCTATAGAGGTGGTGGCACCCGTGATGCGAAGCAGAAGGCACAGTCGGTGGGTAACCAACTGAAGAACAAGTTCCCGGGACAACCGGTTTATACACATTTCTACTCTCCTAACTGGACCGTACGCATGGGTAACTTCAAGACTCAGGAGGAGGCGGTGAGAATGTTGAGACAGGTGAAGAACGCAGGGTTCAGCTCGGCAACACTGGTGAGAGGACCAATAACAGTATCACAATAAGATATGAATCCAGAAATAGAATATCGTGAGGGACTCGATGAACTCGCGAGTCACTATAAGAGAGTGCTCGAACTCATAGGCGAGGATACCGAGAGAGACGGCTTGCAGAAAACCCCTATGCGCGTGGCAAAGGCAATGCAGATATTGACACGCGGTTATACGCAGGATGCTCATAAGGTGCTCACCGATGCACTCTTCGAGGAGAAATACAACCAAATGGTGATAGTGAAGGACATCGACTTCTTCTCGATGTGCGAGCATCACATGCTGCCTTTCTATGGCAAGGTACACGTGGCATATATTCCTAACGGATATATCACGGGATTGTCTAAGATTGCACGGGTGGTGGACATCTATAGCCACCGACTGCAGGTGCAGGAACGCCTGACACAACAGATAAAGGACTGCATACAGAATACCCTTCATCCGCTCGGTGTGATGGTCGTGGTCGAGGCAAAGCACATGTGTATGCAGATGCGTGGAGTAGAGAAACAGACAGCCATCACCACCACGAGTGACTTCAGTGGGGCATTCAACCAGGCTAAGACTCGTGAGGAGTTCATGAACCTGCTTCACAGTGAGGGTAAGCATATTTAATACATTACGGTTAAATAATGTAAAATGTCTGCGCTGCCAATGCAACATATAGCAAGGCAGCGCATTTATATAAAGTAAAAGTTAACTTAAAACATAAACGAAATGAAAAGTATAAAGTATTTTGCAATGTTCCTTCTTACGGGACTGTTCTCATTGTCCATGGCATCATGCCTTTACGATGATGATGACGACTCACAGAAAAAAATCAGTCCTGCCTATTATACTCAAATCAGTGGCAGTTACATGGGGTCAGTGCAGTATTACGTTGACGACCTGACAACTCCTAAAAAAGTGGAGGGAATCGCTACCGTTATCACCGCCGATTCCACTATCAAGGTGACGGGACTGCCCGCAGAGGCATTCGTTAAGAATATCAGTAATGATGATATTAGGAACGCCCTTTTAGCCCAGGCAACCCCGGACCTTACAGCCCGTTTCCTCATTTACAATGCATATGACGAAGGTCTTGACTTTATGACTTACCCTTTGTCGGTAGAGTTCAAGAATGTCATGGTCGGAGAGTCTTCCCACGACTATCAGATACGTCTTCTCTATCCGTCTCTGACAAGTGGTTATGCTAATGCTAAATGTTCTGTTGTCGGTTTCTATATATACCCAGCAGCCCTTTACGAGGGAGACACTATGATAGAGCAGTTTGTGACAAACACAGGCGAGGTTGGAAAGGAAGATATCATGTATATAGAAGGAATACGATAAATCAAATAATCCTCTTCCCGAAAGGGAGGAGGATTATTCTTTGTATGCCATACTCTCTAAATAGAGTTTATGGTATTTAACTCTTAATCAGTCTGAAAGACACTACGTCACGGCTTTTCACAGTCACATCACGCTCCACCTTGTTCTTCTTCGATGTCTTGCCTTCCATCTTGTGAGTCCATAGATTATATACCTTATATATAATATTGTCGAAAGACGTACTCTTTCCACTTACCTCTGTATCGGTAAGGTTGAAGTCTTGCCAGTTTAGTTCCACCTTAACATCACTCCTCGTCGGGTTGAGGATGGTGAATGCCCAGTCGCCGTTTGAGAGCGGTTTGAACCAGAATGACAGTCCGTCAAGGTCACAGTAGTGGAGTCCCTGAACTCCTAACGGGTCTTGGTCGATGGCAATCATTTCCTTGTTCAATATTATTCTGCGGGTGGCGTCGCTCATGTTTCGGAGGTCGTTGCCGAGAATCAGCGGACTTGCCATCATGCACCACATGGTGAAGTGCGCACGGTCCTCGTTCTCGGTCATGCCGTTACCCACCTCAAGCATGTCAGGGTCGTTCCAATGGCCAGGTCCTGCATACTGACGGAGTGTGTCGTTAAACTGTATGCACTGCATCACACCGAACTGGGAGTAGCCCGGGAACAAACGCAGCGAGTCGAAGTCGCACCAGATGTCAGGAGTGGTACGCCATGAGTGTCCGATGTCTCTTGCCCACTTCCATGGGTGACTGTTACCCCATT
This sequence comes from Prevotella sp., assembly GCA_017554105.1. Taxonomy (GTDB): domain Bacteria; phylum Bacteroidota; class Bacteroidia; order Bacteroidales; family Bacteroidaceae; genus Prevotella. The sequence goes on along the minus strand of JAFZIY010000026.1, from coordinate 13,554 downwards.
CGCACATGCTGAGCAGGATCGGGCGACCAGCGTCGCACAATGCCTCGCTGATGAGCGTATAGGCTCCTATGGGATTGACGTTAGCAGTGTTGCACCAGTCGTACTTCAGGTAGTCGATACCCCAGCGTGCATATTGTATCGCATCCTGATACTCATGACCGAGAGAGCCCGGATAGCCGCCGCAGGTCTGCGTTCCTGCATCACTGTAGATGCCCAGTTTCAAGCCCTTGCCATGAACATAGTCGGCCAGAGCCTTTATCCCACTGGGGAATTTCTTTGCGTCAGCCTGTATGAAACCATCGGCATCGCGCTGTCCATGCCAGCAGTCATCAATGTTAAGATAGGTATAGCCTGCTTCAAGCAGACCTTCCTCTACCATAGCATCTGCAATGCCTTTGATTATCTCTTCCGAGATGTTGCCTTGGAACTTGTTCCATGAGTTCCATCCCATCTGAGGCGTGTCCGCCAGATGTTCCCATTTCTGTGCCATTGCCTGTGTCGCCGTCATTGCGAGCATGACGCACAGCAAAACCATTTTAGTCAGTTTCTTCATCTGTTAGTAGTTTTGAAATTATCAGTTGAATGTTTATAAAAAACGTTGTCTGAACCAAAGCACTTGTTTTTTACTTTTGTAACAACCATTTCCAGACGGGAATAATTTGCTTGTTCATAACAGAATTCTTATGCTTACTTTGCAAATTTGGCAAATTATTTTAAACTATACTTTATAATTATGAGTATACACTGTTTTTTAAAGTTCGTTTAACCATTTGCCGCCATGACTCCATATATTGCAGACATCATCCTTCTCGATTATTGTATATATTTCTTTGCGAGTCATATTGGTTTATCTGAAGGCGCCACTTTGTACTGCTTCTTGATAGGTAGTCTTAACGTAATTTTACTCAAATCATGATGCAAAATTACTCAATTCATTCCGAATAAAAGAAAATATTCCCTAAAAAATAATCATTTAGCCTCAATTCAAAAAAGCAAAACAACTTGTTTCGGTTGGTGAAACAAGTTGTTTTGCTTAGTGTGATAAGTCCTTACTCTCCTTTAAGCATCTTCTCCAATGCCTGGCGGCGTGCTGTCCATGTGGGGTAGTCGTCGGCACGGAGGGTGCGACTGGCCTTTGCCGTTGTGCTGGTGGTCAGGATGCATGGGCGTGCCTTGCCTTGTGCTATCAGCAGGTCGGCGATGGCATCGGCACCTCCTGTCTTGAACCAACTCTCTATAGTGTCGTCCTTGCCGGGAACGAGCAGGATGATGTCCGAAGCCTCCTTTGCTGCAGGATAATACCATGCCTCGTTGCGGTTCAGGTCGTAACTCACGGTGCCGTGCGCCACGTTGCTGTCCATAACGGCAAGGCTATACTGTCCGGTAGGATTCTGGAATACGCTCTGCTTGAATCCCTTGTCTGGCGAGAGGTACATATCCTGCGGGTCGGCAACCTGTGTTCCGTCAACAACAAAGTAATACTTGAATACATCAGGAAGTTTCTCCGTGATATTTATACTCCATACTCCGTCGGCATCCTTCTGCATCTTGCATGGTGTGGCGAACGGTTCACCTGCCAGCAGCACTTCTTTTGCATCAGGAGCCTTGAATCTGAAGATTACTTGTCCGTCACTGAAATCAGGCGAGATAATCGGTTTCGGGAACAGTCGTGCCATCACTCCGGCGGTGAACTGCTGCTCCTTGCCAGTGGCTGCGGGTGCAGGCTGTCCGTTCCTCATGGCCTGTTCTGCTGCCTCAGGACGGAATAACAGACGAAGGGTATGGTCGAGGAAATACTTCGCATTCATCCATGTGTGTCCGAACTTGTCCGTGGTGAACTCCTTCACCGAGCGGATGCCTTTCTTGTCGAGGAATTCCATGTAGTCACGTGCATTGCCGAAGAGGAAATCGTCCGTTCCTACACCGAGCCAGAACAGGTGCAGTTTGCTGTTGGTGTCGTCGGCATTGTCATAGACGTTGGGAATAGTTGTCGAAGTGAACGAACTGTAACTGCACAGGTAAGAGAACTTGTCGAGGTTCGCCAGACCGTTGAACAGTCCCTGGTTGCCGCCGCGTGAGAAACCGCCTATGGCGCGGTGGTCACGGTCGTTGATAGTGCGATAGTTCTGCTCGATGTAAGGCAGCAGGTCATTGATAAGGTCACTGCTGAACACATCTCCTCCGAATTGTGTCTGAGGTGCTGTGGGAGCAGGTGGGGTGGCCAACAACTTATATGGATTACCATAGGGCAACACCACGATCATCTCCTCTGCAGCACCTTCTGCCAGCAGGTTGTCAAGGATGTAGTTCACGCGTCCCACCTTATAGTACACCTCTTCAGTGTCTGTCGTACCGCTGATGAGATAGAACACCGGGTATTTCTTGTCGGTATTCTTCTGGTAGCTTGGCGGCAGATACACCACGGCATTGTTGGTGGCACCAAGGCTCTTCGAATAGTAATGGATATATTCAACGCGACCGTGTGCCACGTCACGAATGTCATGTGCCAGCGGTTTCTTGTAGTCGTGGATTTCAAGAAGACTGTTCTTGAATCCCTCGTTGGGGAAATACTGAGGATTCTTGGGGTCCATGATGCTGACACCGTCAACGATGAAGCAGTATGGGTACATATCGGGAGCCGCAGGTCCCAGCGTTACTGTCCATGCTCCGGTATTGGCATCTTTCACCATCGGGTGTCTTCCCGCAAACTGCACGTCAACCAGCACTTCCTTTGCATTGTCGTTCCAGTAGCGGAACGTCACCGTACCATCAGGATTGCTCGTGGTCGATGTCTGGGCACGTTCGCCTTCTGTCTTCTCACGTTGCCATCTATACAAGCGATCGACAAAGTCAATTTTGTCGCGGTTGGGCACGTCGATTAATGATGCACCGTTGCTGAACTGCATGGTGGTGGGCTTGGCGGGGTCGAATATCGGCCAGTAGGGTAGTCCCTTGCCATTGGGGTTGCCTGTCTTGGCGAAGTTCACCCAATACTGTTGAATAATCTCTGCCACTGCTGCCTCAGCCGGATACTTGTCGGGCTGCGACAGGAAGGTGCCGTTCAGATAAAGGACGTCATCGGCATGTGACACGCCGCGACGTTTCTTGTTACCTGCAAATGACAGTTCTGACGGCTGTGCGAGGAAAGCGGCATAGGCAGGACTCTTGCCCGTTTTGTTTTGCAGACTGGCCCAGGCGTATGACGGCCATGCAAAACCCAGGTCGCGGAAAGCATCGGCATTGCTGAAGTAAGCCTCCTCGTCGGTATTGCCAGGATAAACCTTCAGCGCCTCGTCGGCAAGCTCTCCGAACGTCTGCCTTGCTGTCTTCTGGTAGTCTGCAGCCTTTATTTCAGGTGTGAACAACACTCCCTCATCGGAGTTCGTCATTATAATAGCCGGTACGTCATTGTAGTCGCCGCGCTCATAGTTGCGGTAAAGGTCGTCGGTGATGGCATAGCCATCGACGCAAGGCCAGAACCCGCCAAAGCCAACATCATTGCCACAGAGTTCCTGTGCACTCATCTTACGCATCTGTTTCACAGACGTCTTCTTCAGATGCTTCTGGAATGCCAGTCCCTGTTGCTCAGCACCTTTCTGTGAGGCACCGATGAGAAGTGTTCTGCTGTTATTGCTCCACGGCGCAAACGAGCCGCCGCTTTGACTTATAACGCCACGGAACAGTCCTTTGGCAAGAGGTGAACCGCAGAGAATGCTACAACTGATGGCACCTGCCGACTCACCGAAGATGGTGACCTTCGACGGGTCTCCACCGAAGTTCTGGATATTACGCTGTACCCACTGCAAAGCATAAATCTGGTCAAGAATACCATAGTTGCCGCAATGTCCGTCCTTCGACTCCTTGGCAAGCTCGGGATGCGCCATGAAGCCCAGTGCTCCTGTGCGGTACTCTATGCTGACGATGACTACACCGCGACGGGCGAGACTTGTCCACAAGTCACCGCCATAGTGCTCTGCCTGGAATCCACCGCCGTGAATCCATACCATTACGGGCAGACGGTCGTTGACCGATGTGGCCGGTGTGGCGATGCCGAGATAGAGGCAGTCCTCACTCATCATGTCGGCGGTGAGTCCCTGTCGTGTCGGCTGTGGTGGCCATTTGGCAAAGTCGTCTGCCTTAAGCACACCTTTCCATGCCTTGGCGGGCTGCGGTGCTTTCCAGCGAAGGTCGCCTACAGGTGGCGCAGCGTATGGTATTGCTTTATAAATAGCCAAGTCCTGTCCGTCGGCAGTACCTTCCACGTCACCGGTTTCTACATGTGTTCTCATCAGGGGTTGCCCTTGTGCGGTCATCGCAAAGGCGAGACAGCAGAGCATGATAATTTTCTTCATACCTGTTATTAGTTTGATTATATGCATGCAAAGATAGTCATTATTCTTCATATTTGATGTTCTTAATTGTGTCAATAACTTTTTTTTTATATCATTTGTCGTCATCAGAGACAATGTCCACGATATTTCCCAATGGGATTATCGTACCGTCGTCCATGCATATCACTCGCTCGTAGGTGTCAATCTTCTTCACCCGTCCTGTGAGAGTAATATACGAACCGCCGGATTTACGCCTGTCAGGCTTGAAATATGAAATGGTTATCTCCTGCGGGTCGGCAGCCTCCATCAGTTCCGCAAGTTTCCTGTTCAGCCGCTCGTTGTCGTATTCTTCCAGTTCCACTTGCTTGTCAGTAAGCCTCGCTGTCTCATCGATAACGGCATCATAGCCTGTCAGTGCGGCAAATGGCGCGAACTGTGCGGCACGGGCCATCATCGTCATCCGCGGATGATTCCGGGACACATGATGAGGCAGGTTGATAATATCTGAATAGTCTTCTGTCATGCCTTGTGTCCTCCTATCTGTGCATTACGTTCTTTTGCCGTTGCACCTTCTTCAAAGTTCAGTCCTCTAAGTATGGCGTTTCTGCCGTACTTTCTTTTTATTGCCAGTTGTGCCTCCTGCATCCTTCGTTCCTTGTCAAGCGCAGCCTGTTCTGCCTCTTCTTTCCTCTTGAGTTCCTCATAGTCGGTGAACAGGTCAAGTTGTCGTGGACGAGCCCTCTTCTTTGCACTCGCTTCAGTCACCACATGGTTTGTGGTGAGGTTTATGCGTCTGATAAGAAGGTCGGGATTTACGATGCGGTCATACAGTTCCGTCACACTTTTAGTAATCAGTGATGTCGAAGATGTCGGCCTCTTGAGGTTGGCAGTGCCATGAGCGTGCTTGGGTGCCTGTCTGCCATAGTGGTCTCTTGTCACAGGACCTTTGTACTTCGCGCGTATGGCAGGGTTCTTCAGACTCTCGGTGTCATAACTTATGGTGAGTATTAGTTGGTCGGTAACCAGTTTCTTTGCCACCAGGTCAAGAGCCATTGCCTCGGCCATCTCCTGTACTACGACACGTGCTTTCTTGAATTCGTACGGACTCTGCAGCACCTGTCCGCTGCTGAATGAGTGATTCTCAGGTCTGTATGCCTTCACCAGGTCTATAGTGCACGGCTCCCATCCCCAGGCATGGTCGATGAGAAGTTCTGCGTTCACTCCGAAGAGTTTATAGAGCAGTTCCTCGTTCTGCAGTGACATGCGTGCAATCTTCCCCATCGTGTCGATGCCATAGTACGCAAGTCTCTCGGCGATGCCGTGTCCCACTCGCCAGAAACTTGTCAGTGGCTTATGGTTCCAGAGTTTCTGTCTGTATGTCATCTCATCGAGTTCACCGATGCGCACGCCATCCTTGTCGGCAGGGATGTGTTTTGCCACGATGTCCATGGCAATCTTGCATAAGTACATGTTCGTTCCTATGCCAGCCGTGGCGGTGATGCCTGTCGTCTTCAGTACGTCACGTATCATGGTCATTGCCAGTTGGTGTGCCGTCATCTTGTAACTCTTCAGATAAGACGTCACGTCCATGAACACCTCATCGATACTATAGACGTGGATGTCCTCGGGAGCAATATATTTAAGGTATGTCTGATACACCATGCTGCTCACCTTCATGTAGTGCGCCATGCGAGGCGGGGCGGCAATATAGTCAAGTTCCCAGTCGGGATGCTCCTCCAGTTCAATGCTGTTATATGATTTGCCGGTGAATCTCCCGCCCGCCTTACACCTCCTGTCATAGTTCACCTCACGGACGCGCTGCACCACCTCGAAGAGTCTTGCCCTTCCACCGATGCCGTATGCCTTCAGCGATGGGGAAACGGCCAGGCAGATTGTTTTCTCCGTCCTTTTAACATCTGCCACCACAAGATTTGTGGTCAGAGGGTCAAGTCCCCTGTCCACACACTCCACTGAAGCATAGAACGACTTCAGGTCGATGGCGATATATTTCCGTTCAGGCATTTCGTCGATTAGATTCTTATAAGATTACAATGCAAATTTAAGAAAAATCCATAGAAAACCATAACCGACCATAGTTAAAAAAACAAATAATTTATTTTCTAAAAAATATAGAATCCATCCCTAACGACTCCCCGCCCCTTTAAAGTTCCCCTCGCCCTTTGGAGAGGGGTTAGGGGTGAGGCTTGGAAGGGGTGGGTTAATAATTAATGAATTACGAACCAAACTCCTCGTATTTCTTAACAGAAAGGATCTTCTCCTTCCTACTCTCATCAATCATAAAGCATTGCTGGGAGTCAATCATGGCGAAGTTGTCAAACTCAATCATATCTGTTCTTTCCCCATACAATCTTGAGTGTCCGAACACCTGAAACACCTTGTTCAGACCGTATGCCTTGGGAGCATCGGGTATCGAATGTTCCTCAATGTCTGCCCATAGCACGCCCCCTGTCTTTTCGCCAAACCACGAGCGACGACTACCAATAACCGCCAGCATTTCCTGTCCCATTCCGTCATCGTCCAGCAAGTTGATTCTGTCTATGATATCTTGATTGGCAATGGAAATCTTGCTGTCGAAAAGATTCCATATCGCCGTGTTTACCTTGTTCAGCCAATAAACAGTAATTCCCGCGTGAGTGAAGACATACGGAATACTGTTGATTTCCTCCAAATGGGTAATCTGGAACAAGTCCTTATAATCGTTGAACACCTTATGATACTTATTCCAATTCTGAAGATCTTGACGAGTACCGCCGGCAAGTTTATCAAAGCGTTCTGAAGCATAATGCTGGTCATGATTACCTTTCAGCAATACAACCTTCTCCATGTTCTTCTGCTTCAGTTCGATAATCTCCATCAAGTTCTCATAAATGTCATCAGCCAGTCCGCTTTCACCTCCGTAGGGGTCCAGATAATCGCCAAGAAACACAACCCTGTCAACATCATCAATATACTTGTTGACTGGTTCCTTCCAAAAGATGCGCCCATGCACATCGGGTATAACCAATATTCTATGCGCCAAAACTATGATTATTGAATAATATCAATATTATTTATTTCATCCATGATACTTTCTGTCTTCTCCAATACATAGATGATGCGCTGGTAGTGCTTTACATCTTCGAAGCTAAGTGTCATGTTCTTGCGGTCTTTGAGCCACTTTTGAGCGGGCTGGTAGCCGCCGATATAGAAGTTCCATGCCGATTCCGGTACACCTTCGAAGTACTGTTCTGCATTAATATATACACGATTACCCGCCCAGCGATAGCAATCCACTTGCAACGAACCAGCCACAGGGAAAGAAACACCAGTAGAATTAGGTAGTTCTTCCATCAGATGCAGTTTACGCAATTCTGCGCCTTTCTCTGCCAAGGCATGATAAATATTTGCATCAGTTGGATAAGGTATGCGAGGGAAGTCTATCTTCAGGAATTCCTTATAGCGTTCGCGATATGATGGGCTGTGAAGTACGGCATAGATGTAATCGAATAGTTCTATAGGTTCAATATGTTCACCAAGAGTTTGTTCAATCTTTTGGATTTCTTCTTCGTTGAAATTAGGTTTGATCTTTTCGGATTTACCAAAAATCGAGTCGGCGAAGCCGACTTTTATAAAAAGAGGATATTGGACACCAGATCCTAAGAGTTTTGCACTTGCAAGGAAATTACCATTTGTAATTCTTTTTTCAACAGCCACATGTCGCCATTCTTGTGCGGTTTGGCGTGGAATGATGATTGAGAAATTCGACGGGATTAACATGTGCTGCATCGAATGGATTCTTGGCCAGGCCAAGAATCCATTCGATTGCGCTGTTAAGTATGTGAATTTGGTGTCGAAAGGCGACACGGCTACTTCTACGATTTTCTCATCTTCAATGTGGTCGCCAACTGCTTCTTTGGCTGTAGACACTTTCCAGTTTCTCCCATCTGGGCCTAATTGATATTTCTCACGAAGAACAGACGCATCTGTATTGATAAGGTCATTCAGATGTGTACGTAATATTTCTGTGCTATTACACAGACAGAAAGAATCTTTTTGTGATTCAATGCCAGTGCTCCCGATTATAAATAGTTCATTTATGCCAAAGCCCTTTTTATATTCAGTTTCTCTTGAGAAGTCTTTTGGCGAGAAAAAGTAATAGGGCTTGACGGGATTAAGTTTAATCCATCCTATATCTTTTATGCTGTTCTTGTTGAGATACTCGTATTTTTGTTCTCTCTTTCCATAGATTTCTTGGTAGAGTATTTCTGGTTGCTTATCTTGTTGGTTGTTTTTTGTTTTAATAAAAATGTTTATGCATACTCCTTGCATAATGTCAAATACATTCTCATCTTTACCTCCATTGGGTGTGGTCTCTCTTTTTTTTGAGTTTCCATGTAGATTCAAGATGAATAATTTATCGAAGGTATTCATCAACGAAAGTCGCATGTGTCTGTGCGTAATGCCATCAATATAGCTATTGTTGGTAATAAAACCAACAATGCCTTCACCATTCCTTTGGATATAGTCTTGTGCTAATGCAATAAATTTGATGTAATCATCGTTAATGTTTATTTTTCTTTCGTTTAGTCCTTCTTTATATTTGTTTAGCAAGTCAAGAATCCATTGCCCGTTGTTTTGGCTTGAAATGCTATATGGCGGATTTCCTATCATCACCATTACGGGATAATCGCGCTTGATGACGTTAGCCTCTGTAGCCTCACGGCTGAGCCATTGGGCAAAGAGGGTGCGCGGTTCGTTGTTGCTCTCTTCAAGCGAGTTGGTCAAATAAACGTGAAGACGTTTGTCCGTCTGGTGTTGATAGCCCGTTTCGCCAAGAAGCATATCAAGTTTGATGTGAGCTACAGCATACGAAGCCATTAGTATCTCAAAACCATTCAGACGAGGTAACAGATGCTTTTCCACATATTCCTGCCAAATGCCTTGATTGTCACGGTATCTGTCGTATATCTGATTAACGACTTCTGCAAGGAAAGTACCTGTACCCGTGGCAGGGTCAAGTATCTGAACACGATGGAACTTTCGTTTCTCGTGTTTCTTCCCATCGGCAGTGCGTTTGTCCCGACTCTGTTCAATCGCAGTATCGCGCTCAATCATTGAATAATCGGCAAGACCTTCTGGCAGGTTGAATTCCTTCTGCAATATTTCATCAACAGCCCTTACAATAAAACCAACTACAGGCTGAGGGGTGTACCATACACCTTTCGACTTGCGCAACTTTGGATTGTATTCCGATAGAAAGTCCTCGTAGAAATGAATCATTGGGTCGTGGTGCAGCTTGTCGCGGCTGTAGCTCTCCATAATCTTCTGCAGGTTCGTGGCCTGAAATACTGTCACCAAGTCATCTACTACCCATGCTATGCGCTCATCAAGTTCATTACCCGCTACATTATTGAATAGATTGCGAAGGAAAGGATTTGTCTTGGGAATCAACCTGCCTGCTTCCTCGCGACTGAAGTCCTCAGGAGTATCATCGTGCAGGCGGGCTGCAAACATGCCGTATGCAATGGTTTGGGCGTAGATATCGGCAAAATCGTCGAGTTCCAGTTCTTGTATCAGAAATTCTTTGAACGTAAGATACTGATTATACAGGTTGTCATTAGCATCGCTATGGGTCTCGTCATTCAATGCCATACTAATGATATTCGCCAGCAAACGTGCCTTGCCAGCCATCAGTTTTGCCAAGCGCGAGGCAGATGTGATACTCTGTATGGCATTATTGCCTACATGTTCGATAAGGCTGAGGAACTTCTCTTCGTTCTCCTGTAAGGCCACTATCTTGTCGCCTTTCACCTCGGCTATGCGGACACTATCGATAAACTCACCGTGCTCGTAGAGGTGGAAGTCCAGGTAGTCAGTGAAGATGATGTTGTCAAGAGCCTGTTTGTAGCGCGTGAACTGTTCCTTATGTCCGTGAGGATTGCGTCCGTCAAGGTCGTTGTCGCCAATATCTTTTGCCTCGATATAGAACACAGGCAAACCATCCTTTTGACTGGCAATATAGTCGGGCGCACCGCATTTTTCCCTTTTGGGCTCGTTCACGATGCGGAGTTTAGGCAATAGGTTTTGAATCAATTGCTCCAGCGCACCTCTGTATGTGTGTTCTGTGGCATTACCTGCCCGATACTTCTGACCAACAGTGCTGATGTATTCCTTAATGTTGCTGTTTGCCAAAGGTTGATAGTCTTTATTATCTTTGATGTTTGTCATTTTTCCCTTTTTCTTGTCAATAGATATAAGGTGCGAACTCAATGTTGGATTTCATCCGACCTTTTCCTTGCCTCGGCATAGTCCATGCAAGCATGGCCTCTGCTCTCGGCTGCATAAAAAACGTTCGTATTTTTGAATATTTTTCGTTCATCTCATAAGTCCTGTTTCTTTATTTCATCATGCAAGAACTTCTCAAGTGTGGCTTTGTCGGGTAACTGAAGCATATAGGTGGAGACGAACAGGTTGTTGTCCATTCCTGCGATGGCATATTCCACCATTTTCTCGCCCTTGCGAGTGCAGAGCAAAATACCTACAGGTGGGTTATCGCCTTTGCGCATCTCATTCTCTTTGAAGTAAGACACGTATGCGTTGAGTTGCCCAAGATATTCATGACGGAACTCGTCGTTCTTCAATTCCACGATGACGCTACAATGGAGGATGCGATTGTAGAACACCAAGTCGGCAAAATAATATTCGTCATCGATAATCATACGCTTTTGTCTGTTTTCGAAGCAAAAGCCTTTGCCAAGTTCCAACAGGAAATCTTGCAAATGAGTGATAAGGGCATCTTCAAGGTCGTCTTCTGTAATCACATCTTTAGCGTTCAGCCCCAGGAACTCGAAAGCAAAGGGCTGGCGAATGGTTAGGGCTGCCGTGTCCTTTTCCGGCTCTATGGATGCCAGCAATTTCTTTGGGTTTTTGCTCACTCCGCTACGGAAATATAGGTTGGTGGATATCTGACGACGCAGTTCCTTGACAGACCAGGTACCCTTGATGCATTCAGTCTCATAGAAATAACGAGCCAGTGGATCGCCTTGGGTCATAATCTCACGTATATGTGAGAAAGACAATTTTGCAAGTAATTCTTTTGGTGGTGTTATTAATTTATGCGACGGCGTCGCACAAATTTGGTTGTCTTGCAATTTATGCGACGGCGTCGCATAAATTAAGTCTCCAAGTTGAGGATAGTATGTATAGAAGAGTCGAGAAGTCTGAAACAAGGTTACATTCAGTCCCTTCGTATTCACGCACTCTTCCAGCCGTTTCAACAACCGATCACCATACTTGGCTCTATCGCTGCCTTTCTGTTCGTACTCAACAATATAGCAGCCAATAAGCCAGTTGCGAAGCGTTGCCATTTGATTCACGGCCTTGATGGCGCTATACTGTGCTGACTGGTGAGTCTGTATGATGGATTCTGACAGGTCACTAAACGTGGGAGCCGTCTTCTGCATCCATCCGTCTGCTATCTGTGTCAGTTGTTCGTTCATTTCTTCTTTTGTCTTTTTATTTAGTAATAGATTCTTTGCAAAGATAAGCAAAATAATTTGCAAAAGCAAATATTCAGGAACGTTTTTATGCAGCCGAGAGCAGAGGCCATGCCTGCATGGGCTATGCCGAGGCAAGGAAAAGGTCGGATGAATCCAATGATTTTTCAAAGAATTATTGACAGCCGATGGCCTCATATGAAGAACACGAATTTCGTGCCGTTCTTTCCCTCTCCGTCATAATCGGCTGGAGTGGAGAACTGGCTGCAAAGGGCGCTGACGGTTTCTTCGTCAAGATGCTTGGTCAGTTCCAGTTCGATGGCATTCCTTTCCTGTGAATAGCAAAGGTTCCAGATGCACTCACCCAGAGCGGCATCAACAACTGTCCTTATCTCGTCCTGTGAACGCCAGATTAAATCCCAGTCAGTCATAGTATTCTATTTTCAGTTCCTCGCTGACTTCAAAATCCTCGTGGGAACTGTCATCATAATATATAATGCGCATACCACGATAGGCAGAAGGCACCTTCAGCACCTCCAGGTAATGCCATTTGGGACGTCCGAAGTCGTATGACTCCCTGTCGAGCAGGATACGGTTTGAGGCATAATCGAAATAATAGTAACCGCCACCGATGCACTGGTCGCCGGGCTGTAGCAAATCCTCGTGCATGTTGACCATGCCGAGACGGAGATAGCCGTCCATCGTGATTATAAACTTGGGAAGACTCATAGGTCGTGTATCTATGTCCTTTATTTATGATGGAATCTCATATTCGAACTCTGCTTCTTCAAACTCCTTTCCTACCTCTGCATAATAGTTTTTCATGTCCTCGTACCCTTTCTTGAAGCATTCTATTGCTTCCTCTTGAGTTTTACCAGTGCCGGTCACAAGATAACCCATGTCGTCGGCATCCATATATACGCTGTAGTTACCGTCGTTTGCACGCTCAATGATGGCTTTTGCTATTCTTTTCATAGTTCCTTGTTTTCAGATTATGTTTATGTGTATTATTCATATATGTGAACTTATGTCCAAAGACTTGTGATGAACATTGGACTTGCGTCTTCTGCTTTCTTGAAGCCACATGACTCGTAGAAGTCCAACTCTGCATTATATGCAATCAGACAGATGCGGAGATATGACTCGTAATGCTCTTTCATCATCTCCAGCAGTTTGTGTCCGATGCCTTGTTGCTGATATTCGGGACGAACCAGCATATAATGAAGGTATGCTGTCATTATACTGTCGTCCATCGCACATACCAGTCCGACGAGTTTGTCGCCATCCCATGCGGAGTAAACTGTTTCGAAGTTCTGCATGGCAATGACCAGTTTGTCAGGGAAATGTCCTGACGACCATTCAACAGAAAGGAACAGGTCTTGCAAGTCCTCTTTCCTGAAGTCATGAATGTCTTTATATACTATTTCCATAATAACCGATTTCCCGTTTTATATTTTGTGTTATTATATATTGCTTAGTATCTCAAAGGATTTAATAGCTATCCCACGAAAGAGATTTTCAGTTATATATGTCTATTAAAAGAAAAAACCAAGTTGTTGGGAATCAACCACTTGGCTTTTCAAAATGTCGGGATTACTGCCCTACTTCCGTTGAAATCTATTTTACCGAATGAATATTCAGTTCTTTTCATGTCGTTTTATATCAGTAAGTTACACCATTTCTAACATTTCACTCAAAAGCAGAAAATCACGCCAATTTTTAATTAT